>JBFMCD010000100.1:0-62265 GCA_040754885.1 Acidobacteriota bacterium
AGCCGCTGAGCCGCCTGGCCAGGGCGCTGCTCGAGCGGCACGCGCCGATGGGCGAGGCGTTCGAGGCCGAGCAGGAGCGGCGCGACAGCCGCCGGGAAGGGGACGAGATCTACGACCTCACGGCGTGGTCCCTGCCGCTGGTGTGGGGCGTGCCGATGCGCTCGCTCGCGACCACCCCTCCGACGGCAACGCTGCAGCCGCTGGTGCCGGACGCCGCCCGCGCGGCGCGGGTGAGCGGCGCCGGGAAAGTCGCCTACCTTCTCGCGTGGACCGGCCCCGCGGCCGCCCGCTCTCTCGGGTCGCTGCTCCAGCAAGGCGTCGTGGCCGGCGTGGCGACGCGGCCGTTCGTCCTCGACGGGCGCCGCTGGGAGCGGGGCACGATCGTGGTGCGCGCGTCGGAGAACGACGGCCAACTGCGCGATCGACTCGCCACGGCCTCGGCCGCGTTCGGGGTGGAGTTCGTGGGCGCCGACTCGGGCTACGTCGACGAGGGCATCGACCTCGGGTCGAGCCGCGTCCACCCGGTCGAGGCACCTGGGGTGGCGCTGCTCTGGGATGTTCCGACCAGCGCGACCTCGGCGGGGCACGTGCGGCACGCGCTCGAGCGCAACCTCGGCTATCCGGTGACTCCTGTGAGGGCCGCCGCGCTCGGCGCCGCCGACTTGAGCCGCTTCGACGTCCTGATCATGCCCGACGCCTCGGAGTGGGGCGGCGGGTACTCCGGGGCGATCTCCGAGGCGGCGCTCCGCCGCCTGCAGTCGTGGGTGCGGGACGGCGGGACGCTGGTGGCGGTGGGTGGCGGAGCTGAGTTCCTCGCCGGCGAGAAGGTCGGGCTGCTCGCGGCCAGGACCGAACCGCGCGGCGGACCGGCAGCGGCGAAGCCCCGCGAGGGCGAAGCGAAGCCGGAACCGGCCAAGGGCGACGCGACTCGGTTCGACTACGAGAAGCACATCACGCCGGCCGACGAGCGGCCGCCCTCGGTCCCGGGCGCGATCGTGCGCGTCGATCTCGACGGCGAGCACCTGTTGGCGTCCGGCGTGCCGGGTGGGGCCCTCGACGTGATCGTCAACTCGCGGCGAATCTTCTCGCCGCTGAAGCTCGACCAGGGGACCAACGTCGGCGTCTTCGCCCCCCCGGAGCGGCTGCTCCAGTCGGGCTTCATGCTCAAGGCGTCGAGGGAGCAGCTCCCGCGCAAGGGCTACCTGATGGTCCAGGAGCACGGTCGCGGCCGGGTCGTCGCCTTCGCGGAGGACCCGGCGGTGCGCGGGTTCACCGTCGGTGCGATGGTCCTGCTCGCCAATGCGGTGTTCTTCGGACCCGCGTTGTGAACGGCCGCCCGGCGAGCGGCGGCGCTGAGATAGGATGGCGTTCGTGAACGCGACTGTGCTCTCCTGGGTGGTGTTCGCCGCGGCCGTCGTCAGCCTGCTGGCGCTCGATCTCTTCTACGTGAGCAAGCGGGTCCGCCACGGCGGCGCCCGGGTGACCGCGGCGTGGAGCGCCTTCTTCGTCGGCGCCGGGCTGGCTTTTTCGCTGTTCGTCGGCGCCACCCGCGGTTCGGATGCGGCGATGCAGTACGTGACGGCGTTCCTCATCGAGGAGTCGCTGTCGGTCGACAACCTGTTCGTCTTCCTCGCCCTGTTCACGTACTTCGGCGTACCGCGCGAGTACCAGCACCGTGTGCTCTTCTGGGGCATCGTCGGCGCGATCGTCATGCGCGGTGCGTTCATCTCGGCGGGCGTCGCGCTGCTCCACGCGTTCGAGTGGGTGATCTACGTGCTCGGCGCCCTCCTCATCGCCACCGGGGCCAAACTCGGTCTCGGCGGCTCGGAGCAGGTGCACCCGGAGCGCAACCTCCTGGTCCGCTGGGCAAGTCGAGTCCTGCCCATGGTCAAGGAGTACCACGGGGAGCACTTCACCGTGCGCGTCGGCGGAAAGCTGCGCTTCACCCCGCTGATTCTCGTTCTGCTCGCGATCGAGAGCACCGACCTGATGTTCGCCGTCGATTCGGTCCCGGCCGTGCTCGCCGTCAGTCAGGACATCTTCGTGGTGTACAGCTCGAACATCTTCGCGGTGATAGGACTGCGCGCGCTCTACTCGTTCCTCGCCAACGCCCTCGGCGCGCTGCGCTTCCTCAAGCCTGCCCTGGCGCTGATTCTCGTCCTCGTCGGCGCGAAGATGCTGGTCAGCAACGTCGTCCATGTTCCGACCTCGATTTCGCTGGCGACCGTCGGGTCGATCCTGGCGGTGGCGACGATCGCGTCGCTCCTCACGGCGCGCACCGGCGGACGCGGGAATGAGGGCGAGAACGGCGCCCGCTGAAGGCCGCAGCGCCCACCCTCCGCGGGTGACGCCGAACGGGGGAACGTCGGGTGGACAGGCCGGCAACTGAACGGCTGGCCGGTGCGGCTGGACTGCTGGTCCTGGCATCGTGCGCCTGGTTCGCCCTGGACATGCACAAGGGACCGCTGCTCTCCGAACACGTCAAGGCCATGGTCTGGCCGTGGGCGCCGTTCGCGGCTCCCGGCCGGCCGCTGGTTCAGGACTTGACCGATCCGGTGTGGCAGTTCGTGCCGTGGCTGGAGTTCGCGCGTCGCGAGCTCCACGCCGGGCGACTGCCGTTGTGGAACCCGCACCAGGACGGCGGCGTCCCGCTGCTCGGCAACGGCCAGTCGGCGCTGGCATCTCCGCTCGTGGCGCCGGTGCTCCTGTTCGGCGTCGAACCCGGCTGGAACCTCTCCCTCCTGGCCAGACTGCTCCTCGCCGCGGTTGGTGGGTTCCTGTGGTTGCGCTGCGGCGGGGCGTCGAGGGCCGGCGCGGCAACCGGGGCGGCGATGTTCGCCTTCTCGGGTCCGTTCGTCGGGTGGCTGGCTCACCCGCACGCGATGGTGGCGGCCGCGGCTCCCTGGGTCCTCCTCTCCGCCGAGCGTACCGTGCGCGCCCGCGGCTCGGGCGCCGTGGCCGGCCTGGCGGTCTCGACGTGGTTGTGCCTGGTCGGCGGGCATCCTCAGACCGCGGTGATGGTGACCCTGCTCGCCGCGGCGCGGGTTCTCTCGCTGACCCGGGCGCCGGCAGCGCTCGGCCGGGTCGGTGGTGGCGCGGCCCTCGGCGCCGGTCTGGCAGCGCCCGTCATCCTGCCGTTTGCCGAGTACCTCGCGCACTCCGCCGCGCTCCACGGAAACGCGCGGGCCCCGCTCGTGCTCCCGGTCGAGGCGCTGGTGCGCTTCGTCAGCGCCGGAGCGGATGTCGGCCCGCGCGTCGAGGCGGCGGCGACCGTCTCGCTCGCCGGCCTGGCGCTCGCGGTGGTCGGACTGGTCGTGGCCCGGCGCGAGGCCGATGCGCGCTTCTGGGCCGGCGCGCTGGCGGTGGTGCTGCTCGTCTCGTACGACAACCCGATCTCCCGCGCCCTGGCCGAGGCGACGCCGGTGCACTGGAGCCGCGGCCTGCTGCTGGTGCCTCTGAGCCTGGGATGGCTGGCGGCCCGCGGTGTGGCCTGGATCGCGGGAGGCGCGTGTCCGGCCACGGGTGTCGGGTGGAGGAGAATCGTCGCCTGGTCTGCTCCACTGGCGATCGCCGCCGTGTTGCTGCAGGGCGCGCGCGGCGTTCACCCGGTCGCGGAGTCGGCCAGCCTCGGGGTCTCGACGCCCATGCTCGAGCACCTCCGCGCCGATAAGGAGACGTTCAGGATCCTGCCGCTGCACACCTTCCTGCCCTCCAACTCGGCGACGACGCTCGGACTCGACGACGTCCGCGGTTTCGATTCGATGGCGCCGCGCGCGTGGCGCCGGACACGCGAGGCGATCGGCAGATTCACCCTCGACTCCAACGTAGAGGACGTGCTCGAACCGTGGGATCTCGCTCCGGGGGGACGCGCGCTCGACGAGTGGAACGTGAAGTACCTGCTCGTCCACCCGCAGCTCCCGTACGGCGCCGCGGAGATGAACCGTTCGTTCGGCCTGGATCTCGAGTCCGTCTACGAAGGGCCCGACGGCCGGCTGCTGCGGAATCGGAGGGTCCTCCCGCGGGTACGGCTCGATGGGTCCGGATCGACGACCGTCGTGGAACGGACGCCCATGCGGTGGCGGATCGACTGCTCCGTGCCTTCTCCCGCCCGCCTGGTCGTCGCCAACCCCTACTTTCCCGGATGGCAAGTCCGTCTCGACGGCCGGCGTGTTCATCCCCATGTGAGCGATGGCGCTCCTTTCGAGGTGCAACTGCCCGCCGGCGAGCACCGGGTCGAGCTCGTGTACCGGCCGGTGCCCTTCGCCGTGGGGTGCACCGTGACGGCGCTGGCTCTGGCCGCGCTCGCGGTGCTGGCGCGGCGCGTGGGTCGCTCCGGGAAGCCGGCCGAACACGCTGAGGTTGTCGCAGGAGGAGGGTCAACGTGACCGGCGACGGCGGCAGGACGCGGATCGAGAGCGACACCCTCGGCGAGATGCCGGTCCCGGCTGATTCGCTGTACGGGGCGCAGACGGCGCGGGCCGTGGCCAACTTCCAGATCAGCGGCTGGCGCGTGCCGGCGCGGTTCCTGAGGACGCTGGCCGTACTCAAAGCGGAGTTCGCGCGCGCCAACGGACGGTTCGGCCTGATCGACGGTCGTGTTGGCGCGGCGATCGCCGGCGCGGCCGAGGAAGTCGCCTCCGGGCGCCACCTCGAGCACTTTCCCGTCGACGTGTTCCAGACCGGTTCCGCGACCTCGACGAACATGAACATGAACGAGGTGGTCGCCGCGCTGGCGCGACGCGGTCTTCATGACGGCACGACCGGAACGGCGACGTCTTGCGTTCACCCCAACGACCACGTCAACCTCGGCCAGTCGTCAAACGACGTGATCCCTTCCGCCCTGCGCGCGTGCGCCGCCCTGTCGTGGCGGGACGAACTCGCGCCGGCGCTGGCAGGCGTGAGTGCCGAATTGTTCAGGCTCGCCGAGGCCCACCGCGGGACCGTGACGCTCGGCAGGACACACCTGATGGACGCCGTGCCGACCACATACGGGCGGGTGTTCACCGCCTGGCGGCACCGCCTGGAGGGGGCGCTTGGCCTCGCCGCCGCGAGCGCCGCGAGGTTGCTGCCTCTCCCTCTCGGCGGGACCGCGGTTGGCTCGGGGATCGGCGGCGACGGCAGGGTGGTGTCGGAGGTCGTGGCCGGTTTGGCGGCGCGCACCGGTCTTGGGTTCTCGACGATGGTCGGGCCGGCGGCGGGGATCGCCGCGCAGGACGAGGTCATCGCGCACGCCGACGCCCTCGCCGGCATCGGCCGCGTCCTGTTGGCGGTCGCCAACGACATCCGCATGCGCGCGTCGGGACCGTTCGGCGGGCTGGGCGAGCTGCGTCTTCCCGCCGTTCAGCCGGGCTCCTCGATCATGCCCGGCAAGGTCAACCCGGTGGTCGCGGAGGCCACGGCGCTGGCGGCGCTCGAGGTCGAGGGGCTGGCGTCGGCGTGTCGGGCGAGCGCGACGCTCCACCAGCTCGACCTCTCGCACGCGCAACCCCTGTTGATCTGGAACCTCGACGCCATGACCGAACTCCTCGCCGGCTCGGGCCGCATGCTCGCGGCGAGATGCCTGGCCGGGCTGGAGGTCGACATCGCTCGCGCGAGGTCGCTGGCCGAGCGGAGTCCGGCGCTGGCCACGGCGCTGGCGCGCGAGATCGGCTACGAGCGGGCCGCCGAGGTGGCCAAGGCGGCCGAGAACTCCGGAGAGACCGTGGCGACGGTTGCTCTTCGGATGGGCGTGCTCGATCCGGCCGTGCTGCGCCGGGTGCTCGACCTCGACCGCCTGGCCGGCGCCGCGACGGCCTGACTCCGTAGCCTGGAACCGGGTGCGTCGATGATCTAGTATGAGGGGCAGGAACCGCTGCCGTGCTCATCCCCATCGGCCACGACCAGCAGGAAGTCCGCCGACTGCCGTGGGTGACGTTCGCCATCATCGCGCTCAACCTGGTGGTGTTCCTCGGCACCGGAACAACCGGCGACGAACTGCAGCGGGGAGCGGCCGAGGCGGCGCAGCGGGCGTTCGAGTACCTTGCCGAGCACCCGTATCTGGAGGTCCCCGACGAGTTCATGCGCAGGATCGCCCCGGGCGAGCGCTCCCGCGAGCAGTTGCAACTGATCATCGAGGCGAGGAAGAGCCAGGTCGAGGTACCTCGGGACCGGGACCAGCGCGCCGCCGAGCAGGCGGAGTTGCGCCGCCTCGTCGACGCGTTCATGTCCATGGAAGGCGACCACCCGTACTCGAAATGGGGGCTGGTCCCCTCCGAGGTTTCGCTGGTCGCGCTCTTCACCAGCCTGTTCATGCACGCGGGGTGGATGCATCTGCTCGGCAACATGTTCATGCTCTACCTCGCCGGGCCGCCGGTCGAGGACGCCTTCGGCAGGCCGCTGTTCGCGGGGATCTACCTGGCCGGCGGCGTGGTCTCCGCCCTCGCCCACGTGGTGATGTTCCCCGCGTCCACCTCGCCCCTGGTCGGCGCCTCGGGCGCGATCGCCGCCGTCATGGGCGTCTTCATGGTCCGCTGCGGGAAGTCCAACATCCGCTTCTTCTACTGGTGGTTCTTCATCCGCGCCGGCACGTTCGACGCGCCGGCATGGCTGATGCTCCCGCTCTGGCTTGGCCAGCAACTGCTCTACGCGTCGCTGACGCGCGGCGAAGGGGGCGTGGCGTACTGGGCGCACGTCGGAGGCTTCGTGTTCGGCGCGGGCGCCGCGCTGCTCGTCAAGGCGCTCGGGATCGAGGCGAAGTACATCCACCCGGCGATCGAGAAGCAGATCTCGTTGAGCCAGCACCCCGCGCTCGACGAAGGGATGGCCCTGCTCGTGCGCGGCGAGACCGAGGCGGCGCGACGGGAACTCCGCAAGGTCCTCCAGGACGACCCGCGCAACCCCGACGCCCGCCTGGGGATGTGGCAGAGCTTCCTCCACGAGGGACGACCGGAGCAGGGGATCGACCACATGGTGCGGGTGATCGAGGACGAGCTGCGACGCAAGGAGATGGGTCTGGCTCGCGATCACTGGCTGGAGCTGCTCCAGACCGCGGGAACCGGAGGGCCCGCCCAGCTCCGCTGGCGGCTGGCGAGCGAGCTTCACGCCACCGACCCGGCCGCGGCCAACGACGTGTTCAGGCACCTCGCGGCCGACGGCACCGCCGGGCTCCTGGCGGAGAAGGCAGCCGCTCGACTCGGGCTCGCGCCAGGTGTCGCCGCGCCGGCCCAGGTCCCGGCCCACGAGGTGCCGCCACGACCGGCGGTCCGACCGCCGGCGCCTCCTCCGCCGGCGCCCGGTCCCGCTCCCACCCCGCCTCCGAACCCGCCCGCTCCCCCATCAGCGGTGCGAGAAGCGCCCATTCCTCTTCCTGTTGCCGCCGGTCCGCAACCGCCCGCGCGGCACGCCGACGACGCCTTCTCCGCGCCGCCGAGCCCGTCGCAGCCGGCGGAGAAGGAGCCGGCGGGGGAAGGCGAGGTCGAGCTGGACTGGGGCCCCGACCCCTTCACGTTCCAGGCCATGCCGGAGATGCCGGCACCCCGCCTGACGGTCGAGGAGTGTCTCCTCGAGCGGATCGAGGAGGAGGGCCTGGTGCTGCGCAGCACGGACGGCGCCGCGGACATCCTCCCGTTCAGCGAGATCTCGGTGATCGCGGTCGCCGGCATCCGGAGCGTGGAGCGGGCGTTCCTGGTCGTGGATCTCCTGGCCCCGGCCGGGGGCGGGTGCTTCCGGGCCTACCGCCTGTACTCCAACCAGATGGACCCGAGGAGGTTCGTCAGGGAGGCCCGGCCGACCCCCATTGAGGCGTTCAGGGCGCTGGTCAGGCTGTTCCTCGACGCCACCGGCGCCGCGTTGCTGCCCGGCCTGGATGCCCTCGAACGCCCGGTCACGTTCCCTTCGGTCGAGGCCTACGAGAGCGCCGTCCTGGCTGGGTACAGGTAGGTCGCCGGACGACCCGCGGATGGGTTGCAATGCGCCTCCCGGCGGAGTAATGTGCCCATTGTGAACGTGAGCACATCCTTCGATCACGAGGGCTTGAGCGCCGCGGCAGGGCCGGAGCGACCGGTCATCGCGGCAGAGGGAGGGCGCGAATGGCGAAACTGAAGGAAGCACTTTCCAAGAAGATCCAGGAGCACCGGCCGCGGACGCAGAAGCTCCTCAAGGAGCACGGCGCCGTGAAGATCGGCGAGGTCACGATCGCGCAGGCGATCGGCGGCGCGCGCGGAGTCCGCTGCCTGGTCACGGACATCTCCTACCTCGACCCGTTCGAGGGCATCCGCTTCCGCGGCAAGACCATTCCGGAGACGTTCGCGGCGCTGCCCAAGGTCCCGGGATGCGACTACCCGTTCGTCGAGGGGTTCTGGTGGTTCCTGGTCACGGGTGAAGTTCCGACCATGGAACAGACGCTGGACGTCGTCGAGGACTGGAAGACGCGCCGCGGCGTGCCCCAGTACGTCATCGACGTCCTGCGCGCCATGCCGCGCGACAGTCATCCGATGACGATGTTCTCGGCGGCGATCGTGGCGATGCAGCGCGAGGCGCAGTTCGTCAAGCGCTACAACCAGGGCATGAAGAAGGATGAGTACTGGGAGCCGACGTTCGAGGACGCGCAGAATCTGCTCGCCAAGCTGCCCTCGATCGGCGCCTACATCTACCGCATGAAGTACAAGGCGGACGTTCACATCCACGCCAACAAGGATCTCGATTGGGGCGGCAACTTCGCCCACATGATGGGATTCGGCAAGCCGTACGACGACGTGGCGCGGATGTACTTCATCCTCCACTCCGACCACGAGTCCGGGAACGTCTCGGCGCACACGACGCACCTCGTCGCCTCCGCGCTCTCCGACGCCTACTACGCGCTGTCCGCCGGCATCAACGGGCTGGCCGGCCCGCTCCACGGCCTGGCCAACCAGGAAGTCCTGTCCTGGGTGATGAAGTTCCAGGCCAAGCTCGGCGGCAAGGAGCCGACCGAGGAGCTGGTCAAGGAAGCGCTGTGGGACACGCTCAAGGCCGGTCAGGTGATCCCGGGCTACGGCCACGCGGTGCTGCGCAAGACCGATCCGCGCTATGTCGCGCAGATGGAGTTCTGTCTCAAGAATCTGCCCGACTACCCGCTGTTCAAGCTCATCAACATGATCTACAAGGTTGCCCCGGGCGTGCTCACCGAGCACGGCAAGACCAAGAACCCGTGGCCGAACGTCGACGCGCAGTCGGGCGTCATCCAGTGGTACTACGGCCTTACCGAGTGGGACTTCTACACGGTGCTGTTCGGCATCGGCCGCGCCATCGGCGTGCTCGCCAACATCACCTGGGACCGCGCGCTGGGCTACGCCATCGAGCGGCCGAAGTCGGTCACGACCAAGATGCTCGAGGACGTGGCGTCGCAGGCGATGAAGGCCGACGATCTCGGCAGCGACTAGAGTCAGTGATCGGGGGACCGGGGAGAGATCCCGGTCCGACCGACTCGGAACCATGCGGCGCCCGGGGCAACCCGGGCGCTTCGTTCTGTTCGAGGCCCCGAGGCGAGCCGTTTGACGCGCTCGGTGCCCGTCTTCGTGTCCGGGAAGCCCTTGGCAGCGAAGTCTCAGAATTGACAGTATTCCTACTTGACAGCTAGGAGTAATGGGAGTATGTTCGGATTGTGAGACTTTCCACAAGACCCCGGTACGCGCTCCGCATGATGCTCGACGTGGCGCGCATGGGCGCCGATGGGGTTCCGGTCAGTCTCGCCGGTGTCGCGGAGCGCTCGCACATCTCGCACGGCTACCTTGAGCAACTGGCCTTGCCGCTGCGCAACGCCCGCCTCCTGCGCGGCGTGTGCGGGAAGGGCGGCGGCTACCAGCTGGCGCGACCCGCCGAGCGGATCACCGTGCGGGAGATCATCGAGGCGGTGGACGGGCCGCTCAACGTGGTGCAGTGCGTCGGCGATCCGGCCAGTTGCATCCGCTCCGAGTACTGCGAGTGCCGTCCGATGTACGTGCTGATCAACCGGCGCGTCACCGACGCGCTGGAGGGCTTCACGCTCGCCGACCTGCTTGCACCGGAGAGGCGAAGCGAAGCGAAGGAGAAGTCGGTCGTGCCGAGGCGACAGGCGGGTCGGCGCGGCGACACGAGGCGCACGGCGGAAGGCCGCGGCCGGGCCTGATCTCTTCCGGAGGGGCCGACGCCGCGCGAGCGCGGGGAGGGCTGGTCATGGTCGAGAGGAAGCTGGGCGACAAGTCGATTCGACTCGTCAGGGGCGACATCACGGAGGTCGAGGCCGACGCGTTCGTCTACGACGTTACCTCTGACTGCAAGCTCGGGTCGGGGTACGGCGGCGCGATCGTCGCCCGCGGGGGCAAGCAGGTGCAGGAGGAACTGTCTGCCCACGGCAGCTGCGCCACGGGAGACGCAGTGGTCACGTCCGGCGGGAGCTTGAAGGCTCGCCACATCATCCACGCCAACGGCCCCAAGTTCCTGGAGCCGGATACCGAGCCCAAGCTCCGGATGGCGGCGCGGGCCGCCCTGCGCAAGGCCGACGAACTCGGTGTCGCGCGACTCGCCTTCCCGCCGCTCGGAACCGGGCTCTACCAGGTGCCCCTCGAGCTGTGCGCCAAGGTGCTGATCGAGGAGGCGGACTCGCACCTGCGCAACGGAGGCCGGCAGCGAGAGATCGTGCTCGTCGCCGCCGACAGCCGCGAATTCCGGCCGTTCGAGGCCCAGCTCAAAGGGAGGTCGTGACATGGGACACCAGCCATCGGCGCTGCTCCACGCGGCCGAGATCGTCCACTGGATCGCGCTGGGCGTGATGGCGATCGTCTACGCGCTGCGTGTGCGCTGGCTGCTCTCCTTCCGCGCCACGCGCGACCGCCAGGCCCCCGGCGCCCCGGATCGCACCGACGCCCGGCGCGGCGCCCTCTACTCGCTGGGCAACGTCCTCATGCCCTGGGCGATGGAGAGCACCAGGAAGAACCTCGCCTTCTACTCGACGTTCGTCATCTTCCATCTGGGAGTCGTGGCGGGGATCGCATTGGCGTTCGTGAGCACGCTGAGCCGGGCCTTCCTGCAGCTCCCCGCGGTCGCCGCCGTGATGGGCCTGCTGCTCGGCGGTGCTTTCCTGGTCGCCGTGTACCGGAACGCGCGGCGCTGGACGCGACCGTACCTGCGCCTGATCTCCAGCCCCGACGACTACTTCTCGCTGGCGCTGCTGACCGTCTGGTTCGCGCTCGGTCTCGCCGCTCAGGCGAATATCAGCGGACTGCTTGCCGGAGACGGCTGGCTGGTCGGGTACCTGCTGCTGACGAGCTTCTTCCTCGTCTACGTGCCGTTCTCCAAGATCTCCCACTACCTGTACTACCCATTCACCCGCACCTGGCTGGGCCGCACCCTCGGGCACCGCGGCACGTACCCCCTGGTCAGGGCCTGAGGAGGTCGTGATGGCTACGGACGAACGCACGTGGAAGGTCGAGCGCATGGTCGAGCTGCTGGGGCGGAAGCTGTCCCGCCCGGTGGTCGGTTCTCTGGTCGGGTGTGTGCACTGCGGCATGTGCAACGACGCGTGTCACTACGTGCTCACGCACCCCGACGATCCCAGGATGACGCCGTCCTACAAGGCGGACCAGCTGCGCAAGATCTTCAAGGCCAACTTCGACTGGACGGGTCGGGTGCTTCCCTGGTGGGTCAAGGCGTCCACGCCGGCGACGGACGAGGAACTCGAGGCGCTCAAGGACATCGCGTTCGGCACCTGCACCAACTGCCGGCGCTGCACGCTCAACTGCCCGATGGGAGTGGACACCGCGGTCCTCAATCGCATGATGCGCGGACTGCTTTCGTCGGTCGGCGTGATGCCGGAGGGCGTGCGCGTGGTCTCCAAGGATCAGTGGGAAATCGGCAACCAGATGGGCGTGCTCAAGGAGGACTACCTCGACACGCTCGAGTGGATGTCCGAGGAGCTCGCCTCCGAGCTTGGCCACGACGACGCCCACATCCCGGTCGACAAGCCCGGCGTTGATGTGATGTACACCATCAACCCGCGAGAGGCAAAGTACGACCCGAGGACGATCCGCAACGCGGCGCTGGTGTTCTGGGCCGCCGGCGAGAGCTGGACGATGCCCAGCGAGGGTTGGGACCAGACCAACTTCGGCCTGTTCTCGGGGGACGACGCGCTCGGCGGCGCCGCCGCGCGCCGTGTCTACGAGAAGGCCAAGGAACTCGGCGTCAGGAAGATCGTCATCTCCGAGTGCGGCCACGGTTTCCGCTCGACCCGCTGCGAGGGGCCGAACTGGGCCGGCATGGACGTCGACATTCCGATGGAGAGCAGCGTGTTCACCATGCTGCGCTACGTCCAGGAAGGGCGGATCAAGGTCGACCGGGCGCGCAACCCGCAGGCGATGACCTATCACGATTCGTGCAATCTGGCCCGCTCATGCGGCGTCACCGAGGAACCGCGGGAACTGCTCAGGCTGGTCGCCACGGACTTCCGGGAGATGACGCCGAACCGTGCGGAGAACTACTGCTGTACCGGCGGCGGCGGTGCCATGTCGATGTCGGAGTACACGCCGCGCCGTCTCAAGTCGGCGAAGGTCAAGGCGGACCAGATCGCGTCCACCGGTGCGAAGATCGTGGTTACCTCGTGCCACAACTGCGTTGACGGGTTGTCCGATCTGATCAAGCACTACCGCCTCGACTGCCAGGTCAAGCAGCTCGTCGACCTGGTCGCGGAGGCGCTGGTGATCCCGGAGCGGTCGGCAGTCGCCAGGCCGGTCGCGCCGCCGGTTGAACCGGAGGTGATGATGCCCAAGCCAGCCGTGCCGCTCGAGGGCCGGCGGATCCTGGTGGTTGACGACGAGGTCGACATCCGAACCTTCATCCGCACGGTGCTCGAGGACGCGGGCGCGGAGACCTTCGAGGCATCGGACGGCCACCAGGCGTTGGCGGCCGCCCGAGAGTGCCGGCCCGACCTGATCACACTCGACCTCTCGATGAAGGGCATGGATGGGCTCGAGACGTTCGCCCGGCTCCGCTCCGATCCGGCGCTGAGGGGCATACCCGTGTGCGTCGTGACGGGTCACCCGGAGTTCCGCCAGGTGATCTACCAGCGGGCGGTCCCGGTACCGGACGGCTACATGGACAAGCCGGTCAAGGAAGAGCTGCTGGTAGACAACATCCGGCGGATCCTGGAGCTGAAGTCGGCCAAACACGCGTAGTCGCGGGTCGGTCCGGCTCCGGTCGGGCCGCTCCTCTCGTCGCCCCGGGGGTGGCATGGACGATCGCTACCGGCAGTATTTCGAGAACATGCCCTGTTACGTCACGGTGCACGACAGGGAGTTCCGCATCGTCGAGGCAAACTCCCGGTTTCGCCGCGACTTCGGCGACCGCGTCGGCGACTTCTGCTACCGCGCCTACAAGGGCCGCAGCGAGGTGTGTCCGGACTGCCCCGTCGAGGAGACGTTCGCGGCGGGTGCGGGGCAGGTCTCAGAGCAGACGCTGGTCACCGCCGCCGGTGTCGAGCTCCCGGTGCGGGTGCGGACGACGCCGATCCACGACCGCGACGGCCGCATCGCCATGGTCATGGAGATGCACACCGACCTGCGCGAGGCCAGGCAGCTGCGGCGCATGCTCGACGAGTCCAAGGCGCGTCTCGCGCAGCTCTTCGAAGAGGTTCCCTGCTACATCTCGGTCCAGAGCCGCGACCGGGTGATCGTCCAGGCCAACCGCAAGTTTCGCGAGACGTTCGGCCCGGCGGTCGGCCAGTCGTGCTACCGCGTCTACAAGCACCGCGACGAACCCTGTCTGTACTGTCCGTGCGAAGAGACGTTCGCGGACGGCCTGTCGCGGGAGCACGAGGAAGTGGTTGTCTCGGCGGACGGGCGGAAGATCGACGTCCTCTGCACGACTGCACCAGTGCGCGACGCGAGTGGTGAGATCGGGGCCGTGATCGAGATGTCGGTGGACATCACGCAGCTGCGCGAACTGCAGTCACAGCTCACCTCCATCGGTCTGCTCGTCGGCTCGATCTCGCACGGCATCAAGGGGCTGCTGACCGGCCTTGACGGCGGGATCTACATGGTCAACTCCGGGTTCGCCAAGGGCAAACCTGAGCGCGTCACCCAGGGGTGGGAGATGGTGCAACGCAACGTCGACCGCATCCGCTCGATGGTGCTCGATATCCTCTACTACGCGAAGGACCGAGAGCTCCAGCTGGAGCCGATCGACGTCGCATTGCTGGTTGGAGAGACCGTCGAGGGCCTTCAGAAGCGTGCCGCCGACTTCGACGTGGCGATCTCGGCCGATGTCCAGGGAGACGCCGGCCAGTTCCCGGGTGACCTCAAGGCGGTGAGGGCGATGCTGGTCAACATCCTGGAAAACTCGCTCGACGCCTGCCGCGCCGACTCCAAGGCGGATGCCCACAGGGTGCGGCTGACGGTCCGCCGCTTCCCGCCGTTCATGGACTTCGTCATCGAGGACAACGGCATCGGCATGGACCGCGAAACCCTGGACAAGATCTTCACGCTGTTCTTCTCGTCCAAGGGGGTGTCGGGCACCGGCCTCGGCCTGTTCGTTTCCAACAAGATCGTCGACAAGCACGGCGGCGCCATCCAGGTGACGTCGGAGCCGGGCAAGGGCACGACGTTTCGTGTGCGCTTGCCGCTCGAGGCGAAACCGAGCACGCAGCCCGTGGCCTGCTGAGGCCGCAGGGGGAGGGGAGCGGAGATGGCGCCGGGCCGGCTGCTGGTTGTCGACGACGATCCCGACATCCTGGTCTACGTCGCCTCGCTGCTCGAGGACAACGGCTACGAGGTGACGACCGCGCGCAGCGCGGTCGAGGCGCTGGCGGTGCTGGACGGCAGGCGCCCCGATGCCTTGCTGGTCGACGTCCTCATGCCTGGACGCTCCGGGCTCGATCTGCTCGTGTCGCTGCGCAGGAGTCCCGGTTGGCGTGACACGCCGCTGGTGGTGATGACCGGAATGGACCAGATCCTCCGGGACGACTGCCAGAATTACCTCGGTAACCAGAACGGCGTACGAGGGCCGGACGCGGTACTCGGCAAGCCCATCGACCCTCCGACGCTTCTCGCGGTGCTGAAGCACCTGCTGCCCGAGCGCGGCGGTGTGTCCGACGGCCGGCTCGCGCAGCCGTGACGTTCCGTCACTCCGACAAACCGTCGGTGGCGGCGCTGGGCGCCTCGACTGGAGGCGCTCGCCGCCTCGCCCCGGTCAGGCCTTGGCCAGAGTGAGTTCGTCGAGCTTCGTGAACAACTCCTCCGGCTTGACCGGCTTGTCCAGGTAGCCGTCCGGGCGGTAGTGCTTGAAGCGCTCGAGATAGGCGTGGTAGTCGGAGGTCAGCTTCTCCTGGATGCCGCTGACGATCAGGACCGGCAGTCCTTCGAGTGCCGTGTCCTTGCGAATCGCCACGAGGGCGTTCAGGCCGCCGCGTTCCGGCATCATCAAGTCGAGGAGGACCACGTCCGGTCTCCGCCCCTTGAGCAGTCCGAGCCCGGCCTCCACGCTGTTCGCGGCTCGCACCTCCCATCCGTGGTCGGAAAGCAGCGTCGACAGGTACGCTGTGATGTCGGGTTCGTCGTCGATGATCACGGCGCTGCGAGGGCTCATCAATCGCTCCTTCGGCCTTTGCGGATCGCCTGGTCGTGCTACGTCAACGGAACAGACATCCGAGCATAGCTCGGACTTCGGGAGTCTGCAAGCCAAGTGCCTGCAGGGAACATGCTTCAAGCGCAGCCCCGCATCGTCCCGTTTCGATCTGGAAACAGCCGGAACGCTCGGAGTCGGCCATCCTACGCCGCGAGCGCAACCCGGCGACCCATCGCGAACGCGGTCAGGTTGAGGTCGAGGAACTTCGCGGGGACGCGCTGCGTCAGGCAGGCCCGCCAGGTTTCCTCGGGCAGCGCGAGCCGGGTCGAGATCGCCCCGAGCAGGACGACGTTGGCCGCCTTGATGTTGCCGGCCGCGGTGGCCAGTCGCTCGCCCGGGACGGTGATCATGGTCGCCGCGAGCGCTTCGAACGTCGCCGTGACGACCGCCTGGTCCGGGTACGTCGCGCCACCGGCGGAGACAGTAACCGGAACGATCTCCATGTCGTTGACCACCGCGGTCCCGCCCGGTTTGAGGAAGTCGGCGAAGCGCAGCGCCTCCAGCCGTTCGAACGCGACCAGCATGTCCGCTTCCGCGTGTCCGACCAGCGGCGAGCGGACACCTTCCCGGTCCCAGCGGACATGCGAGACGACGCTGCCGCCGCGCTGGGACATGCCGTGCACCTCGGACTTTTTCACGTCGTAGCCCGCGGCCAGTCCGACCTCGGTGAGGATGTTCGAGGCGAGCAGGATGCCCTGACCACCGACACCGACAAGCACGAAGTTGTAGCGGGCGCCGTCCGTCATCGCTCAGTCCCCCCTGCGCCGCCGACCGGGCACGTGTCCCCGCCATGGTCCTCGAGCAGCCTCATCTGGTCACGGTTGGCAATCGCGTCGTGCGGGCACACGTGCGCGCATAGTTCGCACCCGGTGCACAGCGCCGGGTCGATGAGCGCAAGCGGCTTGTGGCTTTCCGGGTCGAGCGTGTCGCTCCGGAGAATCGCCGGGCACCCCAGGTTGAAGCACACTCCGCACCCGTTGCATCTCTCCTCGATCACCGTGAGAGGCACGTACTGCCTGCGCGCCTCGGGAAGCAGCGCGCACATGTGTCGGGCGATCAGGACTGCCGGCTCCTGGGTGGCCATGAGCGATTTGAAGGCCCGCCCGAGCGCTCCGTCGTCGTAGGCGTCGACGAGCGCGACGTGCTCGATGCCGAGGCCGTGGCAGACCTTCTCGAAGTCCAGCCGCCCGGCCGTGCCCCCTTGCAGCGTCTTGCCGCTGCCCGGGTTCTCCTGGTGCCCGGTCATCGCCGTGGTGCCGTTGTCGAGGATGATGGTCAGCACGTTGGCGCGGTTGTAGGCGACGTTGGCGAGCGCGGGGAGGCCGGTGTGGAAGAACGTCGAGTCGCCGAGGACGGCGACGACGCGTTCCTTCAGGCCGGCCTTGGCGGCGCCGTGCGCCACGCCGATCGACGCTCCCATGCAGCCGCAGAAGTGCAGCGAGGAGAGTGGGGGGAGGAATCCAAGCGTGTAGCAGCCGATGTCGCCGGACACGGCCAGCTTCTTCTTCTTGAGCAGCCAGAACACCCCACGGTGCGAGCACCCTGGACACAGCACCGGCGGCCGCCCGGGAAGCGCCGGTCGCGGCAACGCCGTGCGTGCGGCCGGCTCGTGGTCCACGGGCAGGCCGGCACCGGCGGCCGCCGCGCGGACGGCCGACGGGTCCAGTTCGCCGATGAGCGGGAAGATCGACTTCCCCTCGCACGTCAGCCCGAGGAGTCGAACCTGCTCCTCGATCACGGGGTCGAGCTCCTCGACCACCACGACACGACCGACCTCCGCCGCGAAGGCCCGGATCAAGCCGGCCGGCACGGGGTGGGTGACGCCGAGCTTGAGCACCGAGGCGCTCGGGAGCACTTCCCGGGCGTACTGGTAGGCCACTCCGGACGTGATGACCCCCACTTCGCGGTCGCGCCACTCGATCCGGTTGAGCGGCGTGGTCTCCACCCACTCGGAGAGGCGGCGAAGGCGCTCCTCGACAACGGGATGGCGAAGTCGTGCGTTGGCCGGCACCATGACGTACTTCTCGGCCGCACGCGGGAACTTCTCGCGCCCGGCGCCGGCCTCGCGGCGCTCGCCCAGTTCCACCGGCGTCGACGAGTGGTTGATCCGCGTGGTGGTGCGCAGCATGACCGGCGTGTCGAACTGCTCGGAGAGCTCGAACGCCGCGATGGTGAAGTCCTTGCACTCCTGGGAGTCGGCGGGGTCGAGGCAGGGTATGCGCATGAACGCCGCGTAGCGACGGTTGTCCTGCTCGTTCTGCGACGAGTGCATCGCGGGGTCGTCCGCGGAGACGATGACCAGGCCCGCCTCGGTCCCGGTGTACGACGTGTAGAACAGCGAATCGGCGGCGACGTTGACGCCGACGTGCTTCATCGCGGCGAGCGCCCGCCGGCCGGCGAACGCGGCGCCGGCCGCCACGTCCACGGCGACCTTCTCGTTGGTCGACCACTCGCAGTAGACGCCCGGGAATCGAGCCATCACCTCGAGGATCTCGGTCGACGGTGTGCCGGGGTACGCTGCGGCGACGCTCACTCCCGCTTCCCACGCACCGCGAGCCACGGCCTCGTTTCCGGACAAGACTCGTTTCATGCGCGGTCCCCCTCCCCTCGGGTGGCGAGTTTCGACTATCGGATGGGACGAGAAAAGCCCCCCGGCGAGGCGTTGGGGACCGGGTGTCGGATGGCTTGGGGGGGAGATCCAACGGCGGTACCCTGCGGGGCGCCCCACCGGGGAGAGTCCTTGCGATCCTGGCGGCCCTCACCATCCTCCCGCCGATGTGTCGTGAAGGCCTTCACAAAAGCAACCTAGCACCTTCAGTCTCAACTTTCAAGAGGTCTTGGGACTGTCGTGCAGGATGTCGTCGGCTTGCGCCGGGGGTCGCGGGGAGCCGCACGGCGAACCCGCCGTCGCCTGCTCCGGCACCGCCTCCGGAGGTCGCTCTTGGCTTACAATGACGGCACGGAGAAAGCCATGCCACGCACCTACGAAGGAACGCTCGACGCCGCCGGTCTCAGGTTCGGTCTCGTGGTCAGCCGGTTCAACGACCTCCTGACCGCACGCCTGGCCGACGGCGCCATCGACTGCTTGACCAGGCACGGCGCCCGGCCGGACGACCTCCTCACGGTGAAGGTGCCCGGCGCGTGGGAGTTGCCTCTGGCGGCCAAGAAGCTGGCGTCGAGCCGGAAGGTCGACGCCGTCGTCGCCCTCGGTGTTCTGATCCGCGGCGCGACGCCGCACTTCGACTACATCGCTGCTGAGGCGGCCAAGGGTCTGGCTCAGGTCTCGCTGGAGTCCGGCGTGCCGGTGTCGTTCGGCGTTCTCACCACCGACACGCTGGAACAGGCGCTCGAGCGCGCCGGGTCGAAGGCGGGGAACAAGGGCTGGCAGGCTGCGCAGGCGGCGATCGAGATGGTCCAGCTCTACCGGACCCTGGAGAACTGAGCGGTGGGCGTGCGCCGACGGGGGAGGGAACTCGCCGTCCAGATGCTCTACCAGCACGAACTCGCGGGTACCGACTTCGAGCGCATCATCGCAGGGTTCGAGGATCTCGAAGAGGCGCCTCCAGCGGCCAAGGAGTTTGCCATCGTGCTGGTGCGCGGGGTGCTGCACCGTCGCGACCAGATCGACGCCGCGCTGGGGAGTCAGGCGGACCACTGGCGTCTCGACCGGATGGCCGCGGTCGACCGCAACATCCTGCGTCTGGCGATCTTCGAGCTATTGCACCATCCGGACACTCCCCCCGCCGTGGTCATCGACGAGGCGGTCGAACTCGCGAAACGCTTCGGCAGCGAGCGCTCCAGCCAGTTCGTCAACGGTGTTCTGGACGGATTCGTGCACCGTCAGATCGCGCCGGGAACCGGATGAGGCCGCTGGCCGCCGCGCTGACCGTTGCGGTCGCCGCCGGGCATGCGGCGGGGGCGGACGAGATGCGTCTCGCGGTTCCCACCGCGCTCGCCGCGCGGATCGAGGCCGGGGAACGTGGCGGTCTGCTGGTGGAGCTGGAGAGAGTCGACGGCGTTGCGTTGGTGACGGTCAGTCACGACGTCAGTCCCTTGGCCGCGCGGCCCTCGTATCCACTCGTCGATCCGGCCGGGTGCGGCGATCCGGAGGCGATGGAGGTGGACGCTTCGTTCGCCCCGCCCGAGGGTGTGGCGGTCCGCTGGACGAGGACCGAGGGGGCGTTCGATGTCGTCGTCGAGGTCGTCGCCCACGTCACTCGGCGCGTGACGCTCGACGAGTCCGACGACGGCCCGCAGGATGCCGCGAGCGTGCAGGCGCGAGGCCGAGGCCGCTGCTCCGGGCGAGCCAACCTCGCCGTCGCGCTGCTCCGCGTCGCCGGGATTCCGGCTCGCGTCGTGCACGGGTTGTTGGTCGGCGACGAGCGGCCTCGCTGGCATCGTTGGGGCGAGGCGTGGCTTCCCGGCGCCGGCTGGATCGCCTTCGACCCGGGCAGTTCGGTCGGAGCCGTGAGCGTTCGTCACGTCCCTCTGCGGGGCGCCGGCGAGGGAGCGTCCATCGACGGAGTGCGGGTCCTGGCGTTGGAGGAGGGCCAGTTCGCGCGCCTGCCGAAGTCGGCGGGACTGCGCGTGGTGCCGGACTCGGGCGCCACGCTGCGCTGCCGGCTGTCCGGGGCCGACGGTCCGCTGGTCGCTCTTCTCGTGGCCGGCGACGGGACGCGCTGGGCGCGCCGCGGTCCCGAGACGGTCGAGTTTCCCCGCCTGCTTCCCGGACCGTACACACTCCGCTGGTGGACACCGAGCGGGTCGGCGAAGGAGATGGAACTCGATCTCGACGGTGTGCGGGTGGTTCGGCTCGACTAGCCCGGCGCGTGACGCGTGGGTGCGCCGGCCGAACGGGGGAGAGGGGGAGTTCGTGAAGGCGATCGTCGGAAGGCTGTCGGACCTCGGCGTGCGCGAGTTGTTCAAGCTCCTCACCGCCGTGAGGGCCGAAGGGGCGCTGGAGTTCGAGACGCCCGTCGGAAGAGCCGGCCTCGAGGTCAAGCACGGGCACGTCGCGGGAGAGTCCTCGGCGCCGCTGGTCGCGGCGTACGCCAACCGGATCGGGACGTTCTCCTTCAGGCCGGGGCAGGTCGCCTCGCCCGCGGAGTGGCTGCCGGTCGAGGAATTCCTCGCGCGCCTCGAGGCGGATGCCGCGCTCGTCGCATCGGCCGGGTCGGTCTCGGCCAGGACGCGGGGAGGATCTCCGGCTGACCCGCTGGAAGAACTCCGGGACTCGCTCGCCGATGTCCCGCTGCCGCCGGGGGCGACGGTGATCCGCGTCGTGGCGGCCGACCCGCGGCCGTACCGGGCACTCGAGACGGAATGGAGGCAAAGGGGCTGGCAGGCGGTACTGGCCACGGAGCCGGACGCCGGACTCGGCGACTCGCCCGCGATCCTGGTGATCCACCTGCCGAGTTCCTCGACGCTGGCCGGACAGGGAGAGACGTGGCTGAGGCTGCTGCGCACCGCCGCCGCCAGCCGGCCGCCCGTTCCCAGCATCTGGGTCGGCGGACTCGCCGATCCGTGGCTCAGACACCAGGCTGTCCTCGGCGGCGCATCGTACCTGCTGCCGGCTCCCGCTGGCGAGGCGGGCGAGACGGCTCGATGGTTCCGCGACGAACTCAGCCTCGTGATCGAGCGGCTCCTCGATCTGAACATGCCGATGGCGGAGACGGACGCCGAGGCGTTCCGGGAGTTCTTTCTCGCTCTCCAGGCCGACGCGAACCCTTCCGAGGTGCGCGCTTCGCTGCTGCGCTTCGCCAGCGGCACGTTCGCGCGCGGAGTGCTCCTCGCGGTTCGCGAGGGTGCCTTCGAGTCCCTCGGCGGGTACGGTTTCGCGTCCTCGCTGCCGCCCAGGGTGCCCCGCGGTGTGAGCGCGCTCGAGGAGGCCGTGATTACCCAGCAGGCGAGACGCGGAAGCGAATTCGGACCCGGTGACGCCGCCGCCCTGGCTGGCGCGCTCGGAGTGCGCGACGGACTGCACGACGTCGAGGTCGTGCCCGTCGTGGCGAAGGGAGAGGTCGTGGCTCTCTTCGTCGGTGACCGGCCGTCGTCCGAGGGAGTGGGCAGAGTGGGCGTCGAGGCCCTCTTCGCGAGGGTCGGCGGACTCCTCGGTCCCTG
Organism: Acidobacteriota bacterium; assembly: GCA_040754885.1. GTDB lineage: Bacteria > Acidobacteriota > Thermoanaerobaculia > Thermoanaerobaculales > Thermoanaerobaculaceae > JBFMCD01. Next base: position 21,730 of record JBFMCD010000100.1, read on the forward strand.
AGCCGTCGGCACGGCTCGGGTGTGACGCGTCCGGTCAGTGCGGCGTGCGGATTCCGCCGCCTCACTCCTATAATGAACAATTCGGAGGCGTTGCATGGCCCTTCCCTACGACCCGCAGAAGATCGAACCGCACTGGCAGGAGTTCTGGGAGACGGAGCGCTGCGCCCGGGTCGATACCGCCGAGGCGAAGGACCTGTACATGCTGATGATGTTCCCGTACCCGTCGGGCGACCTGCACGTCGGACACGGGCGCAACTACATCCTCGGCGACTGCCTGTTCCGCATGTTCCTGATGCAGGGCCGCAGGGTGCTCAACCCGATGGGTTGGGACGCCTTCGGGCTTCCCGCCGAGAACGCCGCGATCAAGCGCGGCAGCCATCCCCGCGAGTGGACGGTCGCCAACATCGAGCGGATGAAGCGGCAGTTCCGCGTCTGGGGGATTCTCTACGACTGGGACAAGGAGATCGCCAGCTGCGAGCCGGAGTACTACCGCTGGAACCAGTGGCTGTTCAAGCGCATGCTCGAGCGCGGCCTCGCCTACCGCGGCAAGGCGCCGGTCAACTGGTGCTCTTCGTGTCACACGGTCCTGGCCAACGAGCAGGTGGTGGCGGGCGGGTGCGAACGTTGCGGGACGGTCGTCGTACAGCGTGACCTCGAGCAGTGGTTCCTGCGCATCACCAGCTACGCGGACCGGTTGCTCGACGGCCTGGATCGCCTCGAACACTGGCCCGAGAAGGTCAAGATCATGCAGCGCAACTGGATCGGCCGTTCCGAGGGGGCCGAGTTCACAATGGAGATTGAAGGACGGGCCGACCTCGGAGGGTTCGGCGTCTTCACCACCCGGCCGGACACCGCCTTCGGCATGACCTTCGCGGTGCTCTCTCCGGAGCACCCGCTGGTCGGAGCGATCACGACACCGGAGCGAAGGCCCGAAGTGGAAGCGTTCGTGGAGCGCGTGCGCCGCGCCACCGAGGTCGAGCGCCTCTCGACCGAGGGGCCGATCGAGAAGCGTGGGGTGTTCACGGGCAGCCACGCCGTCAATCCGTTCAACGGCAGGTCCGTCCCCGTCTACCTGGCAGACTACGTTCTGATGTCGTACGGAACCGGCGCGATCATGGCCGTCCCCGGACAGGACCAGAGGGACTGGGAATTCGCCAAGGCGCAGGGGCTGCCGATCGTCCGCACCGTGCAACCGCCCGAAGGTTGGAAAGGCGAGGCCTACGAAGGGGACGGCCCGGCAATCCACAGCGAGTGGCTGGACGGGCTGCATCAGGCCGAGGCCATACGCAGGGCGATCGACTGGCTGGAGGAGAAGGGCATTGGCCGGCGCAAGGTCAACTACCGTCTGCGCGACTGGCTGATCTCCAGGCAGCGCTATTGGGGCACCCCGATTCCGGTCGTCACCTGTGAACGGCACGGCACCGTCGCCGTGCCCGACGAGCAGCTACCGGTGCTCCTTCCCGCCGACGTCCAGTTCACCGGTGCGGAGGGCAATCCGCTCGAGCGGTCCGTGACGTTCGTCGCGGCGCGCTGTCCGACATGCGGCGGACCGGCGCGGCGGGAGACCGACACGATGGACACGTTCATGGACTCGTCGTGGTACTTCCTCCGATTCGTGAACCCGCACGTCCACGACCGGATGTTCGACGCCGAGCGGGTGGCGCGCTGGCTGCCGGTGGACCTGTACATCGGGGGCATCGAGCACGCCATCCTCCATCTGCTGTACGCGCGGTTCATCACCAAGGTCCTGCACGACTTCGGGCTGGTCCCCGCAGACGAGCCTTTCCAGGTGCTGTTCAACCAGGGAATGATCACGGCGCGCAGCGCCTCCTCGGGCAAGCTCGAGAAGATGTCGAAGTCCAAGGGGAACGTGGTCGCTCCCGACTCGCTGATCGCCCGCTACGGCGCCGACACCGAACGCGTCTACACGCTGTTCATGGGGCCGCCGGAGAAGGAAGCCGAGTGGACGGACGAGGGTGTCGCCGGCGCGCACCGCTTCCTGCAGCGCGTGTGGGGGCTGCAGGACCTCGTCGCCGAGGCAGGCGACCGGACCGGAGACGCTGCCGCGGAGCGCGAACTGCTGGTCGCCACGCACCGCGCCGTCAAGAGGGTCCAGGACGACCTCGGCCGCTACCAGCCGAACACGGCGATCGCGGCGATGATGACGCTGTCGAACGCGATCCACGAGCACGGGCCGAGATCGTCGGCCCAGAGGGTGCGTCAGACCTACGAGACGCTGCTGCGTCTCCTTCACCCGATCGCCCCCCACGTGACCGAGGAGTTGTGGCGAACCCTCGGGCACGGCACTTCCCTGCTCAAGGCGGGGTGGCCGTCGTACGATCCATCGCTGCTCGCCTCCCAGCGGGTGACGTTGGCGGTCCAGGTCAACGGCAAGCTCCGCACGACCATCGAGTCCGATCCCGGGCTCGACGCCGACGCCGCCGCGGCGCTCGCGCGCGAGGCCGCCGGGAGGTGGCTCGAGGGCAAGGACATCGTCAAGGTGATCCACGTGCCGGACCGCCTCGTGTCGTTCGTGGTGCGTGGATAGCCGGCATGACCGGCATCTTCGGCACGGTGATACGGTTTGTCGCGGTCTCGACGCTGGCGCTCGCCGCAGGCTGCGGATACCGGCTGGTCGGAGCCACCTCGAACCTCCCCGAGCATCTGTCGCGGCTGCACGTGGCTCCGCTCGTCAACCAGTCCGGGAAGGCCGAACTGGACCAGCGGCTCACCGAGGAGGTCACTCAGGAGTGGGTGCGGCGTGGACGGTTCCAGTTGGTGGACAGCGCCGAAAAGGCCGATGCCGTCCTGTCCGGGAGCGTGGCCTCCGTGATCTCGACGCCGGTCCGTTTCGACGACCAGGGCCGCGCCAACGAGTACCAGCTGACGGTCATCACGGACATTCAGCTCGTCGACCGGAGCGGACCAGCGCCGATCGTGCTCTGGCATGACGCGCGTTTCATGCGCAGCGTGTCGTATCAGGTCGACGTCAGCGCCGAGGACTACTTCGACCGCGAAGTCGAGGCGATCGACCGCTTGTCCCGCGATTTCGCGCGCGCCCTCGTCGTGTCGGTCCTGGAAGGGTTCTGAGCCGCACGCGGCTTCGCCTGCCCTGCGCCGGGCCCACCGGCGGCTGCGCCTCGCCGCGCTCCCTTTCCGACGGACGCCGAAGCGGAATCAGGCGTCCGCCGCGCGGCTCCGGAGCGCCGCTGGCACGAGCCACGTCGGCCCCTCATACCGTCTCAACGGAGTGCCGATCAGACTCGAGATCGCGGACGCGTCGGAGATCGAGTCGGCGAGGAGCGTCGCGAGCTGGTCAGCGGATATCGGTGGCCGGGAGAGGAGCTGCAACGCGCCGACCAGGAATCGCGCAGAGCGCGGGCCGAGGTGGATCAGCGTCCGCGGGCGCCCGACGGCACGTCCCGCGCGCCTGACCAAGTCGTCGAACGTGATCACCTCGGGTCCGCCGGCCTGGACTTCCTGTCCGACCATGTCCGGCCGTTCGAGTGCGGCCGCGAGCAGTGCGACCAAGTCCCGGACATCGAGGGGTTGCAGGCGGAGCGAACCGCGCAGCGGCACCGGGAACAGCGGCAGCCGGCGAAGGCAGTCCGCGAGGGTCGCGGAGAAGCAGTCGCCGGGTCCGAACAGCAACGAGGGTCTGATGATCGTCCACTGGATCCGCGACGCGCGGACCTCCTCCTCCGCGGCCCACTTGCTGCGCAGGTACGCACTCGCCGCGTCGCGGCCGGCTCCCGCGGCCGAGACGTGAACCAGGCGCTCCACGCCGAGGCGGGGGAGAGAGGCGACCAGGCTGCGCGTCGCGTGGACGTGGACGCGTTCGAACGTGACACCCCGCTTCGGTTCCTCGCGCGCCGCCCCGGCGAGGTGCACCGCCGCCACGCATCCCTCGGCCCAGCGGTGCCACCCCGAGGCCCCGACGTCCGCCACGACCCGGATCACGCCCGGCGGCGGCGGTTCCGCAGCACCCCGCATGTCGATCGCGACGACCTGGCATCCTCGCTCGAGGAGGTGGTCGACGATCCGGCGACCGACGAAGCCGGCGGCGCCGGTGACCAGGATGCGTCTCTCCTGCAGTCCAGGGAGAGTCGGTGCGTCGTCGTTGGAGTGGGAGCGGCGGGAGGTACGTCGTTCCGGCACGGGCGAATGCTAGCATGAGCCGTGCTGCGAGCCGTGATCGCCGACCTTCACCTCGGCGAGCGTCCCGACGATCTTCCGCGCTTCGCGGCTCTCGCAGGAGAGTTGCTCGCCCGCGGTGTATTCGAGGCGACATTCCTCGGCGACCTCTTCCGCACGCTGGTCGCGTACCCGCGCTACTGGGACGCGACGGTCAGCGCCGGCCTCGAGGTGCTCGCCGGGTTGCGGGCGGCGGGAGTGCGTGTCGTGCTGGTCGAGGGGAACCGCGACTTCTTCCTCGACGAACCGTGCCTCGATCCCTACCGCGACGCCTCGGGCGTGGCTCACTCGTTCTCGGCCGGCGGTCGCCGCTTCCTGCTCGAGCACGGCGACCTCGTCAACCGGCAGGACCGCCTGTACCGCTTCTGGCGCTCGCTGTCCAAGAGCCGCCTCGCCCGCTGGGGAGCGCGAATGGTTCCTGCGGGCCTGGCCCGCCAGGCGGTGACACGCACCGAGCGCCGTCTCGCGCGGACCAACTTCAGCTATCGCAGGCAACTCCCCGAGGCCGACCTCGAGCGTCAGGCGAGGCGCCACTTCGCCTCCGGGGTGGACACCGTGTTCTGGGGTCACTTCCATCGCGACTGGAGATTCGAGGTGGGCGGGCGCCAGGCGCTGTGTGTCCCGGCGTGGGCCGAGACCGGCACGGTCGCCTGGGTCGGGGGCGACGGCGCGATCCAGTTGCTGAGCGGACGCGAGTGAGCATTTCGTTGACACAGACGGGCTTTCGTGGTACCAAGAGGGCGACGAACATGTTCCGAGCGAGGTGATTCATGGGTGGCACTCTGCTTCTCGCCGATGACAGCATCACGATCCAGAAGGTCGTGGAGTTGACCTTCGCCGAAACAGATCACGCGGTTGTCGCGGTCGGCAACGGGCGGGATCTGCTCCAGCGGCTGGCCCAGGTGAACCCGGACGTGGTGCTGTGCGACGTCGTGATGCCCGACATGAACGGTTACGACGTCTGCCAGACACTGAAGAGCGACCCGGCTACCCTGCACATCCCGGTGATCCTGCTGACCGGCACTTTCGAGCCGTTCGATCGGGACCGGGCGCTGGCGGCGGGGTGCGACGCCATCGTCACCAAGCCCTTCGAGGCGAGGGAACTGATCGCGACCGTCGAGGACCTCCTGCAGCGCTCGATGTCCGCCAAGGGGGCGGCCGAGGACGAGGGACAGCCGATCGCGGAGCTGGGCGTCCCCGAGGGCGTGCCTTCGCTGGACTTCACCACCACCGGTTTCGAGAAGATGGTCCCGCCGCCGCCGAAGCCTCAGCTGCCGCCCGAGGAGGGTATCGAACTGACCAGCTCGGCGTTGGGGCGGTCGTTCTCCGCGCCTCCCCCGCCCGCTCCGCCGGAACTTGCCGAGGCGCCGTTGGAAGCGGTCGGGGAGCGCCTCGCGACCGTTCCGGAGACCGTGGGCGAGACGCAGCCGGCGGTTGCGACCGAGGCGTTCGAGGACGCGTTCGAAGCGGCGCCTCTCGAGGAGGAGACCTTCCCCTCGGCGCGCGTCGATGCGCCGTCAATGCCGGACCGGGGCGAAACCGGCCCGATGAGAATCGCGGAGGCGCCGCCGGCCGCCGCCGATGCCCGTGTGGAAGACTCCTCGAGCACGATGAAACTCGACCTCGAGGCGATCAAGCGCGAGGCCCCGGGGACGTTCCAACCGCCGGAGCCGTTCGCGCCCGCCATGACGGTGCAGGCGGCCGCTGCGCCGCCGGTCGTCCAGGCGGCTTCGGAGCCGGCCGCGTACCGGCCGACCGAGGACGAACTGGAGGCCATCGTTCAGCGGGTCCTGGCGCGCCTGCCGGTTCCCGAGGCGCCGGCGCCGACGCCCGCGTCACCGACCGAGCTGTCCGACGAGCAGGTCCGTGTCATCGCGACGAAGGTCCTGGAGCTCGCTCAGCCGCTCATCGAGCAGATCGCCTGGGAAGTCGTCCCGGACATGGCCGAGATGATCGTCCGCGCCCGTATTCGCGAGTTGGAGGCGATCGCGGAGGAGGACCGGTAGGCCGCGGTTCACATTCGAGCCAACCAAACGGCCCCCTCGACTCGAGGGGGCCGGGTGCTTCAGGTCCGGGACGCTGCCGTCAGTCGCCGACGGTGGGCGAGTAGTCGGCGACCATCGCCTCCATCGTCGACCAGATGTGCGACACGTCGCTGGTCATCACGACGAGGTCGCGCTTGACGCCGTGGATGTCCTTGACGTGCCCGCGCAGAACGGCCTCAGGGAGGAAACCGAGCTTGGAGAAGGCGCGTTTGGCCCCGATCTGATTGTCCACGACCTCCGCGACGAGCTTGTCGAGGCCGGCATTGACCGCGTGCCGCACCAGCAACCGGGCGATCGCGGAACCCAGGCCGTTTCGCTGCTGCGAGCGCGCCACGGAGACCCGGACTTCGCCGACGTGCACGGTCCAGCCGTGGTGCGAGCGGTAGAGCGTGCCGTTGCCGACGATGGTGTCGCCGTGCACGGCGAGCAGCGTGAAGACGCGGTCGTCTCCGACCGAGGCCACGAAGCGGTCGACCGTCTCCTGGCGGGTGACGTCGTCGCGCAGGTACTGCCGGTCCTCCTCGGGCAGGGCGCGGAAGAACGACAGCAGCGCCGCCCCGTCGGTGCCGGTCATCGGCCTGATCGTCACGTGGCTTCCGTCGCGCAGCGTCAACTCCTCGGGGAAACGCTCTCTCACGCGGACCTCCTCAGTTGAGCATCGAGCGCTGTTCGAGGCCGTACTCGTAGCCCTTGCGGAGTGCCCGCAGGTTGAGGTCCTCGGTGCCCTTGGGCACCGAGCCCAGCACCGCCCTCTCGATCGCCTCGTAGGAGACCAGCCCGGTCGCTCCGGCGAAGAAGCCGACCATCACGATGTTGAGCACCAGCCGCCGGCCCAACTCCTCGGCGAAACGGGTGGCGGGGATCCCGACCGCCTTGACCCCGGCGGGGAGCCGCTCGTCCACGGCGATCAACTCGTTCTCGTAGAGGAGGGTGCCGCCGGGCTTGATCTGCGGCGCGAACTGCGTGTAGGCGTCGGGCGACATGATGATCAGCACGTCGGGGTTCTTCACGTAGGGATATCCGATCGCGTCGTCGGAGACCGTGACCTGCGCGCTGCACGCGCTGCCGCGCGCCTCCGGGCCGAACGCCTGGATCAGCGTCGCGTGCTTGCTCTCGTAGATCGAGGCGGCCTTGCCGATGATGTGGCCGCACAGGATGACGCCCTGTCCGCCGAGTCCGCCGACGCGAATCTCACTCTTGGCCATCGTGCACCCCGTAAGGCTTGTAACGCTCACCGAACACGCGGGAGTAGTGCTCGTTCATCGAGTCGAGCCAGGTGGGCCGCTCCCGGTCGACGAACTTGCCGACGACGATCTCGCCCTGGTAACCGATCCCGACTTCCTTGGTGTCGGCGCCGTTCTTGATGACGCTCTTTTCCTTGTAGTACTTGAGCTGGTCGACGCCGTCGCCGAGGCGGTTGCGGCGCGAGTACAGCGTCGGGCACGGCGACATCGCCTCGATGAAGACGAAGCCCTTCTTCGACAGCCCCTCCTTCATCGCCTTGGTGAGCTGTTTGACGTGGTAGACGGTCCAGCGGGCGACGTACACCGCGCCGCAGGCATCGGCCAGGAACGGCAGGTTGAAGGGGTTCTCGAAGTTGCCGTACGGCATCGTCGTCTGCACGGGGCCGAGCGGCGTCGTCGGCGCGACTTGACCGCCGGTCATGCCATAGGTGAAGTTGTTCACGCACACGACCATCAGGTCCATGTTGCGGCGGGCCGCGTGGACGAAGTGGTTGCCGCCGATCGCGAACAGGTCGCCGTCCCCCGAATAGACGACCACTTTCGTCTTCGGGCTGGCCAGCTTGAGGCCGGTCGCGAAGGGGACCGCGCGGCCGTGCGTGGTGTGGAAGGAGTCGAGGTTCATGTAACCGGCGACACGGCCCGTGCACCCGATGCCCGAGACGATCGCCACGCTGTCCAGGTCCAGGCCGCTCTCGGTGAGGGCGCGGGCGAAACAATTGACCGTGGTGCCGATTCCGCAGCCCGGGCACCAGATGTGGGGAATCCGGTCCTGCCGCAGGTACGGCATTACCGGGTTCTCGAGGCCGTACTCCCGCTCGAGGTCGGTGTCGCACACGGCGGAGCTCATCGCGCAGCCTCCTGGATCTTCCTGAGGATCACGTCAGGCTCGTGGACGGTTCCGCCGGGGTGGGGGACCGACAACACGCGGGCACGACCGGCGACGACGCGTTCGACCTCGCGGACGATCTGCCCCATGTTGAGTTCGGGGACGACGAACGACTTCACCGTGCCGGCGAGCGCCGAAATCAACGTCTCCGGGAACGGCCACACGATGATCAACCTTAGGTGGCCGACCTTGAGACCCTGCGCGCGCGCGGACTCGATCGCCGCCTGGGCGACGCGCGAGGTGATCCCAAACGAGACGACGACCACGTCGGCGCCCTCGAGGCCGTCTGCGCGGACGTCGACGATCTGCTCGCGGTTGAGCCTGATCTTGTTCACCAAACGGGTCACCAGGCGGTCCTGCGCAGCCGCGTTCATCGCCGGGTAGCCGCGCTCGTCGTGGGTGAGACCGGTGATGTGGATCCGATACCCGTCACCGATCTTGACCATGCGCGGCACCATGTCCGGGTCGGCCTCGTAGGGCTTGTACTCGCCGGGCTTCTTGTCCGTCCAGCGGCGCTCGACAATCTCGATCTCCTCGGCCTTCGGAATGGCCACGCGCTCGGTCATGTGGCCGACCACTTCGTCCATCATGAAGAACACCGGCACGCGGTAGGTCTCGGCCAGGTTGAAGGCCTTGATCATCAGGTCGAAGCACTCCTGCGGCGAGTTGGGGGAGAGCGCGATCGGCTCGTAGTCGCCGTGCGAACCCCACTTCGCCTGCATCATGTCGCTCTGCGCCGGCAGCGTCGGCAGGCCGGTCGACGGGCCGCCGCGCTGGACGTCGACGAACACGCACGGCGTCTCGGTGATCGCCGCCAGGCCGACGTGCTCCATCATCAGAGACAGGCCTGGCCCCGAGGTCACAGTCATGACCTTCTTGCCGGCCCAGGCTCCGCCGAGGATCGCGATCGACGAGGCGATCTCGTCCTCCAATTGGATGAAGAGCCCGCCGACGAGTGGGATGCGGCTGGCGAAGCGCTCCACCACCTCGGTCGAAGGCGTGATCGGATACCCGGCGACGAACCGGCACCCCGCGGCGAGCGCGCCTTCACACGCGGCGTGATCGCCGTCGATGAAGTGCACCCCCGTGAGGACTCCCTTGGGGTCTGCGTGCAAGGCTCCCTCCCTCCCTTACCGTCCCCGCCGCTCAGGGCTGGGTCGGGATCAGCGGCTCGGGCGCCGAAGCTCCCTGCCGCTTCTCGATGTCCTTGAATCGGATCCCGTAGATGGCGAAGTCGGGACAGTAGAGGCCGCAGAGGTCGCAGCCCGTGCAGTCTTCTTGCCTCGCCAGGACAGGATAGTGGTACCCCTTGGCGTTGAACTCCCGGGAAAACTCGATGCAGTGGGTGGGGCAGAAGTCGATGCAGAAGGAGCAGCCCTTGCAGATCTCCAGGCGAACAAAGATCGTACCCTTGCCCCGCTTGATGCCCTCGCCGTCGCTCATGTCTGAGCCCCCCTCCCATCCGGGCGGCGCCGATGTTACGCTTTCCCACCTGTGTCTGCAAGCACAAGCGACGGCACGCACGTGACCCGGTCCACCGTCGCGGCTGCCGGGAAAGTCGAGGCGCAGTCGCGATTTCTCCCGGGCGCGGTCGCCGCGGGTTTGTGTATGATCGCGCGGTGACGCCGTCCGGCGCGGACGGCCGCAGCTCTGAGGGGCGGCCGCTCCCTGGTTCCGGAACGGCGTCGCCGCTGGCTCGCCGAGCCAGGTCGCACGAGTGCGGATCTCGGGAAGGAGGATCGTTCAGTGCTGACCGCGGAACAGTGGACAGAGAAGTTCGTCGAGGTGATCGCTCGCGCGTCGAGCCAGCTCCCGCGCGACGTGGTCGAGGCGCTCGAGCGCGGACGCGCGGCCGAGGCCCAGGGCTCGCTGGCCCAGAAGGCGCTCGACACCGTGCTCAGGAACATCGAGCTGTCGGCCGGTTCGTGGCAACCGATCTGCCAGGACACGGGCACCCCTCTGGCGTGGGTGCACCACCCGGTCGGAATGTCGACACGCATGCTCACCGGGGCGTGCGAGGAGGCGGTCCGGCGCGCCACCGCCAAGCAGCTCCTGCGTCCGAACGCGGTGAACACCCTCACCGACCGTAACACCGGCAACGGTTCCGCTCCGGGGATTCCGACTGTTCACTGCGAGGAGTGGGACGAGGAGCACGTCGAGATCCACCTCATGCTCAAGGGCGGTGGTTGCGAGAACGTCGGCGCTCAGTACTCCCTGCCCAACACGAAACTGAAGGCGGACCGCAACCTCGAGGGCGTCAAGCGGTGCATACTCGACGCGATCTTCCAGGCGCAGGGCAAGGGGTGCGCGCCGGGAATCATCGGGGCGTGTTTCGGTGGCGACCGTGGCTCGAGCTTCGTCGAGTCGAAGCGGCAGCTGCTGCGCCGCCTGCCCGACCGGAACTCCATTCCGGAACTGGACCGCATGGAGCAGGAGATCCTCGCCGAAGCGAACACGCTCGGCATCGGCCCGATGGGATTCGGCGGCAAGACCACCGTGCTCGGGGTCAAGATCGGCTGGCTGGGGCGGCTGCCCGCGTCGTACTTCGTCAGCGTCTCGTACATGTGCTGGGCGAACCGCAGGGCCGGCGCGAGGATCAGCGCGGCCGGGGAGGTCACATGGCTCGACTGACGCTTCCATGCGACGAGGCGACGATCCGCAACCTCAAGGTCGGCGATTTCCTGGAACTCTCGGGTCGGATGATCACCGGACGCGACGCCGCGCACCACTGGTTGATCCACGAGTACCGCGAGGAGGTCGCCTCCTACCTGAAGGACTCGGTGATCTACCACGTCGGACCGGTCGTGCGGAAGCACGACGACGGGAGCTACACCTTCGTCGCCGCCGGCCCGACCACCTCGGCCCGCGAGGAGCCTTACCAGGCCGATGTGATCGGCCGATACGGCCTGCGCGGCGTGATCGGCAAGGGCGGCATGGGTCCGAAGACCCTGGCCGGGCTCAAGCAGCACGGCGCGGTCTACCTCCACGCCATCGGCGGAGCGGCTCAGGTCCTGGCGCGGTGCATCAGGAAGGTCGAGACCGTGTTCCAGCTCGCCGAGTTTGGCGTTCCCGAGGCGCTCTGGGTCATCCAGGTCGAGGACTTCCCGGTAGTGGTGACCATGGACTCGCACGGGAACTCCCTGCACGCCGAGGTCGAAAAAGACTCGCGGCAGGTCCTCGATCGGCTGCTCGGTCTTTCCGCCTGAACCCGGCGTCGCCGTTCGTGCGCGGCGTTTGCTAGTGTGCCCTCCGGAGGGTGACCGGATGAACCTGCGCGCGTTGCCTCTCGCATCGTTGCTCTGCCTCGCGACCGCCGTCGGAGGCGTGGCACAGGAGCGCCTCACGCTGGAGAGGATCTTCGAACCCTCGTTCGAGGACGCGGTCTCGACGCCGGAGTTCGAGTTCCTCGCGAGGGGAGAGGCCCTTTTGCTCGACCGCAGGCGGCCGGCGGAGAATCGCACCCTCGAACTGCTCGACCTGCCGACCGGGTCGCGTCGCCCTGCCGTGTCGGCACAGGCGTGGATGCAGGCGATGGTCGCGGAGGTCGGCAAGGGCGCGGTCGGACGAGCCGCGCGGTTCCCTGACGCGGTGCACGCCGGGACGCGCTCGGCTCTCTACCTGTTGGCGGGCGACCTGGTGCTCGTCGAGCTGGACCGCTGGCGCCTCCGGAGACTCACGCGAACGGACGAAAAGGAGAGCTGCCCGTCCTTCTCTCCCGACGGACGGCGGGTCGCGTTCGTGCGCGGCAACGACCTGTGGGTCGTCGACCTCGCGAGCGGGAGGGAGTCGAGGCTCACGCGCGACGGTTCGGACACCTTGCTCAACGGCACCCTCTCCTGGGTGTACTGGGAGGAGTTGTTCGGCCGGCGGGACATGGCCTACTGGTGGGCGCCGGACTCGAGCGCGATCGCCTTCCTGCGCAGCGACGAGTCGGGCGTCGACGTCTCCGTGTTCCCGGACTTCGAGCCCGCCACGCCGAGGGTGTCGCGGCAGCGATATCCGAAGGCGGGGAGCGCGAATCCGAAGGTGCGGTTGGGGATCATCGACCTCGCGCGGGGCCGCACCGTGTGGGCGGATGCCGGTTCACCCGAGCCGGAATACCTGGTGCGAGTGAAGTGGCTGCCCTCGGGACGGGAACTGGCGCTGCAGACCCTCGACCGCCGCCAGCGCACGCTGCGGCTGCTGTTCGTCGATCGGCACCGGGGATCCGGTCGCACCGTGCTCACCGAGACCCTGCCGACCTCGGTGAACATCCACGACGACCTCCACTTCCTGGACCGCGGCCGTTCGTTCCTGTGGACGTCGGAGCGCGACGGTCACAATCACCTGTACCTGTTCGGCGCGGACGGCACCCTCCAGCGCCGGCTGACCCACGGCGGCATGACGATCCGCGCCTCCTCCGGCGTGGCCTGGGTGCGCGGCGGCGTGCTCGAAGTGGACGAGAAGGCCGGGTACGTGTACTTCACCGCCGTGGACGGCGCTCCGATCGCACCCGCGCTGTACCGCGCGCGGCTGGATGGTTCGGGCGTCGAGAGGCTGTCGGACAAGGGCGGTACGCACCGCGTGACCTTCGACCCGAGCGGGGCCTACTTCCTCGAGCAACGGTCGTCGCTGGACTCACCTCCGCGCCTGTCCCTGCGCCGGTCCGACGGCTCGCTCGTGACGGTGGTGACGCCTCCGGCTGATTCGTTCCTCGCGCCTTTCGGCCTGGTCACGCCCGAGTTCCTGACGGTTCCGGCCGACGACGGCGCCCCTCTTCCCATGCGCATCCTGAGACCGGCCGCGGTTCCTCCGGGCCGCAAGCTCCCGGTCATCCTCTATGTCTACGGCGGGCCGTCCGCACCGGTGGTGCGCGACGACTGGCCGCGCGACGTCTACTTTGACAACCTGCTTCTCCAGGAAGGCTTCGCGTGCGCCGCGGTGGACAATCGCAGCGCGTCCGGAGTGTCCAAGACGCTCGAGGACGACTCGTACGGCCGTCTGATGTCGGCCCGGGAGGTGCCCGACGTCCTCGCAGCCGTTCGCTGGCTCGCGGCGCAGGAGTGGGTGGACCCGGATCGGATCGGCGTGTGGGGGTGGAGCGGCGGAGGTACCTTGACGCTGCAGCTGATGACGCACAGCACCGCGTTCAAGGCCGGCATCGCGGTCGCCGCAGTGACGGATTTCCGCTACTACGACACGCGCTGGACCGAGGCGCTGCTCGGCCTCCCGCAGGAGAACCCCGAGGGCTACCGGAACGGTTCGCCGGCGACGGCGGCGGCCGACCTGCACGGCAGGTTGCTGCTCGTTCACGGCACCGGCGACGACAACGTCCATCCGCAGAACGCCTGGCGCTTCGTCCACGAGTTGGTCAAGGCTGGAGTGTCGTTCGAGATGATGGTCTACCCGCTGGAGAAGCACGGCCTTGCCGGTGCGAGGCCGCACGTCTACCGCACCATGCTCGATTTCTGGAAGCGCAACCTATGAGCGAGGTCCCGGGCGTACCGTCCAGGATGGCGGTCGCGCCGGAGCGTCGGCCGGTCACCCCGCGCCTGTTGCTGGCCGCGTACGTCGTCCTGTTCGCCGTCCTCGCGGTCAACCCCTACGACCGCGCCGTGTGGGCGGCCGAGAACATCCCGATCGTGCTCATCGTCGCGCTGCTCGCCGCCACCGACCGCTGGACGCGATTCTCCACCACGGCCTATCTGTTCATGAGCGTGCTGGTGTTCATGCACACGGTCGGCGGCCACTACACGTTCGAGCGCGTGCCGTTCGGGTGGGTGACCGAGCTGTTCTCGTTCGAGCGCAACCACTACGACCGGATCGCGCACTTCTCGGTCGGCTTCTATGCCTTCGGGATCGCGGAGTTGCTCGACCGCTTCGGTGTCACCGCGAGGAGGTGGGTGACGTTCCTCTTCGCCGTGTTCGCGATCTTCACCGTGGCGAGCGCCTACGAGATCATCGAGTGGCTGTACGCGGTGTCGGCGGACCCCGCGGCCGGGACGGCGTTCCTGGGCTCTCAGGGGGATATCTGGGACGCGCAGAAGGACATGCTCGCCGACGGGCTCGGGGCCATCGTTTCGGCCTCGATCTACGCCCTCGGCAGCCGCTCACGCCACGGACGGGAGGCGCCCTCGGGCGCGCCGGGCGTGGCATGATGGCGGCGCGATGACTTGGTGGCACGCGCTCATCCTCGGCCTCGTCGAGGGGATCACGGAGTACCTGCCGGTCAGTTCGACGGGACACCTGATCGTCACCGAAAGGCTCCTCGGCATCGCCGGAAGCCCCGCGGCCAACGCCTTCGCGATCTGCATTCAGAGCGGCGCGATCGCGGCTGTGATCGGCCTGTACCGAGGCCGGATCGGTGCGATGGCACGCGGTCTCGCCGGCCGGGATGCCGCCGGGCGGCGGTTGCTCGTGGCCGTGATGGCGGCCTTCGTCCCCGCCGCCGTGCTCGGGATCCTCCTGGCGCCGGTGATCGAACGCCGACTGTTCGGCCTGTGGCCCGTCGTCGAGGCGTGGCTGGCCGGCGGGGTGGTGATTCTCGTCGCCGCGGGACGCCTTCACGTGGGAGGATCGGTGCGGCGGGAACTCGAAGCGCTGACCGTCCCCGGCGCGCTCGTCATCGGTGCGGCGCAGTGTCTCGCCCTGTGGCCGGGGACGAGTCGGTCGCTGGTCACGATCCTGGCCGCGCTCACCCTCGGGCTCTCCGTGCCCGCCGCGGTGGAGTTCTCTTTCCTCCTCGGCGTCGTGACCCTGGGCGCGGCCACCGTCTATCAGGTCGCCGCGGCCGGGCCCGAGATGGTGGCGTCGATCGGCTGGGTCAACCTGGCGATCGGCTTCGCGACGGCGACGGCGAGCGCCGCAGCGGCGGTCACGTGGTTGGTCGGCTATCTCCAGCGCCACGGCCTGGCGGCGTTCGGCTGGTACCGAATCGCGGTCGGCGTCGCGGTCGCCGCCATGATCAGTGCGGGGTTGGTCAGCGACTGACACCGACGGGAGCACAGCGCTTCCTCGGGCCGACCGCCTGGCGGTCCGGTGCCGCGCGGGGACGCCTCAGAGCGGCGTGCCGGACTCGACGCGCCGCCGCAGCGCCGGCCACGTCGTGATCGCGCCGCGCAGGGCGGATGCCGCCACCGTCGCGGGCGAGGCGAGGTAGACCTTGCCCGGACCGGACCGTCCGGGGAAGTTCCGGTTGATCGACGAGATCGTCACCTCGTCGGCCCGGGTGGAGACGCCGGGACCTGCGTTGATGCACGCTCCGCACCCGGGCGGGAGGAGCACGGCTCCGGAGCGCCGGAACACGTCGGCAAACCCGTTCGTGTCGCAGTAGGCGAACACGTCGCTGCTCGCGCACTGCACGAAGCAGCGCACGCCCCGGGCGACGCGCAGGCCCCGCTCCAGGCCCCAGCGAAACACGGCGGCCATGACGTCCATGTCGGAGCGCTTGCCGGCGGTGCAGCTGCCGCCGTAAGCGATGTCGATCGGTCGTCCGTCGAGCTCGCGTGCGGGCCGAGCGTTGCCGGGGTCGCCGGGAGTCGCGACGAGCGGCTCCAGTTCGGCGCTGTCGAGCCGGATCACGGCCGCGACCTCACAACCCGGGTCGCCGTGCATTCCGTCGATCAGCGACTCCGCGTGAGACCTGGCCATGCCCCGCCGCTCGACGAGAAACTCGACCACCCGTGCGTCCGGCTCGACGATTCCGGTGAAGGCGCCGGCTTCCGCGGCCATGTTCGTCAAGGTTGCGCGCTCCTCGACGCTCATCGCCGACACCACCTCGCCGCGCCACTCGAGCACCGCGCCGAGAGTCAAGCCGGCGCGCACCTCGGGGCGGGCGAGCAGGAGCAGCACGAGGTCCTTGGCGGACACCTCGGCGGAAGGCTCGCCGGCGACCTCCACGCGCACGGTCGGCGGCACCGACACGCGCACGTCGCGCGTGAACCAGGCGTTGAACATCTCGGTCGTGCCGCAGCCGATGGCGAGACATCCGAGCGCCCCCGCCTGACAGGTGTGCGAGTCGGTGCCGAGCACGACCTGACCGGGTAGCGCCAGCCGCTCCAGGACGATCGCGTGGCAGATCCCTGCGTCGCGCCCGCCTTCCGGTGAGAAGAGGCGGACGCCCATGCGCCTGGCGAACGACGCCTGGCGGGCGGCGAGCTGACGGGCAAGCTCGAGGCGGCCCATCGCCACCTCATCCGGCGGCATCACGTCCGCGAGCAGCGCCAGGTGGTCCTGGAAGAAGGCGATCGAGTCGTGGTCGGTGAGCGGGACGCTCGGGCCGACGGCGTTGTCCCAGAACATGGACGCCATCGGCGTGACGTACTCGTGCGAGAAGCGCAGGTCCGCGGTCATGAACGCCGCGTCGCCGGGCGCGACGGCGGGCACGCCGACCCTTCCCCCCTGGCGGATATGCCGGGCGACGATCTTCTCGGCGATCGTCATCGGGCGGTCCCCGGTGTTCAACGGTGGGGGCTCGATCGCGCCCTGGAAGCGCGCGACGTTGTACGCGAACAGCCCGCCGAAGCGCACGACCTCGGCTGTCACCTGGTCCTTCCCGTCGGTGCACGCGGACAAGGGGAGCGGCAGGCCCCGCTTCAACCGGTCCGCCAACTCCAGGTCGGCGCTGGTGAGCAGGCCGAGATTGACGCAGTTGGCCTCGTAGATGCGCTCGAAGCTCTCGGCGAGCGCGAGCCGGATCCCCGCGGCCATCTCCGCGAACGGAGCGGCCTCGCGCGACGAGCCCTTGCCGCGCCGCCGACCCGAGACCGACGCCGCGAAGCCCCCTGCCTTGACCTCCCCCCGTCCGACCGGACGCTCGCCTCGACACTCGAGGCCGGTGTAGGGGAATTCGCCGAGCGTGTCGTCGAAGTAGTAGCAGATCCTCGCGGGAGCGATCTCGTCCGTCGAGATGTCGTGGCGGAGCGGTACTCCCTGGAGGGCGTCGAGGTCGAGGCCGCCGAACTGGGCGCGGATCTCGCCAGGATCCTCGGTGAGGGCGAGGACGCGTCCGCGTATTCGGAGTTCCCCGGGCCGGCGCTCTACCTTCCGCCGGTGCCACCAGTCGGCCATCGCCCCGATTCTAACCGGTCGGCGCCGGCGGCGGTCTCGGCTGGGCGCGGGCCGCCGTCTTCCCAGCCGGGCGCGAACTCCGTAGGATCCCGCTGTGCGAACGGCGGACTACGAGTACACGCTCCCACCGGGCCAGGTCGCGCAGACGGCGCGTCCCCGGGGCACCTCCCGGATGGTCGTCCTGGATCGCGCCACCGGTGTGACGCGCTTCGTGCCTTTCGCCTCGTTGGCGGCCTTTCTGGGGCCGGGGGACGTGCTCCTGCTCAACGACGTGCGCGTCATTCCGGCTCGCCTGCACGCCGCGCGCTGGGGCGGCGGGCGCGCCGAACTCCTGCTCGTCCGGCCACTCGAGGGCAGCACGTGGGAGGTGCTGGCCAGGCCTTCGAAGCGTCTGCGGCCGGGCGAGGCGCTCCGGCTCGGTGAGGGTGTCGCGGTCCCCCTGGCTCTGGTGGGCGAGGGGAGGTGGAAGGTCGAATTCGAACCGCCGCTGGCCGTAGATCTCCTCGAGCGCGTCGGCGAGGTGCCGCTGCCCCCCTACATCCGCCGGGGCCAGGGCGCGACGGCCGCCGACCGGCTCCGCTACCAGACCGTGTACGCGGGGACCGGACGAGCGGTGGCCGCACCCACCGCGGGGTTGCACTTCACGCCGGAGGCGCTCCAGGCAGTGGCGGATCGCGGCGCAGAGGTCGTCCGGACGACGTTACACGTGGGTCCCGGGACGTTCAAGCCGGTCGCCGCCGCCGACCCTCGCGAGCATGTCCTCGACCCGGAGGACTACGAGATCCCGGCCGCGGCTGCGGCCTCCCTGAACCGGGCACTGGCCGCCGGACGTCGTGTGACGTGTGTCGGTACGACCTCGTGCCGCACGCTCGAGCACGCGCTGCGCTCCGGGGGAGGGCACATCCGATCCGGTCCAGGTCGGGCCGATCTGTACGTGCTCCCCGGTCACCGTTTCCTCGGCACCGGCGCGTTGCTCACCAACTTCCACCTGCCGCGCTCGACGCTGCTCATGCTGGTTGCGGCTCTGGCCGGGAGGGACCGGGTACTCGACGCGTATCGGCGAGCGATCGAGGCCGGCTTCCGCGTCTACTCGTACGGCGACGCGATGCTGGTTACTTAGTGGGGGGGGCTCGCAGCCCCATCCCCCGACCGGCGGAGCCGCCCCACCCCTGCGCGGCGGCTCGCGCGTCTCGCCGGCGGGCCGCCCGGCGCCTTCTCCCGAGAGTGACTGGGCCATAGAGACGACGGCCGGGGCCGCGAGGTCCCGGCCGACCAGGCGGATGCCCCTCCGGGGGCGAGTGGACTACTTCTTGGCGGCGTCGCCGGTGGCCGCGCCGTGGAGCTTGACTTCGACCTTCTCTTCGAGCTTGTCGTAGTACTCCTTGAGGACCGCGATGACCTCGGGCTTGGAGAACTCCGCCGGGACCGGCTTGCCCTCGCTCATCAACTTGCGCAACAGCGTGCCGGAGAGAAGCAGGCGGGCGCCGCCCTTGTAGTTGCCGTTGTCGTCGATGACTGCCTTGCTCTCGTGCGGGCACGTCTTCATCGACGCCATGGTGCCGCACTCGTAGCAGTAGAAGGTCCAGTCCATGCACAGCGGCTGGAGGACCAGGGCATCCTGCGGGATCTCGAGGAAGATCTTCTGGGCGTCGAACGGGCCGTAGTAGTCGCCCACGCCCGCGTGATCTCGGCCGACGATGAGGTGCGAGCAGCCGTAGTTCTGGCGGAATACGGCGTGGAGAAGCGCCTCACGGGGCCCGGCGTAGCGCATGTCGAGCGGGTAGCCGGCCATCGCCACGCGCTCCTTGCGGAAGTACTTGTTGACCAGCGCGTCGATCGCCTTGACGCGCACGTCGGCCGGAATGTCGCCGGGCTTGAGCTTGCCGACCAGCTGGTGGATGTACACGCCGTCGCACACCTCGATCGCGATCCAGGCGAGGTAGGCGTGCGAGCCGTGCATGGGGTTGCGCAACTGTAGCGCGGCGACCGTGGACCAGCCGCGCTCCTGGAACATCTTGCGCGACTCGGCGGGACGCTGATACAGCCCCTTGAACTGCTCGGGGAAGTACGACTCGGAGAGGACCTTCACCGGGCCCGCGAGGTTGACCTCGGCCTGCTTCATCACCATCTGCACGCCCGGGTGCGCCTCGTCGGTCGTGCGGAAGACCTGCTGGCACTCGTGCGCCTTGTCGATGGTGTACTTCTCGGTCACCTTCATGGTGGCCATCAGCGTGCCGGTTTCGGTGTCCCACAGCGCCACTTCCTCGCCGGGAGCGATAGTGTCGGCGAGGGCGCGTTCGGCGGAGAGGGTGATCGGGATCGGCCAGAACAGGCCGTTCCTGGAGGGCATCTTCATTTCGTCGCAGACGCCCTTCCAGTCCGCGTGGCCCATGAAACCGTCGAGGGGCGTGAAGCCGCCGATGCCCATCATGATCAGGTCGCCGGTTTCGCGGCTGGTCAAGGGCACCTTCTTGAGCGACTGCGCCTTCGTGATCTCGTCGGCGAGCGCCTTGCCCTCGAGGAGCAGCGGTTTGAGGGTTGGACTGCCATGCGGGGGGACGAGGTTGCTCATGTCATGCCTCCTTGGCTTGACTGGTCTCGTGAGTTGATGAAAGGCAACACTCAAAACCTCGTTGCAAAAGTTGTTCCAAAATTCACAAAATGCCAAATATATGTATCTTCTCGATTTTATGATTGATATTGCGCGAGTGGGTTTCCGTGTTTCGTAACGTCCGCGAATTCTGCTGTAACGTAATCGTGACAGTTCTGCGAGGGCCCTGCCGCGAACGCGAGTCGCAGCACCGGTGGTTGCACCTGGCGCGGATTCCCGGCGAAGATGGCGCAGTGGCGTGCAGGACCGAGACCCGCGACAACGTCTGGATCGGACGTGACGAGGACGTCCTGCTGGGGGTCCGGTGATCGGAGCACGCGAGGCGCTGGCTCGACTCCGCGAGGGCAATCGGCGATTCGTGGCGGGTGTGCCGAGCGGCCGTCACCTTGACTACGAGGCGCGGCGCGGCAGTCTGCTCGCGGGACAGGAACCGTTCGCAGTCGTGCTCGGGTGCTCGGACTCGCGCGTCCCGGTCGAGATCGTCTTCGACCAGGGGCTCGGGGACCTGTTCGTGATTCGGGTCGCAGGCAACGTCGTCGCGCCATCGCAGGTCGGCAGCGTGGAGTTCGCTGCCGTTCGTTTCGGCACACGGCTCGTCGTGGTGCTGGGTCACACCGGGTGCGGGGCGGTGCTGGCCGCGCTCGAGGATCTCCGGCAACCGGCGGCGCACCCGCGGGGACTGCGCGCGATCGTCGAACGCATCCGACCCGCAATCGAGGGCATCGCGGCGGGCGACGCCGCGTGCGATGCGGACGGCCTCCTGCGACGCGCGGTCGAGGCCAACGTGCTGGCTTCCGTCGATCGCCTCCGGCACGGGTCGGACGTCGTCGAGGAGTTGATTGCTCGGGAGGGGCTGCTCGTCGTGGGCGCCGTGTACTCGTTGGCGTCCGGAGCGGTGGATTTCCTGCGGGGCCCGGAGCACGTCGGAGGTCCGATCTGATCGACCCAGGGGAGTTGGCCCCGGGCGTCCGCCTCGGGACCATGGCGACCGGCGTATCCTGAAGTCCCGCTCGTCCGAAGTCCCGGGCAGGGGACTGGAGGCTTGATCCATGGAGTCGTTCGCGGCGCCGGTAGACCTGGTGGAAAGCGCCCGGTACGAGCACGACAGGAAAGCGGCGCTCACCGGGTTCGATCTCGACGGGATCGACGCCCCGATCCGCGACCTCGCCCGGCTGCCGCACTGTTTCACGATGCAGTGTTGTTGGGGCCACTTCGTCTGCCGTCCCGGACCGCGTTCCCACGCCCTCGAGCCCGTGCCGGAGGATCACGTCGGCCCGGTGCGGCACCGCATCGCCTACCTGGCGCTGTGCGTGGAGAACAGCGCTCCAGGGAGGAGGTTGCTCGGCGCCTTGCGACAGTTGACGGAGACCGACACCAGCCTGGTCCACTTCGGTTCGCCCGGGTGGTTCGCGAAGAGCGGTCCGAGCACCTATGCCGCGCAGGTCGAGCCGGTGCTCTCCAGGCTCGAGGACGAGGCGGTCCTCACGCGCGACGAGGCGTTGCTCGTCAAGTGCTTGAGGGATCGCTTCTTCGCGGCGCTGCGCGGCGTCGTCGACGGGGAACTGGCGGCCGGCCGCGGGTCGCCCGTGGGGGAGCGGGGCACGGACCGCGGCACGGGGGAGGGGAGCGGCGAATGAAGTACCACCACCTCGGCATCCCAACGGCGGACCCCCGCCCGGGGGAGACGTACCTCGAGGAACTCCGGTTGTACTGCACCGACCACGAGAGCAACCCGTTCGGCATCCAGTGGATGCGTTACGAGGCGGACTGCAGCCTGCCGGAGCTGGTCAAGACGGTCCCCCACGTCGCCTTCGAAGTGGAGGATCTCCGGCTCGCCCTCGAGGGCCACCACGTGCTGATCCAGCCGAACACTCCCTCCGAGGGCGTTGTCGTCGCGTTCGTCGTCGTGGACGGCGCTCCGGTCGAGTTCCTCCAGTTCTCGAAGGAAGCGAAGGAAGCTACGGACCGGGCGAAGAGCGCCTGACGAGCGCGACGGATCCCCGCCACCGTCGGAAGAGGAGAGTGAGTGGAGCGAGTCAAACCGGTCTTCGCCGTGGCCTTCCTGATCGTGTGGAACGTGTTGATGGCCACCGGCATCGTACTCAACGGCGGGCTCGGCCCGGTCCGGGACTTCCGCGCCCTGGCCATTGCCGGCGTGGCCACGCTCGCTGCCGGGGCGCTCGCCGTGCTCGTGCTGGTGTCCGCGTGGTTCCGCGGGTTGGTCCTCAGGGAAGGGACGACACTCGACGAGGTGCGCAGGGATTTTCGCGTCCTCGCGGGCGTGTGTCTGTTCCTGGGTGTGATGTGCTTCCTCGCGCTCGCGAGGGGGCTGTCGCTCGCCGAACAGTCAGGCGGACGGCTCTGGGGAGTGGAAGGTGTCGGCGCCGCGCCGTCGGGCGTGGGCGCGGACGCGGCGACGGCGACCGGAAAAACGACGATCAGAATCGCGCTGACGCGTGTCCCGGTGGTAGACGAGGAGGGGGCGCTCCGGACCAGGGGGATCCTCTGACGGCATTCGTCGTGGACGCCTACCTGTCCGAGGTCGCCCGGCTCGAGGAAGGGGGCGCGGTCGCGGTTGGCCCGAGCGGAGCCGGATCCGGTGACGATCGCCGTTTCCGACGACACCTGCGGCAACGGGATCCGGATCCACCGGCAGTGATCGTGCCGACGCGGCCGGGTCAGGGCATCTGGATCCCACCCGAGACAGGAAGATAGGCGCCGGAGACGAAACCGGACTCCGGGCCGGCGAAGAAGAGGACCGCACCCGCGACGTCCTCGGCGAGGGCGTTCCGGCGCAGAGGGGTCTGCGCCGCCAGCGCGTCCTTCTGGTCCACTGGCAGGAAGGCCGTGGCGTCGGTCAACGTGAGGCCCGGCGCCACCACGTTGACGCGGACGTTGTGCGGGCCGAGTTCGAGCGCGAGCGACTTGCCGAACGCGTCGAGACCGGACTTGGCCGTCGAGTGGGCGCAGAAGCCCCACCCCGGGTGGCGGGAGAGGCCGCTGGAGACCAGGACGATCGAGCCCGTGCGGCGCTCGACCATCGAGGGCGCAACGGCGCGGCAGCAGTTGAACGCCGCCTTCACCTCCGAGACCAGCTTCGCCTCGAAGGCGTCCCAGGGGATCTCGAGAAACGACACCATGGGGAAGTTCATCGCCGCGTTGACCACGAGTGTGTCCACCGGACCGAACGCCGCCGCCAGCCGCTCGATCATGGTCTGGACCTGGGCGGGTTCGCGCACGTCCGCCTTGACCGCGAGGGCCCTGCCGCCCGACGCCTCGATCGCCGCGACGAGATCCCGGGCGGCGTCTTCGGAGCGGAAGTAGTTGACCCCGACCGCGGCTCCGTGTGCGGCGAGAAGACGGGCGGTTGCGGCGCCGATCCCGCGGCTGGCTCCGGTGACGAGCGCGACCTGTCCCTTGAGGTGCATTTGCGACCTCCATGTCCCGCGCAAATTCGTGACGCGCCCGGGACGCGGAGCAAAGGTAGCCGCCGCCATCTCGGCGTGCAAGCGCGTCGGCGACCGGACCGCGCCTGACCCGAGCGAGGAAGCTCCCGCGCGTTGGAGGCGTTACACTGCCCGCCGCGTGGTCGCGCGGGAGGGACTGAGGTGAGGAGAATGCTGGCGTTCGGACTGATGTTGGCGAGTGTCGTGACTGGAACCGCTGAAGCGACCGAGACCCCACAGGCGGCGGACGGGGACCGCTGGAAGCTGGCCGACCTGTATCCTTCCCGGGATGCGTTCGACGCGGCGCGAAAGGCGTTCGCGGACCGCCTGCCCGCGCTCGAGGCGAATCGGGGCACGCTTGGCGCGGCGCCGGCCACGCTGAAGGCGACGCTCGACGCCGTCTTCGCCGCGGCCAGGGAGATGTCGCGGCTCGGCTCCTACGCTTCGATGCGCTCGGACGAGGACACGCGCGTCGCGGAGGCGCTCGCCGCCCGGCAGGAGATTCAGCAGTTGGCCACGGAGTTCTCGACCAGGACGTCGTGGGTCGACCCGGAGATCCTCTCCTTCCCCGAGGGCACGGTGGCGAGGTTCCTCTCCGCCGAGCCGGGGCTCTCTCCGTATCGCTTCTACCTCGAGGATCTCGAGCGGCGGCGGGCGCACACGCTGTCTCCGGCCGAGGAGAACCTGCTCGCCCAGGCCGGGCTGGTGACACCGGCGGCGTCCTCGCTGTACGGCATCCTGGCCAACGCCGACCTGCCGTTCCCGGAAGTGAAGCTGAACGACGGCAAGGTGGTGCGCCTCGACAACACCGCCTACACGAAGTACCGCGCCGTCGCCGATCGAGAGGACCGGATCACGGTCTTTCGCGAGTTCTGGAAGGCCTACGGCCAATTCGAGAGGACCTTCGGGGTGTCGCTCGACGCACAGGTCAAGCGCGATCTCTTCTACGCCAGGGCGCGCAAGTACCCCGACTGTCTGAGCGCGGCGCTCGACGGCAGCAATGTCCCGACCGCGGTCTACCACACGCTGATCGCCGAGGCGAACCGCGCCCTGCCGACGCTGCACCGCGCCTTCAAGATCCGGGCGACGCTTCTCGGCATCAAGGACCTGGCCTACCACGACATCTACCCGCCTCTGGTTCCGACGTCGGATCTGGACTTCCCGATCGCCAAGGGCAAGGCGCTGGTCGCCGAGGCGCTGGCGCCGCTCGGCAGCGAGTACGCGGCGACGGTCCGCAAGGGTTTCGACTCCCGCTGGATGGACGTCTACCCGCGGCCGGGCAAGCGCTCCGGCGCCTACTCCAACGGTTCGGCGTACGACGTTCATCCGTACGTGCTGATGAACTACAACGACGACTACGAGAGCGTCTCGACGCTGGCCCACGAGTGGGGCCACGCCATGCACTCGTACCTGGCCAACGCCGCGCAGCCGTACCCGACCGCCGACTACTCGATCTTCATCGCCGAGGTCGCGTCGACGTTCAACGAGGCCCTGCTCCTCGACCGCATGCTCAAGGAGGCGAAGAGCGACGACGAGCGGTTGTTCCTGCTCGGCTCGTACCTCGAGGGCCTGCGCGGGACGTTCTTCCGCCAGACGATGTTCGCCGAGTTCGAGCTGACGATCCACGCGGCGGCCGAGCGCGGCGAAGCGCTGACCGGCGAGAAGCTGTCCGGGATCTACGGCGAACTGCTCCGTCGTTACCACGGACACGACGCGGGCGTGGTGCGCATCGACGACGCGTACGCCGTCGAGTGGGCGTACATCCCTCACTTCTACTACAACTTCTACGTCTATCAGTACGCCACCTCGCTGGCCGCTTCGACGCAACTGGCGCGCGAGGTGATGGAAGGGAAGACCGGCGCCCGCGAGCGCTACCTCTCCCTGCTCAAGGCCGGCGGGTCGCGGTACCCGTACGACCTGCTCAAGGAGGCCGGAGTGGACCTCGCCGCGCCGGCGCCCTACCGCGCCCTCGAGACGCAGATGATCTGGGCCATGGACGAGATCGAGAAGATCGTGGCGAGGAGGAAGTAGCCGGAGGCGCGCTCCCGCAGCGCAGGTTGGTCGCGAGACTCATCGGCCCCCACCGCCCGAATCGGGCGCGTGGGGGCCGGCGTCTTCCGACTTACGATCGTCAGCGCGTGACGTCGAGTCCCGTCATGCGGGCGTGGACCATCGCCAGGGTCCGGTACAGCATGTGCGCGAACTTCGAGTAGGGGAAGGTCAGGAACAGCGCCATCACGGTGCCGAGATGGACGATGTAGACCCACAGCGCGAGCGCGGGGGAGTTCGCCAGACGGGCCAGTTCGACCGCCATTCCGGTGGCGATGACGGCCGCGACCAGGGTGAGGAAGAAGGTGTCGAAAGCGGTCGACCGCCCGCTGGTCGAGTCGTCGCCGAGCCTGAAACCGATCAGCATCGCGCCGCCGACGATCAGCGCCGCCGCCGAGACGTTGCCGAGGATCTTGTACGGGTGGGAAAGTGCGAGTGGCATCTCCAGGTGCTGGATGTACATCGCGACGATGAGCAGCCCCGAGGTGACCGCGGCGCCCACGAAGCCCCAGAGCAGCGCCAGGTGCCCGAGCTTGCGCGAGTGCGCGGCCTGGCACGTTCCGAAGCGCTTGTGAGTGGCGATCTCCACCAGCGCCGGCCATAGGTTGGCGAGGAACGATCCCTTGCGGTCCCCGGCGCCGTGGAACGAGGTCCACAGCCGGCGCGCGGACACCCAGGCGGCGAGCATCACCCACGCTGCGACCGTGAAGAACACCGAGTAGATGAAGACGTGCGGCACCAGGCGGTCGTATGCCCAGGTCTCGGCCAGGTCCGCCGGCACCTGCAGGTGGCCGGTGGCGCCGAGCAGGGCGACCCAGAACAGCACGGGAGCGAGGAAGAGCAGCGGCCATGTGACACGCGCCCGGCCGACCAGGCGGCCGGCGAAGGCGGGAAACGCCAGGCGTTCGATCGCCAGCGAGCGCATCGCCTGCACGGCGTCGCCCGGGCGTGCGTCGCGCGGGCAGCGGACGGTGCAGTCGTTGCACTGGTGGCACAGCCAGGTTGCCGGGTCCGCGGCGACGCGGTCGGCGAGTCCCCATTGCGCCGACAGCATCAGGCGGCGCGGAAACGGCGCCTCGGCGGGAGCCAGTTCGCACACCGCGGAGCAAGTGGCGCACTGGTAGCAGCGGCCGGCGGCTTCGGCGCCGCGCTGGCGCAACTCGTCCTTGAAGGCGGGCGAAGGCAGCAGGGTGGAAGTGGAGGCCATCGCGATCCTCCCTCAGAAACCCTTGAGCGGGTTGGCGCCGAGGTCCTCGATGGTGGAGGCGAACTCGTCGAGGATGGCGGGAATGCGCTCGAACTCGTCGTGCGCCAGTTCGACGACGCGGATGCGTTCCTTCTCGAGCGCCAGCCGCTGCAGCGTCTCCTGGACGTTGCCCAGTCGCGTGTTGGCGAGCTGGGAGCCGCGCACGTAGTGGCACTGGTAGTCGTCGCCGTACTTGCAGCCGATGAGGATCACGCCGTCGATGCCGCGCGACAGCGAGTCGGCGATCCACACGATGTTCGTCGAGCCGAGGCAGCGGATCGGAATCACCCGTACCCAGGGGTTCCAGCGGATCCGACGCGAGGCGGCGGCGTCGAGCGCCGGCAGCGCATCGTTCTCGCACAGCAACGCGACGATGCGCGGTTTCTCCTCGAACTCCTCCGGAACGCTCATCGCCTTGATCATGCCGGCCACGGCGTCGACCGAGTAGTCGGGGAACGAGATGATCCGTTCGGGGCACGCGCCCATGCAGATGCCGCAGCGCCGGCAGCGCAGGACGTTGAGCTCCGGCGTTCCTTTCTCGTCCTCGTTGAGCGTGCCGAACGGGCACTCTTCGGTGCACCGCTTGCACTGGGTGCAGCGCTGGAGGAAGAAGCTCGGCGCTCCGATGTCGCCGGCGCGGGGGTGGACCGTCTCGCCGCGCTCTGCCATGGCGATGCACTGCACCGCCTTCATCGCCGCTCCCGCTCCGTCCTCGGCCGCCTGCGCGGCGTCCATCGGGGCGCGGAGCGTCCCGGCGGCGTAGATCCCGGTGCGGCGCGTCTCGTAGGGGAAGCAGATGAAGTGCGAGTCGGGGAAGGCGTAGCGCAGCACCGGAAGGTCCGGTCCCTGGCGGTAGGCGAGGTTGAGGATCTCGGTCCCCTGGTGGGCGGCGAACTGCTCGGCGACCTTGCGCGCCTCTTCTCGCTGCACCTCGGACTCTGCGGTCTCCGACCTGCGCACCGCGTCGCGATGTGTGCGGATCGCCTCGCCGTCCGCGGAGTTGGGCACCATGCCGGTGGCGAGTACGACGAGGTCCGCCTGCAGGGTGACGTCGTCGCCGAGCAGGCTGTCCTTCAACCTCAGCTCGAGCGTGCCGTTGGCGCGCACCGCCGCGACCTCGCCGCGGGTGAACATGCTCCCGGCCTGCTCCTGAACGGCCTGGTAGAAGCGCTCGATCTGGCCGGGGGCGCGCAGGTCGCGGTAGATCACCGCGGTTTCGAGGCCGGGGTGAGCGGCGTGGATCGCCGCCACCTGGCGCAGCGTGGTGGCGCAGCAGTCCGCCGAGCAGTAGGGAAGGTGTTCCGCGTCGCGCGAACCCGCGCACTGGACGAAGGCGACGCGCGCCGGCGTCGTGCCGTCGGACGGCCGGAGCAGACCGCCGCGCGAGAGCATCTCGTCGAGCTGGCGGGACGTGATGACGTCGGGTGAGGCGCCGAAACCGAGGTGGGCGAGTCTCGACGCGTCGTAGGGACGGGAACCGGTGGCCTGGACGATCGCCCCCGCGGTGAACTCGAGTTCGCCGCCGGCGGTCGTCACCGCGACCTTGAACTGCCCCGGCTGCCCGCCGATGCGCGCGATCGACGCACCGGTGTGGATCCGCACCTCGGGGTACGAGCGCAGGCTCGCGACCAGTTCCGCCAGCGGGTTGGCGTGCAGTCGGTCGTAGGGTGGCGCCTCCGGGACAAGTCCCTTGACATCCGCGAGCCAGCCGCCGAGGCGCTCGGACTTCTCGACGACGACCACCGGGTGGCCGAGATCGGCCGCGGTGCGCGCCGCGTGCAGTCCGGCGATGCCGCCCCCGACCACGAGCACCGTGCGCTCGATCGGTTCGGCGAGGCGCTTCGGCAGGCTCTCCTTGGCGAGCCGGGCGTAGCCCATGCGCAAGAGGTCCTCGGCCAGCATCTGCGTGTCCTCGTGGCCGGGCTCGTGGGACCACACCGCCATTTCACGCAACGACACCCGTTCGACGGCGAACTTCTCCGGGTCGAGGCGGAACTCCTCGACTTTGGCGCGCGGCGAACACGCGACGAGGAGCGCCGCGTCGGCCCCCGTCTCGGCGAGCGTGCCGTGGAGCGCGGCGAGTCCCTCCGTGCCGCACAGACAGGCGTGGGTGACGCAGCAGGCGGCCCCGAGTTCCTTGGCCGTGCCCTCAAGAGCGTCGACCTTGAGCGCGTCCGCGATGCCGCAGCCGGTGCAGATGAAGACCGCGAGATTGTCCATCACGCCCTCCCCGCCGCGACGCATGCGCGCGCCGCGGCTCCGGTCGCGTCGCGTACCGACGCGGCGACGTCCTCGGGACGTCTCGCGACGCCGGCGACGATCATCCGGGAGGGCGCCGAGTCGAGGCCGAAGCCGTCGGCATCGAGCGCGGCTCCCGGAACGGCCTCCTCGCGCAGGCAGGGGACCATCCCGGTGGCGAGCACGACGAGATCGGCCTCGGCGCTGACCAGCCTGCCGGACTCGACTTCTTCGACGCGCAGTGCGAGGGAACCGCTCGCCGCCTTCTCGATCTTGCCGACCTTGCCCTTGACCAGACGCACACCCTCGATCGCGGCGACGCGTGTGAGCATGTCCTCGTTCCGGCCCGGCGTCCGCCGGTCGATGTAGTAGATCGTCACCTCGGCGTCGGGGAGCTGCTCGTGGACGTAGATCGCCTGCTTGAGCGAGGCCAGACAGCACACCGCCGAGCAGTAGGGGAGGTGATTGACGTCCCGCGAGCCGGCGCACTGAACGAATGCGACGCGCTTCGGCGCCTGCCCGTCGGACGGGCGCAGGATCTTGCCCCCCGTGGGGCCCGCCGGCGCGGCCAGCCGCTCCATCTGCACGTTGGCGATGACGTCCGGGAACACCCCGCCTCCGAGTTCCGCCAGCTTCTCGAGGGGGTACGGCTTCCAGCCGGTCGCGACCACGACGGCGCCGACCTCGATCGTCTCCGTGCTCGCGGCGGCGTCGAGGTCGATGGCGTCGTAGGCGCACGCCTCGACGCACGCCCGGCACCCGGTCGGGCACGCGCTGCGGTCGAGCGTGAAGCGCTTGGGCCAGGCGTTGACGTGCGGCAGTCTGATCGCCGGCACCCGCGCCATGCCCAGGTTGAACGGGTCCGGCACCTGGGCGGGGCACGCCTCGCTGCACGCGCCGCACGCGGTGCAGCGCGCGTTGACGTACTTCGGCGCGTGGGCGATCGTCACCCGCCAGCCGCCGGGGATCTCGGCCGCGGCGGAGACGGTGGCGCCGGTCAGGACGCGGACGCGCGGGTTGCGGTCCAGGCGGCGCGTGTTGATCTCCATGCCGCACGACGGCGGGCAGAGCTTCGGGAAATAGTGGTGCGAGCGCAGGACGCGACCGCCGACGAACGCTTCCTTTTCGACGAGCACGACCTCGCGTCCGGCCTCGGCCGCCTCGAGCGCGGCGGTGACGCCGGCGATGCCCGCCCCCACGACCAGCAGTGGTCGCGGCGTGGTTGTCGTCATGGCTTCCTCCCGATCGTTACGGCCTCGGCCCGGACTTTCATGGTGGGCTCGGCGAAGAGTGCGAAGCGGAGCCAGCGGAAGGCGAACGCCAGCAGGGCAAGATCGTCCTTGCGGATCGCTTCGATCTCGTCCTCGGTCACCTCGAAGCGGGACAGAAAGGTGGACTCGAAGACGAACGCCTTGAAGGCATCCAGGTCGTAGCTGGCCTGATGGAACATCTCCATGCGCTTGGGGTCGAGCTGGCGACCGCCGATGAACCACGGGTGACCGACGACGTCACGGAAGCCCGCTTCGAGGGCCTCGCGCTCGGGGATGCCCTGGTCGTTCCGCCAGCTCTCCAGCGTCCACTCCCGCCCCGCCTCGCGCCCGCGGCAGAAGTCGTCCTCGAACAGGAAGTAGACGGGTTCGGGATCCTGCCCGGCGCGTGCCGGCGTGAGCGCCATGCCGACCGGGTACATCCGGCACGCCCACGGCCGGTCCTGGTACACGGTGCAGCCGTTTGCGCCGACGAACGGGCAGGGCTTGCCCTCGGCGTCGGTCATGCGCAGCATCACGACGGGCAGGTGCAGGTCCTTGGTGATCGGCGTCAGCGTGTGACGACCGAGGAAGTCCCCGGTCGACAGGCTCAGTCGGCGCGCAAGCCTCAGAACATCGAGCGGCGTGAGCAGGATGTTCACGTCGGCGCAGCAGCGGTTGAAACAGGGGACTCCTGGGTGACATCCGAAGCAGAAGGCCTCACCCGGTCCGAGTCGCCGCTTGCCTTGAAGAGCCTCTGGCAGGCCGGTGGTCGCGTTCATTCCTTCCCCCCCGCCCCCGACGTGTCATCGGGAGCCACGTCGTCGCCGGGAGCTGCGGCAACCACGTCGTCCTCGATGATCCGGTCGCGGAGAGCGGTGGGGGACCAGACGGCGATTGGGGATGCGGTGCCGGTGTTCGGGTCGACACGAAAGCGGTACGAGGCGCGCACGCCGTACCGCTGCTCCATCCAGTCCCAACCGCGCGTGTAGTACGGGCACTCGTCGTTGAAGCAGGCGAGGTGGAACGTCTCGTCCCAGCCGCCTTCGCTGGGCAGCTCGAACGGCTTGAGCGGCGAACCGCAATGCGGACAGGGAGGCAGGAGGACGTCGGCCACGGTGGCGCTCCAGGCTGAGAGTGCCCCGGGGCGCCTCGTCGAGGCGCCCCGGGGCGAGCGGATCGTCAGCCGCCGAGCAGTTCGTGCTCGCCGGGCTGCTTGAACATGTGCAGGATCGGCCGCTTGAACAACTCCCACTCGTTGGTGGTGGGGTTCAGGCGGCAGTTGACGAAGCAGTGCCAGTTCTGCTCATCGAGCTTCGGCTTGTCGGCGCGGAAGTAGTAGCCCGGCCAGCGAGTCTCCTCGCGGAACAGGATGGTCCGGACATGCGCCTCGGCCTGGTACATCCGGTGGACGTTCTCCCAGCAGCGCATCAGCTCGTGAAGGTCGGCGGCGCCGAGCTTGGCCGCGTCTTCCTTGAGGAAGGCGAGCAGTTCGAGGCCCCTCTTGAGCAGCGCCTCGGAGGTCGTGAAGCTGGCGGTCACACCGCCGGCGTACTCGTCCATCATCTTCTGCAGCCGCATCTGGAACATCTTCGGCCGGATGTAGTTGGGGTTGACGTCGGCCTGCGTGGTGGCGCCCTTGAACTCCTCGAAGGTCTTCACCGGCTTGTAGACCTCGGCCTTCCAGGCCTCGATCTGCGCGCCGTCGAGCTTCGGCAGGGCCGGCTTCTCCTTGACGATGTAGCGGATCGCGGCCTTGGCGGCAATCCGACCCTCGGCGTGGGAGCCCGAGGAGAACTTGTGCGACGAGGCGCCGGAGGCGTCGCCGGCGCAGAACAGGCCGCGCACCGTCGACATGTTCTCGTAGCCCCAGAAGTACTCCTTGGGCGCGAGATCCTCGGGACCCGAGACCCAGGCGCCGGACGCGCCGGAGTGCGAGCCGATGAAGTACGGCTCGGCGGCGGCGATCTCGGAGGACTTGACCTCGGGCTCGACGTTCGTCGCGGCCCACAGGATCGCCTGCGAGATCGTCATGTCGAGGAAGTCCTCCCACGCCTCGGACTCGAGTTCCTTCAGCTTCTTCTTCGCGGCCTTCTCGTCGCCCGAGGAGGCGGCGATCTTC
The DNA here is from genome assembly GCA_040754885.1 of Acidobacteriota bacterium. Taxonomy (GTDB): domain Bacteria; phylum Acidobacteriota; class Thermoanaerobaculia; order Thermoanaerobaculales; family Thermoanaerobaculaceae; genus JBFMCD01. Next base: position 54,106 of record JBFMCD010000100.1, read on the forward strand.
TGGATCGCTTCCTCGGTGCGCATGTAGATCGGGCCCTTGCCTTCCATCACGTCGAGCATGCCCAGGTAGTTGCGCAGGTTGGCCGGGATCGGCTTGACCTTGCCGTAGGCGCCCCAGTTGTCCAGTTCGGGCTTGCGCGTGACCATGTACTCCTCGCCGAAGGCGTTGGTCGCGCGGGACTTGAAGAGCAGGAACCAGGCTCCGACCGGGCCGTAGGCGTCCTTGAAGCGGACCGGGATGAAGCGGACTTCCTGGCAGGTCATCTCGGCGCCGGCCTTGAGCGTGAAGTACGCGGAGGCTCCGGCGTTCCACGGCGGATACCAGGCGCGGCCCTGGCCTTCGCCCGAGGACCGCGGCTTGAACACGTGCACCGCGCCGCCCATCGCCGCGAGCACGGCCTTCGCCTTGAACACGTAGAAGGTGTTGTCGCGGACCGAGAAACCGTAGGCGCCGACGCAGCGCTCGCCGTCCATGATCGGGGCGACGATGAACACGCGCTCGTAGATGTTCTCCTTGCCCAGGGCGTTCTTTGCCGCTTCGGCGACCACGACCTTGTACGACTCGCCGTTGATCATGAGCTGCCAGCGGCCCTCGTGCACGTACCCGCCGTTCTCATCCTTCCAGATCGGCAGGCCCCACTTCTCGAACAGGTGCACGGTCGAGTCGACGTGGCGGGCGATGTTGGCGACGAGGTCCTCGCGGGTCACGCCCATCAGGTCGTTGCGGACGTAGTCCACGTAGTCCTTGACGGTGTTCTGCCCGTCCTTGAGGCCGACGTACTGGTTGATCGCCGACAGGCCCATCGCCACCGCGCCGGAACGATCCACGGCGGCCTTGTCGACCAGGGTGACCTTGAGTCCCTGCTGCTTGGCCCAGTAGGCAGCCTCGACGGCGGCGCCGCACGCCGCCATCCCGCCGCCCAGAATGAGGAGATCGGTTTCCACTTCCTTTGTTGCGAAGTCGACCATCGCCGTCTCCTCCCTCTAACCCTTGGTCCACACAGCGGCCATGCCGCACGACGCCGGCTCGGAGTGGAGCACGTAGTCGTCGAGCGTCGCCTCGGTCTTCCAACCGCCGTCCGGGACCGCCTGGCCCTCGGGCGTGGTGCGGATCGGGAACTTGAACCGCTTGACCATGCCGTTGCGGAACTTGACGGTCCACATGATGCTGTCGGTCGATCGCATCGGTACTACCGACGCGCCCATCGGCACGAAGTCCGCGTAGCCGCGTACGTCGACCGCCTGGGTGGGGCAGATCTTGACGCAGTTGTAGCACTCCCAGCACATCTCCGGCTCCTGGTTGTAGGCCTTCATGGTGTCCTTGTTGAGGACCATGAGGTCATTCGGGCAGATGTACTGGCAGGCGGTCTTGTCAAGAGCCTTGCACCCGTCGCACTTGTCCGGGTTCACAAAACTCGGCATGCAATCACCTCCTGCGTGCGGTGCGGCCCATCAAGGCCGCCTCCTGGTTCGGTCCCCCGCCGACGGAATACTCGGTTGCCGTCACGACGGGATTGAGATGGGACATCGGACACGTGGGGGGCTCCCCGATCTCATCACCTCCTCGCTGGTTTTTCGAGCCAGAATCGGCCTGTAGCACAGGATCTATTGGAAGCAATTCTTGTGCCGTCCTTCACAAGATCCCGGAGCTTGTTGAAAATGAGACGGATGGGAATTCCGCCCAGGAAGCAGTCGCAGGATCGTTGTTACTCGGAAGAAACGGATGCGGCAATGCCGCGTGGGCCCGGTGTTCGTATCCAGTAACTTATTCCTTTCTTCAAAGTGGTTTAGGTTGCTGGTTACCCATTGGTTACGGCGTGTCTCGGATGTCACATCCGGCGGCGGCGATCAGCTGCTGAAGTATCATGACGTCAGGGGTTTTCGGGGAGGTCCCATGGCCGGACGTTCGAAGGGTTTGCTGGTTGTTCTCGGGTTGTTCGCGGCGCTCGCGGTCGGGCTGGCCGGGACGGTTCTGGTCGTCCGTTCCTTTCTCGGGCACGTGCCGGGCAAGGGAATCCTCACCATCGAGATCGCCGGACCAATCGTCGAGCGGGCCCCGGAGGGACCGTTTGCGGAGGTGCTCGGCGGCAGGGTCGTGTCGCTCGTCGACGTGCGCGACGGGCTCGTGCGCGCAGCCTCGGATCGTCGCATCGAGGCGGTCCGCCTGCGGGTCTCGGAGTTCGACGCGGGTCTCGCAACCGTACAGGAGATCAGGCGACTTCTCGAGCGCGTCGCCGAGGCGGGCAAGGACACGGCCGCCTACCTGGAGACGGCGGGGGAGTTCGCCCCCGGCAACCTGCAGTACCTGCTCGCGGCGGGATGCCGGCGCGTGGTCCTCAACCCGCTCGGCGACGTGAACCTGACCGGCCTGGCGATTCGCACGCCGTTCGTCAGGGGCACGCTCGACAAGTTGGGCATCGAACCCGAGTTTCCCGGAATCGGGGACTACAAGACGGCCCGCTTCTTCTACACGGAGAAGCAGTTCACACCGGCGCACCGGGATATGATGGCGTGGCTCGCCGCCTCTCTCTCGGACCAGGTTGTCGAGGGGATCGCCACGTCCAGGGGGATCGCGCCCGAGCGCGTCAGGGAGCTGGTCGCTTCCGGGCCGTTCCTCGGCTCCGAGGCGAAGGCCAACGGCCTGGTCGACGAACTGATGGACTGGCAGGCGTTCGTCGACGAGGTCAAGGCGGACGGCGGCTCGCGTTCCGAGGTGTCGCTGCGCCACTATCTCAACTCCGGTCGCCCCGACCGCTCGGGCGCGCCGATCGCGGTGCTCGTCGCGGAGGGGGGTATCCAGCGCGGCGAGAGCGGGTACTCGCCAGTCCCTTTGTTCGGTGGCGGCGTCATGGGTTCCGACACGATCGCCAGGGCGTGGCGGGACATTCGCCGGTCGGACGCGAAGGCCGTGGTGTTCCGGATCAACTCGCCCGGCGGGAGCGCGGTCGCGTCGGAAGTGATCAGGGCGGAGATGGCGCGAACCGCGGAGCGCATCCCAGTCGTCGTTTCGATGGGCGAGGTGGCTGCCTCGGGCGGCTACTGGATCACATGCGGAGCGCAGAGGATCCTGGCCGATCCGGGGACGCTGACCGCCTCGATCGGCGTGTTCGGCGGGCACCTGGCGATGAACCGGTTCTGGGAGGAGAAGGTGGGAGTGACGTGGGGTCGGCTGGAAACGGCGCCCAACGCCGACACGTTCGGATCCCTGGACCCCTGGACGCCGGAGCAGCGCCAGTCGGCGCAGAAGTTCCTCGACCGCATCTACGCGGCGTTCGTCGAACGCGTCTCGGACTCCCGGAAGATGTCTGCCCCGGAGGTGGACGCCGTCGGACGAGGGCGCGTCTTCACCGGGGCGCAGGCGGTCGAGAAGAGGCTGGTCGACGGAGTCGGCGGCTTCGACGAGGCGCTGGTCGCCGCGCGCGAGCTGGCCGGCCTCGATGCGGATGCGCCCGTGGAGCTGCTCTTCTACCCGCGCCCGCGTCCGTTCTGGCGTCAGCTCATGGACCGGGGCGCGCGCGCCGACCTGACCGCGGCCGACGCCGCGCGGCTCGCGCTCGATCCGGATCCGTTCCTGACCGGTCCGGTGTGGTTACCGCCGATTCAGGTCCGTTGAGTGGGAGGTGCTGGCTGCGGGAACGGCCGGCGCCTAGGCGGCCGTCGCGCTGATCGGTCCGCGCGCCAGCGTGACGACGTCGATCTCGGGCGGCGCGCCGAAGCGGACCGGAACGGCTCCGACTCCGACACCGCGTGAGACGTACAGAAGGTGGCCGCCGCGGCGATACGGGCCGGCCACATAGGGGGTCTGCAGGCGAGCGAGATTGACGCCGCGGGTCGGGAGCGTGATCTGTCCCCCGTGCGTGTGACCGGCAAGCGTGACCTCGGCGCCCGCGGCGCGACCCTGCCTCCACCCGCGCGGCTGGTGACAGAGGAGTACCCGGAAGTCGGCGGCGCGACCGGTCACGGCCGAGAAGTCGGGTCCGCCCGGCCGCTCGACGTCGAGGTCGTCGACGCCGGCCACGAGCAGCGTGGCGTCCAGGCGGCGCACCACCGCCCCGGCGTTGACCAACGGCGTCGCGCCGACAGCCTCCAGCGCCGCGACCGCGAGGTCCCTTCCAGCGAGGTGATCGTGGTTTCCGAGCACGCCGAAGATCCCGAGCGGAGCCGAGAGGCCGGCGAAACCGTGGACGAACAGCTCGGCGTCCACTTCGCGGCGGTCGAGCTGGTCGCCGGTGAACGCGATCAGGTCGGGCTCGAGCGCCTCGACGAGAGCGCGCACGCGCTCGAGGCGCTCCGGCGGCATGAACGCACCCGCGTGGACGTCGGAGACCTGGACGATCCTCAGGCCGTCGAAGGACGGCGGCACGTCGGGGTGCTGCAGGAGCACCCAGCGCACGAGCGGCAGATTCACCTCGCCTGCCCACTGGGAGCGGGCGAGGAGCAGGCCGCCCACGGCCCCGAGCGCGCCCCTGCGCAGGGCGCTGCGACGTGTCAGGTAGGTCACGGTTCTCATCGGTTCGCGCCGCCCGGCGCAAACCCGCACTCTATCATGTTTTGCTAAACTACTGATGTGAAAAGCCAATTCCCCGGCGAACGCGGGTCCAGACAGGTCCTGTTGCCGGTTGACCACCCCGGCCCGCGCGTGCCCCTTTCATCGGAGACGGTACGCCTGGGCCGCGACGCGAGTTGCGATGTCGTCATCGCCGACCTCACGGTGTCGCGACGACACGCCCGTCTCACCTGGGACGGCTCAGCGACGATCCTCGAGGACCTCGGCTCCTCCGGCGGTACCTTCCTCAACGGCGCCCGGGTCGAGCGGGCCGTCGTCAGGGCGGGGGACGTGATCCGCTTCGGGCCGAGGGTCGAGTATCGGCTGGAGTCGGAGGAGAGAACGACAACCCTCGAACTGGAGACGCGGCGCCGTGGCGGCGAGGAAGGGGTGCGCCACCTGCAGGTGATGCTGGAAGTGGCGCGCGCCATCAACGCGGCGACGGTGCTCGACGAGGTCCTCGACATCGTCCTGCAGGCGGCCGTCCGCCTGGTCGGCGCCGACCGGGGCTTCCTGGTCCTGAGCGGCAAGGAGAACGCGGCTCCGACGGTAGTCTGCCACCCGCGGGGCATCGCGGACTCCTCGTGGGAGGGACGCAGTTCGCTGCTCGACCGCGCGATCGACGAGCGCCAGACGTTGTGTGCCGGGTTGACGCCGGAAGAACGTACGCAGTCGATGATCGCGCGTGGCGTCGACTCGGCGGTGGCGACGCCGCTGGTCGTGACCCGGCACCCGATCGGCTCGCCTCGCGAAACCTCGTTCATCGCTTCCACGGAGATCATCGGCGGCATCCTGGTCGAGCGCGAGGCGACCGGCGGCGCGTTCTCGGCGGAGGAACTGGCCGTGTTCGAGTCGCTCGCCTCGGACGCGGCGCTGGCGATAGACTCCGCGAGACTGTACCGGGAGATGCGCGCGAAGGCGAAGATCGAGCACGAGATGGCGCTGGCGCGCACGATCCAGGCCGCTCTCCTCAGACCGCCGCAACCGTCGAGGTTCGCCCGGCTGTTCGCCTACTCGCAGCCGGCACGCGCGGTCGGCGGCGACCTCTACTTCACGGCCGAAAGGAGCGACGGCGCGGTGGCGTTCGCCGTCGGTGACGTGTCCGGCAAGGGTGTCGCCGCCGCGCTGATCATGGCCATGGTCCAGGGTCAGCTCGGGCTCCTCCACGAACTCGGCGAGGAGAGTCCCGAACTGATGGCCGTCCTAGACCGCGGACTGGCCCGCTTCAACCCGGGCAACCGCTTCCTCACGCTCGCGACAGGGCTTCTCTACCCGGACGGCCGACTTCGGCTTTCGAACGGCGGCCACTGCCCCTGCGCCGTGGTCCGACGCGACGGCCGTGTCGTGCTGCACCCGCCCGACGGTCCGATCCTCGGCATCGTCCCCGACGCGCGATGGGCGGCCCGCGACGAGCTTCTCGAGGCGGGCGACGCGGTCGTCATGTACAGCGACGGCATCACCGAGTCGTTCGCTCCGAACGACGAGGAATTCGGCACCGACCGGGTGGCGGCGACGCTTGGGCGGTTGGCCGGGAAGTCTCCCGAGGAGATCGGCGATGGGCTCCTCGATGCGGCCGCGCGCCACAGGGAAGGTCGGGAGGCGGACGACGACGTGACTCTTCTCGTGGTCCAGTTCACTCCCCAGGCGTCGTGAGCGAGCAGGACTCGTCGCCGCACGCCGCCATCTCCGCGTAGTCCGGCCGGTCGGCGACCGTCTGATGGCGGAACGCGGACACGACGCGGCCGCGGGCGAGGACGAACGCTCCAGGCATCTGGCGCACGTCGCCGACGGGTACGCCGGCGCCGTGTCCGGCGATCAGGGCCGACGCGGCGCGCACGAACACGGAAGGAGCGAAGACGGCGCCTGCGCCTGCCGTGCCCAGACCGAACGCCCGGTACACCTCCCGTTCCGGGTCGGGGACGTGAGGCACGCCGCCGAGGCCGAAGGACGAGAGGAAGCGCTCGCCCTGCTCCGCCGTGCCCATGTGGACGAAGGCCAGCTTCGTTCCGCCCGATTCCAGCACCGCCCTGTCTCGCGCCAGTCCCGCCAGCGCCTCGCGACAGAAGGTTCAGCCGAAGTGGCGGAGGAAGACGAGGAGGAGCGGCGACCGATGCGACAGCTCGTCGAGGGAGGGGCCGGACGCGGTGCGCGCCGTGCCGAGAATCCGCTCCTCCGGGGTTTGCACGTTCATGACGACCTCCTCTGTCGCGCAACGCCGCGGCCCTCGCCGCCTTTGCCCGCGCGGCCGGCGAGCCAGCACGCCGCGGACACGCCCAGCGCCGGGAAGACCGGTTCGACACCGAGAGGATAGCTGCCGGAAACCTCCCGGGACGCGATCCAGGCGAGGGCGACCGCCGCCGACGACGCGATCGCCACCATCGCCGAGCCCGGCCGGAACGCCGCTCGCCGGCCGAAGTGGGAGAGCGAGAGCGGCAGGAGCAGGGAGGCGGTGACCACGCTGCCGACGTCGTGCCAGATCGCCACCACCGAGCGCAGGGTGAGCGCCAGGGCGACCGCGGCCAGCGCCGCGACGGCCAGTCCCACGGCCGTCCGGCGCCGCTCGCTGCCGGCCGACACGGGCAGGATGTCGTGTCCGACGGTGGCGGCGGCAAGAAACAGGTAGGAGTGGGAGGTGGACATCACGGTGGCGAACAGGCCGACGGCGAACAGCGCGTTGGCCAGCGGCGGCAGCACCAGAGCGCCGAGCCGCGGGTAGGCGAGGACCGGGTCGTCGAGGTCCGGGAGCAGTACGCGCGCGGCGAGTCCGGTGAAGGTCGTGAGGAAGTCGAAGACCAGCCAGAAGCCGATCGAGACGAGCACGCCGCGGCGCGCGATCGCCGGCGAGCGGGCGGCGTAGCATCGCTGGTAGAACGTCGGTTCGACCAGCGTCTGCATCGCGATCACGTACCAGACCAGCACCGCCTGGGTCCCGAGTCCGCCGTCCCAGCTGCGGCTGGCCGGCGGCAGCGCCGACCAGAGGCCGCCGACACCGCCCGTGCGCGCCAGCGCGGTGGGCAGGACGACGAGGAAGGCGGCGAACATGAGAGCGAATTGCAGTTCGTTGGCGCGCACGACTCCACGAAAGCCGCCGACGGCGACGTACCCGGCGGTGAACGCGGTCGACACGACGACGGCGGGCACGAGGTCGAGTCCGAGGTAGATGCGCACCAGGTCGCCGAGCATGAGCACGTAGGCGGCGGGCACGCACATGAGCAGAACCAGCGCGGCGCCGAGGCGAGCCGCGGGACGGCCGTAGGCCGCCGCGAGTTGCTCGGGAATGGACAGGACCGCGCTGGCACGCACACGGCCCGCGAGGACGAACGCGAATGCGAGCGCCGCCAGGTAGTAGGGGACGCCGAACACCAGCCAGTTCGAGATGCCGAACCGGTACGAGTACTCGCCGACGCCGAGAACGCCCCCGTACCACGTCGCGACGAGCGTCGCGACGAACGCCGGGGTGGTCAGGCGGCGCCCGGCGAGGAGATAGTCGATGGCCGTGTCTCTTCTGCTCAGCCAGGCCAGGACGACCACGGCTCCCGCGTAGACGCCGATCGCGATGGCGGCCGTGACGTTCACGGCCGAAGGGTACACGGATCCGACGCCGGCCGGCGTCGG
>JBFMCD010000100.1:62275-85059 GCA_040754885.1 Acidobacteriota bacterium
GGGGTTGCCTTCGCGGCCGGCCGGCCCCCCCCCCCCGCCCCCGCCCGCCCCCCCACGACCTGGAATGCCGCGGCCGGCGCGGTCGTTGTTCCTTGCTTGAAAAGGAGGATCACGCGCATGATCCGTCGCTTCGTTCTCGGAGTCGCTCTCTTCGTCCTTGCCCTCCCGGCGCTGGCCTCGCCCGCGACCTGGGATATCGACACAGCACACTCGACGGTCGGGTTCGGCATCAAGCACCTCATGGTCTCCACCGTCCGCGGCAACTTCAACACCTTCGGCGGCACGGTGACGCTCGACGGCGATGACCCGACGACCGCGGAGATCTCCGTGACGATCGACCCGGCTTCGATCGACACCCGGGAGGCGAAGCGCGACGAGCACCTGCGCAGCGCCGACTTCTTCAACGTGGCCACGTACCCGACCATGACGTTCACCTCGACGAAGGTCGCGAAGGCGGGCGCCGGTTTCGCGATCACCGGCAACCTGACCATGCACGGCGTCACGCGCGAGGTCGTGCTCGCGGTGGACGGCCCGCTCGCGACAGTCAAGGACCCGTGGGGCGGGATGCGCGCCGGTCTGCACGCGACCACCACGATCAACCGCAAGGACTTCGGCCTGACCTGGAACAAGGCCCTGGAAGCCGGCGGCGTCGTGGTCGGTGACGAGGTGAAGGTGGCGATCGACCTGGAGCTGATCCAGAAGCCAGCCAAGTGAACGTCGGCGGCGCCCTTCGATGAGCGCCTGCCGCGGGGCGGCCGCGGCCGGCCTCTCGATGCGGCCTCCCGGCCGCCGCGTCGACGTCACGGCCGGGCAGGCGCCGGGGCAGCGGTTCGCGAATCCGGCGTTGAATCTCTGTCGCCGACTCCAGGCACGAGAAAACGGCCCCGAGGTCCTCGTCGGTCGCCTGACCGAGGTTCCGCCGCGGCATGAGGGACAGAATCGGGCGTCCGGCCCCGCGGTGCTGTCCGGTGCGCATGGTTCCCCCTCAAGCCAGCGCGCCCGCCGCGCAGGATGGTCCTCCTTCACTCACGCTTCACGCTGCACGCGCATGATCGTGACCTGTTTTGCGTCGTGGCGGGCGCGGAGCGACAATGACAACGTCGGGATCGGGCCCGCCGGCCCGGGCTTCGCGACGGAACGGTCCGGCGCAGGAGGGTCGGGACGGTAGCCGGCGAAGGGAACGAGAGAGGGCGACGGGTGGGAGAGAAATCCGAGGCCTTTCCCCTGCGGGTTGCGGCGATCGACATCGGGTCGAACGCGATCCGATTCTTCGCGGCCGAGTTCGCAGATCCCGATTCGCACGCCGTGCTCGAGGCGGAGCGCTCCTCGGTCAGGCTCGGGCACGGCGTCTTCCTCACCGGCAAGCTGACCCGCGAGGCGATGGACGCCGCGGTCGGCACGATCGCGGAGTTCAAGGAGCGGATGGCGAGACTGGGCGTGACGAAGAGCCGCGCCGTGGCCACCAGCGCCGTGCGCGAGGCCACCAACGGCGAGCGGTTCCTCGCGCGGGTCAAGAAGGAGACGGGAATCCAGATCGAGATGATCTCGGGCTCGGAGGAGGCTCGCCTCGTGCACCTGGCGGTGCGCAACCGCGTCGCGATGGGCAAGAAGCAGTGGCTGCTCGTCGACCTCGGCGGCGGCAGCGTCGAGGTCTCCCTCGCGGATCACGATGCCATCCTGTGGAGCGAGTCCCACACCATGGGTTCGGTGCGGCTGCTCGAGGAACTGGCCGACGTCGGCGAGGAGCCGGGGCGTTTCCGCCGCCTGCTCGAAGAGTACGTCTCGACGCTTCGACTCCCCTCGGTGGCCGAGTACCGACGCCCGGCAGGGCTGATCGCGACAGGGGGGAACATCGACGCGCTCGCGCGTCTCTCCGCCGTTCGTCAGGGCCCGGGAGGTTCGCTGGCGATTCCGCTCGCGGGGCTGCGGGCGGCCATCGCCCGACTCTCGGGGCTCTCCTTCCGCCAGCGTGTCGATGAGCTCGGACTGCGCGAAGACCGCGCCGACGTGATCGTGCCGGCGGCGCTGGTCTACGAGAGGCTCGCCGTCCTGGCCGGCGTGGAGGAGATCCACGCCCCCGGCGTCGGCGTGCGCGAGGGGGTGGCGCTCGATCTCGCCGACGAGGCCGGTACCGCCCGCTCGTACCGCGACCGGCAGCTGCAGCAGGTGACCGCCGGCGCCGTCGCGCTCGGCCGCCACTACATGTTCGACGAAGGACACGGCGAGCACGTCGCTCGCCTCGCACTGTCGCTCTTCGACCAGCTCCGCAAGCTGCACGGCCTCGGCGATGCGGATCGCCGCCTGCTCCTCGCGGCGGCGATCCTGCACGACATCGGCAGCTACGTCTCGTACAAGCGTCATCACAAACACTCGCTGTACCTGATCTCCAACTCGGAACTGCCCGGTTTCACGCCGAAGGACATGACCTTGGTTGCCAACATCGCTCGCTACCACCGCAAGAGCGAGCCGGCGAGCGACCACGACGCGTTCGTGGCGCTCGAGCCCCGCGACCAGCGGCGGGTCGAGGGGCTGGCGTCGCTGCTGCGCATGGCCGACGCCCTCGACCGGGAGCACTCGCGCAAGGTCGACAGCGTTCGCGCGCAGGTGAAGAACAAGAGACTCGTCCTGCACATCGACGGGCGCGGTGACCTCCTTCTCGAGAAGTGGGCCCTCGAGCGAAAGTCGGACTTCTTCCGTCGCGTGTACGGACTGGCGGTGGTCGTGGAGACCACCGGGGAGTCGGCGTAGAGTCGTCGGGAGCGCCGGAAATCGTGAGGCGATCGCGTGCGGACAGTCGGCACATGACGGACCTGATGGACTTCCCGCTGTCCGTCTTCCCGATACCTCCCGAGGTTGGAGAGCGCCAGCTGTTGTCGGCGCTCCGGTCGCTGGGATTCAGGCCTGGGAGGCGCCGCGCTGTCCGGCGCCTGGAGACGTTCCACGACACGCAGGACGGTCGCCTGTACCGAGCGGGGCTCTCCCTGGCGCGCTCGGAGCCCGGGGAGGCGTGGCATCTGCTGAGCGACTCCGGTGGGTGCGTCGCGCGCGGGTCAGGCGAGGCGGACGCGCCCGCGCCGGACGGCCCGGTCGCAAGGGCGCTGGGAGTGACAACCGCCGGTCGGCCGCTGGTGCCGGTGCTGCGGCTGCACTTCGCCGGCGAGGCGGTTGCGCTCCGCGGCGGCGGGGACATCGTGGCCCGGCTCGAGGTCGGACAGGTGTCCTTCGCCGCGCCGTGGCACCCCGGGCGGGAAGCGAGAGCGCGCGTCGCCGCGGTCGGAATCGAGCACCGTGGCGGCGCCTCGCTGGATCCGGCGCCCGCGCTCCGCCGGCTAGGTCTGGCGCCGTGGCCGGCATGCCCTGTCGGGCCGGGCCTCGACCTGCTCGGGCTGCCGCTTCCCGGAGCTCCGGTGCCGCCGGCGTTCCACCTCGGGCCGGACGACGACGCCGCGACCGCGGCGCGCAAGATCCTTGGCCGCCAGTGGTTCAAGATGGACGCCAACACCGAGGGGGCCGTGCGCGACCTCGACCCGGAGTTCGTCCACGACCTGAGGGTGGCGACCAGGAGGGCCCGCGCGGCGCTGCGTGTCTTCCGCGGTGTCGTGGAAGAGCGCAGGTCCGAGTGGTACCGGAGGGAGCTGGCGTGGTTGGCCTCGGCGCTGGGCGCCGTGCGGGATCTCGACGTGCTCGCCGGGAGAATGCGCGACCACGCCCTCCGGGTGGCCGCGCCGGCCGCGGTCGCGAGTCGGATCGCGGAGGTGCTCGCCGCCCGTCGCGCCCCGGCGATGGTCGTGCTCGAACGCGCGTTGCGCGGCGGAAGGTACCGCCGGCTGCTCGAGGCGCTCCGTTCTGGCGTGGGCGTCGGGCGGGGCGGCGACGCCCGGGTTGCGGGGGCGGCGCCGGCCCGTGAGCTTGCCCCCGTGCGGACAAGGGCCGCCGGAAAGCGAGTCGAGCGAACGCTGCGTGAGGGGGGAGAGCGGCCGTCCGCGGAGGCGCTGCACGCCGCCAGGATCGCCTTCAAGCGGCTGCGCTACGCGTGCGAGTTCTTCGCCGATCTCCACGACGGCGAGGCGCGCGAATCGATCCGCCGCCTGGTGGAGATCCAGGACTGCCTCGGTCGTCACCAGGACGCGGTTGTCGCCGAAGCCGTGCTGCGCGATGTGCTGAATGCCGAGCGCGCCAGCGGGGACGCCGACACGCTGGTGACGCTCGGCGCGTTGATCCAGCTTCAGCGGGACGAGGCGGGGCGCGAGAGGGAGAAATTCTCCGAACTGCGACTCGGCCTGCCCCGGATCGTCAAACGTGTGCGTCGCGCCTCGCGCGTTGGCCGCGACGGGTCGCCGCCGAGCGAGCCCGAGACCGGACGGAGAGTCCCCGTCTCGCCGCGGATTCCGGCGGTCGGCGGCGGGAGGCGGCGCACACCCGACACGCGGTGAACACGAGGAGCGTGCACATGGATGGCGATCAGGGTGTCGTGTTCGTCGGCATCGGATGCTGGGTGGTGGCGCTCGACGCGACGACCGGGACGGTGCTGTGGTCGCGCCGGCTGAAGGCCACGACCGCGTTCACGACCGTCTCGATCGAGGGCGGCGCGCTGGTCGCCGCCACCGGCGGGGAGGTGTTCCGCCTCGACCCCGGCACCGGCGAGGTGCTCTGGCACAACAAGCTCAAGGGGTTCGGCACCGGTCTCGTCACGTTCGCGTCGGGACGGGACGCGTCGGCCGCGGCCGCTCAGTTCGCGCGCCGACAGGGAGCGGCGGCAGCCTCGGCGACGTCGGTGTGATCGCCCGGTCGGCGCACCGGGGCCTCCGCCCGGGTCACGCCCCGCCCTCCGGCCGGAGCGGTTCGAGGAAGGGCGCGAACGCCGGCGCGTGGCTCTTGACGTCGAACTCGACGATGTCGTGCACGGCCAGGCCCTGGATCGCGTAGGGGTCGCGGCGGAACAGCTCTTCGACCCTGGAGCGGTCCGTGCCGCGCGCAAGGACGATCCCGCCCGTGCCGTCCGTGCGGGGTCCCGAGCACACCAATGTGCCGGCCCGGTAGTGCTCGTCGAGAAAGGCGCGGTGCGCGGGGCGGGCCCGCTCGATCTCGCCGGTCGCCGTGAGGTAACGGATCAGGACGAGGAACATCGCTGCCTCCCCTCGGTCAGCCGCGCTGGAAGTGGGGCAGGCGGGCCGGGATCGGCACCGCGATCTCCACGAAGCCGGCGAACTCGCCGTTCCTGAACCACGGCATCTGGTGGATGATCTTCGTCACGCCCGCCTTCTCGACGGTGTAGTGGTTGGGAGTGCGTTCGGCGAACAGCTCGCGCGTGCGCGTCTTGGCCGGTTCGGGGTGGCAATCGAAGACGCTTGAGCCGATCAGCGCGGCCCCGCCTTCCGCGGCGAAGGTCCGTCGCGCCGCCTCGTTCATCCCGACGATGGTCCCGTCCACTGTGGTGATCGTCACCGCCGCCTCGAGTTCCTCCAACCACGCGCCGTCCATGACACCTCCACGGCCGACGATGGTAGCGCGAAGCGGGGCGCGAACCGCGCCCCGCTTCCGGTTCCGGTCGGCAGTCACCGTCCGGGGGGCTCCGGGCACCAGGCGCCCTCGAAGCCCCGCGCCCGCTCTCTGCGGTCGAGTGAGGTGTGTCGCGGCAGCAGGCCGAGCTTGATCAGCTGCGGGCGAAACTCGTAGCGGATCCGGACCTTAGCCGCCGGCGTGCGCTCGAGGTCGAGGGCGACGCGCTCGACCGGGTGGTGGGTGCGGTCGCCGATCCCGGTCGCGGCGTAGTCGTCGGCCGGCTCCGGGGCGCCCTTGGACGCTTCGGAGCGGGCCTGGGGAGCTGCCGCCGAGTCCTGGGCCATGCCGCCGCGACCCGACCGCCACACCTCCCGCTCCTTCTCCCTGAAGAAGACGGCCTCGATCACGCCCAGGTCCTCGGTGCGGCCGAGCCACGCTCCGTAGGAACCCCGTTCCCCCGTGAAGTAGAACTTCCGCGCCTCGCTGCCCGAGACCTGCCAGCCCGCGATCTCGATCGACTCGTACGGGCCGAGGACCCACTTCGAGGCCGTCCACGCGTCCGATCGGCCGGCGTCGATGGTCGAGAGCCCGTCGACGGCGAGCGCCACCGCCACTCGAACTCCGAACGGGTTGGTGACGCGCAGGACATACTCCTTGCCGCGCACCGCCTCGACGTAGACCTGCCCGCGGCCGTGGTATTCGGGGCGGGCAACGCCGTCCACCTCGACCGACAGTCCGCATCCCCGGTCCCAGGCCGCCTCCGTGTGCCCTGCCGGGAGCAGGGCCGCGCTCAGCGCCAGCGCCGCGAGTGTCGTGGTTTTCATGGCGTCCTCCCTTCAGCCGGTGAGACCGGGAGCGGCGCCGGAGGTTCCCTGCGCTCAGGGCGCGACCGGCAGGAGGCGGTAGCGGCCCGGCGCGAGGCGGAGTTCGCGCAGCGCCGCCCGGCTGGAGGGCGAAAGGGGCTCCGCCGCTCGCGTCGCCGGATCGAGACGGGCCATGGCTCCGTCTTCCGCGACGGTGATCAGGCGGAACAGAGGGCCCGGGGGGCACTCGAGGGCGGGAAGACCGACGACGCCGAACACCGTACCGTCCTCCGACTCGACTCTGCACGTCGGAGCCGGCCCGCGCGGCGACGCCCGAGCGGCCAGACGCGCGCCGGCCGGCGCCGCAGCGACTTTCTCGACCGAGATCTCCTCGAAGGCGGCGTCCCGGGATGGCGCCGCGGCGGCGATCTCGTCGGCCGGCGGCGCCCCGTGACCGACGTCGATCGCGCCCGCAACCGGGGGAGGAGGAACCAACGCGCGGTCGGCTTCCGCCGACGCCGCCGCGCCGGGTGGCGGCGACTGGGCCTCGGTCCGCCGCCCCTTGGCGCGCGTCTCGCCCGCCCGGGCCGCCACTCGGGTGGCGTTGGGCGGCGCGGCGACCCCTTCCGGCGCCGCGGCGACCGGCGCGGGCCGCTCGTTGTCCGGCCCGGCGTCTTCGAGGGGTCGAGTTTCCGCCACGAGGCCGCGAGTCGCGTTCGGTGCCGGGGCGGACGCCCTGCGCCACACCTGGAGCGCGCCGAGGCCGGCGGCCAGGGCGAGGACGATGAGCGGGCCGGCGACCGCCGGCCGGAGCCAGGAAAGGAGGACGCCTCGCCCAGACCCGGAGGACCGTACCGACTCCACGTGAGCCATGACGCGCGTGTGCAGGAACGGCGGCGGATCCTCGGAGCGCATGGCCTGGAGTTCGGCGCGGACCGCGGACCACCGCTCGAGTTCCCGCCGGCACGCGGCGCAGCCCCTGGCGTGTTCGGCGGCGGCGGGTGTCGGCGCGCCCTCGTCTTCGAGCGTCCGGATGAACTCCTCGCAGCTCATGGCCAGACTCCTTCCAACTCCTTGCGCAGCGCGGCGCGCGCGCGGGAGAGGCGGGACTTGACGGTCCCCGCCCGGACCCCGATCGCGGCGGCGATTGTCTCGTGGGGCATGCCTTGAATCTCGGCGAGGACAATCACCTCTCTGTGCTCCGGCGCCAGGCGTTTCATGGCCCGCTCCAGCGCCTCGCGCACCTCCGACGCCCGTGCCAGCGCCTCGGGACCGGGAGCCGGGTCCGGAAGGGGGAGGGGGCGCGATTCGCCGCCCGCGGGGGAGTCGTCCAGCGGCACGGAGTGGCGGCCGAGGCGCGCCGCCGCGCTCCCCAGGTGATTCCTGCACACGTTGATGGCGATACCGATGACCCAGGTGCGGAACGTCGCCTCGCCGCGAAACCTGCCGAGCGCGCGGTACACGCGCAGGAACGCATCCTGCGTGGCGTCGGTCGCCGCGTCCGGGTCGCCGAGCATGCGCCTGCACACCCTCCACACCGTGCGTTCGTGGCGCGAGACGAGGGCTTCGAACGCGGACTCGTCTCCGTCCCGGGCACGGGCGACTTCGGCGGCGTCGGTGTCCGCAGCCGGCTGTCGCGTGAGCCAGGAGAGCAGGAACATGGTGCAAGGATAGGGGAGTGCCAGGATCATGGAAACGCCCGCCGATCGATGAGACCGGCGGGCGCCCTTGAGGTTCCGTCGTCGCAGGAGTTCAGCTGAGTTTGAAGTTGAAGGTGGCCTTGTACTCGACCGGCACCGCGGTGCCGCTGCGGTCCGTTCCCGGCTTGAACCGCCAGCCCGCGAACGCCTCTGTGGCGGCCTTGGACAGGGAGTCGTCCGGCGATTCGACGACCGAGATGCCGCTGACCGAGCCGTCGACGCCGATCGTGCCGCGCAAGATGACGAGGCCCATCGTCCTCGCCTTGCGGGCGGCCTCCGGGTAGGTGGGCGGTGGACCCGAGATCAGCTCCGGCAATACGAGGTCGGCCTGTTTTCCCTCGATCTCGAGGTCCTCGCGGGTCCATGGCCCGAGCAGGAGGAAGACGTAGGGCGCCGCCTCGCCGTCCATCGTGCCGATCGTTGCCCACCGCCCTCGCGCGGCCATGATCCGCGGTTGCGAGACGACCCTGCCCTTGTCGGTGATCGTGACCTCGAGCGTCGCGGTGTCCGGCTGGACGGCGAGGAGCTTGACCCGGGCGCCGACCGACGCCAGGCCGAGATCGACCGGGGTCTCCTCGCCCGGGATGAGGGTCAGGACGCCACGCTTCGCCGTGGACAGCTCGCCCAGCCGATAGGAGGGCTCGAGTTTGCGAACCAGGTCGAGATACCCGGCGCTGGCCGCCGCCGAGACCTGCGGTCCCGGGAGGATCACGGTGCCGGGCTCGATGTGGACCCTCGGCGAGTCTCCTTGCGTCGTGGCCGGTTTGCCGACGAGCACGACGTACGTGGTCTTGAGGGTGTCGTTTCCGGCTCCGGCCGGGAGAGCAAAGGCGATGGCGACCGCGGCGCCGAGAGCGCCGGCAAGGAGCGTGCTGCGGTTCATGAGGGATCTCCTTTCGGCGAGCCCAGGGGGCTCAGGACGAAGTACACGGGGGTTTGCGCGTCGACCCAGAACACCATGACGTTGTCCGGCAGCGGCTCCATGACCGTCGACACCGTGACCGCCGGGCCCACGGCCGGTCCGAAGGCGCCGTACCACGCGCCGAGGAAGACGCCCCAGACCAGCACCGCGGCCGCGGCGAGCTGCCAGAGGGGAAGTCGCGACGGGACGCGCGCCGGCAGGACGAGACGTCGTGCCGCCACGCCGGGCGGCGTCTGCGGGGGCCTTTCGCCCCAGTCGCGCAGCGCCGACTCGAAGTCGTGGAGATCCCTGAACGGGTGGTTGGTCATCGGCGTCCTCCGCGCAGCGCTGCCTCGATGCACTCCCGCGCCCGCCTCCGGTGGGCCCGGACGGAGGCGGCGCGCAGGCCGAGTCTCTGGGCGATCTCGCTGTCGCTCATTCCTTCGACCACGGTCAGGTGCATGACCGCGCGCTGTCGCGGGGCGAGCATGGCGAGCAGCTGCCAGACGAGAAGTGAGGAGTCGGGATCGGTGTCGGTCGCCGGTTCGGCCACCAGCTCGAGGGGAACCGCGCCGACCTGCCTGAGGCGGCGGAGGCAGCGACGGAAGACGATTCGCGTCACCCAGGCCCCGAACCGGTCCGGGTCGGCAAGCCCCGACAGGCCCTGCCAGGCGGCGAGAAGGCCCTCCTGGACGGCGTCCTCGCAGTCGGCGGGCCCGGTTACCGAGCGGGCGAGGCGCGTCAACCTCGCCCAGTGACGCTCGGCCAGACGCCCGAACGCACTCCGGTCACCGTCCGCCGCGGCCATGACCAGGGAGCGTTCGAGGTCGTCCACGTCAGATAGAGCCCGTCCGAGGGCACGACCGTGTACACCTCGGGGTTGCCGGGACGGCGAGTCGCGGGCCGTTCCTCACGGTCCACCGCTCACGGGCCACCCCGTTGTCGCGTGGTCAGTCTTCCAGCCCGTAGTCCCCGGCGCGCTGCGTCTTCAGGTACATCCCTTCGATCTGGTCGTGGAAGCGCTCCGAAACGATCCTGCGCCGGACCTTCATCGTCGGGGTCATTTCCCCGTCCTCGAGCGAGAACTCGCGCGGCAGCACGGTAAATCGGCGGATCCGCTCGTGGACGGCGATCTCCTTGTTGACCTGCTTGACGGCCGCGCCGATCAGCGACTCCGTCTCCGGGTGCGCCGCGATGCCGGCGCGGTCAAGTCCCCTGATGCCTTTTTCGGAGAAGTGCGCCTCGAGGTTCTCGAAGTTGGGCACGACCAGGGCCGTGAGGTAAGGGTACTTGTCCCCGATCAGCACCGCCTGCGCGATGTACGGCGTGGCGCCGAGCCTCCCCTCGATGGGCTGGGGCGCGACGTTCTTTCCCCCCGACGTGACGATGATGTCCTTCTTGCGGTCGGTGATGAACAGGTATCCGTCCGAGTCGAGATAGCCGATGTCCCCGGTGTGCAGCCAACCGTCCTTGTCGACAGCCTCGGCGGTGGCCTCCGGCTTGTTCCAGTAGCCGACCATGATTCCCGGGCCGCGTGCGAGGATTTCACCGTCCGCCGCGATCCGCACTTCCACGCCCGGCGCCACCTTCCCCACCGAGCCCAGTCGGTTCGCCTCCAGGGTGTTGACGGCGATCACCGGCGAGGACTCGGTCAGACCGTAGCCCTGGAGGATGTTCAGGCCGATGATGTCGAAGAACTCGGCCACCTCGCGGGCCAGCGGCGCGCCGCCCGAGATCGTGAACTTGAGCCGGCCCCCGAGCCGTTCGAGCACCTTGGAGAAGATCCTCGCCTTGACCACGGCGTACTGCCCGCGAACGAAGGGCGAAGGCCGCTGGCCTCGCCATGCCGCCTGCCGGACCTCGCGGCCGACACGCACGCCCCAGTCGAAGAGCCGCTTCTTCGCGCCGCCCTCCTGCTGGACCTTGGAGATGATCTTGATATACGAGCGTTCGAACAGGCGCGGCACCGAGACCATGATCGTGGGGCGGATCTCGGTGAGCTGCGTGGGTACGCGCTCGATCGACTCGACGTAGCTGATCTGGGAGCCGCAGCGGAAGTACACGTAGTCCACCGCCCGCTCGTAGACGTGTGAGAGCGGCAGGAACGACATGCACACGTCCTGGTCGGTGATCGGGAAGATCGGCTGCAGCGACGTGATCTGCGAAATGAAGTTGGCGTGCGAGAGCATCACGCCCTTGGGGTCGCCGGTGGTTCCGGACGTGTAGATCAGGCTGGCGAGGTCGGAGCCGTTCAGCGCCGGCGGGCCCTTCTGCTGCTTCTTGGTCGGCATGGGCAGGTCGGCGAGGCTCTCGACGCCGGGCGCCAGGTCCGCGTCGAGGCCGATGAGGCGGACGCCGGCGACGCCGTGCACTGCCTCGAGCGCCGTGCGGGCGCGTTCCTTGCCCGAGACCAGGAGGATCTTCGCGCCGCAGTCTGCGACGATGTAGCGCACCTGGTGGGCCGGAAGAGTGGCGTAGAGGGGCACCGACGCGGCGCCGAGCAGGTGGCACGCGAAGTCGACGACGTGCCACTCCGGGCGGTTCTCTGAGAACAGCGCCACGCGGTCGCCGAAGCCGATCCCGGCGGCCTGCAGGCGCGCCGCGGTGTCGCGCGTCGCTCTCTCGAAGTCCTTGACCGTCAGTTCGCGCCACCCTTTCCCGGCGCGGATCCGCTGGATCACCTTCCGCGATGGGTAGGTCTTGACCACGAACTCGAAGAGGTCTCGCAGGGTTTCCATCCGTGTCCCCCAGAAAGCTGCAGCGATTGTACGTCCGGGCCGGCGGCCCGGGAAGGCCTCATGATCGCCATAATGGCGGGCATGGGCAAGGGCACTCGGATCGGGCTGCGGATCGCGTACCTCGGCGCGGGCTTCGCCGGCTGGCAGAGGCAGCCGGGGCCGAGGTCGGTTCAGGGAGATCTGGAGCAGGCGCTCGAGCGCATCTTCGGCCGGCGCGTGCCGATCGTCGGCGCCGGGCGCACCGACGCGGGCGTGCACGCTGACGCTCAGGTCGCCCACTTCGACGCGCCGTTGGCGATTCCCCCGGCCGGGCTCGCGAAGGCACTCAACGCGAGCCTCGATGCCGACGTCCGTGTCCTGCGGGCGTGGCACGTGTCGGCCGCGTTCGACGCCCGCAGGTCGGCGCGCGGCAAGCGCTACAGGTACCGACTGGCGGCCGTGGGCCGACCGCTGCGACCCTGGGAGGCGATGCGCACATGGCAGGTGACGCACCGTCTCGACGTGGAGGCTCTCTCGGTTGCCGCCGACCTCCTGCCCGGCGCCCACGATTTCGCCTCCTTCGCGCTCGCCGGTCACGCCGGCACCGGCAGACGGGGTACGGTGCGGACCATTTCCTCGGCCCGCGTGTCGGTCCGTGGCCGGCGCATCGATGTCGTGCTCGAGGGGGACGGTTTCCTTCGTGGAATGGTGAGGAGGATCGTCGGCGCGCTGGTCGAGGTCGGCCGCGGCGCGCGCGATCCTGAGTGGCTGGCCTCGCTCCTCCAAGATCCGACGGCCGGACCTCCGGCCCCTACCGCGCCGGCCCTCGGCCTCACCCTCGAGAAGGTGTTCTACCGGTGACGCTCCTGCGCATGGTCGGTCGCCTCGTGCCGAGGCGGCGAACGGAGAACGGTCAACGGCCAGCGGCCTCCGTGCTAGACTGCCGCGCCAATGAAGGACCTCGATCGACTGGCCCCGGCGGGCAGCGCTGAGCGCGAGTCGCTTGAATCGCTGGCGGCGGGGCAGCTGCCCCGGCACGTCGCGATCATCATGGACGGCAACGGCCGCTGGGCGCGGCAGCGCGGACTGCCCCGTGTCGAGGGCCACCGGGCGGGCATCCGCGCGGTCCGCGAGACGGTCGAGTCGGCGGCCCGTCTGGAACTCGAGGTCCTGACGCTGTTCGCGTTTTCGACAGAAAACTGGAAGCGCCCGCGCTGGGAAGTCCGCACCCTGATGGGTCTTCTCAAGGAGTACCTCAACAAGGAGCTGCACGTCCTCGTCGAGAACAACATCCGCTTCCGGTCGATCGGCCGCGTGCACGAGATGGAGCCCGAGATCCAGCAGGGGCTACGGCGGGCGGTCGAGTCGACGGCGGGCAACACCGGGCTCGTCTTCCAGCTCGCGCTCAACTACTCGGGGCGCGCCGAAGTCGCCGACGTGGTCGCGCAGGCGGTCCGCGAAGCGCTGACGAACGGACTGGATCCCGCGATGGTCAGCGAGGATTGGGTGGCCGGGCGTCTGGCGACCGCGGGCATCCCCGACCCGGACCTGCTCATCCGCACCTCGGGGGAGCAGCGGATCTCGAACTTCCTACTCTGGCAGATCGCGTACTCGGAGCTGCACTTCACCCCGGTGCTGTGGCCGGACTTCACGGCGCGCGACCTGGTCCACGCCGTCGTCGACTTCGCGCGCCGCGAACGGCGGTTCGGCGGCGTCCTCGAGACGGGCGGCGAGGCTCCGGAGGGGGAGGAGTGATCCGCGCGCGGGAGGCGACGGCCTTCGCCCTCCTTCCGGTGGTGCTCGCCGGGATCGTCTGGCTGCCGGGATGGGTGTACCTGACGATCATCTGGGTGTTCTCGCTGATGGCGACCTGGGAGCTGCTGACGCTCGACCGAAAGCTCGGCCAGCCGGTCCTGGTCGTGCCGTCATTGTTCGCCGTCGCGGCGGCCCTGCCGGCGCTGTGGATCCTCGGGCGTGCCCACGCCGGCGCCGTGCTCGCCGCGGTCGTGCTGTTGCTTCCGGTCGTGTACCTCTTCACCCGACGCCCCATCGAGGGGGCGTCGTCGGCGATCGCGGGTTCGGTCTTCGGCGCGGTGTACTTCGTCGTGGCGGGCGGCGCGATGGGGCTCCTGCGCACGGAGTTCTCCGGACCGCTCGGAGTCAAGGTCGTGCTCACGCACTGCATCACGGTGTGGGCGGGCGACTCCGGTGCCTTCTACCTCGGCTCCATGATCGGCAGGCACCGCCTCGCGCCGCGGGTCAGCCCGAAGAAGTCGTGGGAGGGCGTGGTCGGCGGAACGCTGATGACGTTCTTCGGTGTGTGGCTGTGCAAGACGGTCTTCTTCGACGAACTCGGCTGGCCCCAGGCGCTCGCGATCGGAGCGATCCTCTCGTTCCTGGCGCCGATCGGCGACCTCGTCGAGTCGTTGTTCAAGCGCGACGCGGGAGTCAAGGACTCCTCGGACCTCATCCCGGGTCACGGCGGTTTCCTCGATCGCACCGACTCCCTGTTCTACGCCGCGCCGTTCGTGCTCGCCCTGCTGCTCGCCTTCGGGCCGCGGCCGTGACCAAGCGGCTCGCGGTTCTCGGTTCGACGGGATCGATCGGCACCTCGACTCTCGACGTCGTCTCCCGTTTCCGCGAGCGCTTCTCCGTCGTCGCCCTGGCCGCCGGCCGCAACCTGTCCGTCGTTCGCGAACAGATCCTCGGCCATCGGCCCGAACTCGTGGCTGTCGCGGAGCGGTCCGACGCCGAGATCCTGCGTTCCGACTTTCCCGGACTGGAGGTCCTCTCCGGCGACGAGGGCAGGGTCGCGGTGGCGACCTTCCCCGGCGCGACGACGGTCGTCGGCGCGCTGGTCGGCGCGCTCGGACTCGTCCCGACCTGGGAGGCGGTGCGGCTGGGCCGGCAGGTGCTGCTCGCCAACAAGGAGACGCTGGTCGTGGCGGGCGAACTGATCATGCCCGAGGCGGCTGCCCGGGGCGCCCAGGTCCTGCCCATCGACTCCGAGCACAACGCGCTCCACCAGGCGCTGCGGGTCGGCCCTCCGCAAGCGGTGCGGCGGCTGATCCTGACCGCCTCGGGTGGGCCGTTCCGGATGACGCCGCTCGAGGCGCTCCAGGGCGTCACCGCCGCAGAGGCGCTCGCGCACCCGACCTGGCGGATGGGCTCCAAGATCACGATCGACTCGGCGACGATGATGAACAAGGGGCTCGAGGTGATCGAGGCCCGCCACCTCTTCGCGGTGCCCGAGGATCGGATCGCGGTGGTCGTGCACCCCGAGAGCCGGGTTCACTCGCTGGTCGAGTACATCGACGGAACGTTGATCGCGCAGTTGTCGGTCAACGACATGCGCTTCCCGATCCTCTACGCCCTGGCGTGGCCGGAGCGCCTGCCCTCGCCGTTCGGGTCGCTCGACCTGGTCGAGTTGGGCGCGCTCCACTTCGAGGCGGCGGACGAGGTACGCTTCCCGTGCTTGCGCCTGGCGCGCGAAGCGCTGCGCGCGGGCGGCACCGTGCCGGCGGTGCTCAACGCGGCCAACGAGGTCGCCGTGGCGGCGTTCCTCGACGGGCGCATCGGCTTCATGGCCATCGCGGAGACCGTGGAGGCGTGCGCGGGGCGCGAGGCCGGACGGGCACACCCGCTCGCGGCGCTCGGGGACGCGCTCGAAGCGGACCGCAGGGGCAGGGCGTGGGCCGGCGAGGCGCTGGCGAAATACCCGGCGAGTTGAGAAGGTTGGCGAAAGCCGTGGCGGTGATGGCATGGTCGTGAACATCCTGGCGTTGATCGTGGTGCTCGGCATCCTCGTCTTCCTGCACGAGGGCGGGCACTTCCTGGCTGCGCGCGCCGTCGGCGCGCGCGTGAGCGTCTTCTCCATCGGGTTCGGCAGGCGCCTGTTCGGCTGGAAGCGCGGCGAGACCGACTATCGCGTCAGCGCCATCCCGCTCGGCGGCTACGTGAGGATCCACGGCCTCGGTCCGGACGAGTCCGACCTCGTCGGGGCGTCCGAGGCGAACGAGGAGATGTTGCCGCGCTGGAAACGCGCCGTGATCCTGATCGCGGGCCCGGTCGCCAACGTCCTCGGCGCCGTCCTCTTCGTGGCGATCGCGCTGATGCTCGGAGCGGACGTTCCCGCGTGGCAGGACGGCCCGGCCCGCATCGGCTGGGTCGAGGAGGCGTCGCCCGGCGCCCGCGCCGGGCTGCGTCCCGACGACCTCGTGGTGAGCGTGGACGGCACGAAGGTCGAGAGTTGGCGGCAGTTCGAGATGGCCGTGGTCGGGTCGCCGGACCACCCCGTCGAGCTGGGCGTGAGGCGCGAGACCTCCGAGGTGTCCGTCACCGTGACGCCCGAGAAGAAGGGCCCGTACGGCATCGGCTGGACCGGTGTCGGCCCGGTCCTCCCGGTGCAGGTCTACGAGGTGCTCGAAGGATCCCCGGCCCAGGCCGCGGGCCTGGCCAAGGGCGACGTCGTGCAGACCGTGGACGGCGAGCGCGTGCGGCGGCTCGAGGACTTCATGAAGCTGGTCGGCGCCCGAGCCGGGCGGGAGGTCACGCTCGAACTGGAGCGCTCCGGCGCGCCGCTCACCCTGAAAGCCACCCCGCGCGACGAGGGCGGGCAGGGCAAGCTCGGCGTGCGCGTCGGCCTGCCGACTGCGTTCAAGCGGGTGTCGCCGCTCGACGCGCCGGCCGAGGCGGTCAGGGAGTGCTGGCGAATGACCGGCGAGACCTTCGCGGTGATCGGCCGCATGTTCACCGGGCGAGCGTCCCTCAAGCAGATGTCCGGCCCGATCGACATCGCGCGTTTCTCCGGCGAGGCGGCCCGCGCCGGGACCGTTCCCCTGATCTGGCTGCTCGGCGTGATATCCCTTCAGCTCGCCATCTTCAACCTCCTGCCGATCCCCGTGCTCGACGGCGGGCACCTCGCGGTGATCGGGGTCGAGTCGGTGCGTCGGCGCGACCTGTCGTTCCGGACCAAGGAACGGATCATGAACGTCGGCTTCTGGTTGATCATCGCGCTGGTCGTCGTGGTGCTCTACAACGACATCCTCAAGACGCTGCCGGCGGGCGTCAGCAAGCTGATTCCCGGCTGGGCGAAGTGAAGCCACGCGGGCGGCGGCGGGTGGCGCGGTTCCGTCCGCCGCGCTAGGATTCCGACCGCCCGTGCCCGCGTGCGGGCCGGAGGGACAATGAGCCGAAACGGCAGCGTCAACCACGACGTCAGGGATCTCGCGCTGGCGGAGGCGGGTCAGCGCCGCATCGAGTGGGCCGGCCGGCAGATGCAGGTGCTGGCCTCGATCCGGGAGCGTTTCGAGCGGGAGCGCCCGCTCGAAGGGCAGAGGCTGGCCGCCTGCCTGCACGTCACGACGGAGACCGCCAACCTGGCGCTCACTCTGGTCGCCGGCGGGGCGGAGGTGCGCCTGTGCGCGTCGAATCCGCTCTCGACCCAGGACGACGTCGCCGCGGCGCTGGTCGGGATCCACGGCGTGCCGGTGTTCGCGGTCAAGGGAGAGGACGCCGGACGGTACTACCGTCACATCCGCGCCTGCCTCGAATTCGAGCCCACGATCACCATGGACGACGGCGCCGACCTCGTGTCGTCGCTGCTCTTCGTCGCACGCGGCGAACTGGACGGCGTGCACCCCGAGGTCCGGGCGTTCGCCGAGGCGCTCGGCGCGGACGGGCGCGCGCGGCTGATCGCCGGCGTCAGGGGATCGACCGAGGAGACCACCACCGGAGTGATCCGGCTGCGGGCCATGGAGCGCGACGGCGTGCTGCGCTTCCCGGTCATCGCGGTCAACGACTCCGACACCAAGCACCTGTTCGACAATCGCTACGGGACCGGGCAGTCCACGATGGACGGCATCCTGCGTGCCACCAACGTGCTGATCTCCGGGCTGACCGTGGTCGTCGCCGGATACGGGTGGAGCGGCCGGGGCGTGGCGATGAGAGCGCACGGACTCGGCGCGCGTGTCGTGGTCACCGAGGTCGACCCCGTCAAGGCGATCGAGGCCGCGATGGACGGATTCTCGGTGATGCCGATGACCGACGCCGCTCGTGTCGGCGACGTGTTCGTCACGGTCACGGGCGACTGCAAGGTGATCACCCCCGATCACGTCGCGTTGATGAAGGACGGCGCCATCGTGTGCAACGCCGGGCACTTCGACATCGAGATCGACCTCGCCGGGCTGCGCGCCCAGGCGACCGGGATCCGCGAGGTGCGGCCGTTCGTCGAGGCCTACACGCTGAAGTCGGGAAAGACCGTGCACGTTCTCGCCGAAGGTCGGCTGGTCAACCTGGCCGCGGCCGAGGGTCACCCGGCCGCGGTGATGGACATGTCGTTCGCCAATCAGGCGCTGGCGGCCGAATACCTGGTCACGCACGGCGCGACGCTGGGCGCGCGGGTCCTCCGTCTACCGACCGAACTCGACCACGAGATCGCGCGGCTCAAGCTCGCCACCATGGGGCTGACCATCGACGTCCTGACCGAGGAGCAACAGGCGTACCTGGCGAGCTGGCGCGAGGGCACCTGATCAGGAGCGTCGCTCCCGCGCTCCTGTGATCCGGCCGATGGCGAACGAGCCGCCGCGCGACCGCACACTGACGCACACCGCTGCCGGCGACGCCGCAAGCGGCGTCGAACCCGCCTTCGCGCTGCCCGACCGGTGGCGACTCGCCCGTCTTCTCGGCCACGGCGGCCAGGCCGAGGTGTGGCTCGCGCATGACGGTGAGCTCGACGAGTGGGTGGCCGTCAAGGTGTTCCGGCCCGACCTCGGCGAGCCGGCGCGCGAACGGTTGCGCCGCGAGGTGCGCCTCGGGCGTTCGCTCCGGCACCCGAACCTCGTCAGGATGTTCGAGTTGATCGAGGCGGGCGACCGGCTCGCGGTGGTGATGGAGCATGTCCCGGGCGGGAGTTTGGCGCAGCGCGCGTCCGGCGGGCAGGTCCCCGTCGCCGAAGTCGTGCGGTTCGCCGGGGAGGTGCTTGCCGCCCTCGAGTTCCTGCACGGCCAGGGGGTGGTGCACCGCGACGTCAAGCCCTCGAACCTCCTGCTCGACGCCGAGGGGCGGGTCCGCCTTGCCGACTTCGGCCTGGTCCGACGGCTCGAAGGGGACGCCGACCTGACCCGGACCTCGATGGCGGTAGGCACGCCGTTCTACATGAGCCCGGAGCAGATCCGCGGCGCGCGCGCGGGCTTCCCGGCGGATCTGTACGGCCTCGGTGTGACGGTCTACGAACTGCTCGCCGGGCAAGCGCCGTTCACCGGCGGCTCGCAGCTGGAGGTCGCCAGTCAGCACCTGCAGGTCGAGCCGCCGGACGTGCGGCGGCTGCGGCCCGAGTGCCCACGCTGGCTCGCGCGCTTCGTCCGCCGATTGCTCGAGAAACGGCCCGAGGACCGCTGGCCGGACGCCGGGTCGGCGCGGAGGGCCTTCACGCGCAGGCGCGTGTTCGCCTCGCCGCGAACGTGGCGTCGAGCGATTGCCGGTGCCGCGGCGGCGATCGCCCTGATCGCGGCGGCGGCCGGACTGCTCCGGCACAACTCCGCCGGTCCGGCGTCGGTCGCCGTCTCGGGCGACGGCGTCGCCGCGCTCGACGCGCGCGGGCGGGAGATGTGGCGCCGCCAGGTCCCGGCGCCGCGCGCGGCGGTCGTCGGTGAACTGCTCGTCGAGGGTACGCGCGGCGTCGCCGTCGTCACCAGCCCCGAGCCGGGGGGAACGCCGCCGGACGCCGGCGACGTCGTGGTGTTCGACGAGTCCGGGACCGAGCGCGCGCGGTTCCCGTCGGTCCCCGCGGTGCTTGCCAACTTCTACCCGGAGTTCATCGCCAGGATGGAGACCGGGAAGCTCCTGACCACCGACCTCGACCGGAATGGCCGGCAGGAACTGGTGTGGCTGGCGAACCACGTGATGTGGTACCCGTCGGTGCTTGGGATGTGGAGTCCCGGTACCCCGGTCGACCGGCTTCCGGTGCTGTTCAACTCCGGGACGCTGCTCCTCTGCAGTTCCGGCGATGTCGACGGCGACGGCGACGGGGAACTGGTCGTCGCCGGCCTCAACAACCCGATCGGCTACCAGGCGGTGGTGGCGATTCTCGAGGCGCCTTCGCCGGGCGCGTACGGACCCGCCACGGTCGTCTCGCCGGACCTCGTGCACCAGTGGGTCGAGCGAGCCGTCTCCGGCGACCGGCTCGTGCGCGCGTACGTGCCGTTCCACAGGGTGGCTCTCAACACGGGCACCCTGAGAGTCGGGAGGCGTCGGATCGAGGTCGGGCGGGAGGGGGCGTCCGTGGCGTTCGACCTCGACGGCAACCCCGAGGGATCGCCGCTGTTCGGGCGCGGCCCGGCGGCGAGAAACGCCTTCTGGGACGCGCTCACCACGCTGCTACGGAGCATCGAGACCGGCACCGCGGACGGGCCGGCGGAGATCGACGCGCTGTTCGCGCGACACGCCGAGGTGTTGCAGGAGGCGCCGATGCGCCTCGCCGCCGAGCTGCTCGCCGCGCGGGCGCTCGCCTTCGCGGGCCTCCATGAGCAGGCCATCGGACGACTTCGCGCGGCCGCGCGTGCGATGCCGGGAGAGCGCGATCTCCAGCTCCGTCTCGCCGAGCAGCTGGTCGCGGTCGGGCGGACCGGCGAGGCGTCCGCGATCCTCTCCGCGGAGCTGCGCCCGCGCCTGCCCGGTCGCGGACCTCTCGACCCGGTGATCGCGCTGGCGCTCGTCGGGGCGCTCGAGAACGACCGGGCGGTGCTGGCGACCGCCGGCCGCGCGTGGCGGGAATTCAGCCCGGGCGCCGGGGCGCAGTCGTTCGAGAGCGACCTTCAGGCCTACTTCGCGTTCTGCCGCGGGGACTTCCCTGCGGCGACGCTGGCTCCGGCGGCCGCGACGAGCGGGTTTGTCCGTGGAGTCGGTGTTCTTCGTGCGTGGGCGCAGCTCGAACGGGGATCGGATACAGGAGACGTCGTGCGGCGGGCTCAGAGCCTTGTCGAGGATCCCGAGACGCGCTGGCCGGCAAGGACGCTCGAGGCTCACGCCCTGACTCGCGCGGGCGATCCGCGGCGCGCCGCCGACCTGGCGGCGGTGGCCGTGGCGAACCTCGAGAAACCCGCGCGGGTGGGGGTCGAGGCTCGGCTCTGGCTGGCGCTCGCCAGTCGCGTCGCGGCCGATGCCCTGGAGGCGTGCGGCGACCGCGCCAGCGCCTCCGGGCACGCGGCTCGCGCGCGCCGGCTGGCTCCGCGCTGCTGGTTCGGCTCGGAGAAGTGAGACCCGCCTTCGCGGCGGGCGCCGTGTCGCGGCGCGGCTCGCCTCAGACCTTGGTGAGCCAGCCGTGGGTGTCGGGAGCGGTGCCGAACTGGATCGCTTGCAGCGCCTCGCGCAGGCGACGCGCGACTGGCCCCTCGCCGCCGTCCCCGACCTTGCAGACGCGCTCGGCGCCGTGATCGACATCGACCAGCTCGCCGACCGCCGAGATCACCGCGGCGGTGCCGCAGCCGAACATCTCGGTGCAGTCTCCGGTCTCCAGCCCGGCGAGGATCTCCTCGATGTGGATCGGACGCTCGACGAACGGCATCCCCATTCCCTTGACCAGCACGCGCAGGCTCTCCCTCGTCACGCCTTCGAGGATGGTCCCCGAACTCGGCGGCGTCGTCACGACGCCGTCGAGGACGAAGACGATGTTCATCGCCCCGACCTCCTCGACGTGACGCCGCTCGACCGCGTCGAGCCACAGCACCTGCTCGCAGCCGTGTTCCTTCGCCACCCGGCCGGCGAGCAGCGACGACGCGTAGTTGCCGCCGGTCTTGGCGGCGCCGGTTCCGCCCGGGGCGGCGCGCACCCAGTCGCGCGCCACCATGATCCGCACGGCCTTGCCGTTGGTCTGGAAGTACGGGCCGGTCGGTCCGGTGAGGATGAAGTACAGGAAGCTGTTCGAAGAGTGGACCCCGAGCGCCTCCTGCGTGGCGATCATCGCCGGCCGGACGTACAGCGTGCCGGGGGCGGGGGGCACCCAGTCGCGGTCCCTGGCGACCAGCGCGTGCATCGCCTCGAGCTGAATCGACACCGGCACCTCCGGCATCGACATCCGGGACGCCGATCGGTTGAAGCGAGCCGCGTTGCGGTCCGGGCGGAAAAGGTGCACCGAGCCGTCCGCGTGGCGGAACGCCTTCAGGCCCTCGAAGATCTCCTGTCCGTAGTGGAAGACCATCGCCGCCGGCGTCAGCGCCAGCGGCCCGTACGCGACGATCCGCGGGTCGTGCCACCCGGCTCCCTCGTGCCAGTCCATGAGGAACATGTTCGGCGAGAAGTGGCGTCCGAACGCCAGCTTCGCGGGGTCCAGCGGCACGTCGGGGGGTCGGACAGTCGACTCGTCGCGGATGTCCATGCGGTGCCCTTTCTGCGCGCGCGATTGCGTTACGACACGCCCCAAGAGAGCGGGCGGCGGTAGGGTAGCGTAACGGGGGCCGATTTTCACGCCCGGCGCGGACCGGCTTCACGCGGTCGTCGCAACCCTCACACCGGGTTCGGGATCTCGATGAAGCGCACTTCGAGGTCGAAACGCTTGGCCAGGAACTCGCCCAGGGAGCGGACGCCGAAGCGTTCGGTGGCGTGGTGGCCCGCGGCGACGAAGTGGACGCCGTCCTCGAGCGCGCGCTCCTGCACCCACTCGCGCGCCTCGCCGGTGATGAAGGCGTCGAGGCCGGCGGCCACCGCCTCGTCGAACGCGGTGGGCGCGCCGCCGGTGACGATGCCGACCGAGGCGATCCGCTCCGGCCCGCCGAGAAACACCTGAGGCTGCTGGCCGCACGCCTGCCACACCTTGCGGAACAGCTCCTCGTCGGAGAGTGGCGTGGGGAACACTCCGGCGATGCCCAGCGCCACGCCGGAGAACATCCCGAACGGCTCGAGACCCTCGAGGCCCAACTCGCGGGCGAACACGGCCGCGTTGCCGTGAACCGGGTGGCGGTCGAGGGGGAGGTGATAGGCGATCAGATTGAGTTCGTTGTCGAGCAGCAGCTTGATCCGCTCGCGGAACGAGCCGACCAGTCGCGGCGGTTCCTCGCCGCGCCAGAACACGCCATGGTGGACGAGAACGGCGTCGGCGCCCCATTCGGCGGCTTCGGAGAACAGGCGCGTCGAGGCCGAGACGCCGACCGCGAGACGCTCGATCTCC
>JBFMCD010000101.1:0-14395 GCA_040754885.1 Acidobacteriota bacterium
CTCGGCCGAAGTGAATTCGGCCTCGCCTGCTCGCCTCCAACACACCCCGACCACCCTTCCGCCCTGCCGGCCCACGGCACACGGTCCACGGACCACGCCTTTGGCTCTCTCCTCACGGGCAACGGAGAACGGGCAACCGGCAACCGTCCTCACCTGGCACGGGATTCGCTACTGGGATAGACTGCGCGCGGCCATGGTCCGGACTCGCCGAGGAAGCCACTGTTGCAGATGATGTTACGAATGACGGTTCACGACGGGCCCAGATGCCGGGCGCCATACTGACACGCGGGAGCCATGCATGCACCGTAACGCCGCATCTCTTTCCATCGTCTTGACGCTCGCCGCGTTCGGCGCGACCGCCCAGGAGTACGGCCCGCAGCCGCCCACGACGGTCTCCGCGATCAAGCGCGCCTGCGACGTCGCCGGAGGGCTCGAGGCGTTCCGCCGACTCGGCATCGTCCAGGCCGACGTCGTCAGCGACGAGATCACACAGGACGGGACCACCAGCTCCAAGCGGACGACCCTGGCCCTGGTGCCCCCGGGCCCGCTGCCCGCCCGCCTGGAGAGACCGGACGCCAAGGTCGTCGCCGGCGACGACGGCACGGGGGGGTGGGCCGTCGCCGATCGCAGGCCGGATGCCCGCCCGAGCACCGCATACATGATCCGGCGTCTCGTTCAGACCGAGTTGTTTCCGCTCCTCCTGCCGTTCTCGCTGACCTGGGAGGGCGTGTCGATCACCGACGTCAAGGCCATGGAAATCGAGGGGCAGCCGGTGTGGCGGCTGTCGGTCACGCTGGCGCGGACGTTCTTTCACACGCCGCAGATCTCGACCGAGTGGACGGTGGACTTCGACCGCAGGACCTGGGCCCTGGTTCGCGCCCAGTGCCCCTACACCGACCTGGGCCAGGGGATCAAGGCCGACGGAATGCGCTTCACATGGAGCGACCCGGTCAAGGTGCGCGACGTGTGGCTGCACCGCACGCAGCGCGTGATCGGCCTCGACGAAGCCGGACAGGAGAACGCGCACACGCGGGT
This sequence comes from Acidobacteriota bacterium, assembly GCA_040754885.1. GTDB lineage: Bacteria > Acidobacteriota > Thermoanaerobaculia > Thermoanaerobaculales > Thermoanaerobaculaceae > JBFMCD01. The sequence goes on from JBFMCD010000101.1 coordinate 1,036, forward strand.
CGACAAGGCACGGTACGGGCTCCACCCGGCGTCGCTGGCGACCAAGCTGTTCGCGAACCCGATTCCGCCCGACTTGCGGCCGAAGCAACCGCAGCCGGGTCCACCCGTCAAGCCCTAGGGGCGGGAACTCCGGCCTCGCGTCTCACGCGGCAGCGGGGTTCGGGGCGACTACAATCGCTGGCGCAGGCCCACCCCGGCCTGACGGAGGCGACCGTGACGATGCGCAGACTGATCGTGGTTGTCGTCGCTCTGGCACTGCCCGCGCTCGCCGGTGCGGACGAGAACGAACAACTGCTCAAGGAGGTCGCGGCGCTCAGGCAGTCGCAGGAGGCGCTCGAGCATCAGTTGGATCAGCTCGCCAAGGCGATCGACGACGTGGCGTGGTTCCAGCGGGTGGGCGACGTCGCCGAGGTCGACAAGTGGCGCATCACGGGCCCGCCGGATGCGAACCCGAAGAACCCCGCCGCGCCCGGCGCCTCCAGCCCGATCAAGTTCTACACCTACACGTTCGTCCCCAGGGATCGCAAGGCGGGCGAGCGCCTGCCGATGATCGTCTTGCCGCACGGCGGCGTGCACGCCAACTTCACCACCTACCACACGCACATCATCCGCGAGCTGATCGGTCAGGGGTACGTCGTCGTCGCGCCGGACTACCGCGGCTCGACCGGCTACGGCGGCGGTTTCTACCGGTTGATCGACTACGGCGGGCTCGAGGTCGAGGACGTCCGCGCCGCGAAGCTCTGGGCGCTGGAGACCTTCGACTTCGTCGACCCGGACCGCGTCGGTCTGGTCGGCTGGAGCCACGGCGGCCTGATCGTGCTGATGGAGAGCTTCGCGCACCCCAAGGAGTACGCCTGCGTGTTCGCCGGCGTGCCGGTCTCGGACCTGGTGATGCGCCTCGGCTACCACGACAAGGACTACGAGGACCTGTTCAGCGCGGAGTACCACGTCGGCAAGACCGTCCGCCAGGACATCGCGGAGTACAAGCGCCGCTCGCCGGTGTGGAGCGCCGACAAGCTCGCCGTGCCTCTGCTCGTCCACACCACCACCGACGACGAGGACGTCAATTACGTCGAAGTGGAGCACCTCATCCAGGCGCTCAAGGCCGCCGGCAAGCAGTTCGAGTACAAGGTCTGGCCGGCCGGCACCGGCGGCCACAGCCACGACCGGCTCGACACGACGGCGTCGCGCGCGGCGCGCCAGGAGGCGTGGCGCTTCCTGGCTCGCCACCTCAAGCCGCCGCGACCGCCGAAGGGATAGTCGGACCGCTCCGTGCCGAACCCGATGCCGCCAGCCCTGCGAACGGCCCCCGCGACGACCCGGGCCCGATCCGGCGCCGTCGCCGCCGGGTGCACGCTCGCGCTCGCCGTCCTGGCTGCCGCCTGCCAGCGCGGTCCCCGGCCCCTGGCGGTGATCGGCGAGCGCGAACTGTCGCTCGAGGAACTCTACGAGTACGTGGCCGCGGAAACGGGCCGCACCCCGGACGACCTCTCGCCCGAGCTGATCGCCGCGCTGTTCGAGACGCGCCTGGAGGAGGAGATCCTGCTGGCGGCGTCGCCGGACGGGACCGCGGGCGCGCAGAGCGCCTCGGCGAGGAGCGCGCGCGCGAGGGCGCTCCTCGCGCAGCAGTGCCCGACGCCGCCGCCGGTCGGCGACGCCGCAGTCGACGAGGCGCTGGCGCAGCGGGGCGGATCCGCTCCGGTCATCCGTCTCCGGCTGCGCCAGCTGATCCTTCCCGACCGGGCCACCGCCGAGAAGACCCGCGAGCGCGTCCGCCGCGGCGAGGACTTCGAGGCGCTCTCGCGCGAGCTGTCGCGGGCGCCCAACGCCGAGACCGGCGGCACGATCGGCTGGGTCGAACGCGGGCAGTTGCCCCCGGAGTTCGAGGCCGTCGTCCTCGGGCTCGGGCCGGGCGAGACCGGGGAACCGGTGGCGAGCAACGCGGGGTGGCACGTGTTCCAGGTCGTCGAACGCACGTCCGGCCAGGACGACGCCGGACGGCGGCGCGTGCGCGCCGAACTCGAAGCCCGCGCGGCCAACGATGCCCGTCTGCGCTGTCTGCACTCGCTCGCCGCCAAGGTCGGAGTGCGGGTCAATTGCGAGGGGGCGCCCTTCCCTTGTCGCAACCCGTTCGAGGAGAAACCATGAGACGAATCGCCGCGCTGGTACTGCTCACGCTCGCCACGGCCGCCGCCGCCGCTCACGGCGCCACGACGCTCGTGGAGGGGATCGTGGTCCGCGTCAACGACCGGATCCTGACCACCGCCGACATGCGCATGCGCGTCATCGAGCGGACCGCCGAGACCGGCCGCGCCCCGGCCCCGGCCGACTACCCGGCGCTGGTCAACGAGGCGGTGGACGAGCTGTGCCTCCTCGAGCGCGCCACCGAACTGAAGATCGAGGTCAGCGACGACGACGTCAGCGGAGCCATCGCACAGCTCCGGGAGAACAACCGGGTCGCCGACGAGCAGACGTTCCAGGCGATGCTGCAGCAGATGGGCATGACGCTGGACCAGCTCAGGCGCCGCCTGCGCGAGACGATCGGCATCAACCGTGTGCTCTCCCGGGAGGTCACCCAGACGCCGATCACCGAGGAGGAGCTTCGCCAGCGCTACTCCCGCGAGGAGGAGACGTTCAAGGTGCCGGAGAAGGTCCGCCTCGAGCACATCGTCTTCTCGGTCGCCGGCGACGGCGGCGACGAGGCTGCCGTGACGAGCGAGGCGCGCCGACTCGCGGCCGCCGCGCGCGCGGACGGCAACTTCCTCGCGCTCGTCGACGAGCAGGTGAAGGCCGGTCGGGGCAGCGGCGGGGACCTCGGAATCCTCGAACAGGGGGACCTTCGCACCGAGGTGCAAACTGCCGTCGTCGGGCTGAAGGCCGGGGAGATCTCGGAACCGTTCGTCACCGTCGCCGGAGTGCACGTCGTCCGGGTCGCCGAACGGATCCCCTCTTCGGTCAAGCCCTTCGAGGAGGTGGCCGAGGAACTGCGCCTGCGCGAGACCTCCGACCGCAACCGCGGGCGTCTCTCCGACGTCGTCGCCGGCCTCAAGCAGCGCTACGTGGTCGAGGTGCACCCGGAGATGTTCACCGCTCCCCAGTAAGTCGGCCCGGGAGCTTCGCGGCCTCGGCGCGCGTTCGCTTCACTTCGCCGTCGGGGCCGTCCGGCACCGACGCTCACCCTCGTTCGCCGTCCCCGTTCGCCGGTCCCTTCGCCCCCATCCGGCCCGGAGCGCCGGTCGCCCGCGCGGAGCGCCCCGCGCGCCGCCGAAGTCCCTGAAATGCCTGATCCGAGGCGCGAATCCGACCACCTGTCGAGGGCTTGACACGCCCAGTGGGCCGACGCATCATGTCAGTGGACAAAAGTGGAGCGAAGTGGACCGACGTGGCCCACTCCCCGCCTTGGCGGGCAGGCATCGGGGGAATGATGCAGACGTTTCGTGGGAGTTTCCAGGCCACCATCGACGACAAGGGTCGCCTGAAGCTCCCCGCTCGCCTGAAGGGGCAGATCGAGGAGTGGTACGGACCCCAGGTGTTCGTCACCTCGATCGCGCCTCACGAGTTGCGCGTCTATCCCCTCTCGGTGTGGGAGGAACTCGAACAGCGCTTCCTCGCCAGACCCTCGATGGACCCTCTTGTCCAGCGCTGGATCGAACACGCCAACTACGGGCAGGACGACGAACTCGACGCGCAGGGCCGCGTGCTCGTGCCCTCCCTGCTGCGCGAGGTGGTCGGCGTGGCCGGCGAAGTCGTCGTCTCAGGCCGCGGGCGGTTCCTCGCCGTGGTCAGCCGCGAGCGCGCCCAGACCGAACTGGCGAAACCCTTCACCGCCGAGGAGCTCTCAGCACTCGCCGCGATGGAGGGGTGATGGCCCGATGGCGGCTCATGTCCACCGGCCCGTCCTTCTCCACGAGGTCGTCGAAGGCCTCGCGCTGCGCCCCGGCGGCCTCGTCGTCGACGCCACGCTCGGCCTCGCCGGACACGCGGCGGCCCTGCTCGACTCCGAACCGACGCTGCGCCTGCTCGGCCTCGACGTCGATCCCGACGCGATCGCGCTGGCTCGCTCCCGCCTGCTCCGGTTCGGCGAGCGCGCGCGCGTCGAACACGCCTCGTACTGGGACCTGGAAGTCGTTCTGCGCCGCCTCGGAATCGCCGGCGTGGACGGCGTGCTCTTCGACTTCGGCGTCTCGTCGCTGCAGCTCGACGACGGCGCGCGCGGCTTCTCCTTCCGGCACGACGCCCCGCTCGACATGCGCTTCTCGAGGGACGGCGTGACCGCCGCGGAGCTGATCCGGGACGCCTCCGAACTGGACCTCGCGCGCATGCTGCGCGACTTTGGCGAGGAACCCCGCGCGCGGCGCGTGGCGCGAGCGATCGCGTCCGCGCGACGGCGCACGCCGATCCGCACCACCAACGAGCTGCACCACGTCGTCCTGCACGCGCTCGGCGGCAGGCGCGGCGCAATCGACCCGGCGACCCGCACCTTCCAGGCGCTGCGCATCGCGGTCAACCGCGAGCTGGACGGCATCGCTCCGGCGATCGAGGCGGCCGCTCGCTCGCTGCTGCCGGAGGGGCGCCTGGCGGCGATCGCCTTTCACTCCCTCGAGGACAGACTGGTCAAGCAGACGCTGCGCCGGCTCGCCGGACGGTGCGTCTGTCCGCCCGGCACGATGTTCTGCCAGTGCGCTCCTGAGAACACGCTCGAGATCCTGACGCCCCGCCCGGTGCGCGCCGGGCAGGATGAGGTCATGGACAACCCGCGCTCCAGGTCGGCCCGCCTGCGGCTGGCGCGGAGGAAGAGGCCGTGAGAGTCGCCGGCTACCGCCCGGCCAACGCCTTCCTCAACCGGCCGCTCGACAGCCGCTGGCGGCAGTGGTTCACGCGATGCGCGATCGGCGCGCTCGTGGTCAGCGTCACCCTCGGGGCGCTCGTCGGGTCGCGCCAGGAAGAGGTCCGCCTCCGTTACGAGATCGCTCACCTCCGCCAGGACGTCGCCGCCCTCGAGCGCGAGGCGCGGCTGCTCCAGCTCGAACGCGAGACGCTGGCGTCGCCGGTCGCGCTCTCCCGCCAGCTCGACGCACTCGACCTGGCCGAGGTTCCACGCGAGCGCGTCGCCTACCTGACCGGAGACGGTCGGCTGATGCCCGCCCCCGTACCCACCCCGCCCACCGCCGAACAGCGGGCGGCGGCGCCGCGCGGGGCCCGCTGATGTTCCCCCGCGGCCGACTCTGGCTGCTCTACGGCGGACTCGCCGTGTGGGCGCTGGTCGTGTGGCTCCGCCTGGCCCAGGTCCAGCTGATCGACCACGCCGACTGGGCGCAGCTCGCGTCCGAGCAGCAGGAGAAGACGGTCGAGATCCAGCAGCCGCGCGGCGAGATCCTCACGCGCGACGGCAGGGTCCTGGCCGGCTCGCTCGAGCGCGTGCGGATCGGGGCGAATCCGCGCCGCATCCCGCGCTCCGCGTGGCCGTCGCTGGCCAGGGAACTCGCGCCGCTGGTCGGCCTGAGCGAGACCGAGATCCTCGCCCGCTTTCGCGCCGCGTCCAACTTCCTCTACGTCGCCAGGGACCTCGACCCCTCGGTGGCGGCGGCGATCAAGCGCCTCGGCCACGATCACCTGTGGATCGAGCCGACCGAGCGGCGCGTCTACCCCCATGGTCCACTGGCCGGGGCGACGATCGGCTTCGTCAACGGCGAGGGCGCCGGCCAGGCCGGTCTCGAGGCGCAGTTCGAGAGCACTCTCCGGGGTGCCCCCGGCACCTTCCGCCTGGTGCGCGACGGGAGCAGGAAGGGCACGCAGGTCGAACTCCGTCCCGAGCGTCCCGGGCGCCCCGGCCTGACGCTCCGCCTCGCCCTCGACAGCAGGGTCCAGGTGATTCTCGAGCAGGAACTCGACCGCACGATCGGGGAGATCGGTGCGCGCGGCGCCACCGCCGTGGCGATGGACCCGTGGACCGGACAGGTGCTCGGCCTGGCCTCGCTGCCCTCCTACGATCCCGGCCGCCCCGGCGAGGTGTCCGGGGAGGTCCGCCGCAACCGGGCGATCGAGGACGCGCTCGAGCCCGGCTCCACCTTCAAGCCGTTCATCTTCGCCGCCGCGCTCGCCCACGGTGTGCTCAGGCCGCACGAACTGGTCGACTGCTCCGGCGGCGGTGTGCAGGTCGCCGGCTTCCTGATCCGCGATCACGCATCCTACGGCCTCCTCTCCGCCACGCAGGCGCTCGCAGTGTCGTCCAACTCCGGCGCCATCCGCATCGCCCACCGTCTCTCGCCGGCGCTCCTCGACGCGAGCATCCGCTCCCTCGGCTTCGGGAGCGCGACGGGGATCGAGCTCCCCGCCGAGGCGCGCGGCATCTACCGTTCGCCTGAGCGCTGGTCGGCGATGTCGCGAGCGGGCCTGGCGATCGGTCAGGAGATCTCCGCGTCGGCGCTGCAGATCGCCCGCGGCTACGCGGCGCTCGCCAACGGCGGCGTGCTGGTTCGTCCCTCCCTCGTCCTGGAAACGCTCGACCCGCGGGATCGCAACGTGATCACTCCGTACCGCCAGTCGCCCGGGACGCGCGCGCTGCCTCCCGAGGTCGCGCGCCAGGTCGCGGCGATGCTCGGCGCGGTGGTCGACGAGGGCACCGGCAAGGCTGCCCGAGTCGAGGGTTACCGCGCGGCCGGGAAGACCGGAACCGCGCAGAAGGCCGGCGTCGGCGGGTACACGGCCGGGCTGCACGCCGCCTGGTTCGCGGGGTTCCTGCCCCGCGAGAACCCGAAGCTCGTCGTGGTCGTGTGCGTCGACCAACCGGAACGCACGTACTGGGCCGCCGACGTCGCCGCGCCCACGTTCGGCCGCATCGTCACGCGCCTCGTGACCGCGCTCGGACTGCCCCCGGTGACCGGAGTGCGAACGTGACGCTCCTCCAGCTCGCCGCCGAGTGCGGGGCGTCGCTGCGCGGCGATCCCCGAATCGAGGTGACGGGGGTGTCGCACCGTTCCGCCCAGGTCCGCCCCGGAGAGGTGTTCGCGGCGCTGCCCGGACTCCGGCGTCACGGCGTCGAGTTCACCGTCGAGGCCCGCGCGCGGGGCGCCGTGGCGGTGCTCTCCGACCGCGACCCGGGACCGGGGGTGAGCTGGCTCGCCGCCGACGATCCCCGCCGTTCCGCGGCGCTGGCGGCGTGGGCGCTCGCCGGTCATCCGCACAGGCGCCTGCGCATGATCGGCGTCACCGGCACCAACGGCAAGTCCACGGTGGTGGACCTGATCTCGCGCATCGCTGCCGAGGCCGGCGAACGGCCCGGGACGTTCGGCACGCTCGGCTACGCCCTGCCTCACCGCAGCGAGGCGGCGGCGCGGACGACGCCCGAGGCGCCGGACCTGGCGCCGCTCCTGCGCGAGCTGGTCGATCACGGCGGCACCTCCGCCGTGATGGAGGTGTCCTCGCACGCCCTCGAGCAGCGGCGCGTCGCGGGACTCGCCTTCGACGTCGCGGTGTGGACCAACCTGACCCGCGACCACCTCGACTTCCACCGCGATCTCGACGACTACTTCACGGTCAAGGCGTCCCTCGCCGATCTCCTCCGCCCCCAACCCCCCGGGCGGCGGGTGATCGGCGCCGACGATCCGACCATGGCGCGGCTGCTCGCCGACAGGCGCGCGGGCGACCTGACCTTCGGTCTCGGCGCCGGGCGCGACGTGACCGCCTCGTCGCCGGCGCTCTCCCTGCAGGGCACGAGCTTCGTCCTGTCCACTCCGATCGGCGAGGCCGAGGTGACGCTGCCGCTGATCGGGCGCCACAACCTGCGCAACGCGCTCGCCGCGGCCGCCGCCTCGGCCGCGGCCGGCTGGCCGCTGGACGCGATCGCGCGCGGGCTGGGCGGCGCACGGCCGCTGCCCGGCCGCCTCGAGCCGGTCGAGGTCCCGGGCGTGCCCTCGTTCGTCGACTACGCGCACACGCCGGACGCCCTCGAGCAGGTCGTCGGCGCGCTGCGCGAGCTGTCCGACCGGCGCCTGATCGTCGTCTTCGGCTGCGGCGGCGACCGCGACCCCGGCAAGCGGGGACCGATGGGCGAGGTGGTCGGCAGGCTCGCCGACGTCCCGATCGTCACCTCGGACAACCCGCGCAGCGAACCGCCGGACGCGATCATCGCCGCCGTCATGGAGGGCGTGCGCGCTTCCGGCAACCCGCGGGCGCTCGCGATCTCGGACCGGCGCGAGGCAATCGGCGCCGCCCTCTCCACCGCCGACGACCGTTCGGTCGTGCTCGTGGCGGGGAAGGGTCACGAGACCGAGCAGGTCTTCGCCGACCGCGCCGTCGAATTCGACGACCGCCAGGTGTTGCGCGAACTGGGCCGCAAGCGGAGGAACCCGTGAGGCGCACCGCCGCCGAGGTGGCGGCGTTCCTCGATGCGCCGCTCGCGGGCGACGGCGAGGCGCAGATCGCCGGTGTCGCGATCGATTCAAGGGCGCTGCGCCCCGGCGACCTGTTCGTCGCCATCCCGGGGGAGCGCGTCGACGGCCACGAGTTCGTCGCCGACGCGGCCAGGCGCGGCGCCGCGGCGGCCCTGGTCAGGCGGCGCGTCGACACCCCGCTGGCCCAGATCGAGGTGCCCAACACGATCGCCGCGCTCCAGGCGGTCGCGGCCCGGGAGCGGCGCGCCGCGTCGTTCCGGCTCGCCGCCGTCACCGGCTCGATCGCCAAGACGACGACCAAGGAGCTGCTCGCCGCGCTGCTCGCGACCAGCTTCCGCACCGGCGCCACCGCCGGCAGCCGCAACTCCCAGGCCGGCTTCCCGGCCGAGCTGTGCAACCAGCCCGAGGGACTCGAGTGGTTCGTCGCCGAGCTGGGCATGAGCCACGCCGGCGAACTGGACCGCCTCGGCCGCGTCGCCTGTCCCGACGTGGCGCTGTACACCGTCGTCGCCCCGGTGCACCTGGAGTTCTTCCCCGGCCTCGACGCGATCGCCGAGGCCAAGGCCGAGCTGATCCCGCACCTGAGCCGCGACGGCATTCTCGTGCTCAACGCCGCCGACCCGCGTGTCGCCTCCTTCGCCCCGCGCTTCCCGGGGCGCGTCGTCCGCTACGGCGCGCCGGGCGCGAGCGACCTGTGGATCGAGGAGTACCAGGGTCGCGGTCTCCTCGGCGCGCGCTTCACGCTCACCGGCCCAGGGCTCGAGATCGGCGTCGACTGGCAGATCGCCGGCCGCCACCAGGCCAACAACCTGCTCGCGGCGGCGGCCTGCGCGCTCACGCTGGGCGTGCCGCCTGACCGGGTCGCGCCGTGCGCCGCGTCCGCGCGTCCGGCGTCGCGCCGCGGCGAGGTGCACCCGCTGGCCTCCGGCCTGACCGTCGTCGACGACTCGTACAACGCCTCGCCGGTGGCGATGCACAACATGCTCGAACTGCTCGCCGCCACGCCTGGTCGCCGGGTCGCCGTGCTCGGCGAGATGCTCGAACTCGGCGAGCGGAGCGCCGACTTCCACCGCGAGGTCGGCGAGTTGGCCGGACGGGCCGCCGACATCGTCGTGGCGGTCGGCGGCGCCCCGGCCCGCGAACTGGCCCGGGCCGCGGGAGCGATCGACGCCGTGTACGTCCCCGACGCCGAGTCCGCGCTCGTCCTGCTCCAGCGCGTCCTCCAGCCGGGCGACGTGGTGCTGGTCAAGGGATCGCGCGGCATCGCGCTCGACCGCGTCGCCGACGGGCTGCGGGAGGCGCGCTGATGCTGTACTGGCTCCTGTACCGCGCGCACGAGTTGTGGAGCCCACTGAACGTGTTCCGCTACATCACGTTCCGGTCCGCGCTCGCGATCCTCACCGCTCTCGCCGTCGGGCTCTTCATCGGTCCGTGGCTGATCGCCCGGCTGCAGGCGCTCCAGATCCGCCAGTCGATCCGCGAGGAGGGCCCCGCCAGCCACCAGAAGAAGGCCGGCACGCCGACGATGGGGGGCGTTCTGATCCTGGCCGCGATCGTCGCGCCGGTTCTCCTGTGGGGCGACCTCACCGAGCCGTGGGTGTGGGTGATCACGGTGACCACGCTCGCGTTCGGCGCCATCGGCTTCCTCGACGACTTCCTCAAGGTCCGGCGCGGCAAGAACCTCGGCCTGACCGCGCGCGACAAGTTCGGCCTGCAGGTGGTCGCCGGCGCGATCGCGGCGCTGGCCATCCGCCTCGTCGCCGGCCACGCGCCTCACGCCGGGTCGCTCTCGCTGCCCTTCCTCAAGGACGTGCTCCTCGACCTGGGCTTCCTCTACGTCCCGTTCGTCGCCTTCGTGCTGGTCGGCTCGTCGAACGCGGTCAACCTCACCGACGGGCTCGACGGCCTGGCGATCGGCGCCGTGCTCATCGCGTCCGGCACCTACACGATCTTCTGCTACGCCGCCGGCAACGCGAAGATCGCCCGCTACCTGCAGATCCCCTCGGTGGCCGGCGCCGGCGAGGTCGCGGTGTTCCTCGCCGCGATGGTCGGCGCGTCGCTGGCGTTCCTGTGGTTCAACTGCCACCCCGCCCAGGTCTTCATGGGCGACGTCGGCTCGCTGGCGCTCGGGGGTTCGATCGGCTGCGCCGCCGCGATCGTCAAGCAGGAGCTGCTCCTCGTGGTGGTCGGCGGCCTGTTCGTCGCCGAGGCGCTGTCGGTGATCGTCCAGGTCGCGAGCTTCAAGCTGCGCGGCCGGCGGGTGTTTCGGATGTCTCCCCTGCACCACCACTTCGAACTCTCGGGATGGGCCGAGACCCAGGTGGTGGTGCGCTTCTGGATCGTCTCGGTGATGTTCGCGCTGATGGCGCTGGCGACGCTGAAACTGCGATGACGGACACCGCACTCTCCCCGCGCGCGCTGGTGGTCGGACTCGGCTCTTCCGGAGTCGCTTCCGCCCGGCTGCTCGCCGCGCGCGGCTGGCGCGTCGCGGTCAACGACGGCGACGCCGAGACCTCTCTCGCCTCCCGGCTCGCGGAGCTTCCGCAGGGGGTCGAGCGCCACCTCGGCGGTCATCCGCCGGAGGCGCTCGAAGGCGTCTCGCTGGTCGTCGTCTCGCCGGGCGTGCCGTGGGACCTGCCGCTCCTCGAGCAGGCGCGCTCCCGGGGCATCGAGGTCCTCGCCGAGGTGGAGCTGGCGTTCCGCCACCTGCCCGGCGTGCCGCTGCTCGGTGTCACCGGATCGAACGGCAAGACGACGGTGACCGCGCTCGCCGGTGAGGTCCTGCGCGCCGCCGGGGCGTCCGCCGCTGTCGGCGGCAACATCGGGACGCCCGCTTCCCTGCACGCCGTCGAGGGCCGCTGGGACGCCCTGGTCTGGGAGCTGTCCTCGTTCCAGCTCGAGGGGTGCGACACGCTTCGCCCGCGCGTCGGCGTGCTGCTCAACCTTTCCCCCGACCACCTCGACCGCCACGGCGGCCTCGAGTCCTACCTCGCGGCCAAGGCGCTCATCTTCCGCCGGCAAACCGCGGAGGACTGGGCGGTGCTCAACGCCGACGACCCGGCGCTGGTCGGCCTGCGCCCGCGCGGCCGCGTGGAGTGGTTCTCGCTCGACAACCGTCGCGTCGCCGCGCACCTCGGCGAGGACGCGCTCGTGCTCGACGGCACGCCGCTGCTGCGCCGATCGCAGCTCGGCCTGCTCGGCGACCACAACGTCGCCAACGCGCTGGCGGCGGCGCTCGCGACCGCTCGACTCGGCGCGCCGCGCGAGGCGATCGCGTCGGCCCTCGCCGCCTTCAAGGGCCTGCCGCACCGCCACCAGGTAGTGGCCGAGGCGGGCGGCGTGCGCTACGTCGACGACTCCAAGGGCACCAACATCGGCGCCACCGCCGCCGGGCTGCGCGGCTACGTCCCCGGTTCCGTGCACCTGATCCTCGGCGGACGGGGCAAGGGCCAGGACTTCGCGGCGCTGCGCGCGCCGGCGGCCGGCCCGGTCGCCCGCGCCTACCTGATCGGCGAGGCCGCGGACGAGATCGGCGCGGCGCTCGAGGGCGTCGTGGCGGTCGAGGCGTGCGGCACGCTCGAGCGGGCCGTCGGGCGCGCCGCCGCGCACGCCCGGTCCGGCGACACCGTGCTGCTCTCGCCGGCGTGCGCCTCCTTCGACCAGTTCCGCGACTACGCGCACCGCGGCGACGAATTCGCCCGTCTGGCGCGGTCCCTGGCGGGGGGGCGCTGATGCCGCGCACCAAGCAGCCCGACCGCTGGCTCCTGGCCGTGACGCTGCTCGCCGCCGCGTTCGGCGTGGTGATGGTGGCGTCGTCCTCGGCGCAGCTCGCCCTCCAGCAGTACGGGCTTCCCGAGGGGGAGTTCGCCCTCCGCCAACTCGTCGCCGTCCTCCTCGGCGCCGCCGCGATGCTCGCCGCGATGCTCGTGCCGCTCGACTGGCTGACCAAGCCGGCGGTGGCGCTCGGCGGCCTCGGCGCCACCTGGCTGGCCCTCGGGGCCGCGTACTTCCAGCCGACGATCAGCGGCACGCACCGCTGGCTGCAGCTCCCCGGCATCTCCGTCCAGCCCTCGGCGATCGCCAAGGTGACGCTGCCCCTCGCCCTCGCCGCTCTGCTCGCGCTGCACCGCTCCAGGCGCGTCGACCCGCGGCGCACCTTCTGGCTCGCCGCCGGTCTGGTGGCGGTCACCGTCGGACTGGTCCTCGCCGAGCCGGACCTCGGCTCGTCGCTGCTTCTCGTCGCGGCGGCCGGAGCCGTCCTGCTCCTCGCCGACATGCCGTGGAAGCCGATGGCGGCGTTGGCGCTGGCGGCGGTCCCCGTCTTCACGCTGGCGATTCTGCTCAAGCCGTACCGCATGGAGCGCGTGCGCTCCTTCTTCGGCTCCACCTCGTACCAGGTGCAGCAATCGCTCATCGCGCTGGGCAACGGCGGACTGCTCGGCCAGGGCCCCGGCGAGAGCGTGCAGAAGCTGTTCTACCTGCCGCAGCCGCACACCGACTTCGTCTTCGCCATCGCCGGCGAGGAGCTGGGGTTCGTCGGCGCCACGCTCGTCCTCGCCGCGCTCGGCGTCGTCGCCGTGCGCGGCTTCCGCGCCGCCGAGCGGGCCGGGCAGCTCTCGCACGCCCTGCTCGCCGCCGGCCTGACCACCACGCTCGCCGTGCAGTCGCTGCTCAACGTCTCCGTGTGCCTGAACCTGCTCCCCGCCAAGGGACTGCCGCTGCCACTGATCTCCGCCGGCGGCTCCGACGTCGTGCTCACGCTGGCGGCGGTCGGTCTGCTCCTGAACATCGCCAAGGAGGGAGCATGACCCACGTCGTGATCGCCGGCGGCGGCACGGGCGGCCACCTGTTCCCCGGTCTGGCGGTGGCCGCCGCGCTGCGCGAGGCCGGCGCCGGCGTCTCCTGGCTCGGCGCCCGGCGCGGGATCGAGGCGCTGCGCGTCCCCGACGCGGGCATCCCGGTCCGGC
>JBFMCD010000102.1:0-13464 GCA_040754885.1 Acidobacteriota bacterium
TGTCTTTCCGTCCCCGGACCCCGGACCCCAGACCCCGGACCCCGGTCTCTTCGCTCTCCCCTCTCCCCTGTCTTTCCGTCCCCGGACCCCGGACCCCAGACCCCGGACCCCGGTCTCTTCGCTCTCCCTTCTTCGCTCTCCCCTGTCTTTCCGTCCCCGCACCCCGGACCCCGGACCCCAGACCCAGGTCTCTTCCCTCTCCCCTTCCGAAAAGAAAGGGGCGGCCGAAGCCGCCCCGTGTGACACTCGAGGAAAGGCGCTCAGAACGAGAAGCGTGCGCCGATACGCAGCTCGCGCGGCCGTTCGATGGAGAGGGTCTCTCCGAAGGTGGAACTCGGCCGCCAGGTGCTGCCGTCCGGGTGGTCCTCGTAGTCGTACCGGTAGTCGCCCCACCGCTCGTTGACGTCGGTGATGGTGCCTTCGTTGAACACGTTGAAGGCGTCGAGGAAGAGGGCGAGCTTGAGGTCCCCGCCGAGCGGAGCGGTCCACGTCAGGCGCAGGTCGACCATGTTGCGGTCGGGGAGCTGCTCGGCGCCGCGGGCGACCATGTTGACGTTCTGCGGGTCGTTGAAGTACAGGCCGCGCACGCGCACGTACGGCGTCCAGTACTCGCCCGAGAGGTAGCGGTAGTAGCCGGAGAGCTGGAGGCCGAGCGGCAGGTCGACGGTGAGGTTGATCTTGCCCTCGTACTTCGAGAAGCCGCGCAGTTTGCCGTCGGCGTTGGTCTGGCCGTTGAGGTCCTCGAACTCGTCGACGTAGCCGTCCGCGGAGAGCACGTTGCCGGTCAGGTCGGCGTAGACGAACGAGGCCTTGAGCAGCCAGCCGTGCGAGTAGCGCTTGTCGAAGCGCAGCATGATCGCGTCGTAGTCCTTGTACGCCGCCGACGGGTTGGTCAGGACGTACTCCGGCTCCGAGAGCAGGTCGTAGAACGGCAGCGAGCCGCCGCCGAGCGGGTTGCCGGGGGCGGTGAGGACGTCGTAGTCGTCGTTGACGTTGACCATGGCGACGATGTCGCGGGTCTCCCTGATCACGTAGTCCACGCCGACCGACATGTCGCGGCCGAGCTGCTGCTCGAACGAGGCGACGAACTGGTCGACATACGGGTGGTTGATGCCTCCGTCCATCCTCGCCGCCGCCAGCGTCGGCTCGGAGCAGTCGGTGAAGTCGCCGTCGTCGAAGTCGTAGTCGCAGTAGTAGAACGGGGTGAACACCTCGCCCGACTCCTCGCGGTCGTACATGTAGCTGAACATCCCCGCGTGGTAGCGGCCGTAGTGCGCCTTGAGCGCCGTCCTGCCGTTGCCGAACAGGTCGACGACGAAGCCGACGCGCGGGTCGACGAAGTCGACGTCGTAGACGTCGGAGGCACCGCCGGCGAAGCCCCCCTGGTACGCGCCGTAGCGCACGCCGAGGTTCAGGTTGAAGCGGCCGACCTTCCACGAGTCCTGCGCGAACAGCGCCAGGCCGGCCTGCTCGGCGTCCATGTGGATCTCGTCGCCGAAGTCCGCCGAGTAGATACCGCAGTCGGGGTTGGCGAAGTAGTCGTCCGTCGAGTCGCAGTAGTAGGAGTCGTCGTAGTACGAGAACCCGCCGTTCCGCCAGTAGTCCTCCTTGGCCGAACCGGTCTCGTAGGTCACGCCGAACTTGAACGCGTGCGTGTCGTCGGCGCCGATCAGTCCGTCGGCGAACAGGTTCCACGCCGCGTCGAGGCTCTGCCGCTGGCGGTCCTGCTCGATGGTGTACACGGCGTTCTGCCAGCTGTAGCCGGACTCCACGTCGTAGCGGTTGGGCTGGTCGCCGTTGTACGGGCTGCGGTCGTCGGAGCCGTCGAAACCGGTCAGCTTGACGGTGACGAAGTTCGAGTCGTTGATCAGCCCTTCCCACGTCAGGTTGTACGAGATGTTCGGCGAATCCTGCTGGTAGCTGGCGCTCGGCAGCGTCAGCGCGCTCACGCCGCGGTGCTCGCGATCGACGCCGTCGTAGTCGACCAGGAACATGACGCGGTTGCGGGTGTTGCCCTGAAGCGTCAGCTTGGCCATGCCGCGCAGGTACTCGCGAACGTCGCTGTCGAGCGCGCCGTACGGCGTGCGCTCGTCCTCGATCCAGCTGGCGGACGCGAAGTACCACAGCTTGTCCTTCGCGAGCGCTCCGCCCAGGCTGAGCGACAGCTCCTGGTAGGCGAACGTCTCGTCCTCCTCGCCCTCGGAGTTGTCGGAGACGAAGTCCTCGGGCGCGTAGTAGGCGACCAGGTCGCCGGCGAACTCGTTGCCGCCGGACTTGGTCACGGCGTTCAGGATGCCGGCGGTGAAGCCGCCGTACTCGGCGTTGGCGCCGAGTCCGGCCACCTGCACCTCCTGCACCCAGTCCACGCTCGGGAAGATCCACTCGGTTCCGCCGGCGGGGTCGGAGACGTTGACGCCGTCCAGCATGTACGCGTTCTCGGCCTCGTCGGTGCCGCCGAACGCCAGGCCGTCGTTGACGCCCGGCGCGTAGTTCATCAGCGAGCTGAAGAAGCGGGGCAGCGGCTGCGTGTCGAGGAAGCTCTGGTCGAAGCTCGCGTCCACCGCGTTGTTGACCACGCTGACGACCGGCGCGTCGGCCGTGACGGTGATTTCCTCCGCGACGGCGGCCAGCGCCATCGTGACGTTGAGCGTCAGCTCCTTGGCCAGGCTGACGCGCAGGTTCTCCTGGCGGAACTTCTTGAAGCCGGACAGCTCGGCGTCGACGGCGTAGATCCCGACCGGCAGCGAGGGGAACCGGTAGTTGCCCCGCTCGTCGGTGACGGTCATCGTCTGGCCGCCGATCAGCGCGTCGGACAGCGCCGTGACGGTGACGCCGGGCAGGACGCCGCCTTCGGCGTCGCTCACCGTGCCGCGAAGGCTGCCTGTCGTGTTCCCCTGCGCGAGCAGAGGCGCGGCGAGCGCCACCGCCAGCAGGGCGACTGCGGGAATGACTGCGTGGTGCCTGGCCATGACTCCTCCCTGGTGCGGGGCTCGGTGCGGCCCGGCCGTGGCGCCCCGTGGCCCCGGCCGAACGACTCTTTCGAGAAACTCCCACCTCGTCCGAATACGATCCGCCGGCCCGTCCGTTGCGCCGGCGGGGATCATCGGTACACGGTCGAACCGGGCCACGGCGCCTTCCCTCACCCGGCTCTCCTCATCGCCGAGAGCAGCGCCTGGCCGGCCGCGGCGATGTGCGCGCGCACGGCCAGTTCGGCGGCCTCGGGATCGCCCGCGCGCAGCGCCGCGACGATCGCGGCGTGCTCGATCACGTCGGGCTCCTCGCGCCCCGGCACCGACTCGGTGGCGACACGCGGGATGTTGCTCCACAGCATGGTCGGAAACGCCGACCACAGTTGGGCGAGCGTGCGAACCAGGTACGAGCGCCCGCTCGCGCCGAAGATGATTTCGTGGAAGCGACGGTTCAGCTCGCGGTACTCGGCGAGGTCCTGCGGCGTCCTGCAGCGGGCCATGCGCCGGTGGAGGTCGTCGAGCTCGGCGACCTGCTCGCGGGTGATTCCGCCGGCGGCGTGGCGTGCCGCCAGTCCCTCGATGAAGGCGCGGCACGTGTAGAGATCCTCGACGTCGCCGGGAGAGAACGCCACGACCCGGAAGCCCTTGTACGGAACGTGCTCGAGCAGACCCTCCGAGGCGAGCAGGCGCAGCGCCTCGCGCACCGGCATGCCGCTGACTCCAAGCCTGTGCGCCACCACTCCCTGCCGAAGCCACTCACCGGGCTTGATGCGGCCTTCGAGGATGTCGCTCCTGAGCCGGGACGCGACCCAGGGAGGCAGTTGCGTCGGTGCGGAGGGGATCGCTGACATGCTGGGGGGCCTCTCCCTCTGCGATAAAATATATTCGATAGTAATCTAGGACCGCGATCCAGCCGTGTCAAGAGCCCGACCGCTCAGCCACGTCCGCCGAGGAATTCCGTCATTTCTATTACCTACAATCACTTGAAGCCGCATCCACCCGTCCAGGCCGGTGGAGGCTTTCTCGTTGACTGCGGCCGGCGTATCCTCGCGCCGGTCCCCCCGGAACGCCAGGGATGCACCGGAGCCGGCCGGGACCTCGCCGCGTCCTCCGGCGGCAAGGAGTTCCCCATGCCCGTTCCCCGGTTCCACCTCCTTCTCGCGGCGGTCCTGTACGGGGTCGCCCAGGCGGCGGCGCAGTCGCCGACCTGGCAGCTTCCCGCGGACCACAGGGCACTGACGCGCACCGTCTCCTTTTCCGAGATGGAGGCGCTGCTCAAGAGCCTCGACGCGAAAGGACCGGCGACCGTATCGGTGGAGGGGACGAGCGCGGGGGGGCGCGCGCTCTACCTGGTCCGCCTGTCCCGCTCCGCGACGCCGGCGTGGCGGGTGCTCTTCTACGCGCAGCAGCACGGCGACGAGGTGTCCGGGAAGGACGCTCTCCTCTTCCTCATCCGCGACGTCGCGGCCCGCCCGGAACTCCTTCCCGGGGACGTGGACGCGTGGATCATGCCGATGGTCAACCCTGACGGCGCCGAGGCCGGGACGCGCAGAAACTCCGCCGGCGTGGACCTCAACCGCGACCACATCGCGCTCACCCAGCCCGAGACGCGGGCGCTGCACGCGGTCGCCCGCCGGGTGCGCCCGCACCTGGCGGTGGACTGCCACGAGTTCACCCGCGACTCCGAGGCGCGCCGGGAGCGCGGCTGGATCGCCTGGCCCGACATCACCATGGACGGCCTGAACAACCCCCTGTTCGACCCCGCGGTGATCGGCGCGGCGCGGCGCTGGGTCGAGGAGTCCGCGGGGCCCGTCGGGGCGGCCGGGCACCGTTTCCATCGTTACACCGTCGGAGGGCTCCCCCCCGACGAGGAGCAGCGGCCTTCGGCCCCGGATCTCGACTCCGGCCTCAACGCCATCGGGGCACACGGCGGGCTGTCCTTCATCATCGAGGCCGCGGTCACGCGCAACGCCGGCGATCCCCAGGCCGATCTCGGCAAGAGAGTCGACGCCTACCTCGTGTTGCTGCGCCGCTTCCTGACCGAGAACCGGCACCGCACGGCCGACCTCGCTGCCGTCGAAAACGCCCGCCGCACGCCGCTGCCGCCGTTCATCCCGACCAACTACCTGTGGGTCAACCCGGGGATGACGGTCACGGACTTCCCCGTGCTCGAGGTCGCCACCGGGCGGACCCTGCGCATCCCGACCGCCAACATGATGACCACCATGGCGGTGAAGTCGGCCGTCCCGGCACCGCGCGGCTACGCGGTCGAACCGCGCGCCGCGGAACGCTTCGGCGCGCTGCTCCGGGCGCACGGCATCCCGTTCGAGGCGGTCGAGCAGGCGCGGACCGTGACCGCGGAGCGCTGCACCCTGCTGCGCGTCGAGGACGACTTCGACGAGGTCTACTCGCGCTACGAGGGGCGCCAGATCGTCCGCCGCGACGCGGCCGGCGAGACCGCCCTCGGGCCGGGCAGCCTGTGGGTCCCTCTCGACGGCGAGGCCGCGGTGCGCGCCGCGCTCGTGCTCGAGCCCGTTGCGATGTACGGCCTGTACCAGTTCCCCGACTTCCGCGCCCTGGTTCCCGCGTCCGGCGCGCTGCCGGTCGTGCGCGTCGTCCGGTGACCGCCCGCCATGCGCTTCCTCACCGGGGCCTTCGCCACGCTGTCGGTCGCGCTCGCCGCGGCGGCCGTCGCCCGGCCGGGCGGCGCGTCGCCGGCCGCGGACGAGTTCGTCGCCGCCGCGCCGGCGCGCGGGTTCGAGGGGCTGCTCGGCGCCGCGGTCGCCTCGATCACGGCCCAACGGCTCGCCGCCCACGTCGCGTTCCTCGCCTCGCCGGCGATCGCGGGTCGAGGCCTGGGCACGCGCGACCTCGAGGCGGCCGGCGAGTACGTCGCCACCACGCTCGCGCTCGCCGGCGTCGCACCGGCCGGGGCGGGCGGTTCCGGACGCTCCGCGTACTTCCAGGCCGTGCCGCTTCGCTCGTTCGGCCCGCGCGGCGGCTCGTTGTCGATCGAGCGAGCGGGCGGAGACCCGCGCGGCGCGACGGCCTTCGCCGCCGGCCGGGACTGGATTCCGCCCGAGATCCCGGCGCGGAAGGTACGACTGCCCGTGGTGTTCGCCGGCCACGGCCTCCGCGACGCCGCCCTCGGTCACGACGACTATCGCGGTCTCGACGTGCGCGGTCAGGCCGCGCTCGTGCTCGACGGCGTCCCCAACGGTCCGGCCTGGCGAACATCCGACGCGCTCGCCCGGCACAAGGCCGCCGACGAGGAGGGGCGCTGGGACGAGAAGCTCCGCGTCGCGCGCGAACTCGGCGCCGCCGCGGTGCTCGCCGCCCGGACGCCGGGCGGCACGCTCACGCCTCCCCAGGGCGAGACGGACGCTCCGGGGTTCTTCCTCCCCGCGGAGTCGACCGGTGCGCCCGAAGAGACGCTCCTCGTCCCGGTGTCCTGGGCCGTGGCCGAGGCACTGCTGGGGGACACCACTGCGAAGGTCGCTCCGTCGCCGCCGCGTGGGTCGGCGACGCTCGAGGTGACCGGCGAGGAGCGGCGCATTGCGAGCGCCAACGTCCTCGGCGTCATACCCGGCTCGGACCCGGCGCTGGCCGGCGAAGTGGTCGTGATCGGCGCGCACCTCGACCACCTCGGCGTGGTGGGCGGCTCGATCCACCCGGGCGCCGACGACAACGCGTCGGGCGTGGCGGCGCTGCTCGAGATCGCCGCGGCGCTCGCGGCGTCGCCCGCCCCGCCGCGGCGGACCGTGCTCGTGGCGTTCTGGACCGGCGAGGAGGAGGGCAAGCTCGGTTCCGGCTACTACGTTCGCCACCCCCTCGTGCCGCTCGCCAGGACCGTCGCGTACGTCAACCTCGACATGATCGGCCACGCGTGGTCGGCGAAGGAGATCCGCGGGCTGACCGAGAGCCGAGGCCTGCGCGACGCGGACGCGTTCCTCCGCGGCCTCGATCCGGCCGACTTCGTCGAGCCCGGCGTACCCCCGGGGTCGCCTGTGCTGGAGGCCGCGCTGCGCCACGCCGCCGCGGGTACCGGCCTCGCCCTGCGCTTCGACCGCACCGACGGGAAGAGCGGCGGCAGCGACTACCGCGACTTCGCCCGCGCCGGCGTGCCGTTCGTCCGCCTGTTCGGCACCTTCTTCGACGGCTACCACGAGCCGGGCGACACCCCCGAGAGACTCGACGCCGCGCAGGTCCGCAGGGTCGCGCGACTCGCCCTCGCCACCGCCTGGCACCTCGCCAACCCCTGAGAATCGGCGCCGACGGCCAACAGCCTGCAGGTGTCGGTTCGTGGCTGTTCGCAGTCGGCTGTCGACTACTCCTTCAGCGCCACTTCCGCGTACCAACCCTTGTCCACGATCGTCGTGCCGTAGGGTCCGGACAGTCTTCGCAAGACCTCGATGATCTCCTTCGCCCGGGCCGAGGAGGCGAGACGCGGCACGCCGTACAACGGCCCCTCGTCGTCGATCGAGAACGGGATCAGCTCGATCCGGCGCACCTTCTCCTCGTTGATGGTCAGGCGCACCATCACGCCCTCGAAGACGCGCCGGGGGTCGCGGCGGTCCCACACCGAGACGTTGGTCGGCCTGGCGATCTCGCCGTCGCGCTGGTGGATCAGGTCGACCGGGATCCTGTCCGGGGTCCGGTACTGGTAGATGAAGTTCGACAGACTGTAGAAGATCGGCTTCCCCTTGTAGATCTCGATGCCGCGCAGGACGTGAGGCCCGCTGCCCAGGACCACGTCGGCGCCGGCGTCGACCGCGCGCCGGTACATGATCTCGTCGTTGGCCGGCGTGGTGTCCTGGATGCCGTACGCCCGGTGGTGCGAGCGGTCGTGGTTGTGCAACGCGACCATCACCACGTCGTGGTGCCTGGCGGCGAGGACGACGTCGTCCTCCATCGCGACGACGTCCTTCTCGAGCAGCCCTTCGACCTTCTCGACCTTTCCGCCTTCCCCGGCCACGAGGATCTCCGCCGGATCGATCGTCGCCAGGCACGCCGAGCCGGGGTCGGTGCAGCGGTACTTCTGCGTCCAGTAGCGCATGTACGAGAGCAGGCCGAAGCGTGTCGTCCGGCTCTGCACACCCGTGCTGCCCGGCGCGCGCGCGGCGGCCAGCGTCATCCCGGCGCCGGCGTACGTGATGTTGGCGCGGTCGAGGGCGCGCAGGCAGTCGCGCAGGCCCTCGGGGCCGAAGTCGAGGGCGTGGTTGTTCGACATGCTGACCATGTTGATGCCGATCGCGGCCAGCTCCCAGGCGAACTCCGGGTCGGCGCGGAAGTTGTAGAACGGCCGCTGCAGCTCGGGGTGCGCGTTCATCGAGAACTCGAGGTTGCCGTAGGCGATGTCGGCCTCCTGCATGAGGCGGAACAGCTGCCGGTGGACCGGATCGGGCAGCCGGCTGATCTGCTCGTTGAAGATCATGTCGCCGACCGCGGTGACGATGACGTCGCCGGGCTGTTCCCGCAGCAGCCCGCCGATCCTCCCCTCCCAGTCCACCGACTCGGCCGGCTCGGGAGGCTGAACGCGCCGGTTGTACACGGACATGCTCTGGTCGAAGGTGAGCCGCGGCGGCTCCTGCCCTCGCGCCGGCAACGCCCCCGGCGCGGTCACGGCGAGCGCCACGACGAACGCCAGCCAGGTGCCCACAGGACGTTGTGCGAGTCTCGTCACGGCCGGCCTCCTTCTCGTGCCTGAGATGCCCTTCACCGCGCCGGAGCCGGCACGGCGTGCGGGATCGGGGCGCGCTTCGCCACGTCGAACGTCTCCCCGGGGAGCAGCACGTGGACCGCGAGTCCGGTCACCCCCAGGAGTCCCTCGCCCGCCCCGCCCTTCCCACGCCTGACCTGCGCGCCGGCGGCGTCGAGGACGACCACCGAGCGCTCGCCGATCACCGTGAAGTCGCCGCCGGGGCGCACCCAGATCGCGGTGTCCTCGTCGACGCCGACTCCGAGCAGGTCGGGGTGCTCGAGAATCGCCGAGAGCAGCCGGTTCGAGCGCTGCCGGGCGACGAAGTGCTGGTCCACGATCACCCCGGGGAAGAACCCGAGGCCGCGCGCCAGCTCCACGGCTCCGGCGCGGACGACCTTGAAGTCCCCCTCGCCGGTGATCATCAGCGCGCTCTGGCACGCCGTCCCCGCTGAGGTGCCGCCCACCACCGCGCCCGCCCTGTACGCCGCCGCGACCGCCGCGCCGACCGGGGTGTCGAGCAGCGCCTTCGTGACGCGGTTCTGGTCGCCGCCGGCGAAGAAGATCCCCTTCGCGCCGGCGGCCAGCTCGGCCAGTTCGGCGCTCATCGCGTCCTCGCGCGTCTTGATCGGCAGCACGGTCACCCTCCGGCACCCGTGCTCCTCGCCGAACAACTTGACGTAGTACTCGCCGGTGTCGGCTTCCTCGGATGCGGTCGGGACGACGGCGATCGGCGCCTCCGGCCCGCCGGCCAGTTCGACGAACTTCCGCATCGCCTCCGGCGGCTTGTCGCCGCCCCCCACCAGTATCAGGTGGCCCCGCTGCACACCCTGCTCGGTGAACGCGATGGCCGGCACCAGGCACCCGAGAACCAGAGCGATCGCCCTCTTCATCGTGACTCCCTCCGCGAGCAGACCGGCTCGACGACTTGACTCGCCACCAGGATGACCGGGGCGGCCCGCAGGCCGCCCCGGCTTCCCGTCGTCCGCTCTGATCAGAAGTCGAAGCGCACTCCCGCCCGGATCTGGCGCGGCGCCTCGATCTGGGTGGCATCGCCGAACGTACTGGACGGCCTCCACGGATTCGAGTTGCCCAGCCTGTAGTCACCCCAACGCTTGTTGCTGTTCAGGACCGTGCCCTCGTTCGTGCAGTTGAAGCACTCGACCGACAGGGTCAGTCCCGCCTTGCCCCCGAATCTGGCGGACCACGCCAGGCGGAGGTCGATGAGGTTCCGGTCGGGGTACTGCTGCGAGCCCCTCTCGGTGAGGTTCATGTACCTTCCGGTGTAGGCGTTGTAGTCCAGGCCGCGGACCCGCACGTACGGCGTCCAGTACCAGCCGGAGAAATAGGAGTACTGGCCGCTGATCTTGAAGTTGAGCGGCAGGTCGAGCGCGCCGCCGATCTTGAACTCCCAGTCGCTGAAGGCCATGTCCATCGTGCCGTCGATGTTGTACAGGCCGTTGATGTCCCGGTACTCGTTGGCGTAGCCGTAGTCGCTCGTGACGTTGCCCTTCATGTCGGTCCACACCAGCGAGCTGTACAGGTACCAGCCGTTGGCGTAGCGCTTGTCGAAGCGCAGGATCGCGGACTGGTAGTCGCGGTATGCCCCCGCGTCGCTGGTCAGCACCCAGTCCTGATGCGAGAGGAGGTTGAAGATCGGGAAGCCACCGCCGCCGAACGGGTTTGCCGTCGCGGTGTACTCCTCGTAGTCCATGTTCTCGTTGGTCATGACCACGAAGCTGCGGAACTTGCGATCGACGAGGTCGAGCCCGATCGACATGTTTTGTCCGAGCTGCTGCTCGAAGGTGAAGAGGATCTCGTCCACGTACGGGTGGTCGATCTCACCCATCCTCGCCGCCACCGTGACGATCGGGTCGCAGTCGGTGTAGGCCTCCTCGTCGTAGTCCCAGTAGCAGTCCTGGTCGGGGATCACGCCCTCACCCGAGGCCTCGCGGTCCCACAAGTAGGTCATCGCCTTGTTGTGGTAGCGGCCGTAGTGGGCCTTGACGGCCATCTTGCCGGTGCCGAAGAGGTCCCACACGAAGCCGACGCGCGGGTCGATGAAGTCCACGTCGTACACCGACGAGTCGCCGTTCCCGGACTGCCAGCCTCCGTCGTAGCTGCCGTAGCGGAAGCCGAGGTTGACCGTGAACCGGCCGAGCCGCAGCGAGTCCTGCGCGTAGAGGTGCAGGCCGCTGAACTTGGTGTACTGCTCGTACTCGCCCCAGCCGTACTCAATGTAGTACGGGCCGCACGTGGGGTCCGCGAGGTAGGCCTCGTACGACTCGCAGTCGCCCGACCAGTCGTAGTAGGTGAAGCCGCCGTTGCGCCGGTCGACGTAGTCCGAAGTTCCCTTCTCGTAAAGGGCGCCGAACTTGAACGAGTGGGAGTCGTCGCCGCCGAACAGGCCGTCGGCGAACAGGCTCCACGAGGCGTCGAGGGTGTAGATGGTGCTGGAGTTCAGTAACTGCTTGGCCGAGTTGACGAACTCGATCCCGCTGTCCTCGTCGATGTGACCGGGCAGGTCGGTGCCGTTGTACGGACGGTAGTTGTCCTCGCCGTCGTTCCCGGTCAGCTTGAGGTTGAGGAAGTTGTTGGCGTTGACCAGGTACTCCCAGTTGAGCGCCGCGGTCAGCGAGGGACCGTTCTGCTCCCGGGTTGCCTCGGGGAGCGTGTAGACGTCGATGCCGCGCCGGTCGTTGGTCACCTCGTCGTACTCGCCCATGACGAAGAACCGGTTGTCCTGGCCGCTCTGCAACGTCAACTTGCCGAGGATCCGGGGGATCTTCCGGTCGGAGGTGTCGATCGCGCCGACCGGTGTGGTCACCTGGTGCCAGTACTCTCCCGACAGGAAGTACCACAGCCTGTCCCTGGTCACCGGTCCGCCGATGGAGAGCGCCACGTCCTCGAACTTGAAGCTGTCGGCGTCGTTGCTCGGGTCGTTGTCTCCCGTCCAGTCCTCAGGTTGGTAGTAGACTTCGGCGCTGCCGGCGAACGAGTTGCCGCCCGACTTCGTCACGCCGTTGATGATGCCGCCGGTGTAGCCTCCGTATTCTGCGGCGGCCCCGAGGCCGCCGATCTGGATCTCCTCCATCCACTGGATGCTGGGGAGGAGCCAGTGCTGGCCGGAACCGGCGTCGGCCACGTTGACGCCGTCGAGCGTGAAGGCGTTCTGCGCTTCCGAGTAGCTCCCGTAGGCGAGCATCGCGCTGCCGCTCGACGAGGTGTAGTCGATGTTGACTCCGGGCGCCGCGGCGATGACGTTGTAGTAGTTGCGCGGCAGCGGCTGGGCGTCGATGAACTCGGTGTTGAAGCTGGTGGCCACCGAATTCGACACCACGCTGACCAGAGGGGCCTCCGCGGTCACCGTGATCTCCTCGGCCACCGTCGCCACCTGCAGGACGAGGTCGATCGCCAGCGAGGCGCCGATGGTGATGCGCACGCCGTCTTGGCGCATCGTCTTGAAGCCCGAGAGTTCCGCCTGGATGGTGTAGGTTCCCGAGGGAAGCGACGGGAACCGGTACACGCCGCGCTCGTCGGTGACTGCGAGCAGTCTTCCTGCGACCAGCGCGTCGGAGAGCGCCGTCACCGACACCCCCGGCAGCACGCCCCCTTCGGGATCCTTGACCGTGCCCCGGATGCTGCCCGTCACGGTGCCCTGGGCGGCAACGGATGCCGCGAGGCCGAGCAGCAACAGAGCCACCACTGCACATCGCATCACGTCTCGGTTCATGTCTCCTCCTCGGGGCTGCGCAGCCAGGCCGGCCTCGCCCCGCCCTTTCTCGATGTTCTCCACACCACTGGCGTGCCGTTCTTCGTCCACGTCCGTTGTAGCCGTCACGCACATCTCGGTCGCTCCATCGCCGCGAGGAGCGTCCGTCCCGCCGCCTCGATGTGGGCGCGGACGGCCCGCTCGGCGCGATCAGGATTCCTCGCCTCGAGCGCGGCCACGATCTCCGCGTGCTCGGCGGCGTCGGGCGCGTTGCGGTCGGGCACCGACGTCACCGCCACCTGCGGGATGTTGCTCCACAGCATGCTCGGGAACGCCGCCCAGAGCTGGGCCAGAGTCCGCACCAGGAACGAGTGGCGGCTGGCGGAGAAGATCGCGCCGTGGAAGCGCCGGTTCAGCTCCCGGTACTCGCCGAGCTGGTCCGGCACGGCGCACGACTCCATCGCGTCGTACAGGCGGTGCAGTTCCGCGACCTCCTCGTCCGAGATCCTCTCCGCGGCGTGCCGGGCCGCCATCCCCTCGATGAACGACCGGCAGGCGTACAGATCCATCACGTCCTCACGCGTGAACTCGACCACTCGGGCGCCCCGGTACGGCACATGCTCGACCAGCCCCTCGGCGGCGAGCTGCTTGATCGCCTCGCGGACCGGCATCTGGCTGACCCCGTGCTCGGCGGCCAGTTTTTCCTGCCGCAGCCACTCTCCGGGCCGGATCCGCCCCTCCATGATCGCGGAACGCAGGCGTTCGGCAACGCGGTGGTGAAGCTGCCTGTGGACCAACGCGCGTTCGGCTCCCGGCATCCTACCTCCGAGATATTTGATATAAGATCACAACGCTGTCGTGACACTACTGCCCACGTGGCGGAGTGTCAAGGGGCGTCATACCGATTCGACATCCGTCGGAGAGGAAACGCGGCGTGGCGCAGCCGCCAGTGGGCCACTCGCAAGGCGCGCGAGCGAAGCCGCGACGCAGCGTACTCCTCGTCCGTGAGGAGCGAGCGAGCGAAGCGTAACGCAGCGAGAGGTCCGCTGCCGGCTGCGCAGGGTGGCGGGGTGGGGGGCTTCACG
>JBFMCD010000103.1:0-3783 GCA_040754885.1 Acidobacteriota bacterium
GCGAGATCGAGAACGCCTGGGGCGGTCTGGAGATCCTGGTCTCCAACGCCGCGTCGGGAGTCCTCAAGTCGGTGCCGGAGCTGACCCTCCACCACTTCCACTGGACCATGGACATCAACGCCTTCGCGCTCCTCCCGCTCGTCCAGCAGATGCTGCGCCTGCCCTCGGGCGGCGAGAAGGTGGTGGTCGCGGTGTCGTCGCTCGGCGCGGTGCGCGCGATCCCCAACTACACCGCGGTCGGCGCGTCCAAGGCCGCGCTCGAGTCGATGGTCCGGCACCTCGCCGCGGAGCTGGCGCCGCGGGGCGTGCGCGTCAACGCGGTCTCGGCGGGCACCGTGGACACCGACGCGCTCAAGCACTTCCCCAACCGCGACCAGCTCCTCGACGAGTCGGCACGGCGTACGCCGGCCGGACGGATGATCGACGCGCAGGACGTGGCCAACGCGGTGGTGTTCCTGTGCACCGAGTTCGCCTCGATGATCCACGGCCAGACGCTGCTCGTGGACGGCGGCTACTCGATCCTCGCCTGAGGCGCGAAACGGAGAGACCGACGGCATGGCGCGCGGACCCCGGACCCCGAAGCCCGGACCCCTGATCATCGGTCACCGCGGTTTCGCGGCTTGCTTCCCGGACAACTCGCTGGCCGGCGTGCGCGCGGCCCTCGCCGCCGGCGCCGACGGGGTCGAGGTGGACGTCCGGCCGTGCGCCGAGGGCGCCTGGGTATGCCACCACGACCGCACGCGCCGGCGCCGGCCGATCGAGGCGTGGCCGCTCGACCGCCTCCGGCGCGCCGGCGTGCCTCTCCTGGACGAGGTCGTCGCGGCGGTGCCCGAGGGCCGGTGGGTGTACGTCGAGGTCAAACCGCTCGCCGCCGACCGCCTCGCCGCGCACGTACATGAGCTGGCCGGTGTGCTCGCGGGGTGTCGGGCGCGCGTGCGCGTGATCTCGTCGTCGCTCACCGTGCTGGCGGAGGTCGAGGACGCGCTCGGCGCCATCCCGACGTCCCTCGTCTTCGGAGAACTCCCCGAGTGGTTGCCGGGTGACCTCGACTTCTCGCCGAAGCACACCCTGGTTGAAGACCTCATCCCCCTCCGGCGACCCCTTCATCCGTGGACCGTCAACCGCCGGTCGCGGATGATCGAGCTGGTCGATCTGGGCGTCGCCTCGATCACCACCAACCGACCCGACCTCGCCGTGGAGGCGCTGCGTGGCTGAGCGGGTTCGCGTCGGGGTGCTCGTGCCCAACCTGTTCACGCGGGTGCCGGTGGAGGGCGCGGTGCGCGCGGCGGGTGCGGAGCCGGTCGCTGTCGCGGCGCCGGCCGGCGCGCGCGGTTTCCCGGTGCTGATCGTCGACCTGGACGCGGTCGGCGACGACCCGCTTCCGTGGCTGTTCGACCTCGTCGAGAGCGGCTGCGCCGTGCTGGCGTTCGGTCCGCACGTCGAGGGAAATCGGCTCGCCCTGGCGCGCCGGGCCGGCGCGGTGGTGCTGCCGCGCGGGGCCTTCCTTCAGAAGCTGCCCGAGCTCCTCGCGGCCGCCCTGCGTGGGGCGAGGTAGTCGGCGTGTGGGCCTGACACGGCCCGTGGAGTCGGACATGGCCACGAACACCGATCCGGGCAGCGTCGCGATCCTCCTGGCGCTCCTCGACGAGGCGTACGATCGTCCCGCCTGGCACGGGCCGAACCTGCGCGGCGCCCTGCGCGGACTCCCCGCCGTGGTGGCGGCGCGGACCCCTCGGGGCGGGCGCAACTCGATCTGGGCGATCGCGCTGCACTGCGCCTACTGGAAGTACGCGGTGCGCCGCAAGCTCACCGGCGAGGGCGCGCGCGGCTCGTTCCCGCGCAGGGGCTCGAACTGGTTGCCGCTACCCTCGCCCGCCGACGCGGTGACGTGGAAGGCGGACCTGGCGCTGCTCGACGAGCAGCACCGCCTGCTGCGCGCCGCCGTCGCCGCGCTCGATGCGGAAGTCCTCGGCGAGCGGCGCGGCGCGCACACGCTGGCGCGCCTGGTCGCGGGCGTCGCCGCCCACGACCTGTACCACGCCGGGCAGGTCCGACTGCTGATCAGGCTGCTCGGCGCCAAGAGCCGTCGCTGAACGGCCGGACCGGGGACAGCAAGGAACTGGCCGCTACCGTCGCGCCGCGAGAGAAAACGGGCCCGGCACTGTGGATGCCGGGCCCGGGTGTTCGCGCGGAAAGCCCGCCCGTTGCGAAGCGGATCAGAAGCGGAAGCCTACCGAGAAGCGGATCGTCCGCGGCGTCTGGAAGTCGCCCTCGCTGTCCGGCAGGCCGAAGTTCGGCCCCTTCTGCCAGTTCGCCCCCATCGCCTCGCACTCGTCGGCCGAAGCGCCCTGCGGGCACTCGACCGGCGTGTCGGTGAACGGGTTGAACGGCGCCAGGTAGTCGACGTCGTAGTTGGTCAGGACCTCCTCGTCGTAGCCGACCACGCCGTCCTCGTTGAAGAGGTTGATCACCTCGGCCTGGAAGAACAGCTCGAACCCTCTGAACGGCAGCCTGTAGTTGATCCCCAGGTCGGTGCGTGTGATGTCGTCGGTGGACAGGTTGCCGCGGCCGCCGAAGAAGTAGGAGATGCCGGTCGGCACGTCCTCGTAGCCGGGGTTCTCCACGTACGGCGACGGGTCGATGGTGCCGTCCGCTGAGGTCCGCGTCCCGGAGTCGAAGTTCTGCAGCAGGCTGAAGTTGAAGTTCCCCACCGGGGTCGGCAGGTCGTACAGGAGGTAGAGCCTGGCGCGGTGCCGCTGGTCGCCGGTCAGGTAGCCCATCGGGTAGTTCCAGCGCGCCTCCCGGTACTCCGGGCGCTCGGTGGCGACGCCGACCACCGGACCGCTGCCCGAGTCCTCTCCGATCACGTTGCCGACCAGTCTCGACCACGTGTACGTGCCGCCGAAGTCCCAGCGGTCGGCGAACTTGTAGCGGAACTGCGTCTGCACGCCGGTGTACTCCCTCTTGTAGACGTCGCTGTCGTTGGTGACGATGGCCTGGTCGTAGGTGGTGCCGAAGTCGTCGGTCACCTTGCCGGTGGACATGTTGACCACGGAGACGTAGAAGTCCTCCCACTCGCGACGCACCAGGTCGGCGCGCACGTACCCCTTGTCGCCGATCGCCGTCCCGACACCGAGCGTGTACTCCTTGACGTTGGGGGATTTCAGTCCGTCCGGGTCGAGGATGCTCTCGACTCCGGGCACGGACGGCGGAATGCGGAACGGGCGCAGGTCGGTGCCGCCGTTGGCGAAGAACCACTCGAAAATCTGTTGCAGCGCGACCTCGGTCGGCACCAGGTCCTCGGTCGGAGTGTTGACGTCGCTGTTGATGCTCGGTCCCCTGTAGTACCAGGAGAACGACGACGTGCGTCCGGCCGGGTCGCCGTCGTTGCCCACCCCTTCGGCGAGACGGCCGACGTACTGGGCGTAGCTCGCGGTCAGGACCAGCTTCCCGGTTCCGAAAATATCGTAGTGGGCGGCGAGGCGCGGACTGTACGCCTCGTCCTTGGCCACCTGCAGTTCGCCGTCGCCGCTGACCGCGTCGTTGCTGTCGTAGCGGAGGCCGAGGTTGAACGTCCACCTGTCGTTGAGCGTCCAACGGTCGTTGAGGTAGAACGAGTCGGAGGCGTACTCGGAGCCGTCGCTGAGAGTGAAGATCGGATACCAGTAGATCCGGGTGAGCGTCCCCTTCGAGCCGCCGCTGAAGCGGCCGAAGATCTGGTCGCCGCGCACGATGCTCTGCGACAGGCTGACGCGGTAGTCGGAGCCGTTCTGGTAGTTGTTG
>JBFMCD010000104.1:0-4313 GCA_040754885.1 Acidobacteriota bacterium
TCCTCGGCCTCGGTGCACTGGCTCTGGCGGCGCCGCTCCGGTGGGGAGACGCGCTCCTCGCGGCCGCCTTCGGCGGCCTTCACATCGGCTTCGGGGCGTGGATTGCGAGGAGGTTCGGTGGCTAGGAGCCGGCGCGTCGAAGCCGGCCACGGCGCCTCGGGGCCGCGGCGCTTGTCCGCCATCACGGGCGGCGCGACGGACGCTCAGGAGTTCGATCGCCTGATCCACGAGCGCACGCGCCTGGCGATCGTCTCCCTCCTGGCGGTGCAGAAGAGCGCCTCGTTCAGCGAGCTGAAGCGGATGCTCGGCGTGACCGACGGAAACCTCTCCGTCCACGCGCGCAAGCTCGAGGACGCCGGTTATCTGCGCTGCACGAAGAGCTTCGCCGATCGTCTCCCCCACACCGAGTACGCCCTCACGACGCGCGGCCGGCAGGCGCTCGAGCGCTACCTCGCGCACATGGAGGCGCTCATCCGGAGCGTTCGCGGCGCATGAGGCGGTTCTTTTTTCGCCTCCGTAACTTTGCAGTACGAAGTACTTCTTGCAGCTCGAAAACCCCCTTCCGGCGCATCGCCGTCGGGGCGTTGGGCTCCCTTGCCGCGCTGGTCCTCGTTCCGGCCGCGCTGCTCGCGGCCATGCTCGTCACGCGGCCCGGGCGAAGGCGGCTCGCGCGTGCCGGAGGCGTCGCGGCACTGGCCGCGACCGGCGCGTGGGCGCTCGCAGGCGCCGTGTTGGGGACGGCGGCAGACACGGTCCCGATGAGGAGGGTGCAAGGGTGACGAGAGCGAGGGACGTCGTGGTGGTCGGGGCGGGACTGGCCGGGCTCGAAGTCGCCCGCCGGCTGGCGAGCCGCGGGCTGGACGTGGTGCTCGCCGACCGCCGCCGCGATCTCGGCCGCTCGGTGCGCACCACCGGGATCTTCGTCCGACGCACGGTGGAGGAGTTCCCGCTCCCGGCGGACACGCTCGGGCCGGCGCTGCGCCGGGTGACGCTGTGGTCGCCGCGGCGCCGTCCGTTGCGCCTGGAGAGCCGGCGCAACGAGTTCTGGATCGGGCGCATGGCGCCGCTCTACCGCCGGCGCCTCGACGAGTGCACCCGCGAGGGCGTGGAGTGGCGGCCCGGCGCCGTGTACCTGGGCTCCGAGCCCGAGGGGTGCGAGAGCGTGGTGCGGCTGTCCGGGAGCGCTCCGCTTCGCGCCCGGTTCCTCGTCGGAGCGGACGGCGCCCGATCGGAGGTCGCCGTCGATCTCGGTCTCGACACGAACCGCGAGTGGCTGGTCGGCGTCGAAGACGTCTTCGAGTGCGCCCCGCTCGACGACCTGCCCGGATTGCACTGCTTCCTCGATCCGACCGTGGCGCCCGGCTACATCGCCTGGCTCGCATGGGACGGCGGCGAGGCGCATGTCGGCACGGCGGGCTACCCGGGTCGCTTCGAACCGACCGCCGCGCTCGAGGCGTTTCTCGCCTCCCGTCCCGCGGGCCTCGACGCCGCGCGCGCTCGACGGCGCGAGCGGCGCGGCGGCCGCATCCCGGTCGGGGGCGTCCTGAAGCGGATCGTCTGCCCGCGCGGGCTGCTCGTCGGGGACGCCGCCGGGGCGGTCTCGCCGCTCACCGCCGGCGGCCTCGACCCATGCCTCCGCCTGTCGCGCCTCGCCGGCGAGGTCACGGCGCGGCACCTGGCCGGCGACACGTCGGCGCTCGGCGACTACGCTGGACACCGCTTCCGCGCCCGCTTCACCTCGCGCCTGCTCATGCGCCGCGCGATCGCCGCCGTCCGGGCGCCGTGGCTCGCCGAGGCGGCGTGCGCCGGCCTGCGCTCATGGCCCTTCGCGGCGCTGGCTCGCCACGTCTTCTTCGGCGAAGGTTCCTTCCCCGACTCCGAGCCGCGCGCGACGTGCGTCACGGAGGCTCGCTCGCAGCTCGGCTGAGCGCTCTGTTACCCTCGGCGGCCGGGGAGGTCCGATGCGAGTCGCCCTGGCCGCCGTCCTCGTCGCCGTCGTCTTCGCGGTTCCAGCAGCCCCAGGTGACGCTCCGATCTCCGCGCAGTGGCGCACGCCCGCGGAGCAGGCGGAGTACGAGGCCACGCCGAGCCTGGACGAGACCGTGTCGTTCCTCCAACGCCTGGATCGGGCGCTCCCGTCCGTGCACCTGACCTCGTTCGGGACCTCTCCGCAGGGCCGGCCCCTGCCGCTGGTCGTCCTCTCCGCCGCCGGCGCCTTCACGCCCGACGCGGCGCGCGCGTCCGGCGCGACCGTCGTCCTCATCCAGAGCGGCATCCACGCCGGCGAGATCGACGGAAAGGACGCCACGCTCTCACTCCTCCGCGACGTCGCGCTCGGCGGACGGCCCGAGATGCTCCGCGCCGGCGTCGTGCTCTTCGTCCCGGTGTTCAACGTCGACGGGCACGAGAGGGTGTCGCCGTACCACAGGCCGAACCAGGACGGCCCGCGCACGGGCATGGGGTTCCGCGCGACCGCGGCGGGCCACGACCTCAACCGCGACTGGCTCAAGCTGCAAAGCCCCGAGGCGCGCGCCATGGCCGCGCTGGTCAACGCCTGGCGGCCCCACCTGCACGTCGACATCCACGTCACCGACGGCGTGGACCACGACTGGGTGCTGACCACCTCGCACGCCGAAGCGCCCCAGGCGCCGGCTCCCGTCGACGCCTGGATGACGGACCACCTCCCCGCGGTGTTCGCCGCGACGGAAGCGGCAGGCCACCGCTGCGGGCCGTACGTCGACCTGCTCGACCGCAACGACCCGGCCCAGGGGTTCTCGTCGGTGATCGGCGGCGCGCGCTACTCGACCGGCTACTTCCCGTTGCGCAACAGACCGTCGCTGCTCGTCGAGATGCACTCGTACAAGCCTTACCGGAAGCGCGTCGAGGCGGTCCGCGAGTTCCTCGCCGCACTGCTCGCCGAGGTCGCGCGCGATCCGCGCTCGCTCGTCGCCGCGGTGACCGCCGCCGAAGCGCGGGCCGAGGCGCTGGGGAGACCCGACGCGGCGCCCTCCGAGGTGGTGCTCGACTGGCGCGACGCGCCGGCGGACCGCGTCGTCTTCCCGGTCTACGCCAACGCCACGGCGACCTCGACCGTCACCGGGCAGCCGATGCTGCGCTACCGGCGCGGCGAGGTGCGCGCCGTGGAGGTGCCGTGGGTGCACCGCGTCGAGCCCTCGGTCACCACGCCGCGGCCGCGCGGTTACCTGGTGTTGCCGGGGTGGCCGCAGATCGACGAGCGCCTCGCCGGCCACGGCCTGCGCGTCGAGCGGCTGCCGGTTCCCGTCCATATGGAGGTCGAGTCGTTGTGGGCCTCCTCGCCCCGCTACGCGAGCCGGCCGTACCAGGGGTTGACGCGCGTCGAGGCGACGATCGAAAGGAGGGCGCAGCGGCGCACGATCCCGGCCGGATCGTCGTGGATCCCCGCCGACCAGCCGGACTTCGAGGTCGCCGCGCAAATGCTCGAACCGGCGTGCCCGGAGTCGCTGTTCGCCTGGGGCTTCCTCTCGACGGTGCTCGAGCAGAAGGAATACATCGACGGCCGCAACCTCGAGGACATCGCGGCGCGCATGCTCGCGGACCCGTCGGTCCGCGCCGCGTGGGACGCGGCGCTGGCCGACCCCTCGTTCGCCTCCGACGCGCGCGCCCGCCTGCAGTGGTGGTACCGGCGCACGCCGTTCCACGCCGTGCAGGAGATCGGCATGCTCCCGGTGCTGCGCGTGATGCGCGGCGTTCCGCCGCTCGCGGGCGGCGGGCCGGCCGGAGAGTGAGGTGAACAAAGGGCGGGGAGCGAGACCGCTCAGCGCCGCTGCCCGTCGTGCTTCTGGCGCCAGATGGCGCCGGAGAGGTGGTCGAGCCGCTGCCGCAGGATCGACCGTTCCGCCGGACCGAGCCCGCCTCCCGTGCGGCGCATCACCGCTTCCTGGCGGGCGATCGACGCGCTCCTCGCTTCCAACCGCATCGCCTCGCGCGGGGTCAGCGCGCCCGACGCGATCCCCTGGCCGATCCGCACCTGCTGGCGGTGCTGCCGCTGGTTGACGGTTGCGGCGTCGGCGCTCCCCGCGAAAGCGGCCGCGAGCAACCCCGCCGCCAGGATCATGTCGCTCTTCGGTGTGGTCTTCATGACTGCCTCCCTTCACGCGCTACGACGGGTGGCAGCCTGAACGGGTTGACACCGGCTCGTCCGGACGGTGACGCCTCTCACTCGCCGGGCGGCGGAGCGTCCGTGCCGTTCTCCGCCGGGGCTCCCGCGCCGTCGTCCTTGCGGGTGCTGCGCCGGCGGCGCCGCTTGCGCCGTTTTGAGGACGCCTCGCCGG
>JBFMCD010000105.1:0-20670 GCA_040754885.1 Acidobacteriota bacterium
CTTCGGACTGCCGGTGTTCGCCGCCATGTCGGGGGTGGCGCTCGTGCTGTTCTTCCGCGACGGCACGCCGGTGTCCGCGGTCCCGGCCGAGATCTACCGCCTGATCTCGTCGCCCGCGCTGCCGGCGATCCCGCTGCTCACGGCGTGCGGCTACGTGCTTGCCGAGTCCGAGGCGGCGCACCGCCTCGTGCGGTTCTTCCGTGCCCTGTTCGGCTGGATGCCGGGCGGCCTCGCGGTGTTGGTCGCCGGGGTGTGTGCGTTGTTCACCACCTTCACCGGCGGCTCCGGCGTGACGATCATCGCCCTCGGCGGCCTCGTCTACCCGATCCTGCGCGAGGACGGCTACTCGGAGCGCTTCTCCCTCGGTCTGGTGACGGCGGCCGGCTCGCTCGGCCTGCTCTTCCCGCCCAGCCTGCCGGTGATCCTGTACAGCGTCGTCGCCTCGGTGCCCGCCGACCGGCTGTACCTGGCCGGCCTCGTCCCCGGACTGGTGCTCGTGCTGCTCGTCGCCGGCTACGGCGTCGTGGTCGGCCGCAAGGTGCAGCGCGCGACGACGCCGTTCTCCTGGCGCGAGCTGGGCGCGGCGTCGTGGGCGGCGAAGTGGGAGCTGCTCCTGCCGGTGTTCGTGGTCGCGCTCTTCGCCTCGGGCCTCGCCTCGCTGGTCGAGGCGGCGGCGGCGGCGTGCGCCTACGCGGTGATCGTCGAGTGCTTCGTCACCCGCGACCTCCACGTCTGGCGCGAGCTTCCCGCGGTGCTGCTCAAGGCGGCGGCGCTGGTCGGCGGGGTGCTGATCCTGCTCGCTTCCGCGATGGGACTGACCTCCTACCTGGTGGACGCCCAGGTGCCGGACGCGCTGCTCGCGGCGGTGCGGGCCGGGATCTCCTCGCCGGTGGTGTTCCTGCTCGTGCTCAACGTGATCCTGCTCGTGCTCGGATCGGTACTCGAGATCTACTCGGCGATCATCGTGCTGACGCCGCTGGTCGTGCCGCTCGGCGCCGCGTTCGGCATCGATCCGGTGCACCTGGGCGTGATCTTCCTGGCCAATCTCGAGATGGGCTTCATCCTGCCGCCCGTGGGCCTCAACCTGTTCCTCTCCTCCTCGCGCTTCGGCGTGCCGATCACGCGCCTGTACCGCGACGTGGTGCCGTTCCTCGTGATCCGCGGCATCGGCGTGTTGCTCATCACCTACCTGCCGGTGTTCAGCCTCGGACTACTGCGCGCCGTCGGCCGCTGAGCCCCGCCCGCAGCACGCACCCGCCTCCACATCCGCCCCGCGTCGCGACGATTGGAGTAGCATCGCTGCAATGCCGGGCGCGCCGCGGTCATGGAACGGGTGGGGCTTCGAGGGGATCTCGCTGCCCGTCGCGGCGGCGGCGCAGTCCTGGCTCGCCGCGCGGGTCGGGAAGGGCGATCCGCTCGACGCGACGGAGTCGGACATGGTGGTCGTGCCCGCGCCGCGGCCTGTGCCCGAGTTCGCCGGCGACGTCCGCGCGGATCGCGACACGCGCCTGCGTCACGCCCGGGGCATGTCGTTCCCCGACCTGGTCGCGCTCCGCACCGGCGAGGTCGGACGGTTCCCCGACGCCGTCGTCTTTCCCGCGAGCCCGGAAGAGGTCGTCTCGATGTTGCGCACCGCCGGCGCCGCCGGAACGAGCGTGGTGTTGCGCGGCGGCGGGACGAGCGTGGTCGGCGGCGTCACCGTCGGCGACGGACCGCAACCCTGCGTGGTGCTTTCGCTCGACCGGATCTCCGGCCTGCGGGCGCTCGACCGCCTGTCGCGCCTGGCCGCGTTCGGCGCTGGAACGCTCGGGCCAGAGGTCGAATCCGCGCTCGTCCCGCACGGCCTGCGGCTCGGTCACGAGCCGCAGTCGTTCGAGCTGTCCTCGGTCGGCGGCTGGGTCGCCACCCGCTCCGCCGGGCAGCGCTCCACCGGCGTGGGCAAGATCGACGACCTCGTGGCGGGCGTCGAGGTGGCGACGGCGCAGGGCGTGTGGACGCTGCCGCCGCTGCCGGCCTCGGCGGCAGGGCCCGAGCTGCGGCGCCTGATCGTCGGCTCGGAGGGGCGGCTCGGGGTGATCACGGCGGCCACGCTTCGGGTGCGGGACGTGCCCGTCTGCGAGGACGGCGCAGCGGTCCTGTTGCCCGGCTGGGACGAGGGAGTCGGGGTGTGCCGGACGCTGCTCCAGCACGGTGTCCCGGTGGAGGTGCTGCGCCTCTCCGACCCGGACGAGAGCGCCTTCGGGGCCAGGCTCGTCGAGCTGTCGCCAGTCGCCCGGCGGGTGGCCGGCGTGCTCTTCGGCGCCCGTCCCGGCGGGTGCCTGCTCCTGCTCGGATGGACCGGCGGCGCCGCCGAGGTGGCGCGCGCGCGCGACGCGGCGCGGGCGATCTGGCGCGCCGCCTCGGGCATTCCGCTCGGCCGCGGAGGGTGGCGGCGCTGGCTGCGCGAGCGCTTCCGGCACCCGTACCTGCGCGACACGCTGCTCGGCCTGGGGTGGGGCGTCGACACCCTCGAGACCGCCGCCCCGTGGCGGGCGCTCTCGCACCTGCGGCGCGCGGTGGGCAGCGCCGTCGAGGAGGCCGGGGCGGCGATCGGCACGCGGGTCGCGGTGCTCTGCCACCTGTCGCACGCCTACGCCGACGGCGCGTCGCTCTACTTCACCCTGTTCTGGCCGCTGGCGGCGCGGGCCGAGACGGCGCAGTGGCGCGCGCTCAAGGACGCCGCCACCGGCGCGATCCTGTCCAGCGGCGGAACGGTCAGCCACCACCACGGCGTCGGGACGATGCACCGGGCCCATCTCGTCCGGGAGGTCGGCGAGGGCGGCGTCGCGCTGCTGCGCGCCGCCGCGGCCGTCGCCGATCCGGCGGGCACGCTCAACCCGGGCGTGATGTTCGAGAACGATCGGAGGGAGGTGCAATGACTGGCGCGGTTCGCTCATCAGGCGCGGGGGACCGGTTCGACACGCTCGGCCACGGCCCTCGGCCAACGGCTCACGCCGTACTCCCGGTTCGGCGCTGATGCTGGCACCGGGTTGGCGCCAGCGCTCATGGCAGCGGCTCGGCGAGCCGCTCGACCTGCTGGTCATAGGCGGAGGGATCACCGGCGCCGGAGTGCTCCACGACGCGGCGTTGCGCGGCCTGCGCGTGGCGCTGGTCGAGCGCGGCGACTTCGGTTGCGGCACCTCGTCGCGGTCGTCGAAGCTGGTCCACGGCGGTCTCCGCTACCTCAAGAGGATGCAGCTCGGGATCACGCGCACGGCGTGCCGGGAGCGCGACCTGCTCGCCTTGCGCAACCCGCACCTGGTCTCGCCCGTGCGCTTTCTCTACCCGGCCTACGAGGACGACCTCACGCCGGGGTGGCAGGTCGACCTCGGGCTCGCGATGTACGACCACCTGACGGCGGTGCGTCACCGCCACGAGCGCGTCGAGGCGCCCGGCGTCGCGGCGCTGGTGCCGGAGATTCAGCGGCGTGGGCTGGAGTTCGGCCTGGCGTACGACGACGCGGTGGCCGACGACGCACGCCTCGTGCTCTACGTCGTCCTTGCCGGAGCGCTCGCCGGCGGTACGCCGCGGTCGTACACGCGCGCCGAGGAACTCGTGCGCAACGGCGACGGCACGGTGGCTGGAGCGCTGGTGCGCGACCTCGAGTCCGGCCAGACCCGCGAGTGCAGGGCGAGCGTGGTGGTCAACGCCACCGGCGTGTGGTGCGACGAGGTGCGCGCCATGCTCGGCACCGCCCGATCCCGCCTGCGGCCCTCGCGCGGCTCCCACCTCCTCTTCCCGAGGGAGAGACTGGCCCTCGACGTCGCGGTCACGGCGCTGTCTCCCGACGACGGGCGACCGGTGTTCGCCGTGCCCCACCCGGAGGGGACGCTGATCGGCACGACCGACCTGTTTCACGACGGGCCGCTCGACCAGCCGCGGCCGTCCGGGGAGGAGAGCGGCTACCTGCTCCGTTTTGCCCAGCATGTCTTCCCGGCGGCGCGGCTGACCCGCGCCGACGTGTGCGGCGCGTTCGCCGGCGTGCGCCCGATCCTCGACAGCTCGGCTTCGAGTCCTTCGGCGGCCTCGCGGGAAGAGGCCGTGTGGGTCGAGGACGGCCTCGTCTCGACGGCGGGAGGCAAGCTGACGACCTACCGCGCCACGGCGGCCAAGGTGGTGGAGCGGGTCATCGACATGCTCCCGCAGGAGAGGAGGGACGAGACGCTGCCGGCCGCGGAGGCCAGCGCCGTGCTGCCCTGGCGCTGTCACCCGGAATCCTTCCTGGCGGTGCGCGGGGCGGGCGCCGCGGACGACGTCGCGTCGGCGATGGTCCGCAGGCTGGGTGCGCTGGCGCTGCCGGTCGCGGCCGCCGCCCATCCCGAGGACCTTGTCCCGGTCGCCGAGGGGCTCGACCTGTGCGCGGCCGAGGTGCGGGGTCACCTGGCGTGGACCGGCGTCGTGCACCTCGAGGACCTTCTGCTCCGGCGGGCAAGGCTCGGCATGTGGCAGCCGCGGCGTTGCCTCGAGGTCGCCCCCTCGCTGCGATCGGTCGTCCGCCGGGCGGCGGGGTGGAGCGTGGCCCGGTGGGGCAAGGAACTCGAGGCGCTCGAATCGGCCGTCGGCAACTGGATGCCGCCGGAGGGTCCGTGAGCCGGTCCCTTGTCGTCGTCAACCCGGCGGCCGGAGGCGGACGCGGAGCCGAGCGTTGGAAGGCCCTCGAGACGTGGGCCGGCACCCTGGCCGACTTCGATGTCGCCGTGGCGCCGGGTCCCGGGGCGACCCGCGAGGCCGTCCTCCGCGCCGTGGCAGGTGGGTGCGAGAGGGTGGTCTCGTTCGGAGGAGACGGCACGGCGCACCTGGTGGGGGGGGCGCTGCTCGCGTCGGGAGTCGCGGCGCGAGTGACGCTCGGGATCGTCCCGGCGGGGACCGGGTCGGACCTCGCCCGCGCGCTCGGCGTGCCTCGCGACCCGCGCGCGGCCCTGCCTCGCGCCCTGCTCGGCCCTCCGACCGCGATCGACGCCGGGCGCTGCGACACGGCCGCGGGAAGCAGCTACTTCGCCAATATCGCCTCGGCGGGCATCTCCGGGCTCGTCGACGAGAAGGTCAACGCGGTCGCGGACCGGGGCGCGACGGCGTTTCTGCGCGCCACGCTGGCCGCGTTGCGCGAATACCGGTGCGTGCCGGTGGCGGTGGCGCTCGACGGGAAACCGTGGTTCGAGGGGCCGATGCTGGTGCTCGCGGTGGCCAACGGCACCACCTTCGGCAAGGGCATGCGCGTCGCCCCGACGGCGCGCCTCGACGACGGCCTGTTCGACGTGGTGCTGGCGGGCGAATTGACCAGGGCGCCGATCGCGGTGCTGCTGCCGCGCCTCTACGTCGGCCGCCACCTTGGGTCGCGCCACGTTCGCCACGCCCGGGCGTCACGAGTGACGGTCAGGCCGCTGGCGCCGTTGCCGGTTTTCGACATGGACGGCGAACCGTACGACTCGTGCGAGGCGGAGTTCACGGTGCTTCCGGCCGCGCTGCGCGTCGCCGGCGAGCCCGCACCCCGGCGCTGAGTCGGATCACCCGGACAAGGGGACGGCCCGGGCGGCGGAGAAGGCGAGAACGCGGCGCCCTGCGATCGCCGGGCGCCGCGCCGGCCTCCGGGCGGTGCCTACTTCGTGGCTTCCGCGTCCTTGGACTTGATCGAGAGCAGCTCGATCTCGAAGACCAGTGTCGCGTTCGGACCGATCTTGCCGCCCGCGCCGCGCTCGCCGTAGGCGAGGTTGGCCGGGATGACCACCTGCCAGGTGGAGCCGACCGGCATGAGTTGGAGGATCTCGGTCCACCCGGCGATCACGCCCTTGACCGGGAAGGTGGCCGGTTCCTTGCGCGAGTAGGAGCTGTCGAACTCGGTGCCGTCGGTGAGCGTGCCGCGGTAGTGGACGGACACGGTGTCGTCGGCGGTCGGCTTTGGGCCGGTGCCGGCCTTGACCACCTTGTACTGCAGCCCGCTGGTGGTCGTCTTCACGCCTTCCTTGGAGGTGTTGGCCGCCATGAACGCCTCGCCGGCGGCCTTGTTCT
The DNA here is from genome assembly GCA_040754885.1 of Acidobacteriota bacterium. Classification (GTDB taxonomy): domain Bacteria; phylum Acidobacteriota; class Thermoanaerobaculia; order Thermoanaerobaculales; family Thermoanaerobaculaceae; genus JBFMCD01. The sequence continues at coordinate 6,046 of JBFMCD010000105.1, forward strand.
TGTCGCCGGCGGCCTTCTGCTTCTCCTGCATCTTGGCGACGATTTCCTTTTGCACGGCGGCGAGGGTGTCGCGGACTTCCTGCTCGGTCATCAGCGCCTTGCCGCCCGAGTAGGCGTCGGCGACGCCCTTCGCGAGCATTTCCGGGCTGATCTCGAACCCCTGCTGCTTGAGGCCGGTGCCGATGTTGACGCCGAGCGCGTAGCTGTTCTTGTCTTTCTGGGTCGAGAGCGCCGGCGTCTGCTGGGCGGTCGCGACCGCCGAGGCGAGCAACACCGCGAGCGCGGCGATTCCTGCCATCCTCTTCATGGTGTTCGTCCTTTCGCGCCCGCCGGAGTCCCCGGCGGCGTCCGCGGATTGTACCGCGACGGTCTTCCGGGTTTCCCGGGCCGGTTCGATGCCGGGGCGGGCGCGGCCATGGACAGGGGATCCTTTTGGCGCTAGCCTGACGATCAAGTCCAGGGTGGTGAGCGGATTGGTCCTCGAGTTCACCGACTTCGAGCTCGACGTGGCACGTTTCGAACTCCGGCGCGGCGGTGAGCCGGTCAAGATCGAACCGCGTCCACTCGAGGTCCTCCTCTACCTGGCCAGGCACCGCGACCGGGTCGTGACCAAGGTCGAGCTCATCGAGCAGGTGTGGGGAGTGAAGTTCATCAGCGAGTCGGCGCTGACCCGGTGCATCCACGAGGCGCGGCGGGCCCTCGACGACGACGGGCCCGAGCCGGCGATGATCAGGACCGTACACGGACGCGGTTACCGGTTCATCGCCCCGACGAGGGAGCGAGAAGGAGTCGAGCGCGAGACGGAAGGCGCCGACGCCGGTCGTCGTGGTCCGGAAACCGGCGTTGCCCCGGGCGCCGCGGCTGGAGGCGGCGACCTGGCCGGCCCGGCGCGCGGAGCGGGGTCCCCCGCGGCCGGGGTATCGCCTCGACGCCGCCACGGTCCGCTGGTCGGGGTCGGGCTCGCGACGTTCGCCGTCGCGGCCGCGGTCGGGTTGGCGTGGCTGTTCGGCGGCAGGCCGGAACGGCTCGGGCGGCAGGAGGCCGGCAGCGGCGCCGGGACGCCGGCGCTGACGCAGCTGACGGCCGGGATCCTGGACGCGGTGAAGCCGGCGTACGCCCCGGACGGCGGCTCCCTGCTCTTCGCCTCGCAAACCCCCGAGTTCCCGGGGCTCCTCGATCTCTTCCTCATGCCCGCCGGCGGCGGCGAGCCGCGACGGCTGACATTCGGCGCCGGCGCGAGCGGCGACATCCCGGTGTTCACGGCGGACGGCAGCCGGATCGTGTTCTCGCGCTTCCGGGGTGGCGAGGACGGCAGCCGGCTGCCCGACCTCTGGGAGGTGTCGAGATTCGGCGGCCAGCCTCGTCTGTTCATCGCGAGCGCGAGCGGCGCCGGGTTCTCGGCAACCGGGGAGTGGGTCGCGTACACCAAGCACATTCACTCGCGCTCCCCGCTGTGGGTGAGCCGCGCGAACGCGCTCGACGAGCACCGGGAGGTGGCCGAGCACGGATTCGTGCCCAGGTGGTCGCCACGCGGCGAGTGGATCGCGTACACCACCAGCGACCCACAGGGAGGGTTGGGCGAGCTGTGGCTGGTATCGCCGTCCGGCGGCGAACGCCGTCGCCTGACCGAAGGGCCGCGTCAGATGTACGGGATCTGCTGGTCGCGCGACGGCCAGTCGCTGATCTTCTCGGTGCGGGAGGGCGGCTACTTCCAGCTCCGCCAGATCGACGTCTCCGGCGGGTTCACGGCGCCGCTGACCACGGGCATGGGCGAGCACTCGTCGCCCACGGTCGCGCCCGACGGCAAGTCCCTGGCGTTCTGCCACAGCCAGCCGCTGTACACGCTGGCGACCGTGGAAGGTCTCGCCAGCCCGGCGATCACCGGGATCGCGCAGCCCGACCACCACATCGAACCGCGGCTGGCGCCCGACGGGTGGCGCATCGCCAGTGCCATCCGCCGGCCGGACTTCGACGAGGCGCTCTACCTCACCGACCTGGCGACCCAGAGGCAGGTCAGGCTCTCGGACCATCGTTCGCGCCAGCCTTCGTGGTTGAACGGCGACGAGATCGCGTATCTGGTCGCCGACCCGGCGGGAGCGAAGACCGAGGTCTGGGTCGTGAACAGCGCGACGGGGATGCGGTACGCCTGGACCCACCTGCGGGGCGATGCGAAGTGGCTCGCGGTCGGTGCCGACACGACCACGCTCGCCTACGTCTCCACGTCGTCCGACGGCGTGCAGAGCGTGGTCGTGCGCAGTCTGGCCGACCGCCAGGAGAGAACGATCGCCACCGGTGCGGAGTACGAGTGCCTGCGCTGGCGGCCGGGCGCGAACGCGCTTTCCTGGAGCGGGCCGTTCGACGGCGGAGAGCCGTCCGGGAACGGCGTGTGGATGGCGGAGCTGACCGGCACTCCGCCGGTGCAACTGGCGCCGGACGGGTACCGCCCGGTGTGGAGCGAGGACGGGAAATCCGTTCATTTCACCAGGGCAGGCGAGGATCCCGGGTTGTGGCGGATCGACGTGGACACCCGAAGTCTGGTGAAGCTCCGGTCCTGGACCGGCGTCTCCGATTTCGACGTCGTCGGCAACCGGCTCTTCTTCGTGCAGACCTCGGGACGAAGTCAGGTCTTCGCCATGCCTCTCGACCAGTAGCCCCGAAACGCCCCAACTCGCTCGCGCGGCGACGGATGCTGCCCGACCCCCGATTGCGCGGCGGCCTCCGGGTCCGCGATCCAGACGGCCGTCATCACGCCCTCCTCCTGAATTCCTCAGGACTCGCCCGGCCCTCGAACCCAGCCTGTCTCGAGGAGCCGGAAGATGACAACCACCCTCCCGCCTGCGATCTCGACTCGGACCGGCGCCACGGTCGCGGCGTGCGCTCTCCTTGTCTCCGTCGCCGCGGGCGGCACGGCGGAAGCGCCACGCGCCACGGCGCCGCCGGCCGCCGCGTCGCGACCGGACCTCGTGGTCCGGCTCGAGGCTCCTCCCTCGGCGCGCGCGGGCGAGGAACTGGGCGAACGCGCCCGCCTGGTCGTGAGGAATCTCGGCAGCGCGGTCGCTCCGGGCACGAGGGGAAACGCCACCGGGTTCATGATCGATCTCACGCTCGGGCGCGACACCGTCCTCTCCGTCGGGTTCAAGGCCTATTCCCCGCGCTTCTCCGAGGACGTCCTCCTCGAAGGGGGGAGGGTGAGCAAGACCGACGACCTGAGCCCCTCGAAGGCGGTCCGCTACCCGGTCGGCGCCGTCGTCCCGGCGGATACCCCCGCCGGCCGCTACTTCCTGTGCGCGTTCGTCGATCCCGGCAACGTCGTCCCGGAGTCGAACGAGGCCAACAACTCGACGTGCGTGGCGCTGCGAATCACCCCGGCTGATCGCGTCAACGACGGTGAGTCGCGCGGAAAGGGCGCCGACGCGAGGCCGCCCGAGCGGTCCACGCCCGCCGCCGTCGAGACACGAGCCGGAGCCAGGCCATGACCCACGGACCCGCACCGGCACTCCTCATCCCCGCGCTTCTCCTCCTGGCTTCGCTGATCGTCCCAGCGCCGGCGCTGGCGGCGGATCCGCCGGTGCTCTTCTTCTCCGATCTCGAGAGCGGGCCGGGGACCGGCGGCGAAGGCGGCCAGGGCGTCTTCGTAACCGTGTGGGGCAGGAACTTCGGCGCAGCGCGCGGCTCCTCGACCGTGACGGTCGGCGCCGGCACGGCCGCCGCGTACCCGGTCTGGAGCGACACCAGGGTCACGTTCCAGCTCGGCCCGGCGGCGAGCGCGGGCGGCATCGTGCTCGCCACCGCCGCGGGCTCGTCCAACGCCCTCCCGTTCGAGGTCCGGCCCGGCTCGATCCACTTCGTCGCAACGTCGGGGGACGACGCGAACGACGGGAGCCGCGCCCGCCCCTGGGCGACGGTCGTCCGGGCCAAGGAGGCGATGACCGCCGGCGACGTGACGTACCTGATGGACGGCGTGAACGTCACGGCGGAGGAGAACGCCGGCGCCGCCGTGACGATCGAGCGCGGCGGCGAGCCGGGACGTCCGCTCGCCCTCGTCGCCTACCCCGGCGCGCGCGCGACGCTCGGGTCGACCGCGCTCGAGTACGGCGTCCGGGTTCTCGGTGACGACGTCGGAGACTGGGTCCTGGCCGGTCTGGTCCTGCGCGGCCGGATCGAGGCGGCCGAGGTGGGGGGGTTCGGCTCCGCTCGCTGGCGAGTGGTCGGCAACGACATCTCGTGCCCGGTCGGCGACGGTCAGACCGGGTGCTTCACGGCCGCCCTCGCGAGCCACGTGGTCTTCCTCGGCAACGAGGTCCACGACGTCGGAACGCAGTCCGCCGAGCAGCCGTCGAAGCAGTACCACGCCGTGTACTTCACCACCGACACGAACCACGTCGAGGTCGGTTGGAACCACATCCACGACAACCGCACGTGCCGGGCGGTGCAGTTCCACTCCTCGCCGCTGTGCATCCCCGACTGCGGCCCGACCGACACGACCGGCTTCAACCAGTACGACCTCTCGGTCCACGACAACCTGATCCACGGCGACGTGTGCGACGGGATCGTCTTCGCCACCGTGGACCCCTCGAAGGGTCGGGTGCGCGCGTACAACAACGTGATCTACGACGTCGGCCGCGGGCCGGCTCCGCCGGACGGCGACGCCAACTACACGTGCGTCTACGTCTCCGGTGGGACGAACACCGGCTCCGACGGAAGCGGCGTCGTCGAGCTGTTCAACAACACCCTGGTCGACTGCGGCGCCCGCGCGCTGCTGCCCGGCGCGATCGGCGACGAGGGGATGATCGGCCGCGCCCCGTACTCGCCTGGTCTGGTCGTGCGCCTGGTCGACAACGTGGTCGTGGCGCGTTCCGGTGAGTCGTACATCTCGCCGTCGAGCGACACGTCACTGATCCAGGGTTCGAACAACCTCTGGTTCGGCGCCGGCGCTCCGCCCGCCTTCCTTGCCGTGAACGTCGGCGCCGACCCGCAGTTCGCCAACCTCGCGGGGTTCGATTTCCACCTCGATGCGTCCAGCCCGGCGGTGGACGCCGGCATCGAGACGGCGGCGGTCCGTGACCTCGACGGCGTCCCCAGACCGCAGGGTGCGGCGTATGACCTGGGCGCGTACGAGTGGCGGAGTGCCGCCGCGTGCACGGCCCCGGCGATCTCGGCCCAACCGCAGAGCGCGACGATCTACCCCGGCCAGAGCGCCACTCTCTCTGTGACCGCCACGGGCAGCACGCCCATGTCGTACCAGTGGTACCGGGGCCAGAGCGGCTCGACCGCACAACCGGTCGCAGGCGCGTCTGCGAGTTCACTCTCGACCGGCCCGCTGTCGGTCACGACGAGCTTCTGGGTCCGCGTGTCCAACGGGTGCGGCAGCGCCGACAGCGACACCGCCACGGTCTCGGTCACAGGCTCGGGGCAGAGCTACCTCTACCTGGTGCCGTCCGTGGCGCACTGGCCGGGAGTGGGTGGAACCGCGTGGCGCTCGGACGTCGCCGTGGTCAACCGGGGTGCGGGAGCGGCATCGGTCACCCTCGGCTATCGCTCGGTCACCGATGCCATGACCGGCTCGTACACGACGACGGTCGCGAGTGGCGGCACGGCGGTGTGGCGCGACGTGCTGGTCGCCGTCCTCGGTCTCGCCGCCGACCGCACCAACAAGGGCACGCTCCACGTCTCCGCGGATCAGCCTCTCGCGGTGGTGTCGCGCACATACAACCAGACGCCGTCCGGAACGTACGGCCAGTTCATGCCGGGACTGACGGCGGGCAACGCGCTCACCCATGGTGTGGTCGGCGTCCTGCCCATGCTGGCGCAGGGCCAGGCATACCGTACCAACGCGGGCATCGCCAACCTGTCCGCCGGCGGTGACTGCTCCGTCCGCTTCCGCGTCGTCGGGCCGACCGGCGCTCAACTCGGGAACGCCGTGACGCTGACCGCCGGCGCGGGGCGGTGGGTTCAGCAGGACTCCCTGCTCACGGCCGCGTCGGCGGGCAGCCAGGACGTCGCCTCCGCAACCGCGGAGGTGACCACGCCAGGCTGCACCGCCTGGGCATATGCCTCCGTGATCGACAACGCGACCGGCGACCCGGTCACCGTGCCGGTGCAGGTCCCATGAGGAGGTCGGCCCCACGCGGGGCGAGTCCGAGCGACGTGTCCGGAGCCGACGTGGCCGGGAGTTGGCGTTCGGGGCGAACGCCGCAGAAGGATCCGTGGAGGCAGAAAGGGAAGATGGAGTTCCTACTGCATTTCAGCCTGGTCCAGACGACTGTCGGTAGACGTGTGATGGCCTGCGCCGTCGCGCTCCTGGTGGCGGGGATGGCGGCGCACGCGGGCCACGACCCGTGCAAGACCCGGATCTGTCGAGAGGACTACACGTACGACGGCCACAGGTGCAGAGGCAAGGACCGGCTTAGTGGGGTCCTGGCGCTCTACGACCCACCCAGGCCGCCATGCAAACCTGGGTGGCGCGTCGACGGTCAGTACTGCGTCAAGGACGACTGCTGCTGTGTGCCGGCGTGCCGGGGCGACGAGAAGTACAGCGAGGGACAGTGCACGAGCGGGCCGAGCGGCACGAGGGGCTATGGGGAGCAACGCAAGGCCACCTGCCCGGAGGGGTTCAACCTGGACACGCACGGCTGGTGCAGGCGGCTCGGCTGCCAACAGAACTGCGCGCCGCCGCCCCCGGCCGTGGCCGCACCGCGGCCCCCCGGTCCCCCGGCGATCACCGGGATCGCGCCGGACACGTGCGTAGACCCGGGCAGGCACATCACGATCCAAGGCCGGAACCTGATGGACCAGCAGGGGCCGCGGCGGGTCGTTTTGAGTAGGGACGGCGTCACGCTCGTGCTGCGCGTCCTCAGGTGGTCCAGCCAGGCCGTGGTCGTGTCCGTCCCCGACGACGCCAGGCTCCAGCGAGGGCGGAGCTACGCCGTGGGCATCCAGGACCTGCAGGGGCACTGGCTGACCAGATCGGACATCACGATCTTGATCTGTCTGGGGTTCTGATGAACGGAGCAAGACACTCGGGCCGGCCGACAGCGTCGAACGGGCACACCGGGCGGCAGTGTCCGTCGCGCGGTGCGCAACCGGTCCGACCCCGGCCTTCGTCCAACGCCCGGGCGCAGCACGAGGAGGAAGGGACCATGCTCAGAACAGGTGCAGTTGCGCGTCAGGGGATCGGTCGGGGAGTGGTCTTCCTCGCCGCAGTCGGGATGACGGCTGTCGCGTCGCTCGCCGGCGCGGCCGAGAAGAACTGCTGGAAGGCGATCTGCCGCGAGGGCTTCCACTTCGACGGCCAGCGATGCGTGGACACCGGGGCGGCGAACCCCATCGGCGCCGATCGTCACGACCCGCCCCGACCGTTGTGCCGGCCCGGGTGGCATCTCCAGGGGCAGTACTGCCTCGAGGAGGGGTGTTGTTCGATGCCGGCCTGCGGTAGCGGCGAGACGTACCGCGACCGGCAGTGCCTGGGCGCGTCGGCGAAGGTCGGAGCCGGTGCGGCGAGGCGCGCAGCCTGCGGCGTGGGCTGGGAGCTGCAGCCGGCCTCGGGCCTGTGCAGAAAACGCGACTGCGGAGTCCTGCCCCCGGAGGTGAGGGGGCACTCGGCACTGCCGTGCGTGGACCTCGGGGGCACGGTGACGCTCTACGGTGAGAACTTCGGAGCCGACCGGGGCGCGCGGACCCTGGCCATCTGGGTGGGCTACGGCATTGCGGCTCAGGTCACGGCGTGGGATGAGACGGCGATCTCCTTCGTCGTCCCCGCCAGGGAGTCGCGGATCGAAGCCGGGCAGGAGTACCCGGTCATGTTGATGGAGGGCCCGAGGGTTCTCCTGGGCCACCCCCTGACCAGGATCAGGATCTGCGGCGCGATGGAGTAGCGATCGAAGGTCAAGGGCCCCTGCCTCTTCGGGGTCCCGGCGCAGTCAACGTGCAGCGGGCAGGAAAGGAGAATCCCCATGAGCAAGAACCCACGTTCGACCACCATCAACGGTCTCGGTGTGGCCTGCGCAGCGATTGTGATCTCCCTCGCCGCGACCGCCGGAGCGGCGCCGCCGCTGCCGGATCTGACCGTCAACCTGGCGGTTCCGGCGAACGCCGTCGCCGGCGAGGACATCGGCCCGCGCGTCACGTTGCGGGTCAAGAACGTCGGCCGCGCACCGGCGTGGGGCACCACCGACCACCCGACCGGGTACATGGTCGATCTCACGCTGGGACGGGACGAGGTCGTCCCGCCGGGTTTCGCCGGTTTTTCCCCGCACTTCCGCGAGGACGTCCTGCTCAAGGGCGGGCGCGTGAGCAACACCGTGGACCTGCCGCCGGGGGCGTTCCGCGGCTACCCGGTCGGCGCCGGCATCCCCAACGACACCCCCCCCGGACGCTACTTCGTGTGCGCGCGGGTCGATCCCGGGAGCGCGGTCAACGAGTCGAACGAGAACAACAACGTGACGTGTCGCCCGATCGGGGTCGTGCAGCGGTTGAACGTCGGCCCGCAGGACGACCTGCCGGGAATCAAGCCCCCCGAGGGAGAGTGAGATGCGAGCATCCCGACTCATCGCGCTGTTTGTCTTCTGCCCGACGCTCTTGCTCGGGCAAGCCCGACCGACGCCGCCGCGACCGGTGCCGACGCTGCCGCACGCTCCGCCGATGCCCGGCGGCCAGGGCCAGCAGGTACCCCTGCCCGACCCATGCAGGGACCTGATGAGCCAACCACACGTGACCTTCACGCTGTCGCCCGCCGAGATCTACGGCGAAGACCGGATCACGGTCTCGTGGGAGGTGCGCGACCGCAACCCACAGCTCCAGTGGGGTCATCCCGTCCACGTCGAGACCTCGGATGCCCGGCCGTCGTTCCCCGATCCCGCCGGCCGTCGCGGCTCGCACACGTTCTCGACACCGGCGGCCAGAGGCCGCGTCACGCTGCGGACCTGGTGCGCCGAGAAGCACCTCGACTGGCAACGGATCCCGGATGCCACGCTCGACTCGGTTGACCCGGAGCGCGGCGCAGTCGGAAGCACGGTGCGCCTGCGGGGTACCAACTTCGGCCAGCAGCGCGGGGCCGGCCGCGCCGAACTCGTCAGCGCGGATCGGGTCCGCGAGATGGCCGTGGCGTCGTGGGGCAACACGCGCATCGACGCGACCGTGCCGAACGGCGCGCCGTCGGGACAGGCGACGATCCGCGTCGTGAAGGGCGGTCGCAGAGAAACCGCCGGCCAAGCCTTCCGGGTCGTGCGCAGCATCGCGGTCAACACCGCCATGGCGCGCCTCGCGGCGGATGCCGCGGGACTCTCGGCGGCCGAAATCCTGGTCACCCACGGAGACAACGCCAGCCACGTGAACCTGGGCGGGGACCTCCCCGACCTGCCCTTCACGGTTCCCGCCGCCAAGTTCAAGGTCCCCGAGGAAGCCACCATCACGGCTGTCGCGCTGGCGCCGGGTATGCCGATTCCGCTCGAGGTCAAGTTCAGCGTCAACGACATACGCTCGCGGGCACCCGAGATCTCGGTCTCGAACGGCCAGCTCGTCCTCTCGATGGGGTTCGAGGAGGAGGGAAGGGAGATCATCGGCGAGGCCCGAGTCTGCGTCTCGGCGGTCGTCGGGTGCCTCGATCGGTACTGGGCCGACGACGCCTGTCCTGACGTCGAGATCAGCGGCGCGCGGGTGACGCTGCGCCTCACCCCGGGCGTCGCGGACGGGCGACTGACGTTCCCTTCCGCGACCGATTCGTTCGAGGCAAACATCCGCGTGCGGGGGTTCTCCGGTTGGCTCGAACCCCTGGTCTCGAACTGGACCGCCGACGCCGAGCGGAGGATCGGCAGGGAGGTCCACGCGGCGCTCAACACGGCGCGCGTGCGAGACGCCGTCGCCGCAGGGGTGATGGCGGCCCTGCAACAGGCGGGGGTACAGCGGATCGTGTCGGTGACCCCGGCGGCCAACCAGATCGTCGTCGAGTACGAGTGAGCTGGCTGCTGGTGTGCGGCAGTCATGAACGTTCGCAGGGTGCCTGCTCCGTCTCAAGAAGACGACGTGTTCGCTGCTGACGGGGCGGGGCAGGCACAGGACGGAGGAGACCATGTCGGGAGTCCCTGGAGGCGATGCAAAGGTGCGTTTCGACCATGCTCGGACTGAATCGGGTGGTGGGTGGCCGGCGCTGATCGCCGTCGCTGCGGTCGTGCTCATCGTGTTCGCAGGTTCGCCGGTCCGGGGCCAGGAGCCGGATGACCGCTGGCCGCCCGCCGATGCATGCGCGGAAGCAGTCGAGGACGGCGCACTGTCGCCGTCCTGGGGAACGACCGTGGACCACTACCTGTGGGCTTCCTCGGCGGCGTTCGAATCGGAGTCCTCGCTGACCCCGTTCGCAACTGACTTGCTGGGGTACAAGTGGAGAGCGGGTGCGGGGGGCAGTTCCTACATGGCGGCGCCGGTGAATCTGCCCGGCGGCGCGAGCGTCACTTCGTTGCGGCTGTACTACTACGACGCGGATGCCGTCGGTCAGGTCAGCGGGTACTTCGGGTACTGGGGCGGCACTGCCACCGTCCCCCTGTCCTGGGGCACAGACGGCGCCCACAGCGGCGAAGCCAACGCCTCCGGCTACGGAGCTGCCGACGTGGCCTTTACGCACACGGTGGCCAACACGGACAGGGCCTACTTCGCCCAAGTCTATCTGGGGAGCAGCAGCAACAGCATCCGCTTCAAGGGCGTTCGCCTAACCTACCGCCTGCAGGTCAGCACGGCGCCGGGGGTGGCGACGTTTGCGGACGTGCCGACGTCGCACATGTTCTTCCAGTACGTCGAGGCACTGGTGGCGTCGGGGATCACGGCGGGGTGCGGCGGAGGGAACTACTGCCCGGACAGCCCCGTGACGCGCGGGCAGATGGCGGTGTTCCTGTCCAAGGCGCTCGGCCTGCACTGGCAGTAGCTGTGAGACAGAGGGGACGGGGGACAGGGTACGGGGGACAGAGGAGGAAGGGCGCGGGTCGTTGACCGAGGGTGACGGCGCTGCACGAACCGCGCGACCCTGGCTGCCCGGCGCACGGCCCACGGGTCACGGTCCACGCCTTTCTCTCACGGCAGGACGGAGAGAGTGGCCTGGATGGCGGGGGCATTCGGCCCTGTGTCTAGCCGAACCCCGCCATCGTGCGCCAGGCGACGAGCAGGTCGTTCATCGCGCGGAGGCGGCGGCACAACACCCTGCACAGGTGCTGGAGGAACTGGGTGCCGGCGAGCGGCTCCTGGCGCAGCACCTCGTCGAGGCGGGCCCGGTTGACGGACAGCACGGTGCACCCTTCGTCGCCGGAACGCGCGTCCGCGGAGCGCGGCTGGCCGTCGATCAGCGCCATCTCGCCGAAGATGTCGCCGCGCCGCAGGATGGCGATCGCCTCCTCGCCCATGCCGGGGAAGCGGCGCGACACCCGGACCTGACCCTCCGCGACGAGGTACAGGGCGCGCCCCGGTTGCCCCTCGGTGAAGATGAACGCTCCGGGGGGGAATCGCTCCGACCTCAGCGTGCGGGCCAGTGTCTCCAGTTGGCCGGCCCCCAGTCCCTGCTCGCGCAGCACCTGGAGTTTGGCGTCGGGGAGCAGCGACAGCCGGTCACCCTCGACCGCCTGCGCCTCCTGGCGGATTCCGTCGGCGACCATGATCGAGGCCATCTGGCCGTTCGCCTGGCGGATCTTGTCGGCGAGGGAACGCCACAGCGCGCGCATCAGGGCGAGCGCGAAGCCCGGGTCGTCCTCGCACAGGTGGCGCAGGTCCCTGGCCGGGAAGCGGAGCAGGTCGGACTCGAACCAGGCGACGACCGTCCCGGCGCGCGGGCCGCCGTCGAGGAACGAGGCCTCGCCGAGCAGCGTTCCGGAGCGCAGCCTGGCCAGGACCTGCTCTCCGACCGGCGTCGCACGCACCACCTCGACGTCGCCGACGATCAGGAGGTACATGTCGTCACCGCTGTCCCGCTCCTCGAACAGGACCTGCGCCGGGTAGAGAGCCGTGCGTTCGGCGATTAGCGCCAGCCCGGCGAGCTGGTCGTCGGAGAACGAGCGGAACGCGCCGAGCGCGCGCATCTCCGCGAAGGCGCGGTGCGGGTCGAGCGGCGGCATGGCTGCGAGTTCCGTCACTGGTCTGTCCGAGTCGCGGACAGAGTAGCGCCTCCGGGTCCGGCAAGGAAGCCTCGGCCTCCGGCGCGCCCCCAGCGGGGCAGGTGAGACGCGGTACACTTTGCGCCGTGGGCAGGGTCTCTTGGGACCGCTACTTCATGAACCTCGCCGTGCAGGCGGCGACACGTTCGACGTGTCCGCGCAAAAGCGTCGGGGCGGTGATCGTGCGCTCGCGCGCGGTTCTGGCGACCGGCTACAACGGCTCCCTGAAGGGCCTTCCCCACTGCACGGAGGTCGGCTGCCTGATGGAGAACGACCACTGCGTGCGCACCGTGCACGCCGAGGCCAACGCCATCCTCCAGGCCGCGCGCCACGGCGTGAGCATCGACGGGGCGGACATCTACGTCACCGCCTCTCCCTGCTGGAACTGTTTCAAGCTGATCGTCAACGCCGGGATCCGGCGTATCCTCTACGGCGAGTTCTACCGGGACGAGAGGATCCACGACTTCGCCGAGGAAGCCGGCGTCGAATTGGCGTACCTGGGTCTGGAGGACGGAGCATGAGTGTGGTGCGGCGTGTCGGTGTGCTGACCGGTGGCGGCGACGCCCCCGGCCTCAACGCGGTGATCCGGGCGGTGGTCAAGGCCTGCCGTCTGACCCACCACGTGCGCGTGGTCGGGATCATGAACGGCTTCTCCGGGCTGGTCGAGGGCCGTTGGAAGGAGCTGGAGCGCGAGGACATCTCCGGGCTCCTTCCGCGCGGCGGCACGATTCTCGGGACGACCAACCGCGGCAACCCGTTCGAGTACGTGTACAGCCGCCCGGACGGTAAGGAAGAGGTGATCGACGCCTCCCAGACAGTGATGCGCAACGTCGAGCGGCTCGGGCTCGACGCGCTGATCGTCATCGGCGGCGACGGCTCGTTGTCGATCGCCGAGCGCTTCTACCGCGAACTGGGGCTGCCGGTGGTCGGCGTCCCCAAGACCATCGACAACGACATCTCGGCGACCGAGGTGACGTTCGGTTTCGCCACCGCGCTCGAGTCGGCGACCAGCGCCCTCGACCGGCTGCACACCACCGCCGAGTCGCACCACCGCGTCATGCTCCTCGAGGTGATGGGTCGCGACGCCGGTCACATCGCCCTGCACGCGGGGATCGCCGGCGGCGCGCACATGATCCTGATCCCCGAGATCCCGTTCCGCTTCGAGGCGCTGCTTGCCAAGATCCGCGCCCGCGAGCGCCTGGGCCGGCACTTCTCCCTCGTCGTGGTCGCCGAGGGAGCGGCTCCCGTGGGCGGCGTGCAGGTGTTCGCCTCGCAGGACGCTGTGACGGGGTGGAAGCGGCTCGGCGGCGTGTCGTATTCGATCGCCAACGAGATCGTCGAGCGATCCGGGAACGAGGTGCGGGTCACAGTGCTCGGCCACATCCAGCGCGGCGGCTCGCCGGTGCCGGTGGACCGCATCCTCGCCACGCGCTACGGCGTCGAGGCGGTGCGGCTGGCGATGGAGGGCCGGTTCGGCCACACCGTCGCGCTGCACTGCAGCGAGATCGTGGCCGTGCCGCTGGCGGAGGCGATCGGGCACCTCAAGCGCGTCGAGCCTGGCGGTCAGATGGTGCGCACCGCCCGTTCCGTCGGGATCGTGTTCGGCAACGAAGATCCGGAGGACGTGGAGGCGGCCGAGGTCTGACCGTGCCGGCGGCCGAGATACCGCGGGGCGGGATCACGCTCGACCTCGGGGGCCAGCCGCTGCCGCTGCGCGCAGAGGAGGTGTTCGGCCACGCCTGCCCGATCGAGGTCGAGATCGGCGTCGGCAAGGGGCTGTTCCTGCTCGCGTGGGCGGCGGCCAGGCCCGACATCGGCGTGATCGGCGTCGAACGAGCGAAGAAGTTCCTTGACATGGCCTCCGCGCGCGCCGAGCGGCTCCGATTGAGCAACGTCCGGCTGGTGCACACGACCGCCGAGGACCTTCTGTTCCGCTGCCTGGAGCCCGGCAGCGTCGCGGCGGTGCACGTGCACTTTCCCGATCCGTGGCCGAAGAAGAAGCACCACAAGCGGCGTTTCCTCCGGCCGGACAACGTCTCCCGGGTGGCGGAGGTCCTCGCACCGGGAGGGCTTCTCCGCGTGCAGACCGACCACGCCGAGTACGCGGCGGTGGTCGCCGAGGTGCTCGCCGGGGAACCGGCACTCGAGACCGTGGATGCCGCTGAGGCGTTCGAGGGCCTGCCGCCGACCAACTTCGAGGTCAAGTACGGTCGCGAGGGCAGGACGTTCCATCGCTTCGCCGCCCGCAAGAGCCCTTGAAGACGGCAGACCGAAGCCGCTCGGTCAGACGCCTGTCCTCCGCTCTACGAGCTTCCTTTCTCGGAACCGGTCTTCCAGCCTCTCATTCTCCCCTGTCCTCGCAACGGGGAGAGGGGAGAGGGGAGAGCGAAGAGACCGGGGTCCGGGGTCCGGGGTCCGGGGACAGAAGATCAGGGGAGAGGGGAGAGGGGAGAGCGAAGAAGCGGGGACCGGGGTCCGGGGTCCGGGGTCAGGGTGC
>JBFMCD010000106.1:0-20392 GCA_040754885.1 Acidobacteriota bacterium
AGGGGAGAGGGGAGAGCGGAAGAGAGGCCGGGGTCCGGGATCCGGGGTCCGGGGTCCGGAGAGAAGAGGCCGGGGTCCGGGGTCAGGGGTCCGGGGTCCGGAGAGGAAGGGCAGGGGAGAGGGGAGAGGGGAGAGGAAAGAGTAGGAGGAGAACGGAAAGGCGAGGAAAGGGGACGGAGCGGGCAGGGGGCGATCGCGGAGGCGAGGGCGGCGCTGCAATGGGGCGAGATCGTCGCCGTCAAGGGACTCGGCGGTTTCCAGCTCGCCTGCCGCGCCGACGACGAGGCCGCCGTCGCCCGCCTGCGCGAGCGCAAGCGCCGACCCGCCAAGCCGTTCGCGGTGATGGCTGCGGACCTCGCCGCCGCGCGCCGTCTGGTGCGTCTCGCCGCCGAGGACGAGGCCCTGCTCGCGTCGCCGCGGGCGCCGGTCGTGCTCGCCCCGCGCGTGTCCGACGCGCCGGTTGCCCCCGGGATCGCTCCGGGGCTCGACGAACTCGGTGTGCTGCTGCCGACCACGCCGCTGCACGTCGAGCTGTTCCGTGGCCTCGCCGTCCCGGCGCTGGTGATGACCTCGGGCAACGTCAGCGACGAGCCGATCTGCCGCGCCAACCGCGAGGCGCTCGAACGCCTGGGCGGGATCGCCGACGCCTTCCTCCTCCACGACCGCGACATCGTGCGCCGCGCCGACGACTCGGTCGTGCGCGCCGCGATCGGAGGAGCGGTGGCGGTGCGCCGCGCCCGCGGCCGGGTGCCGGAGCCGCTGACGCTGCCTGTCGTCGCGCCGCGCCCGGTGCTCGCGCTCGGGCCCTACCTGCAGGCGACCGCGTGTCTGGCGGTGGGCGGCGAGGCGTTCCTCTCGCAGCACGTGGGCGATCTCGACGGCGAGCCGTCGCGAGCGTTCCTCGAGGAGGTCGTGGACGAACTGGAGGAGTTCCTCCAAGCGCGCGGCGAGGTGATCGTCGTGGACGAGCACCCCGACTACGCCAGCACGCGCCTGGGCGAGCGGCTGGCGGAGGAGCGCGGCGCGCCGCTGCTGCGCGTCCAGCACCACCTGGCTCACGCGGCCGCCGCGCTGGCCGAGCACGGGAGATTTCCGGCGCGGGGCGAGTCGGCGCTGGCGGCGCTGCTCGACGGTACCGGGTGGGGCGAGGACGGAACCGCGTGGGGGGGAGAGTGGCTGCTGCTCGGCGGCGACCTCGCGTGGCGCCGCCTCGCATCGCTCGAACCGCTCCCGCTGGTCGGCGGCGAGGCCGCGGTGCGCGAGCCGTGGCGCGTGCTGGCCGCGGCGCTGGGTCGCGCCGGGGCCGGGGAACTGCTGGGTCGCCTGCCGGTGGCCGCGCAAGTGCCGCCCGACCGGCTCGCCACCGTGATGCGTCTGGCCGACGACGGCTCGTGGCCTCTGGCCTCCGGCGCTGGGAGGGTGTTCGAGGCTGCGGGCGCGATGCTCGGCCTCGCCGCCGTCAACGGGTACGAGGGCGAGGCCGCGGCACGGCTCGAGGCGCTCGCAACGTCGGCGTGGCCCGCGCCTCCCTGGCCGGAAGTCAGCCTCAGCCACGACCGGCCCCCTGCTTCTTCTTCGCCCTCTCCTTTCCCCTGTCCTTCTTCTCCGGACCCCGGACCCCGGACCCCGGACCCCGGCCTCTTCTCTCCGGGCCCCGGACCCCGGACCCCGGACCCCGGCCTCTTCTCTCCGGACCCCGGACCCCGGGCCCCGGACCCCGGCCTCTCTTCCGCTCTCCCCTCTCCCCGCTCCCCTGTCTTTCCCGTGCTGCCGTCCACCGCGCTGCTCGCCTCCGCCGCGCGCCGGGCGGCGGACGGCGAGCCCGCCGCCGCCGTCGCGGCGGGATTTCACGCCACGTTCTGCCGCCTGACGGCGGAACTGACCGCGGCGGTCGCTCCGCCGGGGGATCGGGTGGTCGCCGCCGGCGGCGGGTGCCTGGTCAACCGACTGCTGCGCGACGGCCTGCGCCGCGAGCTGGCGGCGCGCGGGTTCGAACTGCTGCTACCCTTCGCGGTACCCCCCGGCGACGGCGGCGTCGCGTTCGGGCAGGCCGTACTGGGCGCGGTGGCCGGCGCGCGCGGCGTCGAGCCGCGACACGGAGGAGGGTGACATGTGCCTTGCCGTTCCGATGAAGCTGACGACGCGCGACGACTTCACCGGCGTCGTCGAACTCGACGGGATCCAGCGCGAAGTGTCGCTCATGCTCCTCCCCGAGGCCGAGATCGGCGACTACCTGCTCATCCACGCCGGCTACGCCATCGGGCGCGTAGACGAGGCCGAGGCGCTGGAGACGATCGAGGTGCTGCGCAGCGCGGCGGACCTGATGGGGCCGGTGTGATCGGGCGCCGGGAGCTGTACGATCCGGCGGCGGTCGCCGGCCTCGTCACGCAGGTGCGGGAGGTCGCCGCGCGGCTCGCCCGCCGCGTCACCCTGATGGAGGTGTGCGGCACGCACACCAACGCCATCGCCGCCGCCGGTCTGCGCCGCCTGCTCCCCGACGCGGTGCGCCTGATCTCGGGCCCCGGCTGCCCCGTGTGTGTCACCCCGGTCGGGTACGTGGACCGCGCCGAGGCGTTGGCGCGCCGGCCGGGGACGACCGTGTGCACGTTCGGCGACCTGATGCGCGTGCCCTCCTCGACCGGCTCGCTCGAGGCCACGCACGCTGCGGGCGGCGACGTGCGTGTCGTCTACTCGCCGCGCGACGCCGTCGAGATCGCCCGCGCCAACTCCGACTGCGCGGTCGTCTTCCTCGGCGTCGGCTTCGAGACCACGGTGCCGACCATCGCCGCGGCGCTCGCCGAGGCCGAGGCGGGCGGCGTCGACAACTTCACGGTCCTCGCCGGGCACAAGGTCATGCCGCCGCCGCTCAAGGCGCTGGCCGGCGACCCCGAGGTGCAGGTGGACGGTTTCATCTGCCCGGGCCACGTCTCGGTGATCACCGGCTGGAAGGCGTTCTCCTACCTGCCCGAGGAGTACCGCACGCCGGCGGTGATCGCCGGCTTCACCCCCACCGACGTGTTGCGCGCGGTGCTCGAGCTGGTCACCCAGCTCGCCGACGGCCGCGCCGAGGTCGCCAACCTCTACTCGCGCGTCGTCACCGCCGAGGGCAACCGCACCGCCCTGGCGCTGGTCGAGCGTTTCTTCGCGCCGTCCGACGCGGTGTGGCGCGGGCTGGGGATGATCCCCGGCTCCGGCCTCGACCTCCGCCCGGAGTTCGCCCACCGCGACGCCGGGCGCATCGCCGTCGAGGTGCCGGAGCCGGAGGAGCCGGCCGGCTGCCGGTGCGGCGAGGTGCTCAAGGGGATGATCGACCCGCCGGAGTGCCCGCTGTTCGGCACGACGTGTTCGCCGGCCCAGCCGGTCGGCGCGTGCATGGTGTCGAGCGAGGGCGCGTGCGCCGCGTGGTACCGCCACGAGCGGCTGGCTGGAGGCGCGGCATGAAGGAGAAGGGGAGAGGGGAGAGGGGGAGAGAGACCGGGGTCCGGGGTCAGGGGTCCGGGGTCCGGGAAGAGGAAACAGTCGAAAGGGGAGAGGGGAGAGCGGAAGAAAGGCAGGAGACAGGGGACAGAAGGGGAACGGCGCGATGAAGGCGCCTTCGACGATCCTGTTGGCGCACGGCGGAGGCGGCCGGCTGACCCGCGAGCTGGAGGAGCAGCTCTTCCTGCCCGCTTTCCGCAACCCCGCGCTCGAGTTGCTCACCGACTCCGCGGTGCTCCCCGAGATGCCGGCGGGCCGCCCCGCGCTGACCACCGACGCCTTCGTCGTCGACCCGATCGAGTTTCCCGGCGGCGACCTCGGCCACCTCGCGGTGTGCGGCACCGTCAACGACCTCGCGGTCTCGGGTGCACGCCCGCTGTGGCTGACGTTCGCGCTGATCCTCGAGGAGGGCCTCGAAGGCGCGCTGCTCGAGCGCCTGGTCGTCTCCGCGGCCCGCGCCGCCGACGCGGCCGGGGTGGCGATCGTCGCCGGCGACACCAAGGTGGTGCCGCGCGGCAGGGGCGACCGCGCCTTCGCCGTGACCGCCGGCCTGGGCGTCGTTCCCCCCGGGCGCGACCTCGGCGATCACCGGATCGTGCCCGGCGACGTCGTGCTCGCCTCCGGCCCGATCGGCGACCACGGCGCGACCATCCTCGCCCGCAGGCACAACCTCGGCGGCGCGTCGCTGCGCTCCGACTGCGCCCCGCTCGACTCGCTGGTCGAGGCCCTGCTCGCCAGCGGCGCCGACGTCCGGGCGATGCACGACCCGACCCGCGGCGGCATCGCCACCGTGTGCAACGAGGCCGCATCGCGCTGCGGCGCGCGCATCGTCCTCGACGAGACGCGCGTCCCGGTCCGCCCCGAGGTGAGCGCCGTGTGCGAGGTGCTCGGCCTCGACCCGCTGTACATGGCGTGCGAGGGGCGCCTGCTCGCCTGGGTGGCGTCGGCCGACGCCGGCCGCGCCCTCGATGCGATGCGCGCGCACCCGCTCGGGACGGGCGCCGCCCGTGTCGGCGAGGTGCGGGAACGGCGCGCCGGACAGGCCCCGGTCGTGCTGCGCACCGCCTACGGCCCGGAGCGTCCGCTCGACCTGCTCTCGGGCAGCGAACTGCCGCGCATCTGTTAGAGTCCGCGGATGGAAGTCGACGCCCTCTCGGTCAACCTCCTCCTTGCCACCGCCGCGATCGCGCTGACCCACACCGTCCTCGGCCCCGACCACACCCTGCCGTTCGTCATGCTCGGCCGGGCCCAGCGGTGGACGCAGCGCAAGACGATGGCGGTGACGTTCCTGTGCGGCCTCGGCCACGTCGCCTCGTCGCTGCTGCTCGGCGGCCTGGGTCTCGCCTTCGGCTTCGGCGTCGCGCACGTCAGCAGCGCCGAGGAGTTCCGCGGCGGCCTCGCCGCGTGGGCGCTGGTCGCGGTCGGCATCGCCTACCTCGCGTGGGGCGTGCGCCACGCCATCCGCAAGAAGCGCGGCATCGTCGCCCACGACCACCACGGCCGCGTCCACCTCCACACCCACGGCGACCACGGCCACGAGCACAGCGGGCCGGACCACTCGCGCACGACGTTCTGGGCGATGTTCGTGGTGTTCGTGCTCGGTCCGTGCGAGCCGCTCATCCCGCTGTTCGTGCTGCCCGCCAGCCGCGGACGGTGGGGACTGGCCGCCGTCACAGCACTGGTGTTCGCCGTGGTGACCATCGCCACCATGATGGTGTTGGTCGGCCTCGCCCTTGCCGGCGTGAAGAAGCTGCCGCTCGGCGCGCTCGAGCGCTGGTCGCACGCCCTCGCCGGCGGCGTCATCGCCTGTTCCGGCCTCGCGGTGATCTTCCTCGGACTGTGAGTTCGGCTCCCGCCGATTCCAGGTGAGAGGGAAGAGGGGAGAGCGGAAGGAGGCCGGGGTCCGGGGTCCGGGAGAGAGAGACAGGGGAGAGTGGGGACACGACGCGAGGGACTCTTGGCGATTCCTCTTTCCACGGTCCACGGCCCACATCGTCGGCCCTGGACGACAGGAACTCGGTTACGACTTCTTCTCCGGTTGCTTCCCCTTGTAGAGCAGCACCAGGTTGCGGGCGTACAGCGGCGGCAGGAAGACGTAGCCGAGGATCACCGGCAGCTTGTCCACGTGGAAGGCGTAGATCAGCGCGATCACGCTGCCCCAGAACGACAGGTGCCAGAACACCGGCGGCACCACCACGCGCTTGAGCTTCTCCGAGTAGATCCACTGGATCAGGAACCGCGAACTGAACATCAGGTTGCCGGCCAGGCCGAACACCGTCCACCACTTGGAGTCCGTGTACAGCCAGGGGAACAACGCGCCGAGCATCGGCTGGAGGAACGCCCCTTCCTCGATCACCGCAGCCTCCAGTCGAGGTGCCGGTCCTGCAGCCAGCGCACGCCGAGCGCGTCGCGCAGGCCGCGGAACGCGCGGTCCCACGTCCCGTACTTCGACACCCCGGCCGTGCGCGGGTGGTGCGACACCGGCACCTGCGCCACCGTGAAGCCCTCCATCCGCAGCAGGGTGGGGAAGAAACGGTGCGAGCCCTTCCAGTTGCGCACGCGCCGGATCGCCGCCGCGCGCATCACCTTGAGCGGGCAGCCGGTATCCACGATGTCCTCGCGCGTCAGCCGGTTGCGCACGCCGTTGGCGAACCGCGAGGAGAACCGCCGCCACCACGTGTCGCGGCGCTGCTCGCGGATCCCGACCACCGCGTCGTATTCCTCGAGCATCGGCAGCAGTCTGGGGATGTCCGCGGGGTCGGACTGGAGATCGGCGTCGAGCGTGATGATCACCTGCCCCTGTGCGTGCTGGAAGCCGGCATCGAACGCCGCCGACTGCCCGGCGTTCTTCACGAAGTGGATCACGCGCACGCGCGGATCGGCGTCCGCCAGGCGGTCGAGCAGCTCGGACGAGCCGTCGGACGAGCCGTCGTCCACGAGCAGCAGCTCGAAGCTGCCGCCGACCTTCTCCATCACCGGGACCACCGCCTCGACGAGGGGGCGCAGGTTGTCGCGCTCGTTGTACACCGGCACGATCACTGAGAAACCGATCTCGGACATGCGCGGATTGTAGCGAAAATGCGCGTCTTCGGCGGTCCGCGGGGGATCAGAGACGTGAACCGTGGACCGAGAACCGTGGCCGGAACCCATTCCCAATCATGGGCACGCGTCGCGCCCTGGGGCTCACCCCACACTCTGTCGTTCCGACCCTGAGCGAAGCGAAGGGGAGGAATCCCGTCGCGCCTGAAGCGCGGTCGCGCACGCTTCCTTCTTCTGTGGAGCACGCGCTCCGCGCGCGCTCTCGCCGAGCCTGCGTGTCCCAACAACGCAGGCGCGGAGCGCCTGCGCCACGAGGACAGGGGAATGCCTGCGCGAAGAGGAAGCGGCAACGGAGCGTGAATGCGCTCCAGGCGCGACGGGATCCTCACGGCCGCTGCGCGGCCTCAGGATGACAGCGTGTGGGGTGGTCATTCCGTGGGCGCGGCGTGCCGCCTACGAAGGGCCCACGACGGCGGAGCGGGACGCTCCGCTCACGGCCTGGATCGTCGCCGCGGACAACGGACAGCGGGCGACGGATACGGAACCGCCTATCGGCAGGCGGCGCGGAAGCGGCGGAAGATGTCGAGGTGCTCGCCCTGGCGCATGTTTTCCGGATGCCACTGTACGCCGAGAACGAAGAGGCGCGGCTCCTCGAGGGTGACAGCCTCGATCAGCCCGTCCGGGGCGATGGCGATCGTGCGCAGCGGCGCGGCGAGGCGGTCGACGGCCTGGTGGTGGCGGGAGTTCGCGCCGAACGCCCTGGGCAGCCCGAGCAGCGGCCCGGCGTCGTCCACCAGGTGCACGTCGTGCGCGATCGCGTCCTTCGGCTCGCCGATCGAGTGCCCGGGAAACCCGGCGCGCGTCAGGTCCTGGACCAGCGTGCCCCCGTGATAGACGTTGAGCACCTGCAGCCCGTAGCAGATCGCGAGCACCGCGAGGCCGCGCTCCTCGGCGCCGGCGAGCAGGGCGATGTCGAGGGCGTCGCGCGGCGGGTCGGGGCGCACCTCAGCCCGAGGGTCGGGCGCGGAGCCGTAGCGCCACGGCTCGACGTCGGGCCCGCCGGAGAGCAGCACCCCCGAGGCGGCGTCGAGGACCTCCTCGCGCTCCCCGGCCGGCGTGAGGGGCGTGAGCGGCACCAGCTCCTCGGGGTCGAAGCCCGCCGCGCGCCACGCGGCGCCGAACCGCTCCGCCTCGAAGGGGCGGCTGTCGCTGTGCGCGAGGACGATCCGCACCGCGCGATTGTAGCCGGACGCCCCGCCCCGCCGCCCTCCCCCACACTCTGTCATTTCGACCCTGAGAAGCGAAGGGGAGAAATCCCGTCGCGCCTGGAGCGCGGCTCACGCTCGGTCCCCTCTCCCAGGGGGAAAGGTACAGGGTGAGGGGACGGCACGCCGCCGGGCGTCACGGAACCGGCGGCCGCCACAGTGCTAAGCTCACCGGGATGCCTGGCACGATCGCCATCGTCGGCCGTCCCAACGTCGGCAAGTCCACGCTGTTCAATCGCCTGGCGCGCAGCCGCCGCGCGCTCACCCACGACCTGCCCGGGGTCACGCGTGACCGGGTGGCGGCCGACGCCCCGCGACCGGCCGGCGGCACGGTGGTGCTGGTGGACACCGGCGGCTTCGAGCCCGACACCGAGGCGCTGATCCCGCGCCTGGTCCGTGGCCAGGCGATGCGTGCCGTCGAGGACGCCGACGCGGTCGTGCTGGTCGTGGACGGCGCCTCCGGACTCACCGCCGCCGACAAGGAGATCGCCACCCAGGTCCGCCGTTCCGGCCGCCCGGTGATCGTCGCGGTCAACAAGGTGGATCGCCGCGACGCAGAGTACTCCGACGCCGACTTCTCCGTGCTCGGCCTGCCCACCGTGATGCTCTCCGCCGAGCACGGCCTGGGCATCTCCGACCTGTGGGAGGCGCTCGAGGCGCACCTGCCGCCGCCCGAGGACGAGGGCCCGGCCGCGGAACCGGAGCTGTCGGTCGCCATCGTCGGCCGCCCCAACGTGGGCAAGTCCTCGCTCGTCAACCGCCTGCTCGGCGAGGAGCGCGTCGTCGTCTCCGAGGTCCCCGGCACCACGCGCGACGTCGTGGACACCGTGCTCACCGTCAAGGGGCGCGACATCCGCCTGCTCGACACCGCCGGCATCCGCCGTAAGGGGCGCACCGACCGCGGCCCCGAGGTGCTCTCGGTCGTGGTCGCGCGCAAGGCCATCGAGCGCGCGCACGTGTGCGTCGTGCTGCTCGACGGCGGGGAGGGGATCACCGCCCAGGACACCCATGTCGCGGGCCTCGTCACCGAGGCCGGGCGCGGAGCGCTGGTCGTGGTCAACAAGGCCGACCTGCTCAAGGAGAAGGGTCCGGCCGCGCGCCAGGACCTGTCCGGTCGTCTGCGCGACCGCCTCAAGTTCCTGCACGACACGCCGGTGTTGTTCGTCTCCGCGCTGACCGGCGCGGGGATCGGCCAGCTCCTCCCGCGCGTCCTCGACGTCGGCGACGCCTACGCCTTCCGCGCCGGCACCGGCGAGTTGAACCGCGTGTTGCGCGCCGCCTGGCTGCGCGTCCCGCCGCCGGGGGGCAAGAAACCGCCGCGCCTGTACTACGCCACGCAACTCGGCTCGCGCCCGCCGCGCTTCGCGCTGTTCGCCTCGACCACCGAGCTGCACTTCTCCTACATGCGCTACCTGGAGAACTGCGTGCGCGAGGCGTTTCCTTTGGCCGGCGTGCCGATCCGGTTTATCATGAAGGGGAAACAGGGGCGGAACGCGTAATGGTCCAATTCCGGCCGCAGTCGCGCGAGATCATCGCGAAGATCGTCTACTACGGCCCTCCTCTCGGGGGCAAGACGACCAACCTGCGCGCCCTCTACGAGGGCTACCCCTCGACCGTACGCGGCGAACTGGTCGTCGTGCCGACCGGCGGCGACCGCACCATCTTCTTCGACTTCCTGCCCATCTACGCCGGCGAGCTGCGCGGCATGCAGTTGCGCGTCCAGCTCTACACCGTCCCCGGCCAGGTCCACTACAACTCCACGCGCCAGGTCGTGCTGCGCGGCGTGGACGGCGTGGTGTTCGTCGCCGACTCGCAGCGCGAACTG
The DNA here is from genome assembly GCA_040754885.1 of Acidobacteriota bacterium. Classification (GTDB taxonomy): domain Bacteria; phylum Acidobacteriota; class Thermoanaerobaculia; order Thermoanaerobaculales; family Thermoanaerobaculaceae; genus JBFMCD01. The sequence continues at coordinate 9,607 of JBFMCD010000106.1, forward strand.
CTGCGCAACAACCGCGAGTCGTGGGAGAACCTCAAGGACAACCTGCTGCTCCAGGGCGTCACCCTCGCCGACCTGCCGCACGCCCTCCAGTACAACAAGCGCGACCTCGCCGACATCATGGACATCGGCGACCTCGATCAGATGATCAACGAGTACAACGCGCCGTTCTACGAGGCGATCGCCACGCAGGGGATCGGCGTCGAGGAGACGCTGCAGGGGATCGTCAAGCTGGTCGCCCGTTCGCTGCGCGACCGCTTTCGCGTCGCCATCGAGCCGTCCGGCGTGCAGGCGCCGCCGATGCAGCCTGCGCCGCGCCCGGCGACCAACCCCGAGGTCGCGCAGGTGTTCTCCTTCGCGCCGGCCTCCATGCCGCAGCCGGCGCGCGTCACCGAGCCGGCCACGCGCGGCCCGCGCTACGAGGCGCGCGACATCTTCGCCCCGTTGCCCGAGCCGGCCTCGCCGTTCCAGACCTCGCCGACCGCGGTCGCTCCGCCGGCCGACGACCTGCCGGCGTTCGGCCAGACCGGCGCGCCCTCGTCGGCGCGTCCGGTGGCCCCGCCCGCCACCTTCGAGCCGGTGACGCCGTCCAGCCCGTTCGCGCCGCCGGTGGCGATGTCGGCTCCGCCCGCCACCTTCGAGCCGGCCGCCGATCCCTTCACCATCACCGCCGCGCCGGAGCCGGCGCCGTTCGGCGAGGGGCTGCACCTCGCCGAGCCACCGTCCGAGCCCGCTCCCGGTCCGGCCGTGAGCGCGGTTCCGGCCTTCGAGATCGCCGTCGCCCAGGTCCCCGGCGCCGCGACCGCGCCTCCGTTCGAGGAGCCGGCAGCGCCGCCTGCCGAGCCCGCCCCGGCGCCGATGCCGGCCGCGCGGCTCGACACAGAGGCCACGCACAAGATCCGCGTCGCCGCCGTCATGCCCGAGGTCGAGGCCGAGGTCAGGGCGCGGGCCGCCGTGCCCGCTCCGGTCGCCGACGAGTCGCTCACCGACCCGTTCGACCTCGCCTTCGACGCCGTGGTCGCACCGGCACCCGCCGTCCCGGCACTGCCGGCCGGCGGCGACGATGTTTTCGCCATCGCCACGATCCCGGAGCCCGAACCCGAGCCCGAACCCGAGCCCGAACCCGAGCACGCGCCGTCCATCACCGCCGAGGCCGAGGTCGTCGAGGCCGAGCCCGCGCCCACCGAGGTTTCCGAGGCCGCCGCGCTCGCCGTCCAGCGCGTCATCCCGCGCGCCATCGCCCAGTACGGCGAGGTGCGCGAGCTGGAGCTGGAGGTGCCGGTTCCCGCGGTGTGGATCGGCGGCAAGCGCATGACCCTGCAACTGCGGCTCACCCTGGTGCCGCAGGAGGAGTGAGATGACCGTCGAGGTCCAGATCCCCGACAAGGACGACTTCAAGATCGGCGAGGTGTGCGACATCGCCGGCGTCAAGCCCTTCGTGTTGCGCTACTGGGAGACCGAGTTCCCCGAACTCGCCCCCGCCAAGGGCGCGGGCGGCCAGCGCACCTACAGCCGCGTGGACGTCCAGCTCATCCTGCGCATCAAGCACCTCCTCTACGAGGAGCGCTTCACCGTCGCCGGGGCCAAGAAGCGCCTCGCCGAGGAGGCGCAGCCGGCCAAGCCCTCCGGGCGCGCCGCCAAGGCCGACCGCGAGAGCGCCGAGAAGACCGAAAAGCTGCGCCGCGCCGTCGCCGACGTTCGCGACGAACTGCGCGCCGTCGTCGACCTCCTCCGCTGATCCCAGTAGCTGTCATCCTGAGGCCGCGCAGCGGTCGAAGGATCCCGTCGCGCCTGGAGCGCCTCGGCCCACGCCCACACCCTTCGTCATCCTGAGGCCCGAAGGGCCGAAGGATCTCGTCGCGCCTGCAGCGACTCCACCCACGCCCAAACCCTCTGTCATCCTGAGGCCCGAAGGGCCGAAGGATCCCGTCGCGCCTGGAGCGCGGCGAGCACCAGCAACTCCATCCTCGAACGCCACGAGATCCTTCGGTTGCCGCTCCGCGGCGCCCTCAGGATGACCGCCAGGCCCTTTGTCATCCTGAGGCCCGAAGGGCCGAAGGATCCCGTCGCGCCTGGAGCGCGCCCACGCTCCGTTCGTCTCCCGGTCAACGGCCAACGGACAACCGTCTTCCACCCCTGCTCGACATGCGCTAGACTTCGCTTCCCAGGTCGGGACGTGGCGCAGCCTGGTAGCGCACTTGAATGGGGTTCAAGGGGTCGCGAGTTCAAATCTCGCCGTCCCGACCAAATCCACCTGCACAGCGTCGTTGTCTCGGCGGGGTCGCGAGTTGCGGGAGCACCGCGCTTGTATTGGCGTCCCGTGCCGCCCAGCCGTCCTCGCCATCCTCCGTCATCCTGAGGCCCGAAGGGCCGAAGGACCCCGTCGCGCCTGGAGCGCCTCGGCCCGCGCCCACACCCTTTGTCATCCTGAGGCCTGGAGGGCCGAAGGATCCCGTCGCGCCTGGAGCGCGGCGAGCACGAGCAGCTCCGTCCTCGAACGCCTCGGGATTCCTCGTCGCCTTCGGCTCCTCGGAAGGACATCGTGTGGGGTGGTCGATCCGTAGACGTGCCGTCCCGCCCCGCCATGCAGGGCCTTCGCCGACGCGTCCTCCTCCTGTGGAGCACGCGCTCCGCGCGTGCTCTGGCCAAACCTGCGTGTCCCGACAACGCAGGCGCGGAGCGCCCGCGCCACGAGGGCGAAGGAGCGCCTGCGCCTCACCGTCCATGGGCGAGGAGCGGCTTACATGCCCCCCAAGGTGGCAGTCGGTCTTCGCCAGTCAGGTCGTGCCGCTGCGATCCGGCAATCCGACCTCGGGTTTCTTCCCCGGGGAGCCTCCGTCCCTGATCAGATTGGGACTCTGCTACAATTTCCCGCGTGAAGAGGGTGCTCCCGCTCGCGGTGGCGATTGTCCTGGCGGCCGGCTGGGTCGTGCCCGGTGCACTCGGCATGGCCGTCGCGCTGCACGCGGACAGCGATCACACCCACGCGGAGCCGGTCTCCGCGGATGCGATGGAGTCGATGCTGCACGGGCATCTCCACGATTCCGGGGAGCCGGCGCATAGCCACTCGGTCCAGCTCCTGAGCGCTGCTCCCTACCTGTCGCGTGCGAACGGCGCCACCGCCCTGCCCGCGTGGCACATCGGGAGCATCCAGGACTCGCACGCCGGCCGGGGCCCAGTCAGCGACGGCCGGCCGTCGGGTGCGTTCCCGAGTGCGCCACTGCCGCTCCTCCTCTGTACCCTCCTGACCTAGAGCCCTCAGTCCCACCTCCACGTAGTCGTCTCGCCAATCCGAGTCCGTGGCTTTGGAGGCATGATGGGAAACGCACTTCTCTGTGCGGGGCTCCTGGCACTTGCAGTCGAGGCGCCGGCCCCAACGGTGATCACCGAGCAGGAAGTCATCGAACAACTTGCCGTCGGGCACCCGGCCGTCGTCGCCCTGGTGGCCCGCCTCGCCGAGGCGGAGGCCGAGCGCCTCCGTGCCGGCCTGCTCGACAACCCCTTGGTGTACTGGGACCGCGAGGCACCACATGACGCGACCCACCAGACGACGTGGGGCGTGAGCTGGGCTCCGCCGCTCGACGGGCGCCGATCCCTCCGCCGCGAAGCCGCCCGGCAGGCGCTTCTCGCGACCGAAGGCGACGTGGCGGTCCGGCGCATGGCGATCCGGGAGGAAGCGCGGTTCGCCTTCGCGAGCTGGTGGGCGGCCCACGCGCAGAGAAACGCCCTCGAGGAAACCTTGGGTCTCGTCTCGCAGGTCGAGGCCCACATGCGCGCGCGCGCTGCCTCCGGCGAGGAGTCCGGGCTCGAGGCCCGCCGGCTGTCGCTCGCCGCCGGCGAGGTCCGCGCGCAGCTCGCGGTCGCCGCCGCGCAGGAGGCCGCCGCCGGGGCCGAGGTGTCCGCGTGGTTTCCGGGACTGCCTGCCGGTGCGCGGCCGGGCCGTCCGGAACTGCCTCCCGTCCCGGCCGATCTGGATGCCTCGCACCGTGGAGACCTCAGGGCGGCTGAGGCAGCGCGGGCCCGAAGCGAGATCGAGATGCGGCTCTCGAACAGGGTCTTCTCGGCGCCCGAAGTCATGGTGGGCTGGCAGACGCAGGAAGCACGCGGCCTGTCCAACTCGGGACCGGTGTTCTCCGTGACGCTCGCCGTGCCGGTGCTCGACCGCCGCCAGGCCGACCGCGCGGCCGCTCGCGCGCTGATCTCCCGCGCCGAGGCCGAGCGTGCGGTGCTGAAGGCGCGGGCCGAGGCGGAGATCGAAGGCGCTCGGGCCGCCTATGTCCGGCTCGCCCGTGAGGCCGCCGAGCAGGAGCGCGACTCCGCGAAGCTCCCCGAGATGACCGCCGCCGCGGCCCTCGCGTACCGGCTCGGTGAGACCACCCTGACCGACTTCCTCGACACGGTGCGGGCGGCGCTGGCCGCCCGCGTCCGCACCATCGACATCTGCGCACTCGCGCTGGAGAGTCACCGCGGGCTGGAGCGTGCTCTCGGCCGCCCAGTTTCGCCAGGAGGTGAGAAGTGAGCCCCGGGACACGCCCTTTCGCCGTGCTGACCTGCCTGCTCGCGGTCGCGTGCGGGCGCTCGAACATGCCCGCGACCGATCACGGCGAAAGCTGGGCGGTGACCGCGTGGGGTGAGCGATACGAAATCTTCGCCGAAACGCCTGCCCTCGTCGCCGGGACGAGCGCGGCGGCGAATACCCACGTCACCCGCCTGGGCGACTTCGCGCCCGTCACCGACGCGACCGTCACCGCCCTCCTGCGCTCCCCGAGTCAGGGCGAACGGGCCTCGAAGCCCGGCGGCTCGATCCGCCCGGGCATCTTCAAGGTCGAGCTTCCGCCCTGCGAGGAGGGCGAGTTCGAGCTTGTCTTCAGGGTCGAAGCGGGCGGCGATCGAGAGGACGTTCCCGGTGGCAGGGTCCGCGTCGGCTCGGCGGCATCGCCCGGAGGTCCCGTGATCGAGGGGGAGGAGGCGGCCGGCCACGGAGACCAGGCAACCACCTTCCTCAAGGAGCAGCAGTGGCGGACCCGATTCGCGACGGCGCCCGCCGCGCAGGGGGCCCTTCGCCGCAGCGTCAGGGGAATGGGGCGCATCGCGCCACCCGCGGGAGGTGCCGTCGAGCTGACCGCCGCGGTGGAGGGCAGCGTCAACGCGGCACGGTGGCCCTACGTCGGCGCCGATGTCGAGGCCGGCGCCACTGTCTTCTCGATCTCGCCCCGAAACACGTCGGGGCGCAGTCTGGGAGAACTCGAGGCAGCCGAGGCGTCGCTCGAGGCCGAGCTGCAGGCCGCGAACGCGAGGCTCGGCCGGCTCCGCCGGCTCGCCGCCGTCGAGGCGGTGAGTTTCCGCGAGGTCGAGGAGACCGAGGCGCTCGTGACGAGCGTGCAGGCACGCCTGGCGGCGGCGCGGCGCGACGTCGAGACCGTGCGTTCCGCGAGAGGATCGGCGGCGGGTGGCGAGGTCGTCAGCGTCCGTGCGCCGTTTGCCGGCCGCGTCGCGGTCGTTCACGTCACTCCCGGGCAAACCGTGGAGGCCGGCGCGCCGCTCGCCCGTATCGTCAGAACGCGGCCGCTGTGGCTCGAGGTGGCCCTAACGCCCGGCGACGCCTCCCGTCTGAGCGGCGACCCCCACGGCCTGACGCTTCGCGCCTCGGCAACCGACGGGCCGATCGGCTTCGGGCGCGACGAAGTTCGTCTGATCGCGCGAGCGCCGGAGGTGGACCCGGCGAGCGGCACGGTGATGGTCGCCCTCGAGATCGGACGGAGCGTCGATCAGCTGCAGATCGGATCCGCCGTCGAGGCCGAGGTCCTGCTCGCCGAGGAGGTGCGCGGGATCGTGTTGCCGTCCTCGGCGGTCGTCGACGATGCCGGCGTGAGCGTCGTCTACGTCCAGCTCGGAGGCGAGTCGTTCGCGCGGCGCGAGGTCACGGTGCCGCTCAGGCAGGGCGACCTCCTCCTGGTCGGCGGCCTGACCGCGGGCGAACGCGTCGTCACGGTCGGAGGCGCCGCGATCCGGCGCTCAGAACTCATCTCGTCCGGCTCCGTCGAAGGCCACGTCCACTAGGAGGCGCGCATGCTCAACGCCATCATCCGTGCGTCGATGCGCCACCGCTCCCTGGTGCTACTCGTCGCCGGCATCCTCCTGGTCGCCGGCTCGTGGGTCGTCGTCAACACTCCGGTGGACGTGTTGCCCGACCTCACCGCTCCGTCCGTCACCGTGCTCACCGAAGCGCCGGGGATGGCGCCGCAGGAGGTCGAGCTGCTGGTGACGTTCCCCCTCGAGGCGTCGCTGAACGGCTCCCCCGGAATCCGCCGACTCCGGTCGGTCTCCGGCGCCGCGATCTCCGTCATCTGGGTCGAGTTCGACTGGGGCCAGGACGTCTACAAGGCGCGCCAGGTCGTGACCGAACGGCTGGCGACCGTCGAACTTCCCACGGCCGTCGAGCGGCCGCAGCTCGGGCCGATCAGTTCGATCATGGGCGAGATCACCTTCCTGGCCCTGACCTCCGACACGGTTCCGCCGATGGAGCTGCGACGCCTCGCCGAGACCGTCGCGCGGCGCAGCCTCCTTGCGATCCCGGGGATCGCGCAGGTCGTCCCGATCGGCGGCGACGTCCGCGAGTATCAGATCGAGGTCGACCCCACGGCGATGGCGCAGCATGGGGTTACGATCGAGGAACTCGTGGCGACACTCGAACAGGCCGGCGGCACGCCGGCCGCCGGCTTCCACGTGGACGCCGGTCAGGAGTACCTGGTCCGCGGCCTGGCCCGGGCGCGTTCCGCCGCCGACCTCTCGGCGACCGTGCTGCGGGTCCGGGACGGAGTGCCGCTCTCGGTCGGCGCCCTCGCCACCGTTCGCGAGGGGCCCGAACCCCAGCGCGGCACGGCGGCGTACAACACGAAGCCCGCAGTGATCCTCTCGGTCCAGAAGCAGCCCGGCACGGACACCCTGCTGCTCACGGAGAAGATCGACAGGGTGATGACCGACCTCGAGAAGACACTGCCGCCGGGTGTGACCATCGAGAAGGAGAACTTCCGCCAGGCCGACTTCATCCGCATCGCCGTGCACAACGTCACCGACGCACTCCGCGACGGCTCGATCCTGGTCGTGCTCATCCTCTTCCTCTTCCTCGGGCACCTGCGGACCACCTTCATCTCGGCGCTCGCCCTGCCCCTGTCCCTGGTCGCCGGCATCCTCGTGTTCTCCGCCTTCGGGATCACCGTCAACACGATGACCCTCGGCGGCTTGACCATCGCCATCGGCGCCCTGGTGGACGACGCCATCATCGGCGTGGAGAACGTCTTCAGGCGCCTGCGCCTCGAGCGCGCCAAGACCCAGGCCGAACGGCGGTCGGCCTTCGAGGTCGTGTTCCGGGCCTCCTCCGAGGTGCGCGGCGCGATCGTCTTCGCGACGCTGATCATCGTGATCGTGTTCCTGCCGCTGTTCGTCCTGCCGGGGATCGAGGGTCGCCTGCTCCGGCCGCTCGGTCTCGCCTACGTGGCGGCGCTGTTCGCCTCGCTGGCCGTGTCGCTGACCGTGACCCCCGTGCTGTGTCTGTGGTTGCTGCCCGGCTCGCGCGCCCTCGACACGGGCGACACCTGGATCCTCCGCGTTTTGCACCGTCTGTACCGGCCGTCGCTCGACTGGGCGCTCGCCCACGGGGGCACGGTCATCGGCATCGCGCTCGTCGCCGTGGCGGCCGCCGTCGCTGTCGTGCCGTTCCTGGGGAGGGCGTTCCTCCCGCCGTTCAACGAGGGCTCGCTGACCGTGGCGATCGTCTCTGCGCCCGGGATTACCCTGGCGGACAGCGACGAGCTTGGTCGGCAGGTCGAACGTGCCCTGCTCGAGTTTCCCGAAGTCGTGTCCACCAGCCGCAGGACCGGGCGGGCCGAGCGGGACGAGCATGTCCAGGGCGTCAACGGCGCCGAGATGGAGGTCGTGCTCAGGCCTGGGCGGCCGAAGGACGAACTGCTCGCCGCCATGCGCAAGGCGGTCGCCACCATCCCGGGCGTCAACGTGACGTTCGGGCAGCCGATCTCCCACCGCATCGACCACATGGTGTCGGGGAGCAAGTCCAACCTCGCGGTCAAGGTCTTCGGCTCGGACATGACGGTGCTGCGCTCGCTCGCGGCCGAGGCCGAGGGCGTCCTGCGCGGCGTGCCGGGCGTCGTGGACATCTCCAACCAGGAGCAGGCGGGCGTCCCGCAGATCGTCATCGAATTCGACCGCCCGGCGATGGCGCGCCACGGCCTCACACCCGCGCACCTCACGAAAGTCGTCGAGGCGCTGTTCCAGGGCACCCAGGCGGGGGAGATCCTGGAGGCAGGAATCGCCTCGCGCGTGGTCGTGCGCTTCCCGGACCGGTTGCGGTTCGACCGCGCCGCGCTCGACGCCCTGCCGGTGCCGACGCCGGCCGGCTCGACCGTGAGGCTCGGCGATGTCGCGCGGGTCGGCTTCGACATGGGCCCGGCGATCATCCGCAGGGAGAACGTCCAGCGGGTGGCGATGATCACGGCCAACGTGTCGGGCCGGGACCTCGCCGGCACCGTCGAGGAGGTCGAGCGCACGCTCGACGCCTCGGTGCCGCTCCCGGTCGGCTACCGCATCGAACTCGGCGGGCAGTTCGAGACCGCGGCGGCGAGCCTGCGGGCCCTGGCGATGCTCTCCTCCGTCGCCCTGCTGGTCATGTACGGACTGCTCTTCTTCGCGTTCCGCGACCACCGCCACGCCCTCATCGTGCTCGTCAACCTGCCGCTGGCGTTGATCGGCGGCGTCTTCGCGGTCTGGGTCTCCGACGGCGTCCTCTCGGTCGCGACCCTGGTCGGGTTCATCACGCTGTTCGGAATTGCCGTGCGCAACGGCGTGCTGCTCGTCGCCCACTACCAGCACCTCATGCGCGACGAGGGGCTCGGCCTCGCCGACGCCGTGCGCCAGGGCTCGTGGGAGCGGATGTCCCCGGTCCTGATGACCGCGCTGACGGCCGGGCTGGCGCTCATCCCACTGGTGCTCGCCGGTCACAAGCCGGGCAACGAGATCCAGGCGCCGATGGGGCAGGTCATCCTCGGCGGACTTCTCAGCTCCACCTTCCTCAACCTGGTGCTGGTGCCGGTCCTGTTCTCGAGGTGGGGAGGCAGCAGCGCTCGCGCCGGCATCGAGCAGCCGGATCCGCACCTCGCGACGGACGGGCGGGCGTAGCTCGTGGGCCCGCCTCCCGCCCCGCCGTCCTCGCCATCCTCCGTCATCCTGAGGCCCGAAGGGCCGAAGGACCCCGTCGCGCCTGGAGCGCCTCGGCCCGCGCCCACACCCTTTGTCATCCTGAGGCCTGGAGGGCCGAAGGATCCCGTCGCGCCTGGAGCGCGGCGAGCACGAGCAGTCCCGTCCTCTAACGCCACGAGATCCTTCGGTTGCCGCTCCGCGGCGCCCTCAGGATGACCGCCAGGCCCTTTGTCATCCTGAGGCCCGAAGGGCCGAAGGATCCCGTCGCGCCTGGAGCGCGCTGTGTGTCAACTCTGGTGGGCGACGGCTTCTGCGCGGGCGCGCTCGCTCGTCGTCCTCCCCTGCGGCCCGCGTGGCGGCTACTCGTCGATCGCCTTCATCGCCATCTCCTGGTAGCGCGGGCCGGCGGTCGCCCCCGGCGCGCACCCCTCGTCGAGACGGGCGATCTCGTCGGCAGTCAGCGCGACGTCGAGCGCCTTCACGTTCTCCTCGAGATAGGCGCGCTTCTTGGTCCCGGGGATCGGGATGATCTCCTCGCCACGCGAGAGCACCCAGGCCAGCGCCACCTGCGCCGCGGCGCACCCCTTCGCCCTCGCGATCTCCTTTACCAGCGACGTCAGCTTCAGATTGGCGTTGAAGTTCTCCTCCTGGAAGCGCGGGTGGTGGCGGCGGTAGTCGTCCTCGGGGAGATCGGACGGGCGCTGGAAGCGGCCGGTGAGGAAGCCGCGGCCGAGCGGGCTGTAGGCGACGAACGCGACGCCCAGTTCCCGGCAGGCCGGGATGATCTCCGGCTCGACGTCCCGCGTCCACAGCGAGTACTCCGTCTGTAACGCGGCGATCGGGTGGACCGCCGAGGCGCGCCGCAGCGTCCTCGGTGACGCCTCCGACAGCCCGAGGAAGCGGACCTTGCCAGCCCTCACCAGGCAGGCCATCGCGCCGACCGTGTCCTCGATCGGGACGGTCTTGTCCACCCGGTGCTGGTAGTAGAGGTCGATCACGTCCACGCCGAGCCGCCGCAGGCTCGCGTCGCAGCACGCCGTGACGTACTCGGGGCGGCCGTTGACGCCGAGGAACTCGCCCTTCGAGCCGCGCACGTTGCCGAACTTGGTGGCGAGCACCACCTTGTCCCGGCGGTCGCGGATGGCGCGGCCGACCAGCTTCTCGTTCTCGCCGACGCCGTACATGTCCGCGGTGTCGAGAAAGTCCACGCCCAGCTCGATCGCCCGGTGGATGGTCGCCACCGATTCGGCGTCGTCCCTGCCGGCGTAGAACTCCGACATTCCCATGCAGCCGAGCCCGAGCGCCGACACCTTGACGCCGCTCCCGCCGAGGTTGCGCGTGATCACGGTGCACCTCCCTTCCGCGCCGCCATTCTCGCAGCATCGCGGCGCCCTCAGGATGACTGCGTGTGGGGTGATCGTTTTGTGGGCGGGGCGTCCCGCCCCGCCACTCGACTTTGGCCATTGACTAGAAGAAATGGGTGGGTCTGAGGGGTCGGGGCACGAGGCAGGGCCTGAAGTGCTGCGGTGGTGCTTGACGTCGCTGGGGGTTCGTCGTAGACTATGATCTAGTGATA
>JBFMCD010000107.1:0-8267 GCA_040754885.1 Acidobacteriota bacterium
CGGCCCACGGCCCACGGTCCACGGTCCACGGTCCACCGCCCACGGTCCACCGCCCACGGTCCACGGCCCACGGTCCACGGTCCACGGTCCACGGTCCACGGCCCACGGCCCACGGTCCACGTCTTTGCCTTCTTCGTTTACTGTTCGATGTCCGCGATGGCGGCCGCCGCGTCCGCGGAGCCCTGGATCACCCGCTGCAGCCCCGGGTAGTAGCGGTCCAGGACGGCGAGCGAGGTGTAGAGCAGGTTCTGGTACTGCGTGTAGGTCAACTCCTCGCCCTCGACGTCTACCGAACACTTGAAGCGCAGTTCGCCGTCGCCGAGGTCCAGCTCGAAGTTGCCGAGCAGCAGGCCGTAGTTGGCCCGGGTGACGAACTCCATGACCTCACGACGGCGGACGTCCGGGACCCGCCCCTCGATGAAGGTGAGGAAGCGGATCACGGTCCGCTCCGGATCCACCACCGCGACGACCCGGAAGTTGCCGTGTTCACCGGCCACGCCGAGTTCGATCGCCGGGTGGTTGCCGATGCGGCGGTACGACCACCCGTCCTTCTCGAAGTAGCCGATCAACGTCTCGAGCAGCGAAGCCACGCGAACCTCCAGTCGGAACCGCGGGACGAGGCTACAGTGGAGCGGGTCGTGCGGCGTGTCAACCCCTGCTAGGCTTGCGCCGTGCGACTGGGGCTGGTCGGTCCGTCGTGGCCGTTCCGCGGAGGGATCGCCCGCGCCACGACCGCTGCGGCGGCCGCGCTCGATGCGCGCGGCGAACTCGCGGCGTTCCTGACGCCGATCCGCCAATACCCGGGGTGGCTGTACCCCGGGCGGGGAGACGTCGACGAGTTCGCGTGTTCGCGCCTGCCCTGCGCGTGCGCGGCGTTCGCGGTGCTCGAGCCGTGGACCTGGCCGAGGCTGCGCCGCGCGTTGCGCGAGGACGCGCCCGACGCGCTCGTGCTGCCGTACTGGTCGTGGGCCTGGGCGCCGCTCGCCGTGACGCTCGCGTCGTGGCGCGTCGCGCCGCTGATCGTCATCGCCCACAACCCCGCCGACCACGGCGCCGGCGCGCTCGCGCGCGGCGCGAGCCGCGCCGTCCTGCGCCGCGCCGCCGGTTTCCTGTGCCACGCCCGCTCCGTGGCCGCCGCTCTCGGGTCGGTCGCGCCGGACGCGCCGGTGCGCGTCCACCCGCTCCCGCCGGAAGCGCCCGCGCCGTTCCCCCGCGACGAGGCGCGCCGCCGCCTGCGGGTGCCGGAGGACGCCGTCGCGGTGCTCGCGTTCGGGTTGATCCGCCCGTACAAGGGCGCCGATGTGCTCCTCGACGCCGTGCGGAGTCTCCCGGCGGATGCCCGGGTGCACCTGCTGCTCGCCGGCGAAGCGTGGGGTGGGCTCGGCGAGACGCTCGCCGGCCGGCTCTCCGACCCGCTGCTCGCGGGCCGCGTCACGGCGCGGCTCTCCTGGGTTCCCGAGAACGAGGCGCGGGTGTGGTTCGCGGCGGCCGACGCCGCCGTCCTTCCGTACCGCGCGGCGACCGGTTCGGCGGTGGCCGCCCAGGCGCTCGGCGCGTCGTTGCCGGTGATCGCCTCGCGCGTCGGCGGGCTCGCCGAGGTGATCGAGGACGGCGTCAACGGACTGGTCGTCGGGCCGGGGGACGCCGGCGACCTGGCCGACGCGCTCGCGCGGCTGTGCGAACCGGGGCTGCTCGCCCGCCTGGCGGCGGGAGCGGCCGCAGCCGCGAGCCGCTGGAGCTGGGCGTCCTACGCCGCGTCCCTGACGGCGCTGGCCGCCGAGGTCGTCGCGGGCGGGGAAGGGCGTTCCGGGGGCCTCAGTGGACCGGCAGCGACCACCACACAACCCGGCCGATGACAACGTCGGTGAGCGGCTGGCCGGCCTTGAGGCGGATCGCCCGGGGCAGGTGCGCCGGGTTGTCCGAGAGCAGGATCAGCACCCGTGAGTCGGCGTCGAGGACGAGGCGCTTGACGCTGCAGCCGTACTCGTCGGCCGCCTCCTCGCGGACCGCGTAGATCCCGCGCGCCGCCACGTCGCGCACCGGGCTGCGGTCCACCAGCAGCGTGGAGCCGGGCGGGATGGTGTCGGCCATCGAGTCCTGGTCCGGGCCGAGCCTGACCAGGATCGCCTGTCTAGGGTTGACCCCGAGGTTGCGCAGCATCGTGTAGGGGAAGTGGTCGTAGCGCTCGATCCGGTCGGCGAGGAAGAGTGGCGGCCCGGCGGCGATCCGGTCGGCGACCAGCGGCACCGGCACGGTGTCGGCTGGCGGCGATGTCTGCACCTCCTCTCCGAGCAGCTCGCTGACGGTGGTGCCGAGACCGTCGGCGATGCGGGTGAGGGTGGCGACCGTCGGGCGGGACTCGCCGCGCTCGACCTGGGCGAGGAAGTTGCGCGACACGCCCGAGCGCTCGGCCAGCGCCTGCTGGGAGAGGCCGCGCTCGTGCCGCATCTGTCGCAACGTGGCGCCGAGTGTCTCGCTGGTCATCTGACATCCATCGTTGTCAATCTAGGCCCTTTCTGGGCGGTTGTCCACTGGAGAGGTTGACAATCATGATTGTCAGACTTAAATTGAAAATGACTGCTATGGATGCCATGACCTCCGACCGCCGGCTGGACGATCCCGAGGAGGGGCGCGAGGCGCTCGCCCGCCTGCGCGAGGACACCCGGCGCTGGCGCCTGCGCGAACTGGGGCGCGGCCGGTGCGCCACCGGCAGAGCCGCGCTCGACGCCCTCCTGGGCGGAGGCTGGCCGCAGGGCAAGGCCTCCGAGCTGGTCGGGCCGGGCTCCTCGGGGGGGACCGCCGTGGCGGCGGCGACGCTGGCGGCGGCCGGCGCGCGGGGGGAGCTGACCGCCTGGCTCGACCCCGCCGACGCCTTCGACCCCGCTTCCGCGACCGCGGCGGGTGTGGACCTCGAGCGTGTGCTGTGGGTGCGCCCCCGCGGGTTGGAGGAGACCGTGCGCGCCGCCGAGCTGGTGCTCGAGCTGTGCGGCTTCCCCGTGGTGGTCGTGGACGTGACGGGGCTTCCCGGCGGCAGGCGCGCGGCGCCGCTGCGCCTGCGGCTGGCGCGGGCGGTCGAGCGCGCCGGGGCGACCGCCCTGGTCCTGTCCGCCCGCCCGTGGCTCGGCACGCTGGCCGGGGTCACCCTGGCGCTGGGGCGGGGGGGCGCGCGCTGGGCGGGGGACGAGGGACAACGCTGGATGGAGGGGATCGTCCTGCGGGCGCGGGTCGAGCGCGGCGAGGCCGGGCGCGGCGCGGACGCGCGGCCGGCGGCCTGGCGGCGGCGGGCGGCGGGGGAGTGAGCATGCGCCTGGCGTGCCTGCGCGTCCCCGACTTCCCCCTCCAGGCGCTGCGCCGGAGCTGCCCGGACCTGGCCGAGGCGCCGCTGGCGATCGCGGCGGGGCCGCAGCCGCGGGACGAGGTCGTGGCGGTCTCCGCCGAGGCGGCGGCGCTCGGCGCGCGGCCCGGGGTGACCGCGGCGCAGGCCCGCACACTGGCGCCGGGCGTGCTGGTCCGGACGGTGCCGCCGGAGGTGGAGGCCGCCGCCTCCGAGGCGCTCGCCGACGTCGCCGGCGGCGTCTCGCCGCGGGTGAAGCGCGGCCGGACCGGCGAGGTCCTGCTCGACGTCGGCGGGCTGCTGCCGCGCTTCGGTTCCGAGGGCGCGATCGCCGCCCACCTCCTGCGCGCCTGCCGCCGCGTCGGCCTGGAGGCGCGGGTCGGGATCGCCGGCAGCGCGGGCGTCGCCCGGGTGGCGAGCCGGTGCGGCGACGACGTGGTGGTGGCGGAGGGCGGGGAGGGCGCGTTCCTCGCGCCGTTGCCGCTCGAGCTGCTCGAGCCCGGGCTGGCGCCGGCCGTGGCGCTGGAGCGGTGGGGGATCCGCACCGCCGGAGAGCTGGCGCGGCTGCCGCGTCCCGAGGTCGCGCTGCGCCTCGGGCCGGAGGGCGCGGCGCTCCACCGCCTCGCCGCCGGCGAGGAGGACGAGGCGTTCGTGCCCGACCCGACGCGCGAGGTGCTGCGCGAGGGGATCGACCTGGAGCACCCCGTCGGCGCCCTCGAGCCCTTCCTGTTCGTCATGCGCGGGCTGCTCGCCCGCCTGGCCGACCGCCTGGAGGTGCGCGGCGAGGGGTTCGCCGAGCTGCTCCTCGAGATGCGCCTCGAGGGCGGGGAGCGCGGCGCGCTGCGGGTCAAGCTGGTGGCGCCGACGCGCGAGGTGCCGGCGGCGCTCGCGCTCGCCCGCCTGCAGCTCGAGGCCCACCCGCCCGGCGGGCCGGTGGAGAGCGTCGCCGTCCTGGCCACCCCGGGCCGGGTGCGCCTGGCGCAGGGCGAGCTGTTCGGCCCGCCGCGCCCCGCGCCCGGCAGGCTGGCGATGACCCTGGCGCGCCTCGCGGCGCTGGTCGGGCCGGACCGCGCCGGCGCGCCGGCGGTCCCCGACACCCACCGCCCCGGCGCCTGGGAGATCGTCCCCTTCGTCCTCCACGATTTCGCGCCGCGCCGCCCGTCCCGCGCCTCTGTTCCTGCGGCCCACGGCCCACGGCCCGCAGGCCGCGCTCCTGTTCTTGCCGCCCACGGCCCACGACCCACGGCCCACGCCTCTGGCTCTTCCGTCAACGGCCGACGGCCGACGGACAACCCGTTACCCGTTACCCGTTGCCCGTTCCCCGCAGAAACCGCTCGCGATTCTGGATCGGGTTCTTCCGTTTCCTTCTTCACGGACAACGGACAACCGACAACGGACAACGTCTCTCTCCCTCCCATCCTGCGCGCCTTCCGCCCGCCGCTCGAGGCCCAGGTGGTGATGGCCGGCGCGCGCCCGGTCTCCGCCCGCGCCGGCGACGCCGGCGGGGTCGTGCTGGCGTGGGCCGGGCCGTACCGCTTCGTCGGCGACTGGTGGACCGAGGAGCCGTTCGCCCGCGACGACTACGACGTGGCCACCGCCGACGGCTCGCTGCTGCGCGTCTTCTTCGACCGCCTCGCGGGCCGCTGGTTCGCACAGGGGCGCTATGACTGATGACCGTTGCCTGCGGCCGGCGGGGTGGAGCGCCCGTGACCAGAGGCGTGGGCAGTGGGCCGTGGACCGTGGACCGAGACACGTCGAGCGAGGCCTCGTCGGATGCGATCGGGGCGATGGAGAGTGTGATGACGGACATCGTGAAGAACTACACGGAACTGAGAGTGTGGCAGGCGGCGATGGATCTGGTCCCGATGATCTACCGGATCACCGAGAAGCTCCCGGGCCGCGAGCACTACACGCTCGGCCAGCAGATGCGCCGCGCGGCGGTGAGCGTCCCCGCGAACGTGGCCGAGGGACAGGCCAGACAGCACACGCGGGAGTTCCTCCACCACCTGTCGATCGCCCGGGGCAGTCTGGCGGAACTCCACACGATGCTGCTGCTGGCGGGGCGGCTGTCCTATCTCGACGGCGAGCAACTGGAGGAACCGCTCCGGCAGGTCGAGAGCATCCGGATGTTGCTCTGCGGCCTCTTCGGCAGGCTTCGGTCGAGGCCGTCGCGTCCGACGTTGGTCGTGGGCGGTCGCGTCGAGCGCTGACGCTCGTTTCGGGATCCGACTCCTCGCCACCCGAAAGCGTCGCGCCTTCTCCTCCCGCGCGCGTCTCTTCCTCTCCGGCCCACGGCCCACGGCCCACGGTCCACGCTTCTGCTTCTTCGGTCCACGGCCCACGGTCCACGGCCCACGCCTCTGCTTCTCCCTATTGCGAACTCCACGCCCACACCGCGTTCTCCTTCCTCGAGGGGGCGAGCGAGCCGGAGGCGATCGCCGAGCGGGCGGCGCGCCTCGGCCTGCCCGCGGTCGCCGTCGCCGACCGGGCCGGCGTCTACGGCATCCCGCGCTTCCACAAGGCGGCGCGCGCCGCAGGCGTCGAGGCGATCGTCGGCGCCGAGGTCGTGCTCCCCGACGGCGCCCGCCTGCCGTTGCTCGTCGAGACCGCGCGCGGCTACTCCAACCTGTGCCGTCTGCTCACCGACGGCGCCCTGCACGGCGTGACGACGGGGACCGGGGTCCGGGGTCCGGGGTCCGGGGTCGGAGATCCGGAGATCGACGGGCGCGGCGAGGGAGTCGACCGGGAGCGGCCCGCGGCCCACCGTCCACGGCCCGCGTCCCCGGTTCTCGACAAGGGCCAGGGACGCGTCTCCTGGGACCAGATCGGCGCCCACGCCGCGGGGCTGTTCTGCCTCGCCGGCGGCGTCTCCGGGCCGCTCGCCGCCGCGCTCGCCGCGGCGGGCGAGGAGGGCGCGCGCGCGACGCTGCGCGACCTGCTCGACCGCTTCGGCCCCGAGCGCGTCGCGGTCGAGGTGCAGCGCCACGGCCGGCGCGGCGAGGAAGCGCGCAACGCCGCGCTCATCCGCCTCGCCCGCGAGGCCGGCGTGCCGGTGGTGGCGACGCAGGACGCGCTGTTCGCCGCGCCCGGCGACGGCGCCCTCGCCGACGTCTTCGCCTGCCTGCGCGCGCACCGCACCCTCGACACCGTGGGGCGCCTGCTCGAGCCCAACCGCTCGCGCCACCTGCGCTCGCCGGCGGCGATGGCGCGCCTGTTCGCCGACTTCCCCGAGGCGGTCGCCGCCACCGCGCGCGTCGCCGCGCGCTGCGCCTTCCGCCTGCACGAGCTGCCCTACCGCTTCCCGGCGGCGCGCCTCGAGGACGGCCGCGACGAGGCGCAGGAGCTGCGCGCCCGCACCGAGGCCGGGGCGCGCGAGCGCTACGGCGCGATCTCGCCGCGCGTGCGTGCCCAGCTCGAGCGCGAGCTGGGGCTGATCGAGAGGCTCGGCCTGCCCGGTTACTTCCTGGTCGTCCACGACGTCGTCCGCTTCTGCCGTTCCCGCGGCATCCTCGCCCAGGGGCGCGGCTCGGCGGCCAACTCGGCGGTGTGCTACGCGTTGTCGATCACCGCCATCGACCCGATCGCCTACGAGCTGCTCTTCGAGCGCTTCCTCTCCGAGGAGCGCGGCGAGTGGCCGGACATCGACCTCGACTTGCCCTCCGGCGACCGGCGCGAGGAGGTGATCCAGCACGTCTACCGCACCTACGGCGAGCGCGGCGCGGCGATGACCGCCAACGTGATCAGCTACCGCGGCCGCAGCGCGGTGCGCGAGGTCGGCAAGGCGCTCGGCTTCTCCGAGGAGCACCTCGGCCGGCTGTCGGCGATGATCGGCGGCTGGGGGTTCGCCGGCGACCCGCGTCGCGAGCTGACCGACCACCTGCGCGCCCTCGGCCTCGCGCCCGAGGAGCGCCGCTCGCGCCTGCTCGTCGAGCTGGTCGCCCGCCTCCTCCACCTGCCGCGCCACCTCGGCCAGCACTCCGGCGGCATGGTGCTGGCGGCCGGCCGCCTCGACGACGTCGTGCCGCTCGAGCCGGCCGCCATGCCCGGGCGGGTGGTCATCCAGTGGGACAAGGACGACTGCGCCGACCTCGGCATCATCAAGATCGACCTGCTCGGCCTGGGCATGCTCGCCGCCCTCGAGGAGGCGGTGCCGCTGATCCGCCGCCACGAGCATGTCCACCTCGACCTCGCGCACCTGCCGCCCGACGACCCCGAGACCTACGCGATGATCCGCCGCGCCGACACCGTCGGCGTCTTCCAGATCGAGAGCCGGGCGCAGATGGCCACGCTGCCGCGCATGCGCCCCGAGCGCTTCTACGACCTGGTCGTCGAGGTGGCGATCATCCGCCCCGGGCCGATCGTCGGCAAGATGGTCCACCCCTACCTCGAGCGGCGCGCCGGCCGCCGGCCGGTCGTCTACCCGCACCCCGACCTCGAGCCGGTGCTCAGGCGCACCCTCGGCGTGCCGCTGTTCCAGGAGCAGCTCATGCGCGTCGCCATGGTCGCCGCCGGCTTCACCGGCGGGCAGGCCGAGGAACTGCGCCGCGCCATGGGCTCGAAGCGCTCCGTCGAGCGCATGAACCGCCTCGAGCGCCAGTTGCGCGACGGCATGGCCGCGCGCGGCATCACCGGCAAGGCGGCGGACGACATCGTCCAGGGGATCACCTCGTTCGCCCTCTACGGCTTCCCCGAGTCGCACGCCGCCAGCTTCGCCCTCATCGCCTACGCCTCCGCCTACCTCAAGGCGCACCACCCCGCGGCGTTCCTGTGCGCGCTGCTCAACGCCTTCCCGATGGGGTTCTACCACCCCGCCACCCTGGTCCAGGACGCGCTGCGCCACGACGTGCGCGTCCTGCCCGTCGACGTCAATCACTCCGCGTTCGCCTGCCAACTGGAGAAGGCGAATCAGGGGTCCGGGGTCCGGGGTCCGGGG
>JBFMCD010000108.1:0-8961 GCA_040754885.1 Acidobacteriota bacterium
CGCGGCGATCGCCGCGTGGCTGGTCGTGCGCGCCGGCGTCACACGCGACGACCCCGCGGACGTGCTCGCCGCGCTGCGCGCCGCGCACGGTCCGGCGCTGCCGGGCGCGCAGGCGCTCGGCGCCGCCGGCCCCGCCGAGATCCTGAGCTACGACCGGGAGACGCTGTACGAGTACATCAACGGCGCCGCCGAGGCGTTCATCGCGCGCGGCTTCGAGCGCTGCGCGGCGACCACCTACCGCTTCGCCCCGGCGTCCGGGGAGTTCGAGGTCGCGGCCGAGGTGTACCGCTTCGCCGCGCCCGCGGGCGCGCTCGGCCAGGCCGAGGCGGAGCGGCCGCAGGGAGCGGCGGCGGTGGCCGGGCTCGCCGACGCGTGGAGCGACGGCGCGGTGCTCGTCGCGGTGCGCGGCCGCGACCTGCTCAAGGCCACGGCGCTGGCGCAGGGAGACGAGGCCGCCGCGGCGCTCGACGCCATCGCGGCGGCGTGGACGGGGGGACGATGAGCGAACCGACGAGGCACGAGACGATCACCCGGCGCGAGGCCGCGACGAGGCTGTCGGCCACGGCGCTCGCCGCCGCGGCGCTGGGCGGCGGCGCGCTCGTGTTCCACGACCGCAGGGCCGTCGAGGCGGCGCCGTCGCCGATCCCTGACTGGCGGCGGGCCGGCGTCGAGCCGCCCCACCCGGCGGTCGCGGCGCGCGGCGCGGACCCGGCGGCCAACGTCCGGCGCGCCGTGGCGGCGCTCGGCGGCATGGAGCGTTTCGTCGGCACGGGCGAGACGGTGCTGATCAAGCCCAACGTGGGCTGGGACCGCCTTCCCGAGCAGGCCGCCAACACCGACCCGCAGGTGGTCGCGGAGCTGGTCCGGCTGTGCCGCGCCGCCGGCGCCGCGCGCGTGGTGGTGACGGACAACTCGTGCAACGACCCGCGCCGCTGCTTCACCCGCTCGGGGATCCGCGCTGCGGCCGAGGCGGCCGGCGCCGAGGTGATCTCCTCCGACCGCGCGCAGTGGACGCAGGCCTCCCTCGCCGGCCTGTCCTCCGGCCTCGAGGTGATGGCCGAGGCGCTCGCCGCCCACCGGGTGATCAACGTCCCGGTGGTCAAGCACCACTCGCTGTCCCGCGTCACGCTCGGGATGAAGAACTGGATGGGCCTGCTCGGGCGCGGCCGCAACCGGCTGCACCAGGACATCGACCGCGCCGTCGCGGAACTGGGCGCGACGTTCCGCCCGACGCTGACCGTGATGGACGCCACCCGAGTGCTGCGCGCCAACGGCCCGACCGGCGGCTCGCTCGCCGACGTGCAGGCGGTCGGGGCGGTCGCCGCCGGCACCGACCCGGTCGCGTGCGAGGCGTGGGGGGCGGCGGTGCTCGGCCACGAGCCGCGGCAACTGGGGTTCATCGTCGAGGCGGAGCGGCTGCGCTTGGGGCGCGGCGACGCGAAGCTGGTCAAGGAACTGGGCACGTGAGGATGGGGGTCCGGGGTCCGGGGTCCGGGCTCCGGGCCGTGCGGATCGTCTGGCAGGGGTTCTTCCTCGTCGTGTTCGTGTTCCTGCTCGCACGGCTGGCGGCCGGGGACCGCCGCGACCTCCCGTTCACCGCTTTCCACCACGGCGACCCGCTGTCCGCGGTGGGCGTCACGCTCGCCGAGGGGACGCTGCCGGGCGCGCTGATCTGGGCGCTGGCGCTGATCGCCCTCACCCTCGTGTTCGGCCGCGTGTTCTGCGGATGGATCTGTCCGCTCGGCACGCTGCAGCAGCTCTCGTCGTGGCTCCTCTCGCCGCGCTCGCGGCGCGAGAGCCTGAAGGTCAACCGGTGGCGGAGTTGGTACGCGCTGAAGACCTACATCCTCGTCGCGCTGCTCGCCGGCGCGCTCGCCGGCGCCCTCCAGGCCGGCCTGCTCGACCCGCTCTCGCTGCTCGCCCGCGGACTGGCGTCGGGGTTGTGGCCGGTGCTGCCCGGGGGCAAGCCGGTGCCGGCGGGCTGGCTGGCGGCGCTCCTGCTGCTCGCCATCCTCGTCGCCAGCCGCTGGATCCCGCGCCTGTTCTGCCGCGCCTTCTGCCCGCTCGGCGCGCTGCTCGGCGTGTTCGCCCGCTTCTCCCTGTTCCGCATCGGCAGGCGCGGCGGGGCGTGCACCAACTGCACGCTGTGCGCGTTCTCCTGCCA
Source organism: Acidobacteriota bacterium (assembly GCA_040754885.1). GTDB lineage: Bacteria > Acidobacteriota > Thermoanaerobaculia > Thermoanaerobaculales > Thermoanaerobaculaceae > JBFMCD01. The sequence goes on from JBFMCD010000108.1 coordinate 2,165, forward strand.
GGGCGCCGACGAGCCGCTTGGCGACCACCGCGTCGCCGAGTGCCACGTCTGCCTCAACTGCCTGCCCGGGTGCCCGGAGTCGGCGATCTCGTATCGGTTCCTGCCCCCGCTGCCGGCGCCGCCTCCCCGGCCCGACCTGTCGCGCCGCTACCTGATCGGCACGACGGTGGGTTCCTTCGTCGCGGCTCCGCTGCTGCGCGCCGCCGGCGGCGGCCGCGACGCGGCGCGCCCGGAGATGCTCCGCCCGCCCGGGGCGCTCGCGGAACCCGACTTCCTGGCCCGCTGCGTCAAGTGCTCGCTGTGCCAGCAGGCGTGTCCGACCGGCGCGCTCCACCCGGCGATCGGCCAGGCCGGCGTCGAGGGGTTCTGGACGCCGGTGCTCGTGCCGCGGCGCGGCTGGTGCGAGTTCGCCTGCACGCGCTGCGGCGAGGTGTGCCCGACCGGCGCGATCGCCCGTCTCGAGCCTGCGCGCAAGACCGGCTACGACGGCCGGCCGCCGGTGTCGATCGGCACCGCCTTCGTCGACCGAGGCCGCTGCCTGCCGTGGGCGATGAAGACGCCGTGCATCGTCTGCGAGGAGATGTGCCCGACGGACCCCAAGGCGATCTGGCTGGAGGAGGTCCACGAGGAGGACCGCGCCGGCCGCCGCGTGCGCCTGCAACGGCCGGTGGTGGAGCCCGCGAAGTGCGTCGGCTGCGGCATCTGCGAGAACCGCTGCCCGGTCGGCGAGCAGGCCGCGATCCGCGTCTCCTCGGTCGGCGAGTCGCGCGACCCCCTGAATCGGTTGGTCCTCGAAGCCCGCTGATCCTCACTCCGCCGGGGAAGCGTGGGCCGTTGACAGGGGACAGTGGACAGTGGACCGTGGACCGCACGACAACACCCCACACCCTCAATAATGTGTTACCCATGTATCCGGTCTGATCTGTCACCCATCTACCCGACCGTACCCGGTCCACGGCCCACAGGCCACGGACCACGCAGTCCTGGTTGCACCCAGGGACGGTCCCGCACCTTGCCCCGCACCGGCTTGCATTGCCGCGCCGGCAGGCTTATTCCTGTCGGTGTGAATCTGTTCGCAGTGCTCACGGGGGTGACGCTCATGGTGACGACCGCGCACGCGGAGGTGCGCCGGCCCGCGGTGGCCGGCTCGTTCTACCCCGACCGGAAGGAGCGGCTCGAGGCCGAGGTCGCCGAGTACCTCGAGGCGGCGCCCGCCGCGCCGGCTCCCGTCGCGGTGATCGTCCCCCACGCCGGGTATGTCTTCTCCGGGCCGACGGCGGGCAAGGCGTTCGGACCTCTGGCCGGGAGCAGGGCGTCGCGCGTGATCCTGCTCGGGCCGTCCCACCACGCCGGCTACTCCGGCGGCGCGCTCCCCGACCCGCAGGTGACCGCCTTCGCCACGCCGATGGGCCACGTGCCGATCGACGTGGACGCGGTGGCCGCGCTGCGGGAGTTCGCCGAGTTCCGCGGCCCCGGGCGCGCCCACGGGCCCGAGCACTGCCTGGAGGTGGAGCTGCCCTTCCTGCAGGCGGCGCTCGGCCCGGTGCCGATCGTGCCGATCCTGGTCGGGCACGACACCGACCGGAGGGTCGCCCTGGCGATGGCGCGCCGCCTCTCGGCGCTGCTCGGTCCCGGCACGGTGATCGCCGTCTCTTCCGACTTCACCCACCACGGCGCGGCGTACGGCTACAACCCGTTCGGCTCCGACCGCGCCCTGGCGACCACGCTGCTCGACCTCGGGCGGGACACGGCGGGGCGCGCCGCGGCGATCGACGGGCGGGGATTCTGGCACCAGGTGGAGGCGAGCGGCGACACGGTGTGCGGGGCGCGGCCGATCGAGGTGCTGCTCGAGCTGCTCGCGCACGCTTTCCGCGGCGAGGGGCGGGTCGTCGAGGTGACCACCTCGGGTCACGTCAGCGGCAACTGGTCGCAGGTCGTGACGTACGCCGCGGTCGCCTACTCGGGCGAGTGGACCGCGTGGCGCGACGACGGCGGCAGGTCCGAGCCCGTTCCCCTCGACCGCGACGCGCAACGCGCCGTGCTCGAGCTGGCGCGGGCGACGCTGCGCACGCACCTGACGCACGACGGCTCGCTGGCGCGCTGGTTCGCGTCGCACCCGGTGGGCGGTCCGCTCGCCGCCGACGCCGGCGTGTTCGTCACCGTGCACAACACCGGCCCGAAGGCGGTCACCGACGGCCGCCTGCGCGGGTGCATCGGCGTGATCGAGGCGCGCGAGCCGCTCGTCGACGCGGTGGTCCACGCCGCGGTCTCCGCCGCCCACGACCCGCGCTTCCGCGCCCTCGACGCCAGGGAGCTGGACAACGTCGCCCTCGAGGTGTCGGTGCTCTCGCCGATGCGCGAGGTATCCGGGCCCGAGGAGATCGAGATGGGCCGCCACGGCGTATTGCTCTCGCGCGGCGGGCGCCAGGCGGTGTTCCTGCCCCAGGTCGCCACCGAGACCGGCTGGACGAGGGACGTCTTCCTCTCCCAGCTCGCCCGCAAGGCCGGTCTGGCCGCCGACGCCTGGCGCCACGGCGCGACGTTCGAGGTGTTCACCGCCCAGGTGTTCTCCGAGGAGGAGTGACCGCGCCGCTTGCGCCCCCGCCCGAGGGCGCTACCCTGGACCGGCGGCACGAGCCGCGCCGACGGCGCGGTCGGGGGGGGATCGATGACACGCAAGTTCACGAGGCGCGAACTGGGGGCGCTGGTCGGGACCGGGATCGCGCTGGGACCGAGGGCGCTCCACGGCGCCGCGCCCGCGGTCGGGGCGGGCGGCACGGTCGGCGTGGCTCCGCTGGCGGCGCCCGCGGGCGGGGGCGCGCTCGACCCCACGGCGGCGCGGGCCGCGCTCGAGCGGGCGCTGGTCGCGGCGACCGGAAAGCCGACGGCGGCGCGCGCCGTGTCCGCGCTGTTCTCCCCCTCCGACACCGTGGGAATCAAGCTCAACTGCCTCGGGGGGCCGATCTCTCCCCGTCGCGAGCTGGTCGAGGCGCTCGCCGCCCTGCTGCGCGAAGCCGGAATCCCCGGCCAGCGGATCGTCGTCTTCGAGCGCGCCTCGCGCGAGCTGGCCCGCGTGCGCTACCCGATCCGCAAGAACGGCGGGGACTACCTGTGCCACGGCGTGGACAACGACTACGACGCCGAGCCCTCGACGTCCGGGCAGATCGGCTCGTGCTTCGCCCGCCTGGTCTCGACCACCTGCACGGCGCTGGTCGGGTTCGGCGTGGTCAAGGACCACGACCTGGCCGGGGTCTCCGCGTCGCTGAAGAACTGGTACGGCGTCATCCACAACCCGAACAAGTACCACGACAACCACTGTGACCCGTTCGTCGCCGACGTGGTCAACCACCCGTTCGTCAGGGGCAAGCTGCGCCTGACCGTGCTCGACGGCGTCAACGCGCAGTGCCACGGCGGCCCGGGCTACCGGCCGGACGCGGTGTGGCCGCTCGGCCTCGTCGTCGCCTCGACCGACCCGGTCGCCGCCGACGCGTGGGCGTGGCGGGCGATCGACGCGGAGCGGGTGCGCCGCGGCATGCCGACGCTCGAGGCGGCGGGACGCGCGCCGCGCTTCGTCGCCACCGCCGCACGCTACGGCCTGGGCGTCGGCGACCCGGCGGCGATCAGGGAGGCGAGGGGGTGAGCGGCGGGCCGACCCGGCGCGAGCTGGCGCTGCTCGCGGCGGCCGGCGCCGCGACCGCCCTGGCGCGCGGCGCGCACGGCGCCCGGACGCCGCCGCTGGGCGCCGCCGTCGATCCCGACGACCTCCCGGCGCGCGAGGCTTCCTGGTACCGCCGGCTGGCGGAAGGCAGGGTCGAGTGCCAGTTGTGCCCGCGCGGCTGCCAGGTCGCCGACGCGGAGCGCGGCGCGTGCGGCGTGCGCGAGAACCGGCGCGGCACCTACGTGACGCTGGTCCACGGCGTGGCGTGCACGCTGCACGCGGACCCGATCGAGAAGAAGCCGTTCTTCCACGTCATGCCCGGCTCGACGGCGCTGTCGTGGGCCGCCGCGGGGTGCAACGTCGAGTGCAAGTTCTGCCAGAACTGGGAGATCTCGCAGTTCCGTCCGGAGCAGGTGCCGGCCCGCTGGCTGCCGCCCGCGGAACTGGCGGCGGCCGCCCGGCGGGCGAACGCGCCGCTGCTCGCCGCCACCTACTCGGAGCCGGTGGTGTTCTGGGAGTATGTCCGCGACACGGCCCTCGCCGCGCGCCGCATCGGGCTGCGCACCGTCGTGGTGTCGAACGGTTACATCCAGGAAGCGCCGCTGAAGGAAGTGCTGCCGCTGCTCGCGGCGGTGAAGGTGGACCTCAAGGCGTTCCGCGAGCCGTTCTACCGCGACTTCGTACGTGGCGAGCTGAAACCGGTCCTCAGGTCGCTCGAGACGATCCGCGCCTCGGGCACGTGGCTGGAGATCGTCGTGCTGCTCCTGCCCACGCTCAACGACTCGGAGGAGGAGGTCCGCGACCTCGCCCTCTGGGTCAAGACCAACCTCGGCGCCGACGTGCCGGTCCACTTCACCCGCTTTCACCCGACCTACCGGCTGACCAACCTGCCGCCGACGCCGCTGTCCAGCCTCGAGCGGGCGTGGCGCGTCGCCCAGGCCGAGGGGCTGCGTTACGTCTACCTGGGCAACGTCCCCGGCCACCCCGGCGAGAACACCGTCTGCCCCGACTGCGGCGCGACGCTGATCCACCGCGTCGGCTTCACCGTCCGTGCCGCCGCGCTCGAGGACGGCCGCTGCCCGTCGTGCCGCCGCGCCATTCCCGGCGTGTGGAGCTGACACGCCCGAGACCTCGCTGTGCCCGTGCCGCGGCGACCGTATATCATCTGGCGGTGTTTCCAACACAGTGCAACGAGCCTCTTCGGCCCACCGCAGGCGATCCCGGCGCGCGCCGCAGACGGGCTACCGGCGTCGCGCTGCTGGTGCTCGCCCTGCCCGCCGTGTACTTCCTGTCCCTGGCGCCGCGCACCGGCAGACTGCAGTGGCACGACTACTACGTCGTGCTGATGGAGATGGTCGACGGTGACCACCTGCGATCCGACGTGCTCGGCTGGCTGACGATCAAGTCCAACGAGCACGCCGTCGCGGTGCCGGCCCTCGTCTACGCGGCGAACGCCGCTCTGTTCCACGGCGACAACCGCACGTTGGCAGCGCTTGCCGTTCTCTGCCAGTTCGCCGTCGCCCTGTCCGTCTTCGCGTTCCTCGGCGAAGGGGCAAGGCGGAGTGCCTCGCGCGGCGCGGCGTCGGCGGCGGTGATAGGCGGGCTCGCGTTCACGCCGGTGGGAGCCCACCAGTTCGTTCTCGGCTTCTCGGGCGTGATGTGGATCGTGGCCGATCTGTTGGCCGTGTCCGCGATTCTCTCCCTCTGCCGCGCGGCCCGGCGCCCCCGCCAAACCCAGGCGATGGCGATCGCGATCGCCGCGGCAGTCGCCGGCGCGTTCACGTTTTCGACCGCCCTGGCCGTGTGGCCGGCGTTGCTGCTCGGCGTGGCGCTCCTGCCGCGCCTGCGCAGGTATGGACCCGCCGTCGTGGCGGCGGCACTCGTCACCGGACTGGCCGCGGTCGCGCTCTACCATCGGCCGACGCACCACCCGAGCCTGGTGGTCGCGCGACCGGGCGCACTGCTCGAGTTCGTCGCGTCGTTCCTCGGCTGGATCTTCACCTCGAATCGGACCCTCGCCGCGGGCCTGGGCGCGTGCGGCCTCCTTGCGTGCCTCGCGACGTGGTGGCTGACGCTCCGGTCGGAGGACGCAGAATCGAAGGCCCGCCTGGCGCCGTGGCTCTTGCTCCAGGTCTACGGCGGGGCGAACGCCGCCATGGCCGCCGTCGCACGATCGGGGTTCGGCCGGGGCGCAGCGGAACAGCATCGCTACGGTCTTCTCGCCGGCCTGTTCTGGCTGGGTGTGTTCGGCGCCGCTGCGCAACTCCTCGCAGCCGTGCCGGAGCGGCGACGGCGCGTTCCGGCTTCCGTCCTGCTGGCGTGCATCGCGGGAGCGGCCGTGACGGCAACCTGGGTCCAGGGCGCCGGCGCCGCGCGCCGGTTGCTCGCGGACGCCGCCTGGCACCCCTTCGCCGAGATCGCGGTGCGCTACGAACTCGCCGACGACAGCGCCTTCCGCCGATTTCAGAACGTCGACGCGCGGACCTGGCTCGACGGCCCGGGTCGCGCGGTGCTGCCCTTTCTCCGGCGAAACGCACAGGTGCCTTTCGATCGCGATCCGCGGCCCCGATTCGGCGATGTGCTGGCGGACGACATGATTGCCGGCGAGTCGGTACCGCACCCCGGCGGCATGGTCACTCGCGCCACGCCTCTGGATGCACGGATCCTGACGGTGGAGGGCCGGATCGACACCGGCGGGAGGGCCGCCGACCGGGTCGTCGCCGTCGCGGTCGACGGCACGGTGCTCGGAGAGTTGGCCGTGGTCCCCGCGGCGAGCCTCACGGTGGCCCCCGCTCGCGCTCACGCCGTCCTCGTGGCGGGGTATGCCGCTCCCAGAACGCCTGGGGAGCCTCTCCATCTCGCCGTCAGACTCAGGGGCGAGCGCCTCTTCCACGTCATCGGGAAACCGTGGACGCGAACGGCCCACGGCGAAGCCTCTCCGCTGTGAGCGCTCCACTCAGCTGCGTCCGACGCGACTGCTGCAAATCGCCTCGAGTACCGCTGCATCTCCCCTGATACCGATTTGACATCCGTCGGAGAGGAATCGCGGCGTGGCGCGGCCGCCAGTGGGCCTATCGCAAGGCGCGCGAGCGAAGCCGCGACGCAGCGTACTTCCTGTACGTGAGGAGCGAGCGAGCGA
>JBFMCD010000109.1:0-3661 GCA_040754885.1 Acidobacteriota bacterium
GGGTGATGGGGTAGATCGCGATCACCTCGTTGGTGCGGTGGGCGACCGATGCCGTCGCCTCGTTCCCGTCCAGGGTGATCATCCGACGCTGCTTCGCCATTCGCGTTCCTCCTTCCAGACTGCTCGCACTCCGGGTCCGGTGTGGCCGTCGGGGGGGCGGTCCGGGAAGCGGTCCCGCAGTGCCTGTGTGAACCGCTTCACAAAAGCGGAGCTTACGCCTGGGCCGCTGTTTTGACAAGGGGCATTCAACTGAGACGGCCGCCCGTCGCCCGTTCTCCGTCGACCGCCGCGGGGGGCCGCGTCGGTAGGTCCCAGGTCGGTGCTCCAGCCGGGGGCTGAGCCACGGGTGCGGAAACCGGGCCAGCGTCCCGGCCGATCGAGATGACCGGAGGCGGCCCGGTCTTCTGGTCCGCCGAGTCCCGTGCCGGGGTTTCGCGAGCTTCTCGACCGCACGTTCGCCGCGAAATCACCGCCTGGAAACAGTGTGGACGGAGGGAATTCCCCAGGACATCCACTGAGCCTGTGCCCAGGCTGAGGACATGAAAGCAGTCGCCGACTCGCCGCGGTATCGCCAGCTCAGGCCCCTCATCCCCTTCGTGGCGTGCCTCGTCCTGGCGGGCGCCGCCGTCGACGCCGGGAACGAGACGGTTCCGGCACCCGTCGCGCCCGAACCGCCGGTCGACACACATCGCGCTGCCCCGTCGTTCGCGGAGCCGCGCCGGCCCCTAACGAAGGGCAGTTTCGATGCGTGCGTGCGCTTCAGGCTGACTGCGGCCTACCGGCTCGCGGCGGAGCGGATCGCCGCGGTTTCGGACTGCGCCGGCCTGTTCGCCAGGTTCGGCGCCGACGGCCTCACGTGCCTCCGCTCGACCTGCTACGAATGGGTCGGCGACACAGAGGGCGAGCATGTTTGCAAGCGGGGCCGTGGTGCTGCTGCCTTCACGATGGTCCGGAGCCCGAGGACGGTCATCTGCCCCGTCTTCGATCGGTTGTCCGTCGAGCACGCGGCGGTGGTCATCCTGCACGAAGCGCTGCACTTCGCCGGCCAGACCGAGTGGCCGAGCGACCCGGCCGCGCCGACCTCCGGGGAGATCAACTGGACGATCCGGGTCGCATGCCGGCTCTGACTGGATGGTGGCCAGAGGCCTGTTCCGCCCGGGGCGGTGACCGGACTCGACTGGCGCGAGCGTTCTGACAGTGCAGTGTCGTCGCCGGTGCCAGGCCGGTCCTGACCGGCGCCGGAAGCGCTCTCACCGGTGTGCGCCCGTTCGGAGGGCCTTGCGGTCGGGCCGGACGAGGCCGATATTGGCGGCATCGAACCGGAGCGGCAATCTGTTCAGCGACCGGTTGAGGGCTTTCGGCAACGCGTGGCGATCCGTGAATCGGCTGTACACCCTCTGAACGGAGGCGTCGCATGACTGCCGGAGCGTCTAATGGGGAGCGGTCCGGCCGCGTGGCGCGGCCGCGGCCCCTGTTGGGGCGAGTGGTTCGTCTCGGTTCGGTCGTCGCCGCGGCGCTGACGGCCGGCTCGTGGGGGAGCGTGGTCCTCGGAGACGCCGCGGCGGCGGTCGAAGGCCTGGCTCCGGTCGAGCAGGCGCTGCGCCTTCACGACCTGCGCGCCGGAGACGCCGGGCCGGTCACGCTGATCGCGAGGGGGACGTTCCACCACCTGGTCGGGGGCGACAGGGGCCTGCACTTCGCGCTCATGGTGTACGGTCCCGGGCGCTGGTTCCACCGCCTTACCGCAGGGGGGCACGTCGAGCTTCGCGGCCGGACGAACGGCTCGCACTGGCGCCGTCGTCCGGCGTCGAAGAAGTCGTACTCCTTGGTCGAGGCCGACATGCTCCTCGATCCGGCCAGCCACCTCAGACTTGCGCCCGGCGCGAGGGTGAGAAAAAGCTGGTCCACTGACGTCGGCGGCGCGAGCGCGCAGTGCTTGCAGGTGGGTCCGCCCGACACCTTCTGGCTGCACGACGTCAGCGACACGGCGAAGTTGCCGGAGGTCGGACACGATCTCGAGCGCACGGTGGACCTGTGCTTCGACCGGAACTCAGGGGCGCTCGTCCTCGCCGACTACGGGGGCAACTTTCCACGCTACGAGTACGCCGGCGCGGTGGAGTTGGCCGGGAAGCGGTTCCCCCGGTCACTGCGTTGCTTCGAGCAGAAACGGCTGATGATCGAGGCCGAGGTCGTCGGCCTCTCGGCGGCCGAGGTGCCGGAGGGAGGCGCAGCGTCCCTGCCCGAGGGCGTTGAGTCGTGGCCGGCGTGCGTCCGTCCGGCACCCCCGAAGGTCGTGGCGAAGAAGTCGGTGCTCCAGCCCGCGTACGCCAAGGCGAGGCGGGCGTTCGGTCAGGTGATCTGCCGCGCCGAGGTGAGCACCGGCGGCAACCTCCACGATTTCGCCTTCGTCGACGACCGCGGCCACGCGATCCTGCGCGCTGCGGTCGACGTCGCGGTCCCGGAGTGGACTTTCGAACCGGCGACGTGCGACGGCACGCCGGTGCCGTGCGAGGTGTACCTCGCGATCCAGTTCACGGCGAGGTAGGGTTCTGCCGACCGCGGGGAACCGAGTGGATCGCGTGGATCGCAACAACCAGCGGCTCGAAAGGCCCGAGCTCGCCTGGTCGGCGCTCACCGGCCGTCGTCGACCGGGCCAGCGCCCCGCGCTCTTGTCCTGAGATGTAGCATGGTGTCAGGACAGCGAAGAAGTGGACACGGGCACCCGTGTCGGTCCATACGAGATCACCGGCCGTGTCGGCGCGGGCGGGATGGGGGAGGTGTACCGCGCGCGCGACACCCGGCTGGGGCGGGACGTCGCGATCAAGGTCCTGCCGGCGGAGGTGGCGAACGACCCGGACCGGGTCGCCAGGTTCGAGCGGGAAGCGCGGGCGCTCGCCTCTCTGTCGCACCCCGGCATCCTCGCGATCCACGACTGCGGGAGGGAGGGCGTTGTCACCTACGCGGTGACCGAGCTTCTCGAGGGCGAGACGCTGCGCGCGCGTTTGCGCCGCGAGCGCCTGCCCTGGCGCAAGGCGGTGGATGTCGGCGCGGCGATCGCCGACGGCCTCGCCGCCGCGCACGAGAAGGGGATCGTGCACCGCGACCTCAAGCCGGAGAACGTCTTCCTCACCGCCGGCGGTCGGGTCAAGATTCTCGACTTCGGCCTGGCTCGCATCACCGGCTCGTCGCTCAGCCAGCGCGACACGGTCACGTCGCCGCCCCCCGGGACGCTGGCGGGTGCGGTCCTGGGGACGGTCGGATACATGGCGCCGGAACAGGTGAGGGGCGAGCCGGCCGACGCGCGCTCGGACATCTTCGCCCTCGGATGCCTGCTGTACGAGATGCTCTCGGGCGAGCGGGCGTTCGAGCGGGGCACGGCGGCGGAGACGATGGCGGCGATTCTGCGGGAGCCGGTGCCGGAGGTCGCCTCGTCCGGGGTCGAGGTCGTCCCCGAACTCAATCGGATCGTGGCGCATTGCCTGGAGAAGCAGCCTGGGGAGCGCTTCCAGTCGGCCAGCGACGCAGCGTTCGCGCTGCGCTCGCTCTCGACCGGCGGGACGGGGACGGTGCAGGTGCCGGCGAGACGGTTCGACAGGAGGGTTCTGTTCTCCACGGCGGCCGTCGTCGTCGTCGCCTCAGCCGCCGCACTCTCGCTCTGGAG
>JBFMCD010000110.1:0-27339 GCA_040754885.1 Acidobacteriota bacterium
CTTCCGGCTTTCCCACAGCCACTTGGAAAACCCCTGGGGTTTCCCACACGCCCCACAGCCCCGACGGCCAACATGGAGACATTTCTAAAGAGCTAACGATGGGGACATTTCTAACGAGCTTTGACAGGTCGGGTGTGTGCTTTGACAGGTCGGCGTGTGCTAGGCTTCGCCTCCGCCGGGTACCGAGAGATGAGCGAGCCGACACTGTGGGGCGACATTCAAGCGTTGATGCGCGGGCGACTCAGCCCCGACGAGTACGAATTGTGGATTCACCCGTTGCGCGCGACATCGAGTCGGAGCGGTGAACTCTCGGTCATCGCCCCCTCCCGCGTCTACGCCGACTACGTCCGCGATCACCACCTCGGACTGCTCCGCGAGTTCGCCGAACAGGTCGCCGGTCAACCCATCGATCTGTCACTGACTACCCGGCAGGCGGCCGTGCGAGGCGCGGAAGGCGTCCCTTCGCGCAGCCCTCTCAACCCGCGCTACACCTTCGCAACCTTCGTTCCGGGCCCGTCCAACCAGTTCGCTCGTGCGGCGGCGCAGTCGGTGGCCGAGAACCCCGGTCGCGCCTATAACCCCCTCTTCCTCTACGGCGGCTCCGGCCTCGGCAAGACCCACCTCCTCCACGCGATCGGCAACGAGGTGCTCGCCCGCTCGCCGAATGCGCGGGTCCGCTACGTGCCGACCGAGCACTTCGTCAACGAGTTCATCAACTCGATCCGCCACCAGCGCATGGCCGCCTTTCGCGACGCGTATCGTCTCGTCGACCTGCTCCTCCTCGACGACGTGCACATCGTTGCCGGCAAGGAGGGCACGCAGGAGGAGTTCTTCCACACCTTCAACAGCCTTCACGAAGCCGGCCAGCAGATCGTGCTCACCTCCGACACCGCGCCGGCCAGCATCCAGGGTCTGGAAGAGCGGCTGCGAACCCGCTTCGTCTGGGGTCTGGTCGCCGACATCCAGCCCCCGGACCTCGAGACCAAGTGCGCGATCATCCGCGAGAAGGCGCACGGCGAGGGGTGCGATCTGCCCGACGACGTGGTGCTGTTCATCGCCCGCCGCGTTCGCGAGAACATCAGGGAGTTGGAAGGTTACCTGAACAGGGTGATCATCTACCTGACTCTGACCGGTCAAAGCCCGACCACCGACACGGCCAGGGCCGCCCTCTCAGCCGTGCTGCCCGAGGAGAGGCACACCTCGCCGGCGGACGTCGTGCGTTTCGTGGCCCACCACTACGGCGTGAAGGTGTCCGACCTCAAGGGGCGGGACAACCGCCGCTCGGTGGCGTTCCCGCGCCAGGTGGCGATGTATCTCATCCGCGAGGTGCTCGATCTCTCCTACCCCGAGATCGGCAAGCTGTTCTCCAAGCACCACTCCACCGTCATGTACTCCGTCGAGCAGATCGGCGAGCAGCGCCGGTCGAACCCATCGCTCGACGCGACGTTGACCACCTTCCTCGAACATTTCCGCTGATCGAGCCACGCACCTGCGGGGAGATATCCCCGACGCGCGCCGGCCGCGAGTTTTCCACAGGCGAACTCCACAACTTCCCCCGGCTGCAAGCCAGTCTCTTCTTTGAGGATTCGGTCCTCGTTCCGAGATCGCACAGCCTCGACGACTACTACTGGAACGTGTAGACTTGTCTGACTACGTAGTCGCGGGTGGGGGCACACGCATGGACGTCACACTGAACCGGTCAACGCTCCTCGACGAGCTGCAGCTCATCCAGGGGATCGTCGAGCGCCGCACCACCATCCCCATCCTGGCCAACGTACTACTCACGGCCGAGGGCGACAGGTTGAGTCTGGCGGCGACGGATCTCGACGTCACCGTCTACAGCCGCTGTTCGGCGGTGGTCCGTGCCGAGGGCAAGGCAACGATCAACAGCCGTATGCTGTTCGACCTGGTCCGTTCTCTGCCCGCAGACACGGTGGAAATCCGCTGTCGCGACAACCGCGTGGAGGTGAAGTCGGGCACCTTCGAGTCGCAATTGGCAAGTCTCGATCCGGCCGACTTTCCCACGCTGCCTGAGCCGCCGGCCGGCCAGGGACTGTCCATGCCGCTGTCGTTCCTGCACGCGCTGATCGACCGTACGATCTTCGCGGTTTCGGCCGAAGAGGGACACTTCCAGTACAACGCGGCGCTCCTCGCGGTCGCCGCGAAACACGTCGAGATGGTTGCCACCGACGGTCATCGGCTTGCGTACGTCAAGGCGGCACAGTCCGGGCATACGGGCGCGATCGAGCAGCAACTCCTGCCGCGAAAAGTGCTGCACCTCCTTCGTCGACTCGGGCCCGCCGCCGACACGCCTCTGTACATCGGTCGGGGCGAGAATCACCTCGCGTTCCGCCTCGGCGACCGCATCCTCCTGTCCCGCCTCCTGGAAGCACGTTTTCCACAGTACGAGCGCGTCTTGGTCCGGGACAACCCGCATCGCGTCGTAGTCCAGCGAGGCGACCTCTCGGCTTCACTGCGGCGGGTGGCGCTGCTGACCAGCGAGCGGACGCACGGCGTACAGTTGCAATTCGCAACGGACAGTATCACCTTGGCGTCGGTCGGTTTCGACCTCGGTCAGGCGAACGAGACCGTCCCCTGTTCGTACGCCGGCGAGCCGCTCAAGGTCCTGGTCAATGCGCAGTACGTCCTCGACTTCCTGGCGGCGGTCGAGGGTCAGGAAATCGAAATCCGGTTGCGCGACAGCGACGGGCCGGTCGTACTCATGCCGGCTGCCGCCGAAGCGCCGATCTCGGAGTGTCTGTACGTGATCATGCCGATCCGGCTGTGAGCGCGTGCGGCTGCGCCGGTTCGAGACCCGCGGATTCCGCAATCTCGCCCCCCAGACGCTGACGGTTCCCGGCGGCGTGATCGCCGTGATCGGGGACAACGGCGTCGGAAAGACCAACCTCCTCGAGGCGATCACCGTGTTCGGCAACCTGCAGTCGTTCAGGCCGGGAGCGCCGACGAACTGGGTCCGGCATGGAAGCGGAGACTTCGTCCTTGCCGGGACGGTGGATCGCGACGGCAGCGAGGTCGAGTTGCGCCAGGAGGCGCGGGTCGGGCGAGCGGTGCACAGACGCCTGTGGCGTGGCGCGCGCCGACTGGGTTCCGCGGAGTTTCTCGACCTCTTTCCCGTCGCCGCGCTTTCATCGCACGACCGGCAGATCGTCTGGGGAGGTCCGGACGAACGCCGGAAGCTACTGGACAGAATGGCTTTCTACGCGCAGCCCGCGTCTCTGGGCATCCTGCAGCGGTACCGCAGGGCATTGCGGCAACGCAATGCGCTCCTGACCGGCGGCGGGCGACCGGAGGCGTTCGAGGCCTTCGAGGCCGACCTTTCCGCGCTCGGTGCCAGGGTCGTCGAGGCGCGACTGGGCGCGGTGGCCGAGTTGGAGAGGAGCCTGGAGAGCGAACTCCGCGGCCTTGGTTGGTCGCTCGCGAGACCCAATCTGAGGTATCATTGTCCGGATGGGCTCGCGCCCGCCGACCCGGCGACGCTCGCGGCCCGATTGCGTGCCGAGTACGCTCGCCGGCGGCGGGAAGAGAAGGCGCGGGGCCACACGATGGTCGGTCCGCACCGCCACGACCTCGCGCTGACGGTCACGGGTTCTCCGGCACGGGAGGTGTTGTCGGCGGGACAGGGAAAACTCATGGCGACGGCGTTCCGGCTCGCGGCCGTTGCGTTGTTCGAGCGGGCGCGGGGGCGGATGCCGCTGGTCGTCTTCGACGATGTCGATGCGGAGTTCGATGCCGGTGTTCTGGATCGCGTCTTCGCCCGACTGGGCCGGGCGCGACAGTGTTTCGTATCGTCGGCGCACGAACAGATGGTTCTCGGGCGCGTCCCGGTGGCGGAAGTGTGGCGGATCGCGGACGGCCGGGTCGTGACGGCGGCGCGAGGGGAGTGAGGCTTTGACGGCGAAGGGCTACACGGCAGAGAGCATCAAGGTCCTCAAGGGACCCGAGGCGGTACGCAAGCGGCCGGGGATGTACATCGGCGACACGGACGACCTCTCCGGGCTGCACCACATGGTCTGGGAGGTGGTCGACAACTCGGTGGACGAGGCGCAGGCCGGGTTCGCCGACCGGATCATCGTCCGCGTCCACACCGACAACTCCGTCACCGTCGAGGACAACGGCCGCGGCATCCCGGTGGACACGCACAAGGAGACCGGGCGCTCCGCCGCCGAGGTCATCATGTGCGAACTGCACTCGGGCGGCAAGTTCGACGACAACTCCTACAAGGTGTCCGGCGGCTTGCACGGCGTCGGAGTGTCGGTGGTGAACTTCCTCTCCGAATGGCTGCGCCTCGAGATTCGCCGCGACGGCGGCGTGTGGGAGCAGGAGTTCCGCCGCGGCGTGCCGGTCGCCAACCTCAAGAAGGTCGGCGCCTCGAACAAGACCGGCACCACGGTGACGTTCAAGCCGGATTCGCAGATCTTCTCGATCCTCGAGTTCCACCACGACCTCCTCGTGCAGCGCCTGCGCGAACTGGCGTTTCTCAACCCCGGCTTGACGATCAAGCTCGTCGACGAGCGGGGAGGCCAGGAGCACGAGTTCTTCGCCAAGGGCGGCATCGCCGCCTTCGTCGAGTACCTCAATCGCGCCAAGAACACGCTGCACAACAAGCCGATCTTCCTCGTCGAGGACAACGACGCCGGCGAGCAGGTGGCGATCGCGCTGCAATGGCACGACGGATACAACGAGAACGTCCTGGCGTTCACCAACACCGTGTTCAACTCGGACGGCGGCACGCACCTATCCGGATTCCGCGCCGCGCTGACCAGGACGATCAACAGTTACGCGTCGAACAACGGCCTCGACAAGAACATCCCCGAAGGACTGACCGGCGAGGATGCGCGCGAGGGGTTGACCGCGGTCGTGTCGGTGAAGATCCGCGATCCGAAGTTCTCGTCCCAGACCAAGGACAAGCTGGTCTCCTCGGAGGTCAAGGGTTGGGTCGAGACGGTGCTGAACAGCCGGCTCGCAGAGTACTTCGAGGAGAACCCGACGATCGCCCGGCGCATCGTCGGCAAGTGCGCCGAGGCGGCCCGGGCGCGGGAAGCGGCGCGCCGCGCGCGCGAGTTGACGCGCCGCAAGGGCGCGCTCGAGAGTTCGTCGCTGCCCGGAAAACTCGCCGACTGCCAGGAGCGCGATCCGGCGGGAGCGGAGCTGTTCCTCGTCGAGGGCGACTCGGCCGGCGGTTCGGCGAAGCAGGGGCGCGACCGTCGCTTCCAGGCGATCCTGCCGCTGCGCGGGAAGATCCTCAACGTCGAGAAGGCGCGCTTCGACAAGATGCTCGCCAACCAAGAGATCCGCACCCTGATCCAGTGCCTTGGCACGGGCATCGGGACCGACGACTTCGACATCGCCAAGCTGCGCTACCACAAGGTCATCGTCATGACCGACGCGGACGTGGACGGAGCCCACATCCGCACGCTGCTCCTGACCTTCTTCTTCCGTCACTTCCGACCGCTGATCGAAAAGGGGTACCTGTACATCGCCCAGCCGCCGCTCTACAAGGTGGCGCACAAGAAGGACGAGCGCTACGTGAAGGACGACGGCGAGCTGTCGTCGTTCCTGCTCGACAGGCTGTCGGCCGGCGCGGTCCTCACCCTCGCCGGCAGCGGGCGGACGCTGAAGGGCAAGGTCCTCAAGGAGACCGTGCGCCGGCTGGAGAAGAAGCTCGAACACCTCGACCGCCTCGACCAGCGCGGCTGGCCGAAGGAACTCGTCGAGGTGATGCTGCGCCGCGGCCTGGTCAAACGCGAGCACCTGGCGAGCAAGAAGGCGTTGGCGACGCTCATCGAGGACCTCGCGTACGAGGGGTGCGAGGACCTGATGCAGGAGGCGGACGAGGAACACGGCGTCTCACGGGTGCGCCTCCAGTGGAGCAGAAACGGCCGGCGGCGCCACGTCGAACTCGGCTACGAACTGATCCGCACGTACGAGTATTCGCAGCTTGCCGACCTGCACGGTCAACTCGAGGACTTCGATCAACCACCGTTCCACCTCGAACTCGAGGGTCAGCAGGAGACGTTCGGGTCGGTCGACGACTTGGTCGCCCGCGTCTACCAGGCCGCCCGTCACGGCCTCACGGTGCAGCGTTACAAGGGCCTTGGCGAGATGAACGCCACCCAACTCTGGGCGACGACCATGAACCCGGAGACGCGCAGGCTCTTGCAGGTGCGCGTCGAGGATGCGGCCGAAGCCGACGAGTTGTTCACGGTGCTGATGGGCGACGCGGTCGAGCCGCGGCGCGAGTTCATCGAGAAGAACGCGCTCGAAGTCGTCAACCTCGACATCTAGGAGATCGACACCATTGGACCGCTGCCATGACTGACATCCTGTTCTCGCGCGAGGAGCGCATCCCGGTCGCGATCGAGCACGAACTGAAGCGCTCGTACCTCGACTACGCCATGAGCGTGATCATCGGCCGTGCCCTGCCCGATGTGCGCGACGGGCTCAAGCCGGTCCACCGCCGGATTCTGTTCGGCATGTGGGAACAGAGCAACACCGCGGGCAAGCCGTACAAGAAGTCGGCGCGCATCGTCGGCGACGTGATGGGCAAGTACCACCCGCACGGCGACGCGGCGATCTACGACACGCTGGTCCGCCTGGCGCAGGAGTTCTCGATGCGCCACACCCTCGTGGACGGGCAGGGGAACTTCGGCTCGATCGACGGCGACAACGCGGCTGCGATGCGCTACACCGAGGTGCGACTGACCCGCCTGGCCGAGGAGATGCTCGGCGACGACCTCGAGAAGGAGACGGTCGGCTGGCAGCCGAACTACGACGGTTCGCTGCAGGAACCGACGGTTCTTCCCGCGAGTTTTCCCAACCTGCTCGTCAACGGTTCGGCGGGCATCGCGGTGGGGATGGCGACGAACATCCCGCCGCACAACCTCGGCGAGGTGATCGACGCCTGCATCGAGGTCGCGAGCAACCCCGACGTGACGATCGCGGAACTGGTCACGCGCCTGCCCGGTCCCGACTTCCCGACCGCCGGGATCATCCGCGGCACGGCCGGGATCCGCCAGGCCTACGAGACCGGACACGGTTCGGTGCAGATGCAGGCGCGCGCCCGCATCGAGCACATGAAGAAAGGCGATCGCTACGCGATCATCGTCTCCGAACTGCCGTACCAGGTGAACAAGGCGCGCCTGGTCGAGCGGATCGCGGAGCTGGTACAGGCCAAGGAGATCGACGGCATCTCCGACCTGCGCGACGAGTCGGACCGTGACGGCGTGCGGGTGGTCGTCGAGTTGCGCCGCGACGCCGTGCCGCAGGTGGTGATGAACAAGCTGTACAAGCTGACCGCGATGCAGTCGTCGTTCAACATCACGCTGCTCGCCATCGTCGACAACCAACCCCGGGTGCTCAACCTCAAGCAGATGCTCGAGTACTTCCTCGAGCACCGCAAGGAAGTGGTGACGCGGCGGACGCGCTTCGACCTCGAGCGAGCCCGTGAGCGAGCGCACATCCTCGAGGGGCTGGTCATCGCCCTCGATCACCTGGACGAGGTGATCACGACGATCCGGCGCTCCAAGGACCCGGCCGCCGCCAAGGACGCGTTGATGGCCAAGTTCGGCCTGTCCGAGCTGCAGGCGCAGGCGATCCTCGAGATGCGACTGCAGCGCCTGACCGCTCTCGAGCGGGACAAGATCGTTCAGGAGCACAAGGAGATCCTGGCGCTGATCAAGCGGCTGGAGACGATCCTCGGCGACGAGAGGCTCGTCTTGCAGATCGTCGTCGAGGAACTCGGCGAGATCCGGCGCAAGTTCGCCACCGATCGGCTGACTGAGATCCTCCCGGAGGAGGCCGAGTTCCGCGTCGAGGACCTGATCGTCGAGGAGGACGTGGTGGTGACCGTCACGCGCTCCGGCTACATCAAGCGGTCGGCGGTGTCGATCTACCGCGCGCAGCGGCGCGGCGGGCGCGGCCGGCGCGGCGCGGCGGTGAAGGACGAGGATCCGGTCGAGCATCTCTTCGTGGCGTCGACCCACGACGTGCTGCTCGTCTTCACCTCGGTCGGCAAGGTGTACTGGCTGAAGGTCCACGAGGTCCCGGAGGCGAGCCCGGCGGCGCGCGGCAAGGCGATCGTCAACCTCCTGCAGGTCGGCGCGGACGAGAAGGTCGCCGCCCTCGTGGCGGTCAAGCAGTTCGACCAGGAGCGCTTCCTCCTCTTCGCCACGCGCCAGGGCAAGGTCAAGAGGACGGAGCTGTCGGCGTACGCCAATCAGCGCTCGAGCGGGATCATCGCCGTCACCCTCGAGGAGGGCGACAATCTGTTCGACGTGCGCCTGACCGACGGCGACAGCCACGTGTTCCTCGGCACGCACAAGGGCATGGCGATCCGCTTCCACGAGTCGGATGTCCGGGCGATGGGACGCGTCGCCGCGGGCGTGCGCGGCATCGCATTGAAGAAGGGCGACTTCGTCGAAGTGCTCGCGACCTTCTCGGCCGACGACGCCGGGGACATCCTGGTCGTGGCGGAGCGCGGGTTCGGCAAGCGCACCCCGGTGTCCGAGTTCCGCGTGCAGAGTCGCGGCGGAAGCGGCGTGATGCTCATGCGGGTCACGCCGCGCACCGGCAACGTCGCCGGCATGCGCCACGTCGACGGCTCGGAGGACGTCCTGCTGGTGACGGCCAAGGGGATGATGATTCGCACGCGCAGCGCGGAGGTCAGGAAGATCGGCCGCGCGACGCAGGGCGTGAAGCTCATGGGGCTCGAGGAAACGGACAGGGTGGTGGCCGTGGCCAAGCTCGCGGAGCGGGACGAGGAACCCGCCGAAGGCGACTCGAGTAACGGCCAGGCCTCGATCTTCTAGACCGCCCGGAGAGCGGGCGCGCCTCACCGGTGCGGTGACGGCGGTACAGCGGCGCAGCCGCGGACGGGGGACAGACATGAAGCTCTTCATCGACACCGCCAACCCGAAGGAGATCGCCGAGGCCGCCGCCTGGGGAGTGCTGGACGGCGTCACCACCAACCCGTCCCTGGTCGCCAGGGAGGGCCGCTCGTACAGGGAGCTGGTCGCGGAGATCTGCCGGATCGTCTCCGGACCGGTGTCGGCGGAAGTCATCGCCACCGACGTCGAGGGAATGGACCGCGAGGGCCGCGAACTGGCGGAGATCGCCGAGAACGTGGTGATCAAGCTGCCGATCACCAGGGAAGGCGTGAAGGTGTGCGCCCGCTTCGCCAACGAGGGGATCGCCACCAACCTGACGCTGTGCTTTTCCCCGGCGCAGGCGCTGCTCGTCGCGAAGGCCGGCGCCACCTACGTCAGCCCCTTCGTCGGGCGGTTGGACGACATCGGCCACGACGGCATGCAGGTGGTCCGCGAGATCGTCCAGATCTACGAGGCGTACGAGTTCCCCACCCAGGTCCTGGTCGCCTCGGTGCGCCATCCGCAGCACGTGATCGAGGCGGCGATGATGGGCGCGGATGTCGCCACGGTCCCGTTCAAGATCCTCGAACAACTGTTCCACCACCCACTGACCGACATCGGCCTGGAGAAGTTCCTCGCCGACTACCGGAAGGCGAAGGGGACGAACTGACGGGCGGAGCGCGGGGAACGGGTGCGCGGCGCGAACCGCGCACGACTCGACGCCCAGACACCTTCACCCCAGAGTTCCACCACTTGGCCCGCAGAAATCCCGCTCCATTCTCGGAAATATGGCTGAGCCATTCTTGACGAATGGTACGATCCATATTAGAAGACCGGTGTGGAGTCTGATTTCGTCGATGCCGCGCGCAGGGCGCTCGAGTCCCCCTCGGACCGGCCGAGGTACGTCTCTCTCGCCGATGCCCTTGCCGGACGCCTCGAGATCGAGAGCGCGCACTCCCTGCCGTCGGCGCGGGCGCTCGCCGTCCGGCTCGGACTGAACCGGGCCACCGTCACATCGGCGTACCGGGAGCTGGCTCGAAGAGGGCTCGTCGTCCTCCGGCCGGGCCGACGCGGGCGCCAACGGACGGGTGTTCCCGTGGTCCACTCCGACGTCGACGAGCCGCGCGGCGACGCGGTCGACCTCGCGCGCTACTCGCCGGACGCCGGGCTCCTGCCGACGGGAGGTGTCCTGCGCTGGCTCGGTCTGGGTGATGGCGAGGGCGAAGCGGTCGCCCAGTACGGCGACGCCTGGGGCTACGGACCGCTGCGCGAGTGGCTGCGCGACAGGCTCGGGGCTTGGGGCATCGAGACGGCTGATGTTCTGCTCACCGCCGGCGTGCAGCACGGTCTCGACCTCCTCCTGCGCGCGGTGGCCCGGCCGGGCGACACCGTCCTGGTCGAGGATCCGACCTATCCGGGTCTGCCGCCCCTTCTGGCGATGCACCAGTTGCGCGCCGCCGGTTTGCCTGTGTACCCGGACGGCGTCAGTCCGGACGAAGCCCGGTCCTTGGTTCGCAAGGTGCGCCCACGCCTCGCCATCCTGACCCCGACGTTGCACAACCCGACGGGCGGGGTGATGGCCGAGAGCAGGCGACGGGAAATCCTCGCCGCGCTCTCGGACAGCGGCGCGCTGGTCGTCGAGGAGCTGTTCGAGCCCGGGCTGGTCATCGACGGGGCGGTGCCTCCGCCGCTGGCCGCCCTCGATCCCGGTGTCGTCGCGGTGGGATCGTTCTCCAAGGCGCTCTTCCCCGGCCTGCGCGTCGGCTGGCTGGTCGGGCCGCGCGAGGTCGTCGAGCGGGTGGCGGCGGTGAAGCGGGCCGCGGACCTATCGGGAAGCTCGTTCCTCGAGGCGACGGCGCTCGGTCTGGTGCGGCGGGGCGAACTGGAGTCGCAGCTCGCGCGTCTTCGCGTGGCGGCCGGAACCCGTCTCGAGATCGTACTCGAGGAACTGGCCGCGGCTCCGCCGGGTGTGCGCTGGAAGGCGCCGCGCGGCGGATTCTCCATGATGGTCGCCCTCGCCCCCGGGCAGAGTTCGCGAGCGGTTGCGGCGCGCGCCGCGGAGCTCGGCGCCTGGGTGCTGGCCGGTCCTTCGATGTCGGTGACGGGGCGCGACGACGTGCTCCGTCTGGCGTACGCGGCGGCCTCCGGCGAGCGACTTCGCGCCGGGGTGGCGAAGGTCGTCGAAGTGCTCCTCCGGCAGCGGACCTCGGCGCCGCTGGTGTGAGGCGGACAGGAAGACCGCCGAGAAAGTGGAGGGAACGATGAACTTCGAGAGTGCGGAATTCAGGGTCAAGGTGGGCCTCGCCGAGATGCTCAAGGGCGGCGTGATCATGGACGTGACCAGCGCCGAGCAGGCGAAGATCGCCGAGGACGCCGGCGCCGCGGCGGTGATGGCGCTCGAGCGGGTGCCGGCCGACATCCGCGCCGAGGGTGGCGTGGCGCGCATGGCGGCGATCGACAAGATCGAGGAGATCATGAACACGGTCTCCATCCCGGTCATGGCCAAGGTCCGGATCGGCCACCTCGCCGAGGCGCGGGTGCTCGAGGCGCTGGGCGTGGACTTCATCGACGAGTCCGAGGTGCTCACCCCGGCCGACGACGAGAACCACGTGTGGAAGCACCCGTTCAAGGTGCCGTTCGTGTGCGGCTGCCGGAACCTCGGCGAGGCGTTGCGGCGGATCGCCGAGGGCGCGGCGATGATGCGCACCAAGGGCGAGGCCGGATCGGGCAACATCGTCGAGGCGGTGCGCCACCTGCGCGCGGTGCGGCGCGAGATGCGCCGGCTCGGCACGCTCGAGCCCGAGGAGATGGTGCCGGCGGCCAAGGAGCTGCAGGCGCCGCTCGAACTCGTGCAGTACGTCGCCGAGCACGGCCGGCTGCCGGTGCCGAACTTCGCGGCGGGCGGCGTCTCGACTCCGGCGGACGCGGTGCTGTGCATGATGCTCGGCGCCGAGGCGGTGTTCGTCGGCTCCGGGATCTTCAAGTCCGACGATCCGGCGCACCGCGCCCGGGCGATCGTCAAGGCCGTGACCCACTGGCAGGACCCGCAGCAGATCCTCGAGGTCTCGCGCGGCCTCGAGGGCGCCATGCGCGGCCTCGACGTGGCCAAGCTGACGCCGGAGGAGATGCTCTCGCGCCGGGGCTGGTGACGGTGGTGGGCGGGAACGGACGTCCCGTCGCGGTCCTCGCCCTGCAGGGCGACTACGAGGCGCACGCCCGCGCTCTCGCCGCGCACGGCCGGGCCGCGGTCGAGGCGCGCGCGGTCGCCGACCTCGAGGACGTCTCCGGCGTCGTCCTCCCCGGCGGCGAGTCGACGACGATGCTCACGCTGATGGCGGGGACCGGCCTCGAGGAGCGCATCGCCGCGCTCGTCGCCGCCGGTGTGCCGGTGTTCGCCACCTGCGCGGGAGTGATCCTGCTCGCCCGCGAGGTGTTCAACCCGCCGCAGCGATCCCTGGGCGTCCTCGACGTGGCGGTCGAGCGAAACGGCTACGGGCGGCAGGTCGACTCGACGGTCGCCGACCTGCACGTCGTGAGCCGTGGAGAACTCGGCGCCGAAAGGCTGGAAGGCGTGTTCATCCGCGCGCCGCGCATCCGCTCGTACGGCGCGGCGGTCGAGGTCCTCGCGCGGCGCGGCGCCGACCCGGTGCTGGTGCGGCAGGGGAACCTGCTGGCCGCCACGTTCCACCCTGAGCTGTCTCCCGGCTCGCCAGTGAACGCGCTGTTTGCGAGAATGGTCGGGGGACGAGCATGAATCCTTCCGAGCCGGTCCGCATCGAGGCCCGCGACAACATCCGGGTGCTGTGGCTCGCGCACGGGGCGAACGCCCTCGACGGCACGTTGATCGGCGCGCTCCACCAGGCCTTCGACGGCCTCGCCGCGCAGGGCGGGCCGGCGGTGGTGGTCGCCTCGAAACACCCGACCGTGTTCTGCCCCGGGCTCGACCTGCGCCGCCTCGACGGCATGCCGCGCGACGAATTCCGGCCCTTCCTCGGACGCTACAACGCGCTGCTCCGCCGTCTCGTCACCTACCCCGGTCCGTCGGTCGCGGCGGTCGCCGGCCACGCGATCGCGGGCGGGAGCCTGCTCGCGCTGGCCTGCGACCGGAGAGTGATGGCGCGCTCCGGTGCGCGGCTCGGCCTGTCGGAGATCAACATCGGCATCCCGCTGCCGGCGGGCTCGATCGCGATGCTCGTCGCCCTCTACCCGACGCGTTCCGTCGAGCAACTCGTCCTCGACGGCGACGGGTTCGGCGGCGAGCGTGCGCTGGAGATCGGCTTCGTGGAGAAGCTCGCCGACGCCGGCGCGGTGTTCGAGGAGGCGTGCCGGCTCGCCCACCGCCTGGCCACCCGGCCGTCCTCCGCCTACGCCGCCTCCAAGCGGTTCCTCCGCCACGGCCTGGCCGCGACGATGGAGGCCCGCGACGAGGAGGAGATGGAGCCGTTCCTCGACCAGTGGTACAGCCCGGGAACGCAGGACCGCATCGGCGCCCTGGTCTCCGAGATGCGCCGCCGCTGATACCGATTCGACATCCGTCGGAGAGGAAACGCGGCGTGGCGCAGCCGCCAGTGGGCCTATCGCACGCCGCGCTGCCTTTCCTACAGGAGCCGGATCGGGATCAGAAGGAGTAGGTGTCGCCCTGCCGCAGCTCCTCGACGTGGCGCGGGAAGCGCGTCTGCGCGAGTTCGGCGCGCAACTCGTCGACGTACGGCGGTTTGAGGTGGTAGAGGTACACCGGCACGTCGCGTTCGAGCTTGCCCAGCTCCGCCGCGAGCATCTCCGGCGTGAGGTGGAGCGAGAGGTCGGCCACGCGCTGCATCCGGTTGGGGAATGAGACCTCGACGATCACCGCCGCCAGCCCCGGCGTGTGGTTCGCCACCTGCCACACCTCCTCGGTCGGGCCGGTGTCCGAGGTGAAGAGGACGGCCTTCGAGTCCTCCTCGACGAGGTAGCCGTGGGTCGGCACGGTGTGCCGGACCGGGATCGGCGTGAGGCGCAGGCCGTTGACCGAGAACGGAACGCGCGGCTGGACCTCGGTCAGGCGGATCGCCGGGAGCAGGTCGTTGGGGATGCGCGTGAAGTCCGGCCAGGTGTCGTTGTTGAACAGGTGGTGCTTGATCGTGTGCATCACCTGGGGCGTGACCAGGATGTCGAGCGGCTCGGTGATCGCGCCGAAGGTGTTCTCGACCAGGAAGGGGATCGACGCGGTGTGATCGAGGTGCGAGTGGGTGAGCACCACTCTCCGGATCGTGCGCTGTTCCTCGATGGTCAGGGCCTGGGTGATCGAGCCGGCGTCGAGAGCGAGGTCGCCGTTGATCAGGAAGGAGGTCATCCGACAGGTCGGGCTCGAACCTCCGAAGCTCCCGAGGACCTGCCATTTCATGCCGCAAGTATAGGGCCATTCTGTCAAGGCACGCCACGCCGGTCCGTGAGGCTGCGTACAATCCGTTCGTGGAGCATCTCTCCGCCGTGCCCTCCGCGCACGCGCTCTCGCTGGCCGGAGCCGACCTCCCGCAGCGCACCCCTCCGCTCGTCCGGGTCGAGCCGGCGCGCGAGGTGGTGGTCGTCCTGCCCCGTTCGCGCGACCCGCTCCGGGAGGTGTTCGTCGAACGCTGCCGCGGGGATCGCGTGCCGATCGTCCTGCGTCCGTCGGGGGGAGGCGCCGTGGTCCTCTCTCCCGGCGTCGTCGCCGCGTCCGCGCTGCTCGATGTGCCCGCCGGCTTCGTCTTTCCGGAGCCGATCTTCCGCGCCCTCGGCGCACGCGTCTCCGGCGCGCTCGGGGCGCTCGGCGCGGGTGCCGTCGGGATGCGCGGCGTCTCCGACCTGTGCGTCGGCGACCGCAAGATCGCGGGTTCGTCGTTGCGGCTGTGGCGAGGACGCGCGCTGTACCAGGTCTCCGTCCTCGTCGAACCCGACCTCGACTTGATCGACCGCTACCTCCGCCACCCGTCGCGCGAGCCCGCCTACCGCGCGGGTCGCTCACACCGCGACTTCGTCGCCTCACTGCGCGACCTCGTGCCCGGCGTCTCGGAGGCCGTGGTCGCGGACGCGCTGGCGTCGGCGCTGACCGGCGCCGCCTTGCACGCTCTCGCCCCGAGCGTGTAACCTCGAGCGCGACGCGGCCCGACCGCGCGCGCACCGTGCGAAAGACCCTCACGCTCGTTCTCGTCCTGACCGTCCTCCTCGTTGCCCGGGGAGCGGCCGCCGTCTCGGTCGCCACGCCCAAGGGTCCAGCGGAGGTGTTCGCCCGCGGCGACCTGTTCGACCTCGTCGAGTTGATCCGACTGACCGGCGCCGAGGTCGCGTTCGCCCCGGCGGCCGGTTCGTACACCGCCGTGCTCGGCGCGCACGAGGTGCAGTTCACGCCGGGCGGCTCGCTGGCGGTGGTCGACGGCAAGCTGGCGACGCTGTCCGGGCCGGTCCGCCTCCTCGAGGGCAGGACGGTCGGCTCCCTGTCCACCGCCAACGAACTCCTCGCCCCGCTCGGCTGGGGGTTGCAGGGCAGCGCCACCACCCCGGAACTGGCGCCGCTGTCCGCCGGCGAGCGGATCGAGGTCGCGGTGGTGCGCGACGAGATCGGCACGCTGCTGGTGGTGCGCGGCACCGCCCAGCGGCCGCGCATGGCCGCCACCAAGGCGGGTGTCTCGCTGCACTTCGACGGCCCGATCGCGCTCGACCGGCCGATCGAGGCGGTCGGCGAACTCGAGGGCGGCGAGCTGCGCGACACCACGCTCACGCTGCGCTTCCTCCCCGGCTACGAGGTCGCCAACACTTACCAACTCAAAGACCCGCCGCGCTTCGTCCTGCGCGTCGCCCCGGCGCAGAAGCCGGCACCGGCGGCGGCGCAGGGGGAGGGCCGCGGCGGACCGTTGGTCGTGCTCGACCCAGGTCACGGCGGAGAGGACCAGGGCGCCACCGGACCGGCCGGCGAATTGGAGAAGAACCTCACGCTCGCCGTCGCCCGCCTGACCGCGGGTCGGCTGCAGGCGATGGGCATCGCCACCCGCCTGACCAGGGAGGGGGACGAGGGGATGCCGTTGCACGAGCGTACGGCGCTCGCCAACCGACTGCGCGCCGACGTCTTCGTCTCGATCCACGCCAACGCCTCGCAGGCCAGGGGGGCGCGCGGCGCCGAGACGTACTTCATGAACGCCGACGCGTCCGATCCGCAGGCGGCGCAGGCGGCCGACCGCGAAAACGCCTCGGCCTCCCCGGACACCGTGCAACTCATCCTCTGGGATCTCGCCCACGTCGCCAACCTCGACGCCTCCTCGCGCCTCGCCCTGGCCGTCCAGGAGCGGCTCAACGCGATGCAGGAGACGCGCGACCGCGGCATCAAACAGGCGCCGTTCGTCGTGCTCACCGGCGCGACGATGCCCGCCGCGCTGGTCGAGGTCGGGTTCCTCTCCAACCCGGCCGAGGCGGCTCGCCTGACCAGCGCCGAGGGCCAGGACCAGATCGCCGCGGCGCTGGCCGAGGCGATCGCGGCGTTCCTCCGTCCACCCGAACCCGTGCCGTCTCCGCCGGCGACGCCATGAACGCCGCGCGCGGATTCGCCCTGGCCGGCGTCGCGCTGGCCGTCCTCCTCTCCCTCTCGTGCGGCCGGCGCCAAGCGGCCCCGGACGAGACTGCGGCGACGCCCGTTCCCACCGCGCCGCCGATGAAGGTGGTGTTGTTCTTCCCGGGCGACGACACCCTCCTGCACCGCGAGGACCGCGAGGTCCCCGAGTTGCCGGCCAACGGTGCGTCGCGCGTGAAGTTCGTCATGGGCGAGCTGCTCGCCGGCTCGCAGCAGGGGGCGCCCGCGCCGTTCCCCTACGCGGCGACGGTCGAGGCGGCGTTCGTGGACAACCGCGGCAATGCCTTCGTCGCGCTCTCCGCGCCGCCGCCCGGCGGCGTGCAGGGGTCCGCCACCGAGGTCGGGATGGTGTACGCCAGCGTCCACTCCGTGGTCGCCAACTGCCCCGGGATCGAGCGGGTCCAGCTGCTCTTCGGCGGCCGCGAGGTCCAGACCCTCGGCCACCTGGACCTGTCCGGACCGCTGGCGCCGCGCCCCGAGCTGGTCGCGCGGTGAGCGATCCCCGTCCGATCGGCATCTTCGACTCCGGGATCGGCGGACTGACCGTCCTCGCCGCCCTCGAACGCCGCCTGCCCGGCGAACGCTTCCTCTACCTCGGCGACACCGCCCGTCTGCCCTACGGCACCAAGTCCCCCGAGACCGTGACCCGCTACGCCCTGTGCGCCGCCGCGTTCCTCTCCAGGCTCGACGTCAAGCTGCTGGTCGTCGCCTGCAACACCGCCTCGGCGGCGGCGCTCGGCGCGCTGGTCGCCGCGCTACCCGTCCCGGTGATCGGCGTGGTCGAGCCGGGAGCGCGCCGCGCCGCGGCGGCGGCGCGCGCGAAAGTCGGCGTCATCGCCACCGAATCCACGATCGCCTCCGGGGCCTACCCGCGCGCGCTCCACGCGGCGCGCGGGGACCTCGACGTCGTCTCGCAGGCGTGTCCGCTGTTCGTCCCGCTCGCCGAGGAGGGGTGGCTCGACCATCCGGTGACGCGCGAGGTCGCCCGCATCTACCTCGAGCCGTTGGTCGCGGCGGGGATCGACACCCTGATTCTCGGCTGCACCCACTACCCACTGCTCCGCCCGGCGATCCTCGCCGTCACCGGCGACGCCGTGCGTCTTGTCGACTCCGCCGAGGCGGTGGCCGAGAGCGTCGCGGGCGAGCTGGCGTCGCGCGGGCTGGAGGGGCGCGACGGCGGCGGGCACCGTGTGCTCGTCACCGACGCCGCGGCGCGCTTCGACCGCATCGCCGGGCTGATCCTCGACCGCGCCGTCTCCCACCTCGAACTCGTCGACCTCGCCGACTGAAGACCAGAAGCGACAACGTGCGCCGTGGACCGTGGGCCAACGACCCGACGACCCACCGACCACGCCCCACGCTGTACCCTGCTCGTTCGCAGGGACAGACCCTCCATCGCCGCCTGACAGATCGACGCGCCGTGCCGCTGGTGGTATCGTGGCCGCCCCTGGGAGGCACCGTGGCGCAGACGTTCTCCTTCGTGCGCTCCGACGGGCGCGCCGACGATCGGCCCCGCCCGCTCGAACTGACGCTCGACTTCGTCAAGTACCCGGAAGGGTCGGTGCTCGCCAAGGCCGGCGACACCGTGGTGCTGTGCAACGTCACCGTCGAGGGGCGCGTGCCGCCGTTCCTGCGCGACACCGGCGAGGGGTGGCTGACCGCGGAGTACGCCATGCTGCCGCGCTCGACCGAGGAGCGCACGCCGCGCGACAGCTCGCGCGGCTCGGTGTCGGGGCGATCCGCGGAGATCCAGCGCCTGATCGGCCGCTCGCTGCGCACCGCCCTCGACCTCGGCCTGCTCGGCGAACGCACGCTGGTGGTCGACTGCGACGTTCTCCAGGCCGACGGCGGCACGCGCACCACCGCGATCACCGGCGCCTTCACTGCCGTCGTACTGGCGCTCAGCCAGTTGAAGAAGCAGGGCGTGCTGCGTTCCTGGCCGGTGCGCGACCAGGTGGCGGCGATCTCGGTCGGCATCCTCTCCGGCCGGATGCTGCTCGACCTCGACTACCAGGAGGACTCGCGGGTCGGAGTCGACCTCAACCTGATCGGGACCGCGCGCCGCGGCATCGTCGAGATCCAGGGCACCGCGGAACGGGAACCATTCTCCCGCGCCGCCCTCGACACCCTCCTCGACCTGGCCGAGAAGGGGCTCGACGCCGCCTTCGCCGCGCAGCGCGCGGTGCTCGCCGACCGCCTCGCCGACGCCGGCGTGAAGGACCTCGTTCCACCGCGCTAACTTGACGCAGGGACAGGCTGTTGCTAGTGTGAATGCCCCTCGTCGGAGGGTGGTTCTTTGGCACGGAAGCCACATGGGCCGGGGCGTGGCGCAGCCTGGTAGCGCACCTGCCTTGGGCGCAGGTGGTCGGAGGTTCAAATCCTCTCGCCCCGACCAGCCCTGGTCCCGTTCGTGATCTGCCTGTAGCTCAGCTGGATAGAGCAGCGGACTTCTAATCCGCGGGTCGGAGGTTCGAATCCTCTCAGGCAGGCCAGTTGCATGGTGAGCGTAGCTCAGTTGGTTAGAGCATCGGACTGTGGCTCCGAAGGTCGGGGGTTCGAATCCCCTCGCTCACCCCACCATGTGCGCCCGTAGCTCAGCCCGGATAGAGCGTCAGACTCCGGATCTGAAGGTCGCGCGTTCGAATCGCGCCGGGCGCACCATTCTTTTCAACAACTTACATCACATCGCCGAACGGTTCTGAAGGCCGTTTGACCGCATCGTGACCGCATGGCGGTTCAGTTCGTCTGCTCGGGCGGGACCGCGAGAAGTCGCTCAACCGCCTCGGCCGGGGCCCGCTCTTGGCCGGGCACCAAGTGCGAGTAGATCTCGAGCGTGAACGCCGGCGAGTGGTGGCCGAGCCGTGCGGCGAGCGACGCCGGCGACTCGCGTTGTGCGAGCGCGAGCGAGGCGTGCGTGTGGCGCAGGTCGTGAAAGCGAATCGGCGGGACGCCTGCGCGCAGCGTGATCGCCCGGAAGTCCCGGAGTAGGCTGCGGGGATTGGTTGGGGTGCCGTAGTGGGTGCCGAAGAAGTACGGGTCAGTCCCGCCCTTCCAGACGCCAGCCTTCTCCGCCTGCTCCTGCTCATGCTCCACGTCGCCGCGACGCTCAATGAGGGCGGCGATCGCGCTCGGCGGCAGGTGGACAATCCGCCGGGCGTTGTCCGTCTTCGGTGGGCGCTCGGCCGGCCTTCCGGCAAGCACCACGATCTGCCGCTCGATCCGAAGCGTCCCGGTCTCACCATCGAGGTCGCTCAGCCGCAGGCCGAGCAGTTCACCGCGGCGTAGCCCCTCGACGAGGGCGAGGTAGTACGCGGCCGCGTACCGGCTGCCGCGCGCCACCTGGGCGAAGCTGCGGACCTCCTCGAGGCTCCACACCCGGGGCGGCGCGGCGCCCTTTCGGCTGCGCGTCCCTTTCGGCATCAGCACAGGGTTGCGCTGGAGGACTTCCCATTCGACCGCCCTGGCGAAGGCGGTATGGAGAAGCGCGCGAACGTAGCGCACCGTTCGCGGGCCGACCTTGCCTTCCGGATCTCGCCGCCGGCGCCGCGCGGCCGCCGCCGGGCTCTCATCCGCCGGCGGCCTTAGCCATGCCGCGCGGCCGCTGGCGAGGTCCTGCAGTAGTGCGTCGATCTCGAGCGGCGTCACACGTTGCACCCGGCGTTTGCCGATTCCAGGCAGCACGTAGCGCTCGAGGGTCCAGCGGTAGTTCTGCGCCGTTGTCGACGCGCAGCTCTCGGCCTTCTCTTGCAGCCAGTGCGCGAGGTATTCGGCGACGGTGATGCCGCTCGGCGCCGCCAGTCCTCGCGTCGCAGCCTGGACGGTCAGCTGTTGGAGCTTGTCAACGACTTCACCACGGGTGCGTCCGTAGACGAACCGGCGTTTCGGGTTGCCTTGCGCGGTGTGGCCGACGGTGATCGCCGCTTCCCACCGTCCGTCCTTCCTCTTCCTGATTGAGCCTTCGCCGGGTGCGCGTCGTCGTGCCATGGAACGACGTTGAGGGCCTCCGGGCGCGAGCGCAAGTGCCGCACCGGGTGCTAGGCAAACCCAGCCAGAGAACGTTGTGGAACGTCCTGCTGCGGCATGTCATCCCACGTGCGACCGTCGAAAACTCGCCCCGCCGCTTTCTTGCGAACGCCGCCCCATTGTTTGAAGAAGAAGGGGACGCCGGCGCGAACACACTGATCGCGGATGCTGGTTACCCAGGCCTTCTCCATAGGCCTTGCGCCAGGCCCAGACTCACCGCCGACGATCACCCAGTGAATCCCTCTCAATTTGAGCCGCGGCAGTGGCCCGAGGAGCGGCTCCAGCGAAAGGAAGCGAACTGCCGCTGGGACCTCCCTCAAGGAATCGATCCGGTCGCTGTAGAACGCATTCTCAACGCTTACACCCATCCAGACGTTCTCAGGCCACGGGAGCCGCGCCGCAAGTTCGGCGAGCCGGTCAGCTCGTTTTGTGAGCACCTGGAACCGGTGCCACGACGCCCTCTGCATCACAGAAAAGACGCGCTCAGTGAATTCGACCGGGACCTCTTCATGAAACAGGTCGCTCATAGAGTTCACGAAGATCGTCTGCGGTTTCAACCAGTGGAGGGGCCTCTCAAGCGCCTCCGGATGAAGTGTCACGTTGAAGCCGTTTCGATAGTTTGCCTGTCCCATGGCCTGCAGCCGTCGCGCCATTCGCTCGGCGTAGCAGTGCTTGCACCCTGGACTGACCTTGGAACAACCCGTCACCGGGTTCCAGGTTGAATCAGTCCACTCAATACTCGAGCCCTCGGCCACGTTGGCGTCCCCGCGTTCCTGACCACAACATAGGTCACGTTTGGGTCTCTTTCAACCCTCTCGGGCCAACATTGATGTCAGCGGTACTTCGTGAAGATCTCTTCCACAATGTGCGCAGCGACCGGCTGCTGCGCGGCGAAGAAGAGAAAGTAGACGATTGCTCCCTTTGAGTTTCTCATTGGCAGCGGCTCGGGAACGTGGGTAAACCCGGCCTTCACTCGCAACCGCTCCCGGAAGGCCGCTGCTACCGCCTCGTTGCTCTCCTTCTCCTGGTCTGGTTCCCCGAACAGAGAGAGCTGTGGCGATGGCTTAAAGAGCTCCTCACGCCAGCTTTCATCACCCCAGTACCTGGTCATGCGGACCATGTCGCTCGGCAAGACAGTCGACTGGTCTTTGCGAAGCACGTTCCGGTTAATGTCAGCGATCGGGAAGTTCAAGAAGATCTCGAGCGACTTCATCGATCCGGCCTTGAGGATCACGCACCAGTCAAGATGTAGGCCATACGGGTCCAGCAGGCAAAGGCCTCGGCGGTAGTCTTCATACCTCACGTGCGGGAACACCTGCTCGAGGAGGATTTTGTTGCAGTCTCCTTGAAACACGTGAACGCCTGGCTCCTCTCCCACAATCCCCTTCAGGAGTTCGACCTTGTCCCCATCGAGGTCGACAAGAAAGAACTCCTTGAAGGGGGGTGTGACTTCCAGTGCGTTGAGAGGGCTACCCTTGACCATCTCCCCCGTGAGCTTCTTGAGATGAACCCCCGGGCCGCTGAAGCCATCAATGTATGCGTGCCTCAGGTGAGCCTTCTTCGACAAGATCGTTGAGTAGGCCTGAGCGTACTTCTTAACGATTTCGAGCTTCACCTCGGACCAATTGCCAATCTCATCCAGTTTGAGGTCGTGCGTCATAGCGTGAGTCCGTTGGGCGCGGTCAACGCCGCTTGTCTCTTGGCGGAAAGGGATCGGGACCATAGCTATCGGAGTCCTGGATCGTCCCGTCCCTCCTGTGAATCACCAACTCTACCTTGTTCTTCCGAGCAAGGTCCCTCCCGCGCCCTTCTGCCTCCCGCTTGGTGTCTGTGACCTTCGACGACCGCTGTGAGCCTTCGCGCTTGACAGCCCAACGGTCGCCATGAGGAACTACATGGACATCGCGCTTCCGGGGCATAGGCCTTCTCCCTTCAGTTGGCCGAAGGTCCGGGCTGCCCTCGAACCATTCCGAGAGCCTCCCAGCCTTCCTCGGTTATCCACTTGTTTGGCTGGGCCGTCGCAGTCGGACTGACCATGCCAAGTACATACGGCACGGCCGTGAGGCCGAGCGCATTGAGGCGGTCGAGGGCCACGCGGATCTCGTCCTGCGACCGACTCCGCAGGCGCCGGTGAACAGCATCCACGGCACTGTCGATCGTCCTGCGCGGAGCTGGATCAGGTAAGGTCAGCGCTTCTAGAACCTCCCGGAAAACCGCCGGCAACGTCGAGAGGTCCACGCTCATACGGCTTTCCAGAGGAAGCGGGTCATCAGGACGTAGGCCCACGAGATCGCCACGAGCTTGCCCCAGAAGCAGATGACGGCCGGCCAGTTGAACCACCGCGGCGCGCGGAAGTCGAGCTCCTCTGGGACACCCTTGCGCGTGATGTACCCCTGGTACGCGCCCCAGATGGCGGTACTCAAGACGGCCTGGGCAAGGTCCAGGCCGAGCCCGAGGATGAGGAGTGCGGCCGGGAGTAGAAGCACGCCCGGGATCGCATCGAGACCCCCGTCCCCGGTGCGCATGATCCACACGAGGCCGAGACCGGCGAAGCCCAACTGGCGGCTGACGTCGCTCGTGGACTTCGATCGCTCGGCGTACGCCTTGCGGATGTCAGCCAGGGTCACAGAATGCCTCCCCCCCTGCGCCCCCCTTGGCGGCCTTTCGGCGCTTTGACCTCAACGGTCGCGATCTTCGCCACCTTCTTGTTCTTGGGGATCTGATCATCCTTGTTCTTGGCAATCTGATCAGAGTCTCGGATGGCCAGGGGACCGAAGCTCGGCGTCCCTTTCTTCGAGCCTGAGGGGAGGACGAGGCCTGCAGGCAGGTCACCGTCCGTGAAGACCGCCTCGTCGGTGAGGACGCCAACATCCTCGATCGTCACCCTGCTGTGCTTCCGCAACTCGGCTGCTAGGAGTCCATCCGGGACGCCGAAGAGAGCTGCGTAGACGGCGTTCGCGGCCTCCGGTGTCAGCCCAGCCTTCGTGACCAGGGCGACGATGATGGTGTCCTTGCCGATCACCCTCGTGGACGCGTCGCCTCGGAAGTGGACCTTCCCGTCCTGGGTGAACTGAATACGGACCTTCCCGGAACTCGCCGGCTTCGCGACCTTCACCTTCACCATCACGCCACCGTCTCCCTCGTGTGATCAGCTCGGACCCGTATCGCCACTTGGTCGATCACCCGTCGAAGAGCAGTCCCTGTGAACCGCCCTTCTTGCCAACGCCCTCTTGCCGCGGGACTCGAGCGTGGTCTGGTACTTCAAACGGGCGCCGCGGCTCCTCCAGCAGTTCCTTGACCGTTCTGATCTGGAGCTTTGGGTACTTCTTCTCTGAAAGCCACTCTGCGAAGCCCTGCTGTTCACAGACCAACTGCATCTCGCGGGTCGGTTGCTTCATCGACACCATGAGCCCCAGCAAGGCGTTGTTGTCCTTGATGACGCTGGCGAAATCGCGAACGGTGGAGAGAGTTAGGGCGTTGCCACCCTTCACCTGGATCAGAATCCGGTGGAGAGTACCGTCGTAGCCCCAGATCGGGATGACGCCGTCAATGCCACGGTCGGCCCCACCTCGGTCGCGATACTCGCCGCCGACTAGTGTCACTGCCCACTGCTCGAATGGCTTGTGGTTTTGGCTCGCGGTCGAAAGGAACAGCTGCTCAGCAGCGAGCGCGTCCTGTGGGGAGCCGAGGAGGCGGTACTCTGGCGGCTTGCCTTCGGCGCACTCGGTGCGGAGACGGTGGATCACCTCGTTGATGGCGAGGTAGGTGATGTCGATGCCGATCCACTTGCGCCCCATCCGCTCGGCAGCGACAAGCGCGGTACCGCAGCCACAAAATGGGTCCATGACTACGTCGCCGGGGTTGGAGCTCGCAGCGATGATGCGTTCGAGCAACGCGAGTGGCTTCTGCGTTGGGTAGCCGCGACGCTCCCTAGCCTGCGAGTTGATCGGTGGCACATCGGTCCAGACGTCCCCGACTGGGACGCCTCTCATTTCGTCGAGGTAGTGCTTCAGGCGAGGCATGCCCCCGCTGCTGTAGACAAGACGGCCCTCGGCCTCAAAGCGCTCCATGTTCTCCCGCGAATAGGCCCAGTATCGGCCGGCCGGCGGTCGGGCGCCCTTCCACTCGTACGAAGTGTCGCCACCGGGTTTCGCCGCTGTGAGGTCGCTGTCCTTGTAGCGTCTTCCAGTCCCTTCCTCGATGTTGCGGTAGTGGTGCGCCAAGTACTGAGGGTCGTATTCAGCGAACTGCACGTTCCAACTGAGCCTACGAGGGCGGGCATAGAAGAGGATCACGTCGTGCGTCCTGCCGAACCTACTCAGGCCCTGTCGTGCGTCGCTGTGAGCGCTTGTTCTCTTCCAAACAACCTCATTGACGAACCCCGTCGGTCCGAAGATTGCGTCGAGCGTGAGTTTGAGATAGTGGCTCGCGCTCGGGTCGCAGTGCAGATAGAGGCTGCCTGTGTCCTTGAGTTTCTTCTGGAGTTCCAACAGCCGCGGCGCCATCATCAGGATGTATGCCATCATCTCGGACGCCCCCAGAAAGCGGTAGAGGGCCTCCACAAGGTCAAAGAGACGGGCATTCCTTCGATCAGCCTTGAACTGCTCATAGAGAAGGGGTGACCACGTCCAGGTGTCCTCGAAGGCGTGAATCTGAGCCGGCGACGGCTCTCCCTTCACCTGTTTGAAGAGGAGGTTGTAGCTCCGCGCGGAGTTGAAGGGCGGGTCGAGGTAGATCAGATCAGCGACTTCGTTAGGGACCTTCTCCCGAAGTACCTCAAGGTTGTCGCCGTAGTAGAGCTGGTTCTTCCAAGCCTCGTCGTGGGGTTTAGGCTTCACGACCGCGCCTCGCTCCCTGGTTCACCGGCCTCGCATCCCAGCTCGTGTTCTTGCCCGGGATCCACAGGCCCTCGTATGACTCGTTCTCCTTCACCAGTTCCCAGACGATCCCCTCGTAGGTGAACCGGCTTCCGATCCCCGCCGGTTCGGCGAAGTGCACGAAGAGGATCGGGAAGGTCCGCCCACCCTGTGGTTCGAGGAGGACGACCTCGGGGAAGGGCCCGTCCCCGATCTCGTCGGTGATCTTGAACTCGACGCCGAAGCCGGAGGGCCGCTTGGGTTTGCGGGGTTTGGGCATGAGCGCGCCCCGACTAGCCGCGAGCAACGATCGCGTTGTTGACAGCCTCGAGCACCTTGGACAGATAGCCCCAGTCCTTGCTCGACAAGGCCTCGACCTCGCCCGAGGCCGTGGTGACGAAGAGCCTGTAGGTGGGCTTCTTGCTCCTGGCGACCAGGATTCCGGCCAACATGAGCCCGGCGCCGACCACTCCGACGCCTGTTTCCCCGGCTGATAGACCGATCACAAGCGCGAGAATGCCAAAGAGCAGGAGCACGGCGGCACCGCCGAAGCTCGGTTTCTGTGTGTCGGACCTCACCGAGACGAGCGCGTTCATGGCGTAGGTCTTGCCGAAGGAGATGAGTCTCGCGTTTGTGACCTTGACGTTGTGATCTTCGAAGAACGTGGTCTCTTCCATGTGCCCTCCCTAGGATCACCGGGAGCGCGCGACGCACTCCCCGCTACGGGTCCTCGTTTCCCCACCAGACGACGCGGCCGACCAGCACGCTCGAGAGTTCTCCGCTGAGGTCGATGGCAAACGGGTCGAACGCCGCGTTGTCTGACATGCAGATGGCCCGGCCTGGTCGAAGCACAACCCTCTTGACGGTGACTCCTCCGTCCTCGCCTGGAGCCCGCACGACATAGATTCCGCGGGGCCGGAAGCTGCGGGGCGTGACCGTCGTGAGGTCGACCAAGAGCAAGGCGCCGGGCTGGATCGTGTCCTTCATGCTCTCGCCGTGGTGAGTCCGTGCGACCCTGGCCGTGACGAGCTTCTTCCCCTTCATGCGCTTCGAGTCGAGCCACTGCTGCCGGAAGGCGTAGTAGGTGTCGGAGTAGCGGTCGGTGCTCACCATGGCGTGGCCCGCCGCGAGCTGATCCTCCATCGACGGGAGCGCGACGTAGCCTTCCGGCCCAATCGGCGCCTCAATGGAGAGAGCTACAGGTTCGGCTGAGGGCTTGAGGCCCAACAGCCAGTCGGCGGAGACACCGAGCATCCGGGACAACTCCGCTAGGGCCCACCAGCTGGGCTCCGACCGGCCAGCCATCCACTGCGATACCGCCGAGTCAGTCACCCCAAGCCTTCTCGCGAGGTCAACTTGCTTCAGTCCCTTCGCGCGGAGTTGGTTCGAGATCCGGTCAAGGACCGTCTCCCTCCAATCCCTGTCGCTCGTCTGCCGCATTAAGCCTAGCTTACCTGCCCTAAGGGGGACTTGACAATTGCTAATATCCGCCCCATGCTTGTTAAGGGACGCTAAAGACCATGGACGAACTTCGAAAGTTCCTTTCACGCCACAACCTGAGCCAGCAGGACTTGGCACAGGAGATAGGGGTCTCCGACGCCTTCGTGTCCATGCTGCTTTCGGGCAAGAGCGGTACTTCGCTGGCGACTGCCAAGGCCATCCTCGCCTTCTGCCGCAAGCGAGAGGCCGGGATCACATTTGAGCACCTCTTCGGCCCGGTTGAGCTCCCGGCCGCGGTGAACGAGGGCTGACGGCGATGGCTGGCGCGCGTCTCCGCTTCCCACGCTTCAACCCTCGTCTCGCCGACGAAGCCGCACAACCGCCGCTTTCTCCTGGAGCGGCCCTCATCCGGGACCGGATTGCTCTCCGGCGGCAGGATCTCGACGATCTCTGCCCCCGGGCCCTGGACCTCGCCGCCGAGGCAACCGCCGCGCTTCATGGCG
Source organism: Acidobacteriota bacterium (assembly GCA_040754885.1). Lineage (GTDB taxonomy): Bacteria > Acidobacteriota > Thermoanaerobaculia > Thermoanaerobaculales > Thermoanaerobaculaceae > JBFMCD01. The sequence continues at coordinate 27,287 of JBFMCD010000110.1, forward strand.
CCCTGCATGGCGACGCGACGGCCCACCGTGGCGATCGCTCGGCCCGCTACTTC
>JBFMCD010000111.1:0-9417 GCA_040754885.1 Acidobacteriota bacterium
CCTGTCGTTGAGCGTCCAACGGTCGTTGAGGTAGAACGAGTCGGAGGCGTACTCGGAGCCGTCGCTGAGAGTTAATATAGGATACCAGTAGATCCGGGTGAGCGTCCCCTTCGAGCCGCCGCTGAAGCGGCCGAAGATCTGGTCGCCGCGCACGATGCTCTGCGACAGGCTGACGCGGTAGTCGGAGCCGTTCTGGTAGTTGTTGACGTCGCGCACTTCCATGAAGTGCTCGTAGCCGGCCTTTAGCTCGTGGGTGCCGAAGGTCTTGGTCGAGAGGAAGTACGTGCCCTTGAGGGTGTACTGCTCGTGGTCGCGGCGTTCGCCGCCCGGCGAGGCGCGAAACGTCGGCGACCAGAAGCGGGTGCCGCGGGCGCGGTCGAGGAGCAGCGTGCCCTTGTAGCCGCCCTGCTCGGGGTCGTCGATGTACGGCGACCCGGAGCCGAGGAAGGCGAACTCCTTCTTCGAGTACTGCGCCTCGACGAAGAACGAGTCGGTGAGCACGCCGCTGTAGTTGAGGGCGTACAGGCTGTTCGGCGTCTCGCGGTCTTTGACCAGGGAGTCGAGGTCCATGATCACCTGGCCGGTCTGGTTGATCTCGGAGGCGTCCACGTCGATGTACGAGCCGATCAACTTGTGACTGGGGTTGATGGCGTAGGTCAGCTTCCCTTCGAGGCGCGTCTCCTCCGTGCCGTGCGGGTAGGTGATCGGTGGGATCTGCGTGCCGATCGGGATCTGCACGCCGTTGGCGTCCTGGTCGCCCTGGCGGGCGAGGCCCGGACGCGTCTGGCGAATGTCGCTGGTTTCCGCGTAGCGGCCGGCGCCGAAGAACCACAGTCGGTCGCGCCAGAACGGCCCGCCGAAGGTCAGCTCGTACACCGGGTTGATGGTGTCCTCCTGGTCCACGGTGAACGGCGTCTTGTCCACCCAGCTCTCGTTGGTCAGCGAGGTGCGGAACGTGCCCTTGAACTCGTTGCCGCCCGACTTGGTGATGGTGTTGACCACGCCGCCGGTGAAGTGGCCATACTCGGCCGACACGGCGCCGGTCATCACCGTCGTCTCCTGGATGGCGTCCTCGATGAACAGCCCGTGCGGCTGGCCGCGCAGGTTCTCGTTGACGATCGCGCCGTTGACCAGGTACAGGCTGTCGTACGACATCGCGCCGGAGATGATGGTGTTGTTGCCGGGGCCGTTGTTGTTCACGCCCGGGGCGAGCAGCGCCACAGCCGTGATCGTCCGGCCGGTGGGAAGCGCGTCGATCAGGTCCTGCTGGAAGTTGGTGCTCACCTGCGTCGCTTGCACGGCCGCGGCGACCGGAGGCTCGGCCGTGACGGTGATCGCGTCCGCCACCCCGGCCGGCTTGAGCTCGACGTTGAGCACGTGGGTCCGCGCGGCGGTCAGCGGCAGCGTCTCGCTGACCTTCTGCATCCCCTCGAGCTCGAACGTCGCGGTGTACTCGCCCGGATTGAGGAAGGGGATGATGTAGTCCCCCGCTCCGGTGGTCACGACGGTGCGCGTGCCTTGCAGATTCGGCGACGTGACCGTCACCTTCACGCCCGGGATGGCGAAGCCGTCCGAGGTGACCTTGCCCGTCAGCGTAGCGGTGGGGACGGACTGCGCCGTGACCACCGCGGCCGACACCAAGATGAGACCGAGGAGCAACAGTGCTTTTCTCATCATTCCCCCTCCGAAGAGCCTTGTCTCAAGGTACTGCCGGAGGGGAGTCAAGGCAAGGCCCGAACGCCGCCGCCGAGCGGCTGGGCGCGGTCCGCGAGGCGATCCGATCGCGCTCTCCTCCGAGGTGTCTAGTCGCGGTGGCGCAGGACGCGTCCCGGGCGCGCCCCCGTCACGGCGTCATCCTCGACGACGGCGACGCCGTTGACCAGCACGAGCGCGAACCCCTCCGAGTAGTGGTGCGGCGAGGTGAACGTCGCCGTGTCGGCGACGCGGGACGGGTCGAACAGCACCAGGTCGGCGGCGAACCCCGGGCGGATCAGGCCGCGGTCGTGCATCCGGAAGGTGCGGGCGGGCAGCGACGTCATCCGGCGCACCGCCTCTTCGACCGTGAGGATGCGGCGCTTCCTGACGTACTCGGCGAAGACCCGGGCGTTGGTCCCGTACGAGCGCGGGTGCGGCACCCCGACACCGTGCTCGACGATGTGACCGTCGCTGGCGACCGCCGTGTTCGGGTAGCGCAGGATCGTCTCGACGTCGCCGTCGCTCATCTTGTGGAAGACCATCCTGGCGCCGCCCTTCTCCATCAACTCGAGGATCGTCTCGATCTCGTGCCTGACCCCGCGTTTGCGGCCGCGCAGCCGGTTGATCTCGGTGATGCTCTTGCCCTCGATCGAGTGGTCGGCCTCGTGAAGCGCGACCACGGCGTAGGAGAAGTCCCTGCTGCCGTCCTTCTTGAGCTGATCCGCCATCTCGCGGGCGATCTTCTCGCGCACGGCCGGGTCGCGCAGCCGTCCGAGCAGGGCGTCGTTGCCGCCGGCGCGCGCCCAGGAGGGGAGAGTGGTGTCGAGACCCGTGGAGGACCACTCGTAGGGGTACTGGTCGACCGTGACGTCGATGCCATCGAGGCGAGCCGACTCGACCAGGCCGATCATCTCCTCCGCCCGCCCCCACAGCCGTGGGCTCGCGACCTTGAAGTGGGAGATCTCGACCGGGACGCGCGCCTCCCGCCCGATGCGGACCGCCTCCTCGATGGCTTCGCGGATCTTGACCCCCTCCGAGCGCATGTGCGTCGCGTAGACCCCGCCGTGGCGGGCGACGACCTCGGCGAGCGCCACGACCTCCTCGGTGCCGGCGTAGGTGCCGGGCACGTAGATCAGCCCGGTGGAGAGGCCGACCGCGCCGTCCCGCATCGCCCGGTCCACCAGTTCGCGCATGGCGGCGATCTCGTGCGCCTCGGCGCGCCGGTTCTCGGATCCCATCACCTTCCGGCGGACGGCATTGTGCCCGACGAGCGAGGCGATGTTCGGCCCCAGGCCGAGCTCCTCGAGGCGCGCGAAGAACGCGGCGAGGTCGGTCCTCGAGCCGCCGCAGTTGCCGGTGACCAGCGTCGTCACGCCGTCGCGCAGGTAGTTGGCGGCGTCCGGCAGCTTCTCGACCTGGTCCTCGAGGTGCGTGTGGACGTCGATGAACCCGGGGGCCAGGACCAGCTCCCGCGCCTCGATCACGCGCGTCGCCGAGGCGTCGCCCAGCGAGCCCACGGCGGCGATCCGTCCCGCGCTGATCCCCACGTCGGCGCGGAACCACGGGCTGCCGGTGCCGTCCACGACGCGGGCGCCCCTGATCAGGAGATCGTAGTCGGCCGCCAACAGCGCGGACGGTAGGAAGAGCACGACGGGCAGCAGTCGCTTCATGGTCGACCTCTCAGCGAATTCGTTCGTCGCCCGGCAGGTCGGAGAGCTTCGGGCTGGCGGCGTTGAAGCGGACGATCATCTCCCACACCGAGGGGGTCGTGGCGCGCAGGCGGGTGAGCGTGTCGGCGGGGATCGTGCGGCGGGAGAAGGGCACGACCCGCACGGTCTCCTGCCCCGTCCCCGGCTTCCGCCCGTACTTGTAGCGGTAGGTGAACGCCCCGCTCGCGTCGACCTCGACGCTCGGGTCGGCCCGGTTGGGAACGCTCACGTAGAACTCGCTGCCGGCGGCGGGCCCGCCGGCGAGCAGGCGGTTGGCGACGAGGAACTCGTGGAGCTGGGTCGCGGTGATCACCGCCGGGTCGACGAGCGTGACCTCCCTGGCCAGGAACGGCCGGTAGACGTGCTCGCCGTTCTCCGTGTAGTCGTACAGCCGCGCGAGGTGTTTGCGGAAGAGATCGGCGACGAACGGGTAGTGCGTGCAGCCGAGGATCACGGTCGAGAGCGGTCTGGCCCCCGGCGTACGGCGGACCCGCTCGACCAGCGACAGCGTCTCGTACGCCACGTGATTCTCGACCGAGTTGAGCTGGACGTTGCGCGGCGCCCCGCGCGGCCCCTCGTGGAGGACCTTCTCCCAGTCGAAGCCGTAGCGGGACAGCAGCGCCGGATCCGGCGACGGGCCCCGATAGCCGGGGCGCGGCGCCCGGGCGTCGGGATCGACGAACTCCTTCAGCCCGTCGATCGCGCCAGCCAGGCTGATGCCGCCCTGCTGGACCACGGAAAGGCGGCCCTTGCCCCCCCGTCCGGCGGCAAGCGCCTCGATGGCGCGCGGGTACGCCTGCGACTGCACGGTGCCGAGGGTGGCCAGCACGCCGACGGTGGCGTCTTGGTCCCCGGCCAGGGTGTCGAGCGCCCCGGCGGCCCCGGCCTCGACGACGCCGATCACCTTGAGCAGGAGTCCGGCGCGGAGCAGGAACTTGCGGATCTCCTCGATGCCGTACGCGGTGGCGGTGTTGCACGCGATGACGATCGCCTTGACCGGCCGCTTGTCGCCACGGAACGGTCCGGTCGTGCCCGACCTGTAGTAGCGCGTCCCGAGGAGGAACTGCACGTCCTTGATGACGTGTTCGACGAGCAGCGCGGTGTTCCCCTCCTCGGGGTAGGTGCCGTAGGGCATGTTCGCCTGGTCGCCGAAGTAGACGAACGACTCGCTCTCGAAGTCCCGGCGCCCGTCGCCGCCGGGACGGGGCGCGCGCGTGGCGTTGTCGAAGCGGTCGCAGTCCACGACCTCGCGCAGCACGGTGAGTCCCCCGGTGCCGGAGTCGAACACGCCGATCGGCAGGCTGGCGTCGCCGCGCGGGTACGTCTTCGCGTCGAGGTAGTAGAAGCTGTCCTCGTCCGTCAGGATGGTGTCGACGATGTCGGGCGAGGCGGCCGGGACAACCGCGCTCGCCGCCAGGATGACCGCCACAAGGAGCATCACACCGACCTCCCCGGCACAATGGCGCCGCCGCACAAGTCTACACGGCGGGTCGCGGGCGGTTGGTGGAGGGGATCAGGAAGGCGCGGGCCCACCGCGCCCTCTTCGGGTGCACGGCGGGGCGCGCTGGTCCTCAGAAGGGGATGTAGCACACCGTGTTGGAAATCAGGATCATGATGAACACCAGGCACGCGGTCATCGGTCCGAGGTAGGCCCTGCCGGTCATGCGGAAGAAGAGGCGGTTGAAGTAGGGGAGCGCGAACATCATCGGCACGACGGCGAAGAGCAGGTTGACGTACAGCCACCCCTCGGTCCAGCGCACGGTCCCGGTCATCGCGAACGTCGCGTACTGGACGACGATGATGAGCAGGAGACCGAGCGAGTTCGCGATGCCGGCAACGAGCATGCTCCTCCACTCTGGGTCGCCGTCAAGTCGCATGGCGCCGTTGACGCGCAGTGAGTTGGACAGGAAGAAGGGGAAGAACATCGGCGCGTACACCGCGAGCAGGAGGAGCAGCGCCGGGCGGAACGGACGCACGCCGATGAACAGGACCCTGAGGTCCACGTGGAAGAAGTAGTACACGGTGAAGACGAGCAGGAAAAACGACGTGCCGAGCGTGCCGGCGAGGAGCAGAGTCAGCCGTAGTTCCTTCCCGGTCGCGCTCGCCCCCCACATCTCGGTGCGGGTTCCATTGCGACGCCCGTGGAAGCGGTAGGCGAGCGCGAAGATGAGCAGGCCGACGAACCCGTTGAGCAGCGCCCACAGCATCACGCCGTTGTTCATCCGCTGCGGGAAGAACCACGTCTGCGCGCGCGCGGATGCGGCGGTGAAGAGCTTCTGCGACAGCTCGGTCATCGGGATGTACGACACACAGGCGATCAGCGCGCCGACCGCGAACAGGGTCCAGTAAAGGACGACGCCCCGTCCCCTGGGTCTCGGTTGCGGCGGCGGCAGCGGGTGGACGAGCGTCCGGAAGGCGGGCACGCCGGCAAGGAGCACCTGCCCCAGCGGCACCAGGGACACGAACGCGGCGAGCAGCGCCGCGAGCGACAGGATCTCCTTCCAGTACCAGATCTGGTCGCTCCCCGGCGCGGCGCCGGCGAGTCCGAAGGCGCGGACGAAGAAGTCGATCTGGTTCGCCATTGCCTCGATGCTGTACGGCTGGAGCGGGTGGAGTACGCGCTCGTTGTGGACGACGCGCAGCGTCCCCTTCGCGGCGTCGCCGTAGTAGCGGCCGATCTCCACCTCCTCGAGGGCGGACGCCTGCTCGTCCGCGAGCCCTGACCTGACCAGGCGCAACGCCTCGGGGGCGCGGCGCATGTCCCCGTTCTTCAGTTCGTTGCGGTAGGCGCCCTCGTCGTGATAGGCGTAGCTCAGGCCGAGGTTGGAGCGCACCCGGCTCAGCACCTTGTCGGTCAGCGTCAGGACATAGCCAGAGACGTAAACCGAGTGCAGCGCGCTCGGCCGCCCGGTTCCACGGGCCTCCGCCCCGAAGTGACTGGCGCCCCGGATCGCCGCGTTGCCCCCCGCCGAGTGCCCCGTCGCTCCGATGCGCGTCGTGTCGACGTAGTTCAGGTTGCCCGTCGTGGCGGCGTAGTCGACCACGGCGAACATCCCATACCCCTCCGTGGTCGCGGCCTGGAGGCTCGTCGAGGAGCTGGAGTCTCCCTGCGCGTAGGGGTCGATGGCGATGACCACGATGCCCCTGCGCGCGAGCTCGAGCGAGATGTTTGCCTGGGACTCCTTTGAGCGCTGGAAGCCCGGGACCACGACGACGAGCGGGGCGGGGTCGTCCTTCGTCGCCGACCGCGGGCGAAAGAGGTCCGCGGCCACCCACTGCCCGTTCTGGGTCGGGATCGTGATGCCCGTGACCTGGACCCGGCCGCCGGAGCGCTGGATCAGCGAGGCGAGCTGGGACGCCGCGGCCACGACGAGCAGACAGCCGATCAGCAGCCTCGCGCCCGGACCTCGAGCGGCCTTCGCCGCGTCGGCCCTGTGGAGGGTGACTCCCCCCGAACCGGGGGCGGAACGTCCTTCGGAACTTACTGTCGGGTTCGCCACGCAGCCGGGAGGATAGAGACTTCCGCGCGGACGGGGAAGCCGCCCCCGAAGCCGGACCGGCCTGGGCCCCCGCCAGGCCGGCCCAGGGCCGTCGTGCTCCGGCCGGTGCGACGGTTGTCCTTTCCCGGCGTATCGGGTAAGAGGGCGGGGGAGAACCGCGATGAACGCACGTCGATCGGCCCGGGTCTTGGCGAGCGCGGCGCTGGCCGCGGTCGTGGTGGCGGTTCCCGTCTCCGGCACGACCGTGGACTGCGCCGCCAGCGCCGACCTCGTCCATCTGATCGCCTGCGTGCGCGACCACATGCGCGAGGCGGACGACGGCTTCGTCAAGCCGTCCGCCCAGCAGTTGAGCGACCTCGCCTGGGTGATGGGCGCGATGCTCGCCGGTCAGACGAGCCCTGCGCTTCCGGAGAGCCTGCGCGGGATCATGAGCATCGGGCCGTTCGTGGACGGAGGCAACGGGCGCACCTACGCGCTGCTCATGGAGGTCGCGGACGGCGACGGCGACGGTATGGTGGACCGCGGGTTCGGCACCTTCCTCGTCGATCACGCGGCATCGCGCGAGCTGTCCATCGCCATCCCCCACCCGATCTACGACCTCGACACGCGGGTGCAGGGGATCGAAGTGTTCCGCGCGGTCGGTGCGCGCAGCTTGCTCATGGCCGGAACGCACCGCAACGCGTCCGCCCGGGCGAGCGCCTGCCAGCCGAGCTACCAGGAGTCGGACGCCGCGCACAACGCCGATCTGATGTTTCTCGCCGGTACGCAGGCGTTGATCGCCCACTACGGCGGGCGACAGTGGCACCAGATCCAGTTCCATGGATTGGGCTCGAGTCCGTGTCCCGAGACCGACGTCTTCGTCTCGCACGGCGAGTACCGCGTCCCGCCGGCCGCCGCCGACATCGTCCACACCCTGCGCGCCAGGGTGCTCGCCGACCACCCGACGTGGCGGATTACCCTGGACGGCGGGAGCTGCACCCACGACGGCGGCAGCAACGTGGCGGGACGGCTCATCGGGGGTGTGGCGCTCGACCGCGTGTGCTCCGACGACCCGGCTTCGCGGGTCGAGACGTTCATCCACATCGAACAGAAGGCCGGGTTTCGCGGTTCGGCCGATTGGATACCGGCGATTCTCGCGACGTGGCCGGCCGAATCTCCGGCGCTGCGCCGCGTGCGGCGCAGGGTCCACAGTACTCGGGCGATGGGCACGGCCATGCCCGACACCGGGACGGCTCGCTGACGAATCGCAACCGTCGCGCAGGCACCTCGTCCTGAGCGCCGCCGGTCGTGCCCTGTGCCCGTGTAGGGTCCCGGGGACCCTCGACCCATTGCCGGTGCCTCGTGCTAGCTTGCAGGTCGGCCGAGGTGCGGCTGTTCCGGCCGCCGTCGGCGAGGAGGCGGTGATGGGTGGCGAACTAGCCACGTTGCGCGACGCGATCGCGGAGATCGACCGCGCCCTGCTCGAACTCCTGCGGCGGCGCATGGACCTGGCCGCCGGAGTCGGTCGGCTGAAGGCGGAGAGCGGCGCTCCGGTGGTGGTCCGCGACGTCGAGGATCGCGTGCTGACGCGAGCGCGCCAGTACGCCGAGAGCTGCGGCGTGTCGGCCGAGGTGATGGAGCAGATCTTCCAGGCGATCATCGCCGGTTCGGTCGAGCGGCAGCATCGGGTCGGCGTCGAGAGCCGACGTCGTGTCGGGCGGCACGTTCTCATCCTCGGCGGTGGCGGAGGAATGGGGGGATGGCTGTCGAGTTTTCTCTCCCTCGTGGGTCATCGCGTCGAGGCGGTCGACCCGGCGTGGGCCGGGCTGGCCTCAGCGCCCGGACGATGGGCGACCCTGGCCGAGGTCGCCGACCTCGACGCCTACGACTTCATCGTCGTCGCCGTGCCGCTCGGAGCGACGCCGGCCGCTCTGGATGAGGTGTGCGCGCGGCGCCCGCGCGGCGTGGTGGTCGAGGTCGCCTCGATCAAGGACCACCTGCGCGCGTCGCTGCGACGCGCCCACGAGACGGGCGTGGCGTGCGCGTCGCTCCACCCCATGTTCGGGCCCGGGAAGTCGCCGTACGAGCCGCTCACCTTCGTCCTCGCCTGCCGGGGCGACGCCGAGGAGGAGCGCGCGCGGGTGGCGCCGCTACTCGTTCACCCCTACACGAACGTGGTGGCCATGCCCTTCGACCACCACGATCGCCTGATGGGGTGGCTGCTCGGACTGGCGCACCTCTCGGGGATGCTGTTCGGCGCGGCACTCACCCGCTCCGGCCTGGACCCCGCGGAGTTGGCGCGCTGCGCGTCCACCACGTTCAGCCGACAGGCGGCGACTGCTGTCTCCGTGCTCTCCGAGGATCCGGCGCTGTACCTGGACATCCAGCGGCTCAACCCGCACCGGGCGGAGGTGTACCGCGCGGCGCGAGAGGCGCTCGGCGAACTCGAGACGCTGGTGGCGGCCGGCGACGCCGACGGGTTCCGCTCGACCCTGGCCGCGGCGCGCGCCGTCTTCCCGTCCACCGGACGCTAG
>JBFMCD010000112.1:0-9595 GCA_040754885.1 Acidobacteriota bacterium
GTCGCGGCCTTCGGCCTTGGCGCGGACGGGGTCGAAGTCCACGAACCACGACTTGAAGAGCGCCCGCGCCATCGCCTCCAGCGTCCCGCTCATCCGCCGGTTCAGCTCGATCTTGTCATCCAGCGTGCCGAGGATGTGGGCGATGGCGCGTTGCTCGGGGAGAGGCGGGGCCAGCAGGGGAATCCGGTTCATGTTCCCCTGCGTGAGCTTTGGCATCGTGGAACCAGTCAGATAACCGCTGATGTCGGTTTGCGCGAGCGCGTACATCAGGAATCGGGTATCCGCGTTCTGATTGCCTCGCACGATGTGGGCGTGGTTGTTCACCCAAAACTTTCCGCGCGCCATGAAAGCAACCGGGGTCGTTCTGGTCCGGAGGTTCTCGCCGTCTTCTGCGATCAGCAGGTATTCACCGTCGAACAAGAAGCCGTCGACGTGATCGACGATTCCCGAAGCGCCGTAATATGGATACGGCCCCGCGCGCCGATCAGCTTCCTTCACGGGCACGCGGATGCCGTCGAAGTTCTCCGTCAGCTCGCCAAGAGATTGCTCGCGCCACTCACCCGCCATACCCAAGCTCCTTGAAGTTGGCGGCGATGGCGGCATCGAGCCTCGCGTGCCTGCGCCGAGGCTCCGGCAGGCAGGCGGCCTCTGTGTGGCTCACGGCTTCCTCCCGCGAGGGTTCGGTGGCCGCCGCAATTCAGCCTCGAGCTCGGCCTCGATCTCCTCCACCGTCGGCAGCGCCGACTGCAACTGTGCCGGCAGCGCTCGCGTCAGCTCATAGGTCGAGATGCCGATCGGCTTGTCGATGCCGGCGAAGCTGTACTCGGCCAGCAGGCGGTCGCGCGCCTGACAGACGATCAAACCGATGGTCGGGGCATCGGTCGGATGCTTGAGACGGTCGTTGACGACGTTGCAGTAGAAGTTCAGCTTGCCGGCGTACTCGGGTTTGAACGTGCCCTTCTTCAGTTCGATGACGACGAACGCGCGCAGCCGCAGGTGGTAGAAGAGCAAATCCACGTAGAAATCCTCGTCGCCGACATCGAGTCGGTACTGCCGGCCGACGAAGGCAAACCCCTGGCCGAGTTCGAGCAGGAACTTCTCCAGATGGCGGACGAGCCCGGTTTCGAGCTCGCGTTCCTGGAATGGCTCGGTGAGGGTGAGGAAGTCGAAGATGTAGGGGTCTTTGAGCGTTTGCTGCGCGAGGTCCGATTGCGGCGCGGGGAGCAGGGCGGCGAAGTTTGAGACGGCCTTGCCGTGCCGGGCGTGGGCACGGGCACCGATCTGCAGGGCGAGGACGTTGCGGCTCCAGCCGTTGGCGAGCGTTTGTTCCAGGTACCAGTGGCGCGTGGGGAGGTCCTTGACCTTTTCCATCAGGATAACGTGGTGCGCCCATGGTACAAACCAGAGCAATGAGTCGGGGGCTTGTGCAAGCGGCTCTTGCACAAGCGTCGCCGGCAATTTCGCCACTGGCTGTGGCACTTTGTCCGCCCGGAGCGATTTCGCCACCGGCGGTGGCGAAAACTCGGCCGGAGTGGGATAGGCCCGGTAGAAGGCGATCATGCGATCGATGTTCCGCTCGGAAAAGCCCTTCAGATCGGGCAGTTCATTCTTCAATCCCGCCGCAAGCCGGGGAATGACGCCCGCACCCCATCCCTCCCGCTTCTGACGGTCATCAATAATCCGGCCGATATCCCAATAGAGGCGGACGAGTTCGGAGCTGACGGCCAGCACGGCGCGGGTTTGCGCGGTCTGGATGCGGCCCTTCACATCGGCGAGCAACGACGCGAAGCCGGAACGGGCGATTGCCACGCTCTTCGGCTTCCTACCCGCCATACCCAAGCTCCTTCAGGTTGGCGGCGATGGCGGCATCCAGCTTCGCGGCCTCGGCCTGCTGCTCGCGCAGCGTCGCGGTGAGCCGTCTCATCTTCTCCTCGAACGGCTCGCCGTCGTCCTCCTGCGCCTCGGCGCCGACGTAGCGGCCGGGGGTGAGCACGTGGCCGTGCTTGCGGATGTCCTCCAACGTCGCGCGCTTGCAGAAGCCGGGCACGTCGGCGTACTCGCCCGCGTCCCCTTCGGCTCCGCTCAGGGCAGGCTTGTCGCCGCGCCAGGCGTGGTAGGTGCCGGCGATCTTCGCGATGTCGGCGTCGAGCAGCTCGCGGTGCACGCGGTCGGTCATGGTGCCGAGCTTGCGCGCGTCGATGAAGAGCGTCTCCCCGCGCCGGTCGCGGAACCGGCCGTTCTTCTTGTTTCGGGCGAGGAACCAGAGGCAGACCGGGATCTGCGTCGAATAGAAGAGCTGGCCCGGCAGCGCCACCATGCAGTCCACGAGGTCGGCCTCGATGATGGCCTTGCGGATCTCGCCCTCCCCCGACTGGTTCGACGACATCGAGCCGTTGGCGAGCACGAAGCCGGCGAGCCCGGTGGGCGCGAGGTGGTGGATGAAGTGCTGCACCCAGGCGTAGTTGGCGTTGCCCGCGGGTGGCGTACCGTAAGCCCAGCGCTTGTCGTCCTTGAGCAACTCGCCGCGCCAGTCGCTGTCGTTGAACGGGGGGTTGGCCAGCACGTAATCGGCCTTAAGGTCGGGATGTCTGTCGTTGTGGAAGGTGTCGCCATGCGCGATCTGCGCGTCGATGCCGCGGATGGCGAGGTTCATCTTGGCCAACCGCCAGGTGGTGTAGTTGGACTCCTGGCCGTAGATGGAGATGTCGCCGAGCGTGCCGGCGTGGGCCTCGATGAACTTCTCGCTCTGCACGAACATGCCGCCCGAGCCGCAGCAGGGGTCGTAGACGCGGCCCTTGTACGGCGCGAGCACCTCGACCAGCACGCGCACCACGTGCGAGGGCGTGTAGAACTGGCCGCCGCTCTTGCCCTCGGCGCTGGCAAAGCGGGCGATGAAGTACTCGTAAACGCGGCCGAGTGTGTCCTTCGACTTGTCCGCCGCGCTGCCGAGCGCGATGTCGCTCACCAGGTTGATGATCTGGCCGAGGCGCTGCTTGTCGAGGCCGGGGCGGGCGTAGTCCTTGGGCAAAACGCCTTTGAGCGTGGGGTTGTCGCGCTCGATGGCGGCCATGGCGTCGTCCACCAGCGTGCCGATCGAGGGCTGCGGGGCGCTCGCCTTCAGGTGCGACCAGCGCGCCTCCTTCGGCACCCAGAAGATGCTGGCGGCGCGGTACTCGTCGCGGTCCTCGGGGTCGGCGCCCTGCGCCCGCTGCGCGTCGAGCTCGGCGTGCTTGGCCTCGAAGGCGTCGGAAATGTACTTCAGGAAGATCAGCCCGAGGACGACGTGCTTGTATTCGGCCGCGTCCATGTTGTTGCGCAGCGCGTCGGCGGCGGCCCACAGCTTCTCCTCGAACCCGAGTTCGCCCCCGCCGCTCTTCCCTCGTGCCATTTGCCAGCTCCCGATCGCTGTCGGCGCATTGTACGCCGCAGACTGCGGCAGTGTCAGGCTCGCATTCTTGCGTTATCGCGGCAGGCGGCGTGGGCGATCGGCGAGAAGTCGCGCCCCGCGCGGGCGCGCGGAATGAAATCGTCCAGCCTGCCCTCGGCCTCACCATCCGGCGTCAGTCATCCGGGTCATCACGACCCCTGCGCTGTTGGTCTGAGCGGTCGGGTCAAGGCCGTGCAGCGGTGGGCGGATGCGATAGGGGGAGGATCAACGGAGGTAGTCCCGCCCGCCCCATGAGGTCCGCGACGTGCGCGCGAACGAACGGAAACACGTGCGCAGCGGCCAAGTGCTTGTGGAATTTGGCGATGCCTTCGGCTGTCGGTTCTGGTCCTTCTGGGCAGGTGTAACGAGAGTGGTAGGCCATGCGCAGCTGAAGAAGCGGCGCCTTCCCTGACCTCCTCTGAGGTCCGATCCGCAGCTCAAAGGCGAAGCCGACCAGGAGATCACTGCCTGCCACCTCCGCAGACTGAGGATCCAGGCGGTACTTCACCTCAAGGCCTGTAGACCCGGCCACAGGCCACCCTGCCCGGTCCACGGTCATTGAGATCTGGTCGGCAACAACCTCACGGATTTCCAGCCCCTTGACCCACCTCTCCCAGCTCTCAAGCGGCCCAACCGACGAGTCGGTTGCCTTGGCTTGCGAACGTCGTGTTGGCATGTCGTCCTCCCTCTTCTCCGGAGCTAGGCAGTTGCCCGATTCGACTCGGGCTCAAGTTGCCAGAAAGGGAAGTTTGTTGGCGGGAACTCCGGACTGGTCATCGGGGAACCCACCGCGAGCCAGGCATTGAACTTCCCCGAGGGCGAGAATCCAACGCTGCCGAGCATCTGAGACCACGCCAGAGCAACGGGGCAACCCGATTGAGCCTCCTTCAGGGCGGCAAGGTGGCTCTCGAGTCTGGCTGCGACTGCCTTGGTGCTCACTCCCTCACTGAGCAGCCAAACAACGAGCTGGTTCAGGCTTGTGCTCTCTTCGTCGGCTAGATTCTGCAGCCGCTCGTGAAGCGACCTAGGCAGACGCACGACGAACTTGCCACTGGCTTCGGCTCGGACGTGCGGCGTCGGGACCTCCCATCCGGCTGCTCGTGCCTCGGCCACCCATTCGGGCACCGCCGCCGACGCGGTTTCCACCGCCTCTTCCGCCGTTGCACCAACTCCGATGCAGCCTGGCAGGTCGATGACTTCAGCGACCCACTCGCCGGAGTCTGGCACCTGGCTGACCCTCATGGGGTAACCGAGCTTCTGGCCGTGCTTTTGCGCCTTAGAAATACTCTTCACGAGCGTCCCTACCCTTCCTGAACGTCCTCAAGAAGCCTGATGCAGTTCTTGACGTATGGTTCCTTCACCTTGTTCCCGGCCGCCCTTCCATGCGGCCTTGCGACGGTCGCCATGTCGCCACGGACTTCCGGGTGACGCACGAGGCAACCTTCCTGGGTCGGTTTGACGATGCAGCCCGCTCTTTCCATCAGCTTGACAAGGTCGCCGTACCCAAGGCCATTCCGTCTCCGCCTCAGCTCGCTGATCGTGGCTTCGATATCGGTGTTGGCCACTACGCTTCACACCCTCCCGCCTGGGGCGAAGTCGGCGTTTTCGGCTCGCGCCATTCGATACCGCGGGTAGTACTATCCCTCGATGAGTGCGCCGCGTCAAGTCCCCGTAGTCGTGTCAGGCTTGCGTTTTTGCGTTATCGCGGCAGGCGGCGTGGGCGTTCGGCATGTCGCGCCCTGCGCGGGCGCGCGGATTGGCGCGCGCGCCGGACGAGGCTCAACTGCGCGAGGCGATGCTCGAACGGAGGGCTGGGACGCCGGAGGCCGGAGTGAATGCACTGACGTCCGCGGTGCCAGGCGCCTACACAGTTCTATTCGAAGCCGGCCAGGAGTCCGCGTGCGGGGTGCAGGGCATGCAGGAACTCGTCCACCGGCACGCAGAGCACGTCGCCGATGCGCAGGCGGTCCCGGCCGCGGTAGAGCAGGAGCAACGAGGCCTCCGGGTAGTCCTGGCGGAAGGCGCGCAGTCCGCGAAGATCCGGCGGGCGTATCTGCGCCGTGTTCTTGACCTCGATGGCCCAGAACCCGCACGCGCCGTAGACCACGAAGTCGACTTCCACGCCGCCGCGAGTTCGCCAGAAGGTCAATTCGCAGTCGTGCTCGTGACCGTAGGCGATCCATGCGCGCAGGTGTTGGGCCACCAGCCCTTCCAGCGCCGGGCCGCCCATCTCTTCCGGGCGATCGAGGGGACCGCGAGGCCGAAGGGAGAGGTAGACGCCCGCGTCGAAGAAATAGAACTTGGGGTGCGCGGTGACGGCGCGTTGTGCGCGGCGCGTGAAGACGTGCACCTGGAATCCCAGCAGCAGGTCTTCCAGGACCTGCAGGTACCCGGCCGCCGTCTTCCGCTCGACCTGGCACTCGCGCGCGACGTCGGCGATGTTCAGGGCCGCACCGTGGGAGAAGCTCATCGCCTCCAGGAACCGCGCGAAGTCCGCGATCTGCCGCACCAGACCCTCGATCTGGACCTCCTCGCGCAGGTACAGGGCCGCATATGCGCGCAGGGCGTCCGAGGGGTCGGAGTGACCCAGGACCAGCGGCAGCAGCCCCACATCCAGCGCCCGGCCCAGCGTGGTGTCGGGCACTTCCCCGAGCATGAAGGGATGCAGCGTGCGGTAGGTGGCCCGCCCCGCCAGGAGGTTCACGCCCGCGCGGCGCAGCTTCCGGGCGCTCGACCCGGTGAGCACGAATCGCCGGCCGGATTCCGACTCCATCAGTGAGTGGACCACGTCCAGCAGCGCCGGCAGCCGCTGCACTTCATCCACCACGACTGTCGTGCGGTCCGGGTTTCCGCGCACCAGCTCCGCCAGTCGCTCGGGGCGAGCGCCGAAGGTCCTGTGCACCTCCGGCAGCAGCACGTCCACGAACAGGGCGTCTGGGAACGACCGCTGCAACCAGGTCGTCTTGCCGGTGCCCCTCGGCCCGAAGAGGAAGAAACTGCCCGATGGCGGCGTGAAGAACCGACTGCGTAATTCCGTTTTGCGGCGCATTCCGGACTTCGTGATTCCACATTATGCCCGGAGATCGCCGTGGTCAAGGAGGAGGTGTCAGGCTTGCGTTATTGCGTTATCGCGGCAGGCGGCGTGGGCGATCGGCGAGAAGTCGCGCGCCGCGCGGCGGCGCGGGGCAGCGGACACCCGAGGCGCGGCGGGAAGGCGGTGGAGGGGCCGGCGGGGTGCGGGTGTTGCGAGGGAGCGCCTGGCGTCATAGTGTGCGCGGATGGCGAATCCGAAGATCGTTCCGGTCCGTCGTATCCGGCGAGGGGAGCAGGACACCTGGCAGGTGGGACTCGTGCGGCTGCCGATGTGGGTCGAGGGTCGGGAGGGAATGGCGCCGTTTCGGCCGCTCGGCGGTCTCGCGGTCAGCCGCGGTACGGGTCTTCTCGCACCGAGCGACGTCCAGCCGCCCGAGGCTGCCACACCCCGGCTCGCGGTCGAGGCGGTGCGCGCACTGGAGGCGATCCGCACGGAGTTGCCCGGTGTCGTCGAGGTGGACGACGCGTCGGTCGCGGAGGCGCTTCGCGAGGAGTTCACCGATGGGCGGCCGGTCATCCGAGTGTGCGAGCGCCTCGACGACCTCGCCGAGGCACGCGCCGCGATGTGTGCGGCCATGTCGAAGGGGAGCGAGTTGCCGCCCCCGACCGTCGCGCCGGGAGTCGGCGTCGAGGAGTTGCGGGCGTTCGCGACGGCGGCGGTCGAGTTCTTCGCCGCGGCGCCGTGGCGGGAACTGTGCGACGAGGACCTGATCCGGGTCGACTCGGCGGTCCCCGACCCGGCGGTGAAGTACGCGGTCGTGATGGGCGGGGGTGGAGAGGAGTTCGGCATGGTCTGCTTCGACCGGCCCGAAGTGCTGGAGCTGCTCGCGGACGGCGAAGCGGAGAAGGCGGCAATCTGGTCGGTGTCGTTCTTCGAACCGACGGTGGTCGACTTCGACGAGCACGACCTGTGGCTCGACCACCGTCTGCCCACCTCGCCCGACGGCCTCATCCCGGTGGCGGCGTGCTTCGGACCGAAGCGGCGCGTCCGGCGCGCCAGCCCCCGCCTGCTGGCGTTCTTCGAGGCCCTGCTCCGCGCCGTGGCCCGGGCGCGCGTGGAGGAGCTGGAGTCCGGCCGGTGGACGGCGTCCGTGACGACGGCGGCCGGGGAGCAGACCCTCTCGCTGTCGTTGCCGGAGGTGCTCGGCGAGGCGCCGCCGTCGCCGCCGACACCGGGCCCGGCAACTTCGGAACGAGCCCTGGCCGGCCTCTCGCGCCTCCTCGATGAACGCCAGTTCTCCTCGGAGGAGGAAGTCCAGGCGTTCGCCGAAAGCGCGCTGGCGAACTGGTCGCCGGACGACGAGCCGCCGAGCGACGACCCGCGACGGCGCGCCCAGGATCTGGCGTGGGAAGCCCTCGACGCCCGTGGGCTGCGGGCGCGCACGCTGGCGAGGGAAGCCCTGACGCTGTGGCCGGACTGCGCGGACGCCCACGTCGTGCTGGCGCGCACCGCCGGTTCGGCGGAGGAGTGTGTCGCGGGCTACGAGGCCGCCGAGGCCGCCGGGAGGCGCGCGCTCGGACCGGAAGCGTTCGCCGAGGATGGCGGCCGTTTCTGGGGGATTGTGGAGACCCGGCCGTACATGCGGGCGCGGCTCGGCCTGGCGCTCTCGCTGCGGGACGTCGGGCGGCTCGATGAGGCGGAGGAGCACTTCCGCGAGTTGCTCCGGCTCAATCCCGACGACAATCAGGGTGTGCGAGAGGTGCTGCTGCCGCTGCTCCTCGCGCTGGGCAGGGACGACGAGGCGCGCGCGCTCGCGGGCGCGTACCCGGACGACATGCTGCCGACCACCACGTGGGGGTGGGCGCTGCTGGAGTTCCGACGGGAGGGGGATGGCGACTGCGCTCGCGCCGCGCTGGCGAAGGCGATGGAGTGCAACCCGCATGTGCGCCGGTTCCTCCTCAGCCGTGACCGTATTCCCGATGCGTCCGCGGCGCACCTGACGGTGGGCGGCATCGAGGAGGGCGCGGTCTGCGCTTCAGGCCTGATCGATGCCTGGAAGGGGACCCCAGGCGCGCTCGACTGGTTGCGCGCGCAGACTCCGCCCGACGCCGCCGGGGCGCGAGGGCGCGCGAGGCGCCGCGGTGCGGGCGACTGATTGCCGCCTCGAGAAGCGGGAGTGATTCGGCCGTCGCTTCGGGTCGCCGGCAGTAGCCGGGGGCACACATGAAACCGGTCGGGAGGTCGCGCGCCGGCGCGCGGAATCCCACACCGGCGCCGTTCTCGGAGAACCGAGAACGGACAGCGGGCAACGGACGACCGGTCAGCCGATCTCGAACCGCCCCGCCTCCAGGACCTCCTTGAGGCGGGCCATGAACTGGTCGGCGATCGCGCCGTCCACGAGGCGGTGATCGAACGACAGCGCGAGGAAGGCTGCGTCGCGAATGGCGATCGCCTCGCGCCCCTCGGCGTCGGTCACGACGAGCGGCCGGCGCTGGACGTTGCCGATGGAGAGGATCGCCACGTTCGGCTGGTTGATGATCGGCAGCCCGACCAGCCCGCCGAACTGGCCCGGGTTGGTCACCGAGAACGTCGCGCCGTGCACCTCCTCGGGGAGGAGCTTCTTGGTCCGCGCGCGGGTGGCGAGGTCGGTGACGGCGCGCTGCAGCCCGAGGATCGACAGCTCCTCGGCGTTCTTGACCACCGGGACGATCAACCCCGAGGGCACCGCGACGGCCACGCCCAGGTTGATGTGGCGGTGGAAGACGATGTCGCTGCCGTCGAGCGAGGCGTTGACCACCGGGAAGGCCTTGAGCGCCTCGACGGCGGCCTTGAGGAAGAACGGCGTGACGGTGAGCTTGATGCCGTGCTGGCGTTCGAACTCGTCCTTGTGGCGGGCGCGGGCGGACACGATCCGCGACAGGTCCACCTCGAACAGGGTGTAGACGTGCGGCGAGGTCTTCTTCGAGGCGACCATGTGCTCGGCGATGCGCTGGCGCATGATCGAGAGCGGCTCGCGCAGCTCGTCCCCGGCGAAGGGCCGGGACGGCGCCGGCCCGGGCGGCGGCGGGGGAGGCGCGACCTGCATCCCGGCCGGAGCCGGGGCGGCCGCCGGGGCCTGACCCGCCGGCGGGACG
>JBFMCD010000113.1:0-31177 GCA_040754885.1 Acidobacteriota bacterium
AGGCGACTGCGAAGAGGCCGGCGCCCGCCGCGCGCAAGACGATCGGAAAGTAGGCGCGGCGCGCCGGCGTGCGCCCCGACGGACGACGCCGGACGCCCCCGGGTGAACCGGGCTAGAATCCGCGTGCCGGAGGCCTGATGACGTCACGAGTGATGGGAACCTGGGCGCGGCCCTTCTGCGGCGACCTCCGGGCCGCCGACGAGGGGCGGCGCATCGAGCTGGTCGGTTGGGTGAGGCGACGGCGGGACCTCGGCGGCATCATCTTCGTCGACCTGCGCGACCGCGAGGGGTGGGTGCAGGTGCTCTTCCCCGAGGAGCCGCTCAAGGGCGCCGCCGCGGCGCTCTCCGCGGAGGACGTCATCCGGGTGGTCGGGGTGGTCCGACCCCGCCCGGCGGAGATGGTCAACGCCGAGATGCCGACCGGGGAGGTCGAGGTCCACGCCGAGGACCTCGAGGTGCTCAACCGGGCCGAGACGCCGCCGTTCGTGATCGAGGACCGCGTCAACGCCTCGGAGGAACTGCGCCTGCGCCACCGCTCCCTCGACCTCCGGCGCCCGGAGATGGCCGCCAACCTGCTCCTCCGCGACCGGGTGGTGTTCGAGGCCCGCCGCTACTTCCACGAGATGCGCTTCGTCGAGGTGGAGACGCCGATCCTCACCCGCTCGACGCCGGAGGGCGCGCGCGACTTCCTCGTCCCGTCGCGACTGTCGCCGGGGAGTTTCTACGCGCTGCCCCAGTCGCCGCAGCTGTTCAAGCAGCTGCTCCAGGTGGCCGGGCTGGGCCGCTACGTGCAGATCGCCCGCTGCTTCCGCGACGAGGACCTGCGCGCCGACCGCCAGCCGGAGTTCAGCCAGATCGACGTCGAGGCCTCGTTCGTCGAGGAGGAGGACGTCATCTCCCTGGTCGAGGGACTGCTCCAGCGCGTGTTCCCGCTCGCCGGGATCGATCCGGGGACGCCGTTCCCCCGCCTCGCGCACGCCGAGGCGCTGGAGCGCTTCGGCATCGACCGGCCGGACATGCGCTACGGCATGGAGCTGGTCGAGCTGGGCGAGGCCGCGGCGGCGTGTTCGTTCGAGGTGCTGCGCGCGGCCGCCGCGTCCGGGCGGGTCAAGGGGCTGGTCGTGTCGGGCGGCTCGTCGTTCAGCCGCAAACAGCTCGACGAGCTCTCGGAGTTCGTCAAGCCGTACGGCGCGCCCGGCGTGCTCACCTTCCGCAAGACCGCCGAGGGGTACGCCTCGCCGGCGAAGAAGGCGCTCGGCGATGCCGGCATCGAGGCGTTCCTGCGCGCCGCGAACGCCGGACCCGACGACCTGCTCGTCGCGCTCGGCGGGGCCCCGAAGGTGGTGTTCGCGGCGCTCGCCGCGCTGCGCTCGCACCTGGCGGCGCGCCTCGGCCTGATCCCGGCCGGGCGGCACGCGTTCCTCTGGGTCACCGACTTCCCGCTCCTCGAGTGGGACGAGGAGACGCGCCGCTGGTACGCCTGCCACCACCCGTTCACCTCGCCGAAGCCGGAGGACGTCGCCAGGCTCGAGTCCGACCCCGGCTCCGTCCGCGCGCGGGCGTACGACGTGGTGATGGACGGGGTCGAACTCGGCGGCGGCTCGATCCGCATCCACGACCCGCACCTGCAGCGGCGCGTATTCGCCGCGCTCGGCATCGGCGAGGACGAGGCGCGCCACAAGTTCGGCTTCCTGCTCGAGGCGTTCCGCTACGGGGCGCCGCCGCACGGCGGGATCGCCCTCGGCGTGGACCGCCTGGTCATGCTCATGGCCGGGCGCGAGTCGATCCGCGACGTCATCGCCTTCCCCAAGACCACCGCCGGGAACTGCCTGATGACCGAGGCGCCGAACACCGTCGACGAGGCGCAGTTGCGCGAGCTGAAGCTGCGCCCGGAGAGGGCGGGGCCATGACCGGACGCCTGTCGCTGCTCACCGACGACGACCTGTTCCTGTTCAACGAGGGCTCGCACTTCCGACTCTGGGAGAAGCTCGGCGCCCACCCGCTCGAGGTCGACGGGCGGTCCGGGGCGATGTTTTCCGTCTGGGCGCCGAACGCCGACTACGTGTCGGTGGTCTCCGACCGCAACGCCTGGGATCCGGGAGCCAATCCGCTGACGCCGCGCGGCTCGTCCGGGATCTGGGAGGGGTTCGTCCCCGGATTCGGCAAGGGAACGCTGTACAAGTTCCACATCGCCTCGCCGATCGGCGGCTACCGCGTCGAGAAATCCGACCCGCTGGCGCTGTTCTCCGAGGTGGCGCCGAAGACGGCGTCGATCGTCTGGGACCTGGACTACGAGTGGGGGGACGGCGCGTGGATGTCCGAGCGGCGGCGGCGCAACGCGCTCTCCGCCCCGATGTCGATCTACGAGGTCCACCTCGGCTCCTGGATGCGCGATCTGGCCGACGGCTTCAACTCGTTCTCCTACCGGGAGCTGGCGCCGCGGCTCGCGGCCCACGTGCGGGATCTGGGTTTCACCCACGTCGAACTGCTGCCGGTGATGGAGCACCCGTTCTTCGGCTCGTGGGGGTACCAGATCACCGGATACTTCGCGCCGACCTCGCGCTACGGGACGCCGCAGGATCTGATGTTCCTCGTCGACACCCTGCACCGGCACGGCATCGGGGTCATCCTCGACTGGGTGCCGTCGCACTTCCCGACCGACGGACACGGCCTGGCCTTCTTCGACGGCACGCACCTGTACGAACACGCCGACAGCCGCCAAGGGCTGCACCCGGAGTGGGGGTCGCTGATCTTCAACTACGGGCGCCACGAGGTGGCGAGCTTCCTGATCTCCAACGCCCTGTTCTGGCTGGAGAAGTACCACGCCGACGGACTGCGCGTGGACGCCGTCGCCTCGATGCTCTACCTCGACTACGGGCGCAAGGACGGGGAGTGGGTCCCGAACCGCTTCGGCGGGCGGGAGAATCTCGACGCCGTCGAGTTCCTGCGCCGCTTCAACGCCGAGGTGTACGCGCGCTTCCCGGACGTGCAGACGATCGCCGAGGAGTCCACGGCGTGGCCGATGGTCTCCCGACCGACGTACGTCGGCGGCCTGGGATTCGGCCTGAAGTGGGACATGGGGTGGATGCACGACACCTTGAAGTACATGGCGCGCAACCCGGTGCACCGGCGCTTTCACCACAGCGAGTTGACCTTCCGCGGGTTGTACGCGTTCACCGAGAACTACGTCCTGCCCCTCTCGCACGACGAGGTGGTGCACGGCAAGGGGTCGCTGCTCGGCAAGATGGCCGGCGACGAGTGGCAGATGTTCGCCAATCTGCGCCTGCTCTACGGCTCGATGTTCGCCCAGCCGGGAAAGAAGATGCTGTTCATGGGCGCGGAACTCGCGCCCTGGCAGGAGTGGGCGCACGACGGCTCGCTCGAGTGGGACCTGCTCGGCTACCCGATGCACGAGGGCATCCGGCGTTGGCTCGCCGACCTCAACCACGCCTACGCCGAGATCCCCGCGCTGCACGAACTCGACATCGACCCGGCGGGATTCGCCTGGATCGACTGCAACGACGCCGACCAGAGCACGCTGGCGTGGCTGCGCCGCTCCCGCACCGACGGCCGCGAGGTGCTGGTGGCGTGCAACTTCACGCCGGTGCCGCGCCACGGCTATCTGGTCGGGGCGCCGCGCGGCGGCACCTGGCGGGAGATCCTCAACTCCGACGCCGCCTGCTACGGCGGTTCGAACCTCGGCAACGGCGGCGCCGTCGAGGCCCACCGCTGCCCGTGGCACGGCCAGCCGTGGACGCTGGAGATCGTCCTGCCGCCGCTCGCCTCGGTGTTCTTCGTCTCGGAAGGCGGGTAGGCCGGGCGCGATGAGCCGCCCAGGCCCCGTGCGCGTCACGAGCGAACCATGAAGCGCCTCGTCTGCGTCCACGGCCACTTCTATCAGCCTCCCCGAGACAACCCGTGGCTGGAAGCGGTGGAGATCCAGGACTCGGCGTACCCCTATCACGACTGGAACGAGCGGGTCACCGCCGAGTGCTACGCGGCGAACGCCGCGGCGCGCATCCTCGATGGCCGCGGCCGGATCGAGCGCATCGCCAACAACTACGCCCGCATCAGCTTCAACTTCGGCCCGACGCTGCTGTCCTGGCTGCAGCACCACGCGGCCGACGTTTACTCCGCGATCCTCGCCGCCGACGCGGCCAGCCGGACGAGGTTCTCCGGGCACGGCGCGGCGCTCGCGCAGGCGTACAACCACGTGATCATGCCGCTCGCCACGCGCGCCGACAAGGCCACGCAGATCCGCTGGGGGCTCGCCGACTTCAGGCGGCGCTTCGGCCGCGAGCCCGAGGGGATGTGGCTGCCCGAGACGGCGGTCGACCTCGAGACCCTCGACCTTCTCGCCGAGCACGACCTCCGTTTCATCCTGCTCGCGCCGCACCAGGCCGCGCGCGTCCGGCGCACCGGCGAACGCGAGTGGCGGGAGGTTTCCGGCGGCCGGGTCGACCCGAAGGAACCGTATCTGGTGCGACTGGCGTCCGGGCGTTCGATATCGGTGTTCTTCTACGATGGACCGGCGTCGCGCGCGGTCGCCTTCGAGCGGCTGCTCGAGAGCGGCGATGCGTTCGCCCGGCGCCTGCTCGGACTGTTCGACGGGGCGCGCGCGGGAACGCAACTCGTCCACATCGCCACCGACGGCGAGACCTACGGCCACCATCACCGTTTCGGCGAGATGGCGCTCGCCTACGCGCTCGAGTTGTTCGAGCGCGATCCCGAGGTCGAGCTGACCAACTACGGCGCGTTCCTCGAGCGCCACCCTCCGGTCCGGGAGGTCGAGATCGAGCCGATGACCTCGTGGAGCTGCAGCCACGGCGTCGAGCGCTGGCGCTCCGACTGCGGCTGCAACTCCGGCGCCCACCACGGCTGGCGGCAGGGCTGGCGCGGGCCGCTGCGCGAGGCGCTCGACTGGCTGCGCGACACGGCGAACGAGCGCTTCCGGACGCGCATGGGCGAACTGTTCGCCGATCCTGCCGCCGCGCGCGACGCGTACATCGAGGTGATGCTCGACCGCTCGGCGGAGTCCGCCCGGACGTTCCTGGGCCGACACGCGGCGCGGCCGCTCGCGCCGGACGAGCGCGTCGAGGCGCTCACGCTGCTCGAGATGCAGCGTCACATGCAGCTCATGTACACGAGCTGCGGCTGGTTCTTCGACGAAGTATCCGGGATCGAGACGGTGCAGGTGCTGCAGTACGCCGCCCGCGCCATGCAGCTCGCCGGCGAGCTGTCGGCCGAGCCCTTCGAGCCGCGCTTCCTCGCCCTGCTCGAGCGCGCGCCGTCGAACCGCCCGGAGCTGCGCGACGGCCGCGGCGTCTACGAGCGGCTGGTCAGGCCGGCGATGCGCGACCTCAAGGCGGTCGGGGCCCACGTCGCCGTCAGTTCGCTGTTCGACCACGGCGGCGACCGTTTCGAGTCCGGGTGCTGGGAGGTCCGGCGGGAAGACCACCACCAGCTCCAGGCCGGGAGACTCCGACTGGCGATGGGCAGACTGCGCGTCGGGTCACGGCTCACCCTCGAGGAGGCGCGTCTCGCCTTCGGCGTGCTCCACTTCGGCGACCACAATCTCTCGTGCGGCGTGCAGCCGCTCGACGAAGTACCGTACCGCGCCATGGTGCGCGAGTGTCGCGAGGCGTTCTCGCGCGCCGATGTCCCCGAGGTCATCCGCCTCCTCGACCGTCACTTCTCCGGGCTGACCTACTCCCTGGGGTCGCTGTTCCGCGACGAGCAGAGGCGGATTCTCGACCAGATCCTCGGCGCCACGCTCGTCGAGGCCGAGACCGAGTACGGACAGCTCTTCGACCAGCACGCCCCGCTGATGCGCTTCCTCGCCGGCCTGGGCGCGCCGCAGCCGCGCGCGTTCCAGGCCGCGGCCGAGGTCGTGCTCAACGCCAGGCTGCGGCGAACGGTGGAGGACGAGCCGATCGACCTCGAGCGCGCCCGCTCCCTGCTCCGCCAGGCGGAGGAGCACGGCGTTCCGCTCGACCGCGAGGGACTCGCCTTCGCGACCGCGCGGGCGCTCGAACGCCTGGGCCGCCGCATGGCCGAGAATCCGGAGGACGTGGAACTGGTCCGCCACGCGGCCGGCGTCACGGGCTTCGCGGTGACGCTGCCGTTCGACGTGGACC
The DNA here is from genome assembly GCA_040754885.1 of Acidobacteriota bacterium. Classification (GTDB taxonomy): domain Bacteria; phylum Acidobacteriota; class Thermoanaerobaculia; order Thermoanaerobaculales; family Thermoanaerobaculaceae; genus JBFMCD01. Next base: position 6,138 of record JBFMCD010000113.1, read on the forward strand.
TGTGGCGGCTCCAGAACCACGTCCACGACCTGCGCGAGGGTCCGCTCATCGAGCAGCGGGAGCGCGCCGCCGCGGGAGATCCCACCGGTTCGGCGTGGGTCGAGGCGTTCGGAATCCTGGCCGGGCTGCTCCACATCTCGACCGGCCCCTGGGAGCGGGAGTGAGCCCCGGGGACGCGGGCCCGCGAGCGGCGCGCGCGGCCGCGCGACTGTTTCGCCGGCGTCGCTCCGTCGGGCGGGTGCTCGGCGCCGCCGACGCCATGCTCGAGCGGAAGCCCGGGGCGCTGCGCCGCCTGCGCGGCGACCTTGCCGCGCTGCTGCGCATGCTGTGGAGCTGGCTCAAGGGCCGCTATCCGAACGTACCCCGGCGCACGTTGCTCTCGTCGCTCGCCGCGCTCGTCTACTTCGTCAACCCGCTCGACCTGGTGCCCGACGTCCTGCCGCTCCTCGGTCTGGCCGACGACGCGGTCGTGCTGTCCTGGGTGCTCGCGCAGGTGAAGCGGGACCTCGACGCGTTCAAGGCGTGGGAGACGGACCGCGGCGGAGCGATCGAAGTTTCCGGGGAGGTCGTGCCGCCCCGGAGCCTGCCCCCGGACTGAGGCGGAGTCCGTCCTCTGGCGGACAACCGAGAACGGGCAACCGTCAACGGGCTATCAGGGCTGCTTCTCGATCTCTCCGGTCATCGGCACGAAGCGGACCGGGATGACATCGCGCTCCGTGAAACCGTCCGCTTCGCGCGTGATGACTTTCAGTTGCTGGTAAAAGGCGCCGACCGGAATGACCAGCCGCCCGCCGATGGCGAGCTGGTCGAGCAGCGGCTTCGGCACCTTCTCTGGGGCCGCCGTGACGATGATGCCGTCGAACGGGGCGGCGTCCGGCCACCCGGCATAGCCGTCCCCGGCCCGGACGTCCACTCCCTGGATGCCGAGCTGCGCCAGCCGCTGTCTCGCCTCGGCGGCCAGGCTCTCGCGGATCTCGATGGTGAACACCCGGCACCCCAGCGTCGCCAGCACCGCGGCCTGGTAGCCGCTGCCGGTCCCCACCTCCAGGACTCGGGAGCCCGGGCCGACGGCGAGCAGTTCGCTCATCAGGCCGACGATGTACGGCTGCGAGATCGTCTGCCCCTCGCCGATCGGCAAGGGGTGATCCGCGTACGCTTCCGATCGCGCCTCGAGCGGCACGAAGAGGTGGCGGGGGACGGACCGCATGGCGGCGAGGACGCGGTCGTCGCGCACGCCCCGCGCCGCGATCTGGGTGCGGACCATGGTCTCCCGCTGCGCCGTCCAGCGGATCTCCTCGGAGGCGACGCCGTCGCCCCCGCACCCCCACGGCCACCCACCGGCCAGTGCCAGCAGGATGATCACCGTCGACCTCCTCACGAGCCGCTCCCTGCCACGAAGGCGTCGCGTCCGGCGACGATCGTGCGCAGCACCCGGATTTGCAAGATCGTTGCCGGATCGCCCTGCTCCAGCGGGCGGTCCACCACCGTCAGGTCGGCGGCAAACCCGGGTGCGATCCGCCCGCGCCAGTCGTCCTCGAACGCGGAATGGGCGGCCCACGTCGTGTACCCCGCCAGCGCCTCGGCCGGCGTCAACGCCTCGGCGAGATTCCACCCGGGGTGAGCCGTCACCCCTGGAGGGCGCCGTGTCACCGCAGCCCACACCCCCAGGCGCGGATCGGGGCTCTCGACCGGAACGTCCGAGCCCAGGGAAAGGCGGGCTCCCGCCGCCAGCAGCGAACGCCAGCGGTACGCCCACGGGGTGCGCTGCTCGCCCAGACGAGCCGGCGCCCACGGCATGTCCGACGTGCAGTGGGTGGGCTGGACCGACGCGATCGCGCCGAGCGCGGCGAAGCGCGCGACGTCCTCCGGCCGAACGATCTGGGAGTGCTCGATCCTCGGGCGAAGGCGGCTGGCCGGGCCCAACTCGCGCTCGAACACGTCGAGGATCCGTGTCACCGCGGCGTCGCCGATGGCGTGGACGCACGGCTGGAACCCGGCCTTGCCGGCGCGTCGCACCACCGCGGCCAGGCGCTCCGTGGTGGTCACCTGCAGCCCTCTCGTCCCGGGCTCGTCGGCGTACGGCGACGAGAGCAACGCGCCGCGGGACCCGAGGGCCCCGTCGACGTACAGCTTGACGGCGCGCACGCCCAGCATCCCGTCGCGGGTGAGGGTCGGCCCGGCGGCGAATTCGCCGTCGAGGAGCCCGTCGTCCGTGCCGTCGAGGATCGCGTACACGCGCACCGGGAGCGTGCCGGCGGCCTGCATCCTGCGCAGGACGGCGAGTTCCTCGCGGGTCGTCCCCGCGTCGTGGATCTCGGTGAAGCCGAAGCCGGCCAGCTTCCTTCCCGCGGCGATCGCCCAGCGCTCGATGTCCGCGGCGTTCGGCCTCGGCACCAAGCGTTCGACGAGGCCGGCCGCGGTGTCGACCAGAACGCCGGTCGGCTCCCCCTGGGCGTCGCGCAGGATCTTCCCTCCCGGCGGATCGGGGGTGCCGGCGGCGATCCCCGCCGCTTCCAGAGCGCGCGCGTTGATCAGGACCGCGTGGCCGTCCACCCTGGTGAGCAGCACGGGACGATCCGGCACCGCCGCGGAGAGCCGCTGGTGGGTCGGGAAGACCTTCTCCGGCCAGTCGTTCTGGTCCCATCCCCGGCCGAGGAGCCACCCGTCCCCCGGCGTCCGTGCCGCCGCCCGGCGGACCCGATCGATGACCTCCTCGAACGTCGCGGTGCCCTCCAGATCGACCTTCTCGAGCGTCTGCCCGTAGCCGATGAAGTGCCCGTGTCCCTCGGTCAGGCCGGTGTAGACGTGGGCGCCGTAGAGGGCGGTGACCTCGCCCGCCGAAGCCCGCCACGCCGTGGCCTGCTCCGGCGGAATCAGAGCCACGATCCTGCCCTGCTCCACGGCCACCTCGAGACGTTGCGCGCCGCCCTGCGTGTGCACGACCCCGCCGACCAGCAGACGATCGCAGCGTGGGGCGCGGGCGTGCACGGAGAGTGCGGCGGTCACGACCAGGGCGAACAACACCGTTCGGAACATGCCCATACTGTAGCGCCGCCCCGTGCCCCCGTCGAGGCGAATTCCGGTGGGCGCCGACGACGGACGGGTTATCCTCTCCGCAGCACCGGGAGGACCCATGGACGACACCACCCTCAGTCGCCGCGACGTGCTCGCAGCCGCCGCCGGGGTCGCCGCGGCCGCCTCGACCGCCGCCGTCGTCGGCGAGAACGCGCTCGGGCAGCCCGCGCGGCAACCGCCGGTCCGGCCGGTGGCCGTGGCGTCGGCGAACGGCCTGGCGGCGGTCACGCTCGCGGTCGAGCGCATGGTCGCCGGGGACGGGCCGGTCGACGCGGCGGTGGCGGGCGTCGGACTCGTCGAGGCCGACCCCGACGACGTCACCGTCGGGTACGGCGGCCTGCCCAACGAGGACGGGGTCGTCCAGCTCGACGCGGCGGTGATGGACGGGACGACGATGCGCGCCGGCGCGGTGGCGGCCCTCGAGCGGATCAAGCACCCGGCGCGCGTGGCGCTCGAGGTGCTGCGGCGCACCACCCGCATCCTGCTTGTCGGCGACGGGGCGCTGCGCTTCGCCCGGGCGCACGGCTTCCCCGAGGAGAACCTGCTCACCGAGCGCTCCCGCAAGATCTGGCTGTACTGGAAGGAGAACGCCGCGCTCAAGGACGACTGGATGCCCGCGCCCGAGGAAGCGGAGGATCCCGACATCCGCTGGTTCGTCGCCAAGCACGGCAGTGCGCACTTCCGCCCCGACGGCACCATCCACCTGTCGGCGGTGGGAGCCGACGGCTCGGTCGGCTGCTGCACCACGACCTCGGGGCTGTTCTTCAAGATGGCCGGCCGGGTCGGCGACTCGCCGCTGATCGGCTGCGGGCTGTACTGCGACCCCGACGCGGGGTCGGCGGGAGGGACCGGCCACGGCGAGAGCAACATCATCGTCAACGGCGCCAGCCGGGTGGTCGAGTTCATGCGCCAGGGCAAGAGCCCCGAGGCGGCGTGCCTGGCGACGCTCGAGCGCGTCGCCGCGGCGACGCGCGCCCCGTTCCTCCGCGACGCCGCGGGGCGTCCGCGCAACAACCTCTCCCTCTACGCGGTGAATCGCGCCGGGGAGACCGGCGGCGCGACGATCTGGTCGGGCGGCACGCACGCGGTGTGCCGGGCCGGCTCCGCGGCGCGGCTCATCGAGTCCGCGTATCTCTTCCGCCGCGCGGCGGGGTGATCCGCGATCGCTCTGGGGCCCGCGCAGTTCGTCCACCACCGCCCGGTCGGCCCACGCCGCCCGCGCGCGACGAGGCGAACACCCGGACCGCTCACGGTGTGCGGTTCGGCCGCGACGGCTCACCGGCGCCGATGGCCGCGCGCAGCTCGCGCGCCAGCGTCGCCATGTCGAACGGCTTCTGCAGGAAGCGCATGGCGCCGCACTGCACGCCGGCGCGCACCTCGGCGTCGGCCGCGTAGCCGGACATGAGCACCACCTTCAACGCCGGCCAGCGCGCGCGCAGTCTGGCCGCGACCGCCGTGCCCGGGAGCCCCGGCAGGACCAGGTCGGTGAGCAGCAGGTCGAAGGGCTGCTCCTCGGCCAGGTGCAACGCTTCCTCGCCGCTCGCGACCGCCGAAGGTTCGTAGCCGAGGACGTCGAGCATGTCGTGCAGACCCTCGCGGGCTCCGCTCTCGTCCTCCACGATCAGGATCCTCTCGCCCGCGCCGCGATGATCGGCTCGGGGGTCCACACTCGCGCGCGTCGGTTCGGACGGAGGCAGCGCGCGCGCGGGGAAGAACGCGGAGAAGGTGCTCCCCTCCTCGACCCCGGTCTCGACCTCGATCCGGCCGCCGTGTCCGGCGACGATCGCCTGCACGACCGTCAGTCCCAGGCCCGTGCCCTTGCCGACCGCCTTGGTGGTGAAGAACGGCTCGAAGATCCTCGCCCTGATCTCGTCCGGTATGCCGCGGCCGTTGTCCTCGACCGCGACGAACGCCTCGCCCGCCGGCGTCCGTCCGGTCCGCACCACCAACTGCCCGCCTTCGGGCATGGCGTCGGCGGCGTTGAGCGCGAGGTTGGACACCACCTGCTGGAGTTGCCCGAGATCACCGTCGATCGGAAGGGCCTCGTCCGCCAGCGCGAGGGTGAACCGTACGTTCTCCCTGACCAGCCGGCGCAGCATCGTGCCCATCTCGCGGACCACCGCATTGAGGTCCAGTCGCTGCGGTTTGAGGACCTCCCGGCGGGCGAAGACCAGCAATTGCCGGGTCAGCGCGGCGCCGCGCAGGACGTCGGCCTCGATCTCCGCGATCGTCCGCGCCAGCACCTCGGGATCGCCGGATCGCGCCTTGAGCATCTCGACCGAGCCGAGCAGCGCCTGGAGCAAGTTGTTGAAGTCGTGGGCCACACCCCCGGCGAGCTGGCCGATCGCCTGGACCTTCTGGCTCTCGCGCAGTTCCTGCTCGAGCGCCACTTCGCGCGTGACGTCGCGCTTCACGCCGACGAACCCGACGATCGTACCGGCGCCGTCCCGGATCGGCGTGATCGTCGCCTCCTCCTGGTACAGGGTCCCGTCGCGACGGCGGTTGGTGAATTGACCCGTCCACACGTCGCCGCCGAGGATCGTCCGCCACAGTTCGCGGTAGAACTCGGACGGCTGCGCCCCGCTCTTGATGATCCCCAGCGTCTGGCCGATCACCTCCTCCGCGCGATAGCCGCTGATCCCCTCGAACGCCGGGTTGACGTACTGGACCACCCCCCGCACGTCCGTGATGACGATCGCCTCGCTGGCTTGCTCGACGGCGGTGGCGAGACGGGCGCGCGCCTCCTCGGCGCGGACCAGATCGGTGACATCGCGAGCCAGAATCGCGACGCGCGACACCCTGCCCTGCGCGTCGAAGACAGGGAAGAACGAGTTGTCGAACGTCGAGCCGAGGCGCTCGTCGGAGAACCGAACCGGCGCTCCGGTGGCGATCACTTCCTCGATGCGCTGCCTTCTTCTCGCCGCGACCTCCGGCTCGACCAGTTCGAACAGGTTGCCGCCGATCAGCCGTTCGATCGGAACTCCGAGTCGCTGCGCGGCGTGCTCGTTGGCGGCGAGGATCGTCCCCGCGGCGTCGAGCAGCAGCGCCACGTCCGTGGGCGCGTCGAGCAAGGCCCGGGCCGTCTGCTCGCTCTCGCGCAGGGCGTTCTCGGCGCGCCGCTGCTCGGTGATGTCGCGGCCGAGCGCCCACGTCGCCCACCCCTTGATCGGGGCATCCGCCGAGATGCTCGACCACGAGACCGTTCTAGTCGAGCCGTTCCTGCACAGGATCTCCACCTCGAGATCCCTGAAGTGCCCTCGCGCCTCGAGCCAGGTACGCAGCACCTGCCGGCGGTAGCGGGGATCGGGGAAGGCGATCTGCAGCGCGCGCGGCTCGCCGATCACCTCGCCCGCGGAGTAGCCGAGGACCCGCTCGCACTCGCGGTTCCACGCCACGACACGCGCGTTCTCGTCGAAGGCGACCATCATCGCCGGCATGTTCTCGACGACCGTCCGCAACCGGACCTCGCTCTCGCTGATCGCCTCCTGCGCGCGGGTGCGCTCCAACACCTCCCCCTGCAACGCCGCGAGGGCGCGCCCGAGCTCTTCGGTTCGCGCGGCGACACGACGTTCGAGAGCGTCCTCGACGTGCTTGCGGTCGGTGATGTCCCGGGCCGCCGTCATCACCGCCCGCACGCTTCCGTCCGGCGCGAACTCCGGGACGAGCTGCCAGTCGATCCACACGCCGGAGGGCAACTCGAACTCGATCCGTCTGGCCGCCGACGTCGCGAAGACCTCGGAGATCGCGTGTTCCCAGGTCCTGCACAGGTCGGCGGGGAACCCGAGCTCCTCGTGGGTCCTGCCGATGAAGTCGGCCGCCGCAATGCCGGTCTGGGCCTCCACGGCGCGGTTGACGTACAGGTGACGGAGCTGGCGGTCGAAGCGCATGATGACGTCGGCGGAGTTCTCCGCCAGCGCGCGGAAGCGCTCCTCGCTCTCCTCGAGCGCCTCCGCCGCGACCACATTGTCCTCGACAGCGCCTTCGACGCCCGCGGCACCGTCCTCGCAGAGGCGGCCCGGCGCCTTCTCGTCCTCGGCCCCGCCGGTCTCTCCGGCGCGGCGGCGATCGGGGTCGCGAGCGACGCGCTTCACGACGCGTTTCCCTGGCGCCGATTGAGTGCGGCGCGCAGTTCCGAGGCGAGGGTGGAAGCGTCGAACGGCTTCTGCAGGAAGCGAATGCCGCCATCGCGCACGCTCCGGCGCACCGACTCGTCCTCGGCGTAGCCCGACATGGTGATGATCTCGAGATCGGGGAATCGTGCCTTCAGCCTGCTCGCCAGCTCGGTCCCGGTGGCGCCGGGAAGTATGAGGTCGGTGAGCAGGACATCGATCTCGCCGGACTCCGCCAGCACCTCCGCCTCCTCGGCGCTCGCCGCGTCGGTGACGCGATAGCCGAGCATCGACAGGGCCTCGCGCAACGCCTGGCGGGCGCCGTCCTCGTCCTCCACCAGGAGGACCCGCTCGCCTTCCCCGACCGGAACCGCCGGCGGCTGCCCCGCCGCCGTCTCCCCCGCGACCGGTTCGTTCCGGAGCGGGAGGACGATCCTGAAGGCGCTCCCCTGGCCGGGGGCGCTGTCGAGCACAACGCGGCCGCCGTGCCGCGTGACGATCCCATGGACGACGGACAGGCCCAGGCCGGTGCCCTTGCCCAGCCCCTTGGTGGTGAAGAACGGTTCGAAGATGTGGGGCCGCAGCTCGGCCGGGATCCCGTGGCCGGTGTCGCTCACCTCGAACCAGGCCTCGTCGGTCCCGGAGTCCCCGGTCTTGATCCCGATCACGCCGCCGGCCGGCATCGCGTCGGAGGCGTTGACGACGAGGTTGACCAGAACCTGTTCGAGCTGCCCCTGGTCGGCGTCGACCCACAGCCGCGCGGCAGCCAGCTCGACGACCATTCGGATGTTCTCCGGCACCAGACGCCGGAGCAGTTCGGACGCGCTCCCGACCACGGCGTTGAGTTCGATCCGGTCGGACTTGGTGACCTCACGGCGGGAGAACAGCAGTAACTGGCGAGTCAACGACGCGCCGCGACGGATGTGCGTTTCCAACTCGCCGACCGTCGCCTCGAAGCGATCGGGGTCGGCCGTTCCCCCGCGCAGCAGCTGCGTCGTCGACATCAGGGCCTGAAGCAGGTTGTTGAAGTCGTGCGCCACGCCCCCGGCGAGCTGGCCGATCGCCTCGAGTTTCTGGGCCTGTCGGAGGTGCTCCTCGACGTGGCGGCGCTCGGTGATGTCGCGGAACACCACCTGCACCGCGGACCGCCCCTGGAAGGTGAACGGGATCGAGGCGACCTCAACGTCCACGGGCGTGCCGTCGGCGCGCACGAACTGCTCGGCAAGCAGTGGTTGGCCCTCGCGGTCGTCCTGCGCGAGACGGGCTCGTTCGCGCACCCGCTCATGGAAGTCCTGGTGGACGAAGTCGAGAATCGGGCGCCCGATCAGATCCTCCGGAGAGGAGTAACCGAGGATCCCGGCGCCACGCGTATTGGCGAACACCACGCGTCCGTAGGAGTGCACGGCGATCCCGTCCGGCGACATCTCGACCAGCGCCCTGTACCGTTCTTCGCTCTCGCGCAGCGCCTCCTCGATTCGCCGCCGCTCCGTGATGTCGGTGAGCGCTCCGACCACGGCCACCGTGCGACCGTCGCGCACGACCGGCGCCTCGCTGACCTCGACCCAGATCCTCCTGCCCCTGCGACCGGCCAGCTCGAGCTCGAACACCGGCTGGCGCTCGCCGGTGTCGATCGCCCGCTGCGTGCTCTCGAAGCCGATCCGGTTGACCGGGTTGTCGGTGGAGAACTCCGTCCACCTGACCAGCGCCTCCTCGGGTTCGCAGTCGAGGAAGTGCCGAACCTGCGGGGACACGTAGGTGAGCGTGTGGTCGGGCAGGTGGGAGTAGAACATGTTGGACGAGTGTTCGACGATGTCGCGCAGCCGCTGCTCGCTCGTGCGCACCGCCTCCTCGACCCGCGTGCGTTCGATCGCCATCGCCACCTGGGCGGAGACGAAGGTCAAGATCGACAGATCCGTCGCGTCGTACCGAACGCCCTTGGTGTAGCTCTGTACCGCCAGCACACCCAGGGTCCTGGCCTGGGTCTTGAGGGGAACCCCGAGCCAGTCCACCGACGAGGAGCCGAGCGGCTCGATCTCTCCCGCACGCGTCAGTTCCTCGTACCGCTCCGGCAGGGCGAGCAGAGGTTCCCCGGTGCGAATCACGTACTCGGTCAGACCCCGGCGGGCGCGGCGAGGCGGAGGCGGCCCGTCGATCTCGTCGACGAAGTAGGGGAAGCTGACCAGGTCCGTGGCGGGGTCGTAGAGGGCGATGTAGAGGTTGCGCGCCGGCATCAGCGAGCCGACTACCGAGTGGATGGCGGGGAACAGGCCCTCCAGCGTCCTCGCCCCAGCCGCCGCTTCCGAGATCCGATAGAGCGCGTCCTGAATCCGCCCCATCCGGTGTCGCTCGCTCACATCGTGCGCGATCCCTTGAAGCTTGACGAGGTGGTCATCGCGGAAGACGCCGTACTCGAAGACCTCGAGCAGAACCGCGTGCCCGTCGGCGTGGCGCACTTCGACGTACACCGGAGCGCCGTCGAACTCGCCCCGCAGGTGGCGCTGCGAGGCGAGCCCGGCCTGTTCGTTGGCCGGATCGTCGGTCATGAACCAGTGGGCCTGGCCGATCCACTTCTCGGCGGGACGGCCGGTGATCGTGGCGACCGTCGGGGACACATAGGTGAGCGTTCCGCCGAGATCGCGGACGTAGAAGAAGAAGTTCGGCGTCCCTTCGATGAGCAGGCGCAGTCGCTCGTGGGCCTCGGCGAGCCGCGTCCGTGCGTCGCTCGCCGCGGAGATGTCGCGCACCCACGCGGCGATTCGCGTCGGCGTACCGGGAAGGACGGTGAGCGAGATCTCGGCGTCGAACTCGCTGCCGTCGAGGCGGCGATGGCGCCAGGGAAAGCGCGTCACCTCTCCGATCCCGGTCGCCGAGATGTACTGCTCGGCCGCGAGCCGGGATTCCCGTCCGTCGGGCTGCGTGGGCGGCGAAACGTCCCACGGATGGAGGCCGACCAGCTCCGACGGCCTGCAGGCGAACAGCGCTCCGGCGGCCAGGTTGGCGACCGTGAAACGCCCGTCGTCGAGGACCAGTCCACCGTCCGGCCCGTGTTCGAACAGAACCTGCCGATGCGCCTGCTCGAGGTGTCGCGCCGCCTCCGACTGAGCCGCGCTCCACGCCCGGCCGCCCAGCCGCCACACGGTCACGAACAGAGCCACCGCGGTCGCCGCGACGAACGCCCACCCTTTGGCGGTCTGCGCCCAGGAGAGCGCCTCGGCGCTGCCGCCCACGGCGGCCGAGAGCAGGCGATCGGAGAACCAGACGTAGAGCGCCGAGACACCCAGGTAGGCGGCCGCGACAGCGAATGCCGTGCGTTTGACCCTCGACGGAGGCGTTACCGGCACGGTCATCCGCCTAGCTTAGACGAACCCTGTGGATCCGGCGCGACCTCAGCGCTGCGGAACGACCAGCGTCGGCGCGCCGGAGCGCGAATCGATCACCGACGCCAGGGCGAAAAACGGCTGGTCCCCGACCACCTCCGCCCGGATGTGCTCGCCCCGCGACACCCCGAGTCCGTGCAGCACGTCGTTGACCTGCACCTGTCCGCCGGGTGGAAGCTGGTACACCTCTTCGCCCAGCGCCTCGCCGCGCGGCCCGAGAAGCCTCAGCCGGACCGAGCAGGGGTCGAGAGTCGGGTTGAGCAGGGCAAGGTTGGCCCGAAACTGCGCCGATCGCCGCAGTCCGATCAGATTCGCGGGCTGACCCGCCTGGAGCGCGTCGGACCGCGACCATGCCGGCATGCCCTGCCCAAACGACCCACGCCCCGCCGCGTTGAACACCCTTCCGTAGACGAGCAGGCCGGGGGTGACGACCACTCTGACCGCTCCGACCGAACCCTGCGGCACCAGGTCGTCGCGGTAAACCGTCGCGCCCGGCGGGACCTCTTCCAGTTGCGGCTCTTCGCGGAGGGCGTTCTCGTTGTCCTGGCCGGCGGGCAGGAACACCGCCGCGTACCCGCCCGCCGTCTCTCCAGGGTTGGAGATCCACACCTCGGTGTTCCACCAGGCACCATCCTGCCCCTGCTTCTGCGCGACCATCGGGAGGAAGAGATCCTCGCCGGCGACGGCGGTGGCAAGCAGGATCGCCACGGCGGCCCACGTGACGTATCTCACACAATCAGCATACGCCCGGTCCGATCCGGGTCGCAAGGGGCCCAGGGAACGTCGCAGTCGGCGGAGAAGCCGGGCGACGCGGTCGGCGCGCCCGCGGCACTTCGGTTCGCGCACCCGAGCGTGCGATCATGGCGCATGCCTCTCGAGCTGACCACCGCCGGCGAGTCCCATGGTCGGGAAACGGTGGCGATCCTGTCGGGAATCCCGGCCGGGCTGCGCCTCGATCGCGAGGCCATCGACCGCGAGCTGGCGCGGAGGCAGCACGGCCACGGGCGGGGCGGCAGGCAGAAGATCGAGCGCGACCGCGTCGAGGTGCGGGGCGGCCTGCGCGCCGGAACGACCCTCGGATCGCCCCTCCTGCTCGCCATCCCCAACCGCGACTGGGAGAACTGGGCCGAGGTCATGGATCCCTGGGTGGTCGATCCGGCGCGGGCCGGGCGGAAGCGCGTGACCACTCCGAGGCCGGGCCACGCCGACCTCGCCGGGGCCTGGAAGTACGGCCTCCAGGCCGATCTGCGCGACGTTCTCGAGCGCGCCTCGGCGCGCGAAACCGCCGCCCGAGTCGCGGCCGGGGCGGTGTGTCGGCAACTCCTGAGCGTGGCCGGCGTCGAACTCCGTTCCGGCGTGCTCGCCCTGGGCGGGACCGAGCTGCTCGCCGGGCCGCCGTGCTGGGACGATCTCTCGCGCGTCGACGACACCTCGCCGCTGCGCAGCGTGGCGCCGGCGCGGGAGGCCGAGTTGGTCGCGCGGGTGGACGACGCGAAACGCGCAGGCGACACCCTCGGGGGCGTGGTCGGAGTGATCGCCCGCGGCGTCCCTCCCGGTCTCGGCACCTACGTGCGCTGGGACGAGCGCCTCGACGGGCTTCTCGCCCAGGCCGTGATGTCGGTGCCGGCGGTCAAGGCCGTGGCCATCGGTGCCGGAGTCGAGGCGGCGGCGCGCCCCGGGTCGCTCGCTCACGACCCGGTCGTCCCCGGCCGAGCCGGTCTGCGCCGGGCGTCGAACCACGCCGGCGGGATCGAGGGCGGCGTCGCCAACGGCGAGGACGTCGTGGTCAGGGCCTTCATGAAGCCGATCTCGACCCTGCGCGACCCCCTGCCCTCGGTCGACCTCTCCACCGGGGAGGCGAGGCCCGCGGCGTACGAGCGCTCGGACGTCACCGCCGTGCCGGCCTGCGGCGTGATCGTCGAGGCGATGGTCGCGTTCGTCCTGGCCCGGGCGCTCCTGGCCGCGTTCGGCGGCGCGACCGTCGAGGACTCGGTCGCGGCTCTCGAGCGGTTCCGCCACAGGCTCGGACCGCTCGGGCCGGAAGGGTTCGTGGACCCGGGCCGTTGACAGTGCGGGGCGAGTCCGGCTCGGGTCGTGGAGAGCGGCGCACAGGCAACGGGCGTTCGACGTGGTGAGAGCATGAAGATCAAGAGGGCAGCGAAGTACGGGTTCTGTTCCGGCGTCCGCGTCGCCGACATCAAGGTCAAGCGGTTCGCGAAGGGAGGGAGCCGCGGCGCCATCCTCGGCCAGGTCGTCCACAACGAGCGCGTGGTCGAGGAGATGCACCAGCTGGGCGTTCGGACCGTCGAGACCATCGAGGACGTCCGGGAACCGACCGTCGTCTTCTCGGCACACGGCGTGCCGCCGTCCTTCCACCTCCGGGCGCGCGAACGCGGCCTGGAGATCCTCGACACAACCTGCAAGTTCGTCTACGACATCCACAAGGAGGCCGCGCGGGCACTCGCCGACGGCGCGCACCTCGTCTTCATCGGCGATCCCGGACACCGCGAGGTGATCGGCTACACGCTCGACCTCGACCGCTCCCGCTATCACGTGGTTCACACGGTCGAGCAGGCCCGCGCCGTGGACTGGAACGTCTACCCCGCGATCAAGGTGCTCTACCAGACGACGCTCAACGCCGAGGAGTTCGAGGACGTCGTCGCGGCGATCGAGGGAGCCAATCCGAACACCCGCCGGGCGGACACCGTCTGCTACGCCACCAAGGAGAACCAGACCGCCGCCCGCGAACTCGCCGCCGACCCCGAGGTGGGGTTGATCCTGGTGATCGGCGGCAAACACTCGGCCAACACCCGGCACCTGTTCGAGATCTGCGAGCGCCTCAAGCCGAGCCGCCTCATCCAGGGGGTGGAGGACCTCGACCCGGCCTGGCTGGCGGGTGTCCGCTGCGTCGGCATCACTGCCGGGGCCTCGACTCCGGACTACGTCATCGTCGAGGTCGAGGCGAGGCTGCGCGAGCTGGCCTGAGGCTCCCTGCCGGTCCGGGCACGGCACTTGTGCTCGGGCGCGTCCAGGTGTATATTCTTCAGTCCCTTGGGGCCGTCCTGTCCCAGGGGGTGCAGGAGGTCGCATGAAGACCGGAATCCATCCCGCCTACCACGAGGTCGAGGTGCACTGCGCCTGCGGTCACTCCTGGAAGACGCGGTCGACCAAGAAGGAGATCCGCCTGGAGATCTGCTCGAACTGCCACCCGCTGTTCACCGGCAAGCAGAAGCTGATCGACTCCGCGGGCATGGTCGAGCGGTTCCAGAAGAAGTACGCCAAGCGCGAGAAGGCCTCGTAGCCTGACTGACCGCGCGGTGACGGGCCGGGGAGCCGATCCCCGGCCGTCGCGTCTGCACCCGGGAAACGAGAGGTTGACGTCGTGGACGTGATGCTGGCCCGACTCGAGGAGGTGGCGCGGCGCTGGCGTCAGCTGCGCGCCGAGCAGGAGCGCCCGGAGGTCCTCGTCGACCGCAAGCGCCTGCTCGAGATCTCGCGGACCCTCGCCGAGATCGAGCCGGTGATCACCTCCTACGACGACTACCGGCGCCTGCTCGACGAGAGGCAGGGGGCCCGCGACATGCTCGCCGCGGAAGCCGATCCGGACCTGCACGCTCTGGCGGAGGAGGAACTCGCCGTCCTCGAGGCCTCGATCGCCGACCGCGAGCAGCAGCTCCGCGTGTTGCTGTTGCCCTCGGACCCCAACGACCGGCGCAACGTCATCCTCGAGGTTCGAGCCGGCACCGGCGGCGAGGAAGCGGCGCTGTTCGCCGGCGAGCTGCTGCGCATGTACACCCGCTACGCCGAGCGGCGCGGCTGGAAGGTGTCGATGACCGACCTCTCGGAAGCCGGTCTGGGCGGCGTCAAGGAGGCGGTCGCCCTGATCGAGGGGGATGGGGCGTTCTCCCGGCTCAAGTTCGAATCCGGCGTCCACCGGGTGCAGCGCGTCCCGGCCACCGAAGCATCCGGGCGTATCCACACCTCGGCGGCCACCGTCGCGGTGCTCCCCGAGGCCGAGGCGGTGGAGATTCAGATCGACCCGAAGGAACTGCGCATCGACACCTTCTGCTCGTCCGGGCACGGCGGCCAGTCGGTCAACACCACCTACTCTGCGGTGCGAATCACGCACCTGCCCACGGGCACCGTCGCGCAGAGCCAGGACGAACGCTCGCAGATCCAGAACCGGGCCAAGGCCATGCGCGTGCTGATGGCGCGTCTCCACGAGGCGGCGCAGGCCGAGCAGGCATCGAAGCTCGCCGCGGAGCGCCGCTCGATGGTCGGCTCCGGCGATCGCTCGGAGAAGATCCGGACCTACAACTTCCCCCAGTCGCGCGTCACCGACCACCGCATCGGGCTGACCGTGCACCGCCTCCAGGACATTCTCGACGGCGTGCTGGATCTGGTCCTCGACCCGCTGATCGCCCAGTTCCAGGCCGAGCGCCTCGAACGCGACCTGGCCTCGGCGCGATGAACCCACGTACGCCGCTTCTCCGCCGGCCCCGCGTGCTGGCCGAGGCGCGCTTCGCCCTCGGCGCCGCCGTGGCCGGCGCCGGCGTCGGGCTGGCGCTCGCGCTTCTTTCCGCGCCGCCGGCCGACCCCGGAGTGCCGTCCGCCCCGCTCGTCTCGCGATGGATCGGCGCCACGGCGCCGGCGGTCGTCATCGGATGGTGGGTCGGGCTGTTCTGGAGCGTCGCACTCGCGCTGCACGTCCGCGGATGGCGGCAGCCGCCCCCGGTCGAACGGCTGGGTCGCGGCCTGTGGCTCACCGTGGTGCTGGCGGCCGTCGCCGGCGGGCTCGCCGCCTGGCTGTGGTCGGCGCCCGGCTGGGGAGCCGCCGCGGGGATCGCGGGGGGCACGCTGGCGGCAGGCCCCCTCGCGGCGACCCCTTACGGGAACGCCGGCGGATGACCGTCGGCGACCTGCTCCGCGTCGCGATGAGCGTCCTTCAGCCGCGCCCCGGTCTCGCGCAGCCCGGCCGCGAGGCGCGGGCGATGCTCGCCTGCCTTCTCGAGCGCGACGAGGCATGGGTCATCGCCCATCCGGAGTCCGGCGTCGAGACGCGGCTCGCCGCCGTCTTCGAGCGCTGGCTCGAGCGTCGCGCCGGCGGGGAGCCGTTCCACCACCTCGTTGGAGCGTGTCCGTTCTGGGGGCGCGTGTTCGCCGTCGGCCCCGCGGTGCTGGTGCCGCGCCCGGAGACCGAACTCGTCGTCTCGATGACCCTCGGTCTCGGGCTTCCGGACACGCCGCGGGTGCTCGACGTCGGCACGGGGTCCGGGTGCCTCGCGATCACCCTCGCGCTCGAGATTCCCGGCGCCGTCGTGACGGCGACCGACGCGTCGCTGGCGGCGCTCGCCGTCGCCCGGCGCAACGCCGTCGCGCTCGGCGCCCGCGTCGCCCTCATTGCGGCCGACCTCGCCGCTCCGTTGGCCGGCGCCTTCGACCTCGTCGTCGCCAACCTGCCCTATGTGCCGACGGGGGACATCGATACGCTCGCGCCCGAGGTGCGCAACCACGACCCGCGCCCGGCGCTCGACGGCGGCCCCGACGGACTGTCTCTGCTACGCCGTTTCCTCCCGACGTTGCCCGATCTGCTCGTCCCCGGGGCGTACGCGCTGCTCGAGATCGGCCCCGGCCAGGCCGCCGCCCTCGATCGGGAGGGGCTACCCGAGCGGCTGGTGAAGGTCGGCGTGGAGCGCGATCTCGGAGGGGTCGAGCGCGCGCTCGCGTTGCGCCGCGTCTGAGGCCGGCAGTCCCGGTCGTTCCGGATCAGCCGCGCAGCGCTTCGATCGGAGTCATCCGCGAGGCGGACAGTGCCGGGAAGATCCCGGCGAACACCCCGACGGCGACGGCGAACGAGATGCCGAGGACCAGGCCGAGCCCGGAGATCGGCAGACCGGCCTCGAACTGCCCCGAGGCGGCGACCGTGATCCCCCAGGCGAACAGGCACCCGATCAGCGCGCCGAGCACCGACAGCGTCGTCGACTCGACCAGGAACTGAGTGAGGATCGCCCGCTCCGTCGCGCCGATCGACTTGCGCAGCCCGATCTCGTAGAGCCGCTCGACGAGCGAGATCTTCAGCACCGAGTAGATCCCCACGCCGCCGACCAGCAGGGAGATGCCGGCGATGGCGGCGAGCACGATCGTCCAGTTGCGCAGCATGACCGTGACTTCCTTCTCGGCGCGCACCATCTCCTCGGCGACGTTCTCCACCTCGAAGTCGCCGATGCCGTGGTGCGACCGCCGCATCAGCCGCTCCGCCTCGGACTTGACCAGGTCGAGACGCTCGCGCTCGGCGGTCTTGACCGTCAGGAGGGAGATGCCGTCCCCGCCTCGCATGTAGGCGCGCACGGTGGTCAGGGGCACGAGCACGCCTTCCATCTCGCGGCGGCTCCAGCCGTCGCTCGCGAAACGGTTGCCGATCCGCGCCTCGACGCCGATGACGCGGAAAAGGTCGTCGCCGATGCGGATGCGCCGGCCGACCGGGTTCTGCTCGCCGAACAGCTTCAACGCCAGTTCGGTGCCGAGCACCGCGACCTTGCGGCGCTCGAGGGCGTCGCCCTCGTCGAGCCAGCGCCCGACGCTGACCTGGCGGTTGTGGATCGCCGCGTAGGACGGGGTGACGCCGTACACCGCGACCCGGCGCTCGATCCCCTCGGCGCGCACCACCGCGTCGAACATGCGAATCGCCGACACGGCCTCGATCAGCTGCTGCCCGTCGCTCACCACCTGCAGGTCACGGGCCGCGAGGCCCCGGGAGAGCGAGCGCTTCTTTCGTTCCGTCGGGTCCTCCGGGAGCTGCGAGGAGACGAACATCACGCCGTCGAAGCCCATCCCCCGGATGCCGTCCCAGACCATCACCTTGATGCCCTCGATCATCGTCACCATGACCACCACCGCCATGGTGCCGAGGACCACGCCGATCAGCGTGAGCGACGAGCGGAGCTTGTGCGCCCACACCTCGGCCAGCGTGGTGCGGATCGCCTCGGCGAGCGCGAAGCCCTTCATCACTCGTACCTCAGCGCCACGACGGGGTCGAGGCGCGCCGCCTTGACGGCGGGGAAGAAGCCGAAGAAGAGCCCGACCGAACTCGCGGACAGCAGTGCCGCGACGACCATCGCCGGGGTCAGCACCGCGAGCTGGTCGAGCAGGCTGGCGATCGCGTGAACGAACCCTATCCCGAGGACCAGACCGACCACCCCGCCCAGGCCGGTAACGATCGCGCTCTCGACGAGGAACTGGACCGCGATGTGCCACCCCTTGGCGCCGAGCGCCTTGCGCACCCCGACCTCGCGCATCCGCTCGGTGAAGGAGGCCATCAGGATGTTGGCCACCACGATGCCGCCGACGAGCAGCGAGATGATGCCGCACGCGGTGAAGGTAAAGTTGTACACCTGCCCCTGCTGCTCCATTTGCGCGATGCGGTCCTTGCGATCGAAGATGCGGAAGTCCTCGACGCCGTGCCGGGCGAGGAGCAGCCGCTTGAGCGCCGGAGCCGCCTCGGTGTGCGCCTCGACGCTGGCCAGGCGCAGGCCGATCTCGTCCACTTTTCGCGAACCCGCGCCGACGTCGCGGGCCTGCATCGCCGTGATCGGCACGACGATCAATTCGTTGATCCAGCCCAGCGCGTTCCAGGTGTCGGTGCGGTTCCAGTAGAACTCCCGGTAGCGCAAGACGCCGCCGACGCGGAACAGGTTGCCGCCGATGCGGATCTGCTTGCCGAGCGCGTCCTCGGTGCCGAAGAACTCGCGGGCGCGGTCGGCGCCGAGCACGCACACCGATTCCGAGGCCGTGAGGTCGCTGTCCGTGATGAAGCGCCCCTCGCCGATGATCAGCTCGTTCAGGTCGGCGTAGCCCGGCGTGGTCCCCGTGACCCGGTAGGTCTTGGTGGCGCGCGCGGTGCGCACCAGCTCCCGGCGGCGAACCGACGGCTCGATCAGCTCGAAGCCGGGAACACGGGCGCGGATCGCCTCGATATCGTCTACGGTGAGGCCGCGACTGGCCTGCTGGCGGGCCGTGGCGCGCACCACCGTCGCCGGCTGGGGGTAGACCATCATCTTCAAGACGCCGCCGGTCTCCTGCCAGTACTTCATCGCCTGGGCGCGCTCGCCGGCCATCATGCCCATCGTGCCGACCACCGAGGCGACGCCGAGCACGACGCCGAGGGTCTGCAGCGCGGTCCGCCCGGCGTGCGCGCGCACGTCGGCGAAGCCGTCGGAGATCACCTCGAGGAGGTTCATGCCGCGCGCGCCTCGTCGGTGGCGACCCGCCCATCGACGATCCGGACGATCCGCTTGGCGTGGGCCGCGATGTGGGGATCGTGGGTCACGATGATCACCGTCTGCCCGATCCCGTTCAGGGCGTCGAAGATGTCCATCACCTCGTTGCCGGTTGTCTGGTCGAGGTTGCCGGTCGGCTCGTCGGCGAGGAGCAGCGCCGGCTCGTTGACCAGCGCCCGGGCGATGGCGGCGCGCTGGCGCTGGCCGCCGGAAAGTTGACTCGGGCGGTGCTTTGCCCGATCGGCCAGACCGACCTGGTCGAGCATCTGCAGGGCCTTGCTCGTCCTCTCGCTCCCGCCCATGCCGCCGTACAGCAGCGGCAGTTCGACGTTGCGCAGCAGGCTGGCGCGCGGGAGCAGGTTGAAGTTCTGGAAGACGAAGCCGATGAAACGGTTGCGCAGTTCGGCCAGGCGCCCCGAGGAGAGGGCTCCGACCTCCGCGCCGTCGAGCCGGTAGCTTCCCTTGGTCGGCGAGTCCAGGCAGCCGATGATGTGCATCAGCGTCGACTTTCCCGAGCCCGACGGGCCCATGATCGCCAGGTAGTCGCCGCGCTCGACGACCAGGTCGATGCCGCGCAGGGCGTCCACCGCGACCTCGCCGGTGTCGTAGGTCTTCCACAGACCCGACAACTCGATCAGCGGCGTGCTCACCGCCCGTTCTCCTTCTTCTTCGGCTTGGTCGGATCCTCGAGCGCCACCTCTTCGTTCTCCGCCAGCCCGGAGACGATCTGGACGTGGGAGAGCGAGGCGAGAGCGGTCTCGACCGTGCGCTCCTCGAAGTGCTTCTTCCAGGCGTCGCGCGGATCGGGGGTCGGTCTGGGTTCGGCCTTGCCGCCCTTGTCGGCGGCCTCGTCGGCCTTTCCGGCTTCTTCCTTGCCCTTCTCCGGCGCCGGCTTCTTGACGTACACGATCTCGCTGTCCTCGCGGCGGAACACCGCCTCGATCGGCGCCGCCAGGACATGATCGGCGCGGTCGCCCTTGATGCTGACGTTGGCGGTCATCCCGGTGCGCAGCTCCTTGCCCAGGCTGTCGAGCGTGATCTCCACGTCGAACACCTTGACCTGGTCCTGGAGGCGCGCCGCCGGCGCGATGCGCGAGACACGTCCAGAGAACCGCACCTTCGGATAGGCGTCGAGCGTCACGGACACCGGCGCATCGAGCCGGATTCTGCCGATGTCCACCTCGGCCACCCCGGCCTTGACGATCATCTTGGACAGGTCCGCAACCGTGGCGATCACGGTACCCGCGTTGAACGACCCCGCGCCCGTCACCGCCTCGCCGTACTCGACCGGGCGCATGATCACGACTCCGTCCATCGGAGACTGGATCTGCAGCACCTGCTGCGGGTTGGTCGTCAGCGACACACCCGAGGACTCGACGATCCCTGCCTTCTCCTGAGCGGCGGCGAGCGACTCGCGGGCACTCTTGTAACGAGTCTCGGCCGCGCGGTGCAGCTCGACCGAGATCAAGCCGGCCCGGAGCAGCTCTTCCTTGGCCTTGTAGTCCTTTTCGGCGTCGAGGAACTCGATTTCCTGCTGGTTGACGCCGCGCCGTACCGCCGCGAGCGTCTGCGCCTGGTTGACGTCCGGTTCGATCGCCGCCAGCGTCTGGCCTTTCCTGACGACGTCGCCCTCGCGAACCGGCAGATCCACCACCTTGCCGGAGAGGGCCGACTTGACGTCGACCTTGACCTCGGGCTCGACGGTGCCGATCTCGGTCACCTCGACCTGGACGTCTGCGTAGGCCACCTTCGCCACCGGCGTGTCGAGCTTCTCCTCGGCCGGGCCCTTGGAGCGGGACGCCACAGCAGCCGCCCCGGCGGCCACCGCCACCACGACCACACCGCCGACGATCCACTTCTTCCTGCGCGTCATCGTTCCGCCTCCACGTCTCCAGGGTGTACGTACCTGGACACCGTTTGGTTCGTGGGGGCGGCTCCGGAGCTTCAGTCGAGCCCGTCACCCCGGATCACGGCCGCCACCTCCGCGGGCGTCATCCCGGCGCCGTCGGCGAGCTCCCTCATGGTGTCCGAGCCCCGGGCGGCGATGCCTCTCGCGGCCAGCCGCCCCAGCGCCACCGAGACCTCGACACCCGCGTCGCCGGCGATCTGCGTGACCGTTCGCCGGCCGGTTCCCGGGACGTGGCCCGAGGGAGGAGCCGGCGGGGAACTCGCCGGGCGCAACAGGGCGAACACTTCGGCCGGCGACTTCCCCGCCCCGGCGGCCACCGTGCGCAGCAGGGGATCGTCGCCCAGCACGGCGATTCCGGAGGCGGCCAGCGCCCGCAGGGCCGCGTCGGGCGTCACGCCGGCCTGCGCCGCCACTGCGGACAGGCGCATGTCCTCCATGTGCGGCACCGGGGGATTGCCCGAGGCTCCCGCCCAGGAGTCCTTGATCGACTGACCGGCGTCCATGACGGTCGCGAACGGTGCGACCCCCGCGACGGTCCCGGCGAGCACGACGGCCACGGCGATTCCGGCTGCCGTCACGGCCCAACGGAACGGCGCCTCGTTGCGGAAGCTGCGCTTCAAGTAGGCCCACACCGCGGTGCGGTTGAAGAGCAGGACGTGGAACAACCCGGCGACGAGGAAGACCAGCGCGGTCAAAGTGTGCACCGCCGCCCACTCCTCCTTGCGCAACCCGAGCAGCCGCCAGTCGGTCCAGTTCGCGACCCGTCCCTGCGGAGACATGTAGAGCACGATGCCCGAAACCGCGAGGATGGAGAACCCCAGAACCATGACGACCGACGTGACGACTCGAAATCCCGTGCGCGGCTTGTGCACTCCGTTCCCTCCGGCCGAGCGCCTCGTGGCCCCCGGACCACACCCGGTCAGGTCGTCATCGTGCCACGGATTCGCCGCGGGAACAGCCGCGCGTCGCGTCCTTGACATTTGTGACAGCCGGTACAAGACTGCCACAGTAGTGTAAACCCAACGTCTGGGGGGACCATGCGAGTAGGGTTCTTCGGGCTCTCGGCGGTGGCGATCGCCGCAGTTTCCTTCGGAGACAGCGCGGGGAAGTTCGGCGACGAGGCTCTCGGGACACAGCCGTACGACCGCTACGAGCGGCCGGCCGCGTGCGCCACCTGCCACGTCGACATCGCCCGCCAGCACGAGCAGGCGATGATGTCGCAGGCCTACACTCACCACTGGGACGAGATCGAGTACTTCGAGCTCGCCGTTCCCCACGCCCTCAAGGAACCAAAGGTCGCGGGGGTGAGGGCCGGCTGCAACGGGTGCCACGCGCCCCTCGCCTTCCTTGCCGGTGACGTACCCCCCAAGCGACCGTCCGAGAACACCCGGGCCAACGAGTCGGTGTCGTGCGACCTGTGCCACACCGTCGTCGGCCACGGCGGCGACGTGCCGGTGAACTTCAACTGGATCACCGAGCCGGGCAAGGTCAAGCAGGGGAACCGTCAGGGCGTCGTTTCGCCTCACCACGAGACGCGCGAGAACCCCTTCCTGCGTTCGGCCGAGTTCTGCGGCACCTGCCACAACGAGCAGGACCCCTGGGGACTGTTCGTCAAGTCCACGCACCTGGAGTGGAAGGAGGGTCCGCACGGCAAGGCCGGGATCGTCTGCCAGGAGTGCCACATGCCCCCGGCCCCGGGCCGTTCGGCGCGGATGGGCTCGGACCTCCCCGATGTCCGCCAGCACTTGTTCCACGGCGCCCACGACCCCGGCAAGCTGGCCGGCGTCGCCGAGGTGCGCATCCACCCGGAGAGCCGCGAAGCCGAACCGGGGGACACCGTCAAGCTCTCCGCCGTGGTGGTCAACGCCAAGGCCGGCCACAAGATCCCCTCGGGCTCGGCGGAGGAGAGGGTGCTCTGGCTCGACGTCGTGGCGACGGACTCCAAGGGCCGGACGCACCACCTGCCGGTGGACCGCAAGGGGTTCAAGGACGAGGACTACACCATCGCCTCCGACACCGCGATGGCGTACTTCGACATCGGCGAGATCAAGGACATCCCCGAATTCAAGGGGCTCAAGCGCGACGGCGAGGTGCCGGCCGGCGATCGAATCTACCGCCTCCCCTACCTCGACCCGAAGGGGCGGATGACGATCTGCCAGTGGAACACCGCCTCGTTCGCCACCGACTACCGGCTGGCGCCTCTGCAGGCCGCGGTCGAGACGTACACCTGGAAGGTGCCGGCCGACGCACCGCCCGGGCCGATGACCGTCACCGCGACGGTCTACTACTCCCGGCTGGTCTCGTCGGTGGCCCGGTTCCTCAACGTCCCCGAGGAGGAGTACGCCCCGGAGACGATCAACAGCCATCAAACCGTGTTCACGGTCCTCGACTGAGGAGGCAGGCATGAAACGCGACCGACTGTTCGCGGCGGCCGTCACGGCTGCGATCGTCTCCCTGGCGGTGTTCCAGGCGCCGAGCGCCACGGCGATTCCGGCGTTCGCCCGCAAGTACCAGCTCTCCTGCTCCACCTGTCACGCGCCGTTTCCCCGCCTCAAGCCGTACGGAGAGGAGTTCGCCGGCCGCGGCTTCCGGATGGAGGACCCGTCCAAGGAGCCGACCCGGGCCGCCCACGACGTCGGCGACCCGCTGCTCAAGCTCCACCGCGAGTTGCCGCTGGCAATGCGCCTCGACGGCTACGCGTCGTGGAAGGAGGACGCGGCGGCCGAGGCCGACTTCGAGTTCCCCTGGTCGTTCAAGCTCCTTTCCGGAGGCCCGATCACCGAGAAGATCTCGTACTACGTGTACGCCATCATCGAGAAGGGCGAGTCGATCAAACTGGAAGACACCTACGTGCAGTTCAACTCGGTGTTCGGCCTTCCGGTGGACGTCCTGGCCGGCCAGTTCCAGGTCTGCGACCCGCTGTTCAAGCGCGAGCTGCGCCTCGAGCGCAACGACTACGCGATGCTCAAGAGCCACGTCGGCCTGTCGCCGGTGGCGCTGACCTACGACCGGGGGCTCGTCATCGCATGGGGCGCGCCCGCCGACGTGGACGTCATCGCCCAGGTGGTCAACGGCAACGGCATCGACGAGGCGGCAGGCGACGACTTCGACGACAACAGCCTGAAGAACGTCAGCCTGCGCGTCGCACGCCAGTTCGGCCCGGTTCGCGCCGGGGTCTTCGGCTACCGCGGGAAGTCGGAGGCGGCGAACGGCCCCACCAACACCACGACGTACGTCGGCCCGGACCTGGTCATCGACCTGGGCACCAAGTGGCAGCTCAACCTCGAGTATCTCCTGCGCTCCGACGACGACCCGTTCTTCGTCGGGAACATCGCAACGGGCGTGGACACGGATGGCGGCTTCGCCGAACTGCACTATTTCCCGAACGGTCAGGACGGCCGCTGGGCCGTGTCGGCGCTGTACAACAAGGTCACCTCGGATGAACCCGGGGCCGAGATCGAGGATCTGTCCTTGACACTCAACTATCTCATGGGCAGGAACTTCCGTGTAATGATCGAGGCCTATCACGATCTCGACGCGGACCGCAATCGCGTCAGTTTCGGCTTCGTCACGGCGTTCTAGGACAACCTCCTCAACGACTCGGACGCGCCCCTTCTCGACCAACCCGCGGCTGGTCAGGATCGGGCCGGGAGGCTCCCACCTTGGGATCCTCTCGAGGCAGCGTCGGACGAAGGTCGGATCATCGCGAGCCAAAGCTCAAGTGCGTCGATGCTCCCATCGAGGCGCGCGCCGAAGGCGAGAACGCAACGACGATCCACCAGCAAGGGGGTGCCCTCGACCTCGCTGACGCGCTGCTGTCCGGAAGCGGCAACTCCACCGTTTCCCTCTTCTTCGCCAATACTGAAGCCTCCATGACGCGTGTGGACGCACCTTCCGGCTCGGGGACGGCGAACGCGTCAACGCGACCGACGCGACGGCGTCCGGGATCATCGCGCTCGGCGACTGCCGTCTCTTCGGCGGCAACACAGTCCGAGGCAACACCGACTTCTCCTTCCGTGTCGGCGGCTCGCTGCTCAGCGGCGGCGCGGTTCAGCCAGTCGGCGGCACGATCACCTGCGCCGGGGTGTGGGATGAAAGCCACGTCTTCTACCCCGGCACCTGCCCTTAGGCCGCTGGCAGACCGGAGCCGGCCGCAGGGAGCCGGCGCCGCCTAGCCCGGATTATTCACTGGGGAGGGGTTGAAAGTCGGGTGTGAGTCCATTAAGATACTGACTGGACTAGAGTTCAGTATCGAAGGAGGGACCCACACCCGATGACACAGTGTACCCCAACT
>JBFMCD010000114.1:0-9832 GCA_040754885.1 Acidobacteriota bacterium
TGGGGCGGGCGTTTCTGTGTTCCACAAACCCGGTCAGCGGAGCATCTCAACATCTGCTGGCCGGGTTTGGGGACACTGTGGCCTACTCTGACCGTGCCGGGGTGTACTTCGATGGCCTTATGTTCTCAATCATTTACAAGCTACCTCCGGCAGGGCAGGTAATTGCAGCCATAGGTGGGCCAAATTCCTACGCGGCTGGCACCTGGTACGATGTTGCGGTTGTTCTTGGATCTGACAACGCAAAATACTTGCGACGCACGAGCGGGTCTAGTCAGTATACGCTCGAATGGGTTAGCGCAGCAACCGTTGATGACACGCTGAGGCTTCGAGTAATGACACCGACAAATCCAACGGAGGTAAAGAACCTCCGCGTCGTGGACATCCCCTCGTGGTCGAGCGATGCGCAGGTGTACACCTCGTACAAGGCGCTTCCGGTCGCAACCAACACCGACAGCCACATGGCAGACTGCTGGCTGGACTGGACGCAGACCACGGTGCCGTCGGGGGGTACGCAGCAGATCGACTTCCGGCGCGCGTCGGAGACTGAGCGTTGGTATCTGACGCTGGATTCAGCCGGTGCAATCACGCTGTACGAGGACACCGGCGGGAGCGACACGTCGCGCGGAACATGGACGGGAGTAGTGAACGGCAACCGCATCATGGTTCTGGCGGACTCGACGACGATCAAGGTGTACGTCGCCGACACGCTGCGAATCACGTACGCATCGGCCAGCACGAACGCGACTGCGACGACGTGGTACGTGACCGGACTTGGCACCGGCGGAGCGATTGCTGATCTCTACGCCTGGCCTCGCTATCCGGCTTTCCCCGGTGGTGTGTGATGCTGGCCGCGCTTGCGCTCTGCTCGTGCCTCACGCTCACGCCGAGCGTGGGCTTGGGCGTCGCCAACGGCTCGTGCTTCGGGTTCGATCGCGCGCTCGAACGCTGACCGCAACCTTGACCGCAGCGCCGGCGACACGAGGCATCATCTGGTGTCGCGGTCAGGCGCGAAAGTCGTGTGTTTTCAGTCCTACCGGGTCCTGGCATCACCTGGTGTGACGGGTGACGTCCAGCTCCGGATCTGAAGGTCGCGCGTTCGAATCGCGCCGGGCGCACCACCTTTTTCGGGGGGCTCGCAGGCCCCCCTTTCCGATCCCCCGCCTGCTCTGCCCCCCGAACCCCCCTCGCTCGCGCGAAGTCAATTCGCGCTCGCGGCCTCACCTCCATGCCCCCCGACCACACGCCCTTCAAGCCCCCTTTCCGTCGGGGCCGGCGGCCCCCAACCAGCGCCTTCGTTGCCTCGCCCCGCAAACCCCCAGGCGCTACGCGGGAGTGAATCCCGCTCCGCGCCCCTGACGCGCCCCCTGCCCGGGGGTCTGCTGGCCCCCCCGCAACCCACGCGAACTCAACCCCTTGTCACGCGACAAGTGTACTGACCCCCCTGTGCGACAACACTACTGATCCCCTGGTGGTGGGTGGTGAGCCGGGCAGGCGGAGGGAGGGCGGCGCCCGACCGCTCGCCGGCGCGGGTACGCATCCACGAACGGTGATGCACCCACGGGCAGACAGACCGCCGGCGCGCGGAAGGCCACACCTTCCCGGGGCGCACCTGGACGGTCGCGTGTGCGGTCGGGCCCGCTCGCTACGTTTCCCCCAGTGAGACTTCTCGGATCGAGGGAAAGGAGACAGGGAGATGAAGCGAGTTCTCATCGTCGCGGTGGTCGTGGGGATGGTCGGCGGCGGGGTGGCGTGGGCCGAGCAGGCCGGGATGGCGGACCAGGTCACGAAGGTCCCGCTGACGGCCTTCAAGCTGCAGTGCCAGCCGTTTGGCGCGGCCGAGTTCGTCAACGACGTCCAGATCTGGAACAGCGGCACCAAGGCGGTGCCGAGCGGGACCAAGGTGCACTGGGAGGTGATGAACGGCCAGTGGAAGGGCGACTACACCTTCACGGCCGACCTCGCGCCCGGCGCGAAGGTGATCCTCGACGACGTGATGAACGGCGCGCAGAGCCAGGGCAACTGCACAGTCAAGGCGGTCCTGAAGCAAGTGAGACGGGCGATCGATCCCGAGATCATCAAGAAGCTCGCCGCCGTGCTCCAGTGCCAGCCGTACGGCGCGGCCGAGTTCGTCAACGACGTGATGATCTGGAACAAGGGCAACAAGGCGCTGCCGAACGGGACCAAGGTGCACTGGGAGGTGATGAACGGCCAGTGGAAGGGCGACTACACCTTCGCGGCCGGCCTCACGCCCGGCGCCCACGTGATCCTCGATGATGTGATGAACGGCGCGCAGAGTCAGGGCAACTGCACGGTAAGGGTGGTCCAGTAGACACGAAACGGCCTGGTCCGCCGACCCAGTTCACGAGACGGGGCCCGCCGTTCGCCGGCGGGCCGTTTCGTGTCCGGCTTGAGCGGCCGGGGCCATCGTGAGCGGCACGGTCCGTCGTGTCCTGGCGCAAGCCCTCGAGCGCCAGCTCGACCCCATCACCTCGGTCGTCACCGAGGCCGGACGGCGGATCGCCGTGGTCACCGCCCGGCGGCTGCAGGTGGAGGGTTCGACACGGACCGCGGCGGCGCAACGGCGGGTCCCGCTCGTCACACGTCGGGCGATCGGGGGCAGGCTCGCCCTTCGACGACGCGGCCCCGTCACGCCTCCGGGAGCGCGCCGATGCCGAGGCGGCGGGCGTTGGCGAAGAGGAGGGCGCCACGCTCTCCGCACATGTCCTCGGCGAGTGGCGCGGTGCATTCCGTGTCGAGGATCGCCCGGACGCGCTCGCCTTCCGACCGAACGCTGAGCGCGTGCGCCGGACGTGCTTTACATAGCTTCACGTGGCCGACATCGAGCGGAAAGGCAGCCGACCGAGCGTGAGAGGCGGGAGCGCGGCGAGCCCCGCTCCCGAAAGGAGAACAGAGATGAACGACTTCGACCTCTCCAACCGCTCCACCCCACGCTGGCGGCGCCCGCGCATGATCGCCCTCGGGGCCGCAGCCCTCCTGGTCACAGCGGCCGGCATCGCCTGGGCGACCGGCGTGGGACCGGCGATGATCGGCCACGGCCACTGCCGAGCCGGCGTCGCGCGCGACTTCGCGGAGTTCCGCATCCACAGGGCGCTCGAGCGGGTCGGCGCCACGGCCGAGCAGGAGCAGCGGATCATGGCGATCGTCGATGGCCTGTTCGCGCGCCACCGGGAGATGAGGGACATGCACGAGCAGCTCCACGGGCAGCTCCTCACGGCCCTCACCGGGCCGACCGTGGACCGGGCGGCGATCGAGTCCGTGCGGTCAACCGTGGTCGCTCGGATCGACCAGGGGTCCAGGGACCTCGCCAGGGCGCTCGGCGACGCGGCCGAGGTGCTCACGCCTGAGCAGCGCCTGCAGCTCGCCGCACTCGCCAAGGAGCACATGGAGCAGTAGCATCGCCGCACAGCCGGGCGGCGACGGCCACGTCGGCCGTCGCCGTCTGGCCGCGGAACGGCGACATGACCGAACGCGTGCTGATCATCGACGACGACCGCAAGCTGGCCGCCATGCTGGTCGACTACCTGCGCCCGCGGGGCGTCGCCGCCGACGTCGCGGGCGACGCGGAGCGAGGCCTGGCGGCGCTGCGGTCCGGCAGCTACGACGCGGTGATCCTCGATGTCATGTTGCCGGATCTCGACGGTTTCGAGGTGTGCCGGCGGGTGCGGACCGTCTCGGACGTCCCGCTGCTGATGCTCACCGCCAGGGGCGACCCCGAGGACCGCGTGGTCGGGCTCGAGCTCGGCGCGGACGACTACCTGCCGAAGCCGTTCGACCCGCGCGAACTGCTGGCGCGGCTGCGGGCGATCGTGCGCCGGCGCTCGGGTACGCCGTCGGCGGATCCCCCGGTGCTGCGCTTCGGGTCGCTGGAGATCGACCCGGCCGCCCGCCAGGTCCTCCGTCGCGGCGAACCGGCGCCGTTCACCGCCTACCAGTTCGACCTCCTGTTGCTGCTCGCCCGCAACGCCGGAAGGGTGATGTCCCGCGACGCGATCCTCGACCGGCTGCGGCAGGCGACGCACGAACCGTTCGACCGCAGCATCGACGTCCACGTGTCGCGCATCCGCGCCGCCATCGAGGAGGACCCCAAGCACCCGAGACGACTCCTGACGGTGCGCGGCGCCGGGTACGTGTTCGCCCGGCTGCCCGAGGACCGGTTCGCGTGAGACATCGCCTCTACCACCGGATCTTCCTTTCGATGTTCGGGTTTGTCGTGTTGGCCTTGGTCCTGGCCGCGCTCGCCGGCCACCTGCTGCTGTCGGAGGTCGTGCGCACCCACCTGAGTTCGCACCTGCTCGCGGTCGGCGCCCGCGTGGCGCGCCAGCTCCCGCCGCCGGAACGGCCGAACGGCGAACTGCAGGCCGCGCTCGAACAAGCCTGCGGGTCGATCCCGCTCCATGCCGCGGTGTGGAGCCGCGACGGCGAGCGCCTGGCCTACACGACCGTCGACCTCCCCATGCCGGAAGCGGGCCTGTCCGAGTGGCGCTGGCTCGGTCCGCGGCGAGGCACGGCGATCGCCATGCCCCTGCACGACGCCCGGGTACTGGTGCTGCAGCCGCGCCGGCTGCCGCGCCCGGGGAGTTTCGTCGCGTCCCTGCTCGTCCTCGCCGGACTGCTCGCCGCGGCGAGCTACCCGGTCGCTCGCCTCGTGACCCGCCGTCTGGAGATCCTCGAGACCGGCGTCCGCCGTCTGGGCGAAGGGGATCTGTCGACGCGCGTGACCATCGGCGGGCGCGACGAGGTGGCGAGCCTTGCGACCTCCTTCAACCGGGCGGCGGAGCGGCTGCAGCGCCTGGTCGAGGCGCAGCGCCGCGTGTTGGCGTCGGCCTCGCACGAACTGCGCTCGCCACTCGCGCGGCTGCGCGTCGCTCTCGAACTGATGCGCGAGTCTCGGCCCGCCGCCGTCGTAGATCAGGCGGTCGCCGAGGTCGAGGAACTCGACACGCTCGTGGAGGAGTTGCTGCTCGCCGGACGTCTGGAGGTGCAGCCTCCCCTCGTCCCGGCTGAACCGGTGGACGTCACCGCCCTGCTGCAGGCCGAGGCGGCGCGGACGGGCGCGGCGGTCGCGGGCGCCCCGGCGTGGTTGCGCGCGGATCCGCGCATGATTCGAGTCCTGCTGCGCAACCTGCTCGAGAACGCTCGCCGCCACGGCGGCGGCAGCGCCGTCGAGGCGGGCGTGGAAGCCGTGCCCTCCGCTCCGCCCGGGGTGCGCGTGTGGGTCGCGGACCGTGGTCCGGGCGTCGCCGAGGCCGACCGGGAGAGGATCTTCGAGCCGTTCTTCCGGCCCGCCGACCACTCCGAGGGACGCGACGGCGGCATCGGTCTCGGCCTCTTTCTGGTCAGGTCGATCGCACGCCGCCTGGGTGGAGACGCGGTGTGCCTGCCGCGCGAGGGTGGCGGCTCGCGCTTCGTGGTCACACTCGCGCCGGCGCCTACGTCGCCGCCGGCGTGACGATCAGTCCGACGAGCAGCCCGGCGACGGCGTATTCGACCCAGCTCCCGAGGAACCAGGTCAGCGCCATCACGTAGGGGATCGGCATCGCCGAGTAGCTGCCGTAGCCCATCGCGACGCCGGCGCCGAGGCCGACCACAAGCCCGTACTTGAGGCCGGTGGCCACGCTTTTCGGGCCGACGAACCAGCCGTAGGCGGCGGCGAAGGACAGGGCGGCGAGGAGCACCACCACCGTCATCACGCCCATCTTCATCTCCTGCTGCGGCCGGAACAGGGCCGGCAGGGTGGCGTAGGTCGAGGCGAGGATCACGCCGTGGATGACGAAGTCGAGGACTTCCCACACCACGAATGCCGCGAGGCCGGCGAGAAGAATCCGCTTGGTCATGACGCCCTCCTGGTTCACCGCGCTGTCGAGTCGATCAGTGCGGCGATGCTAGCACGTGAGGGAGTGCGGCCGGTCGTTCGTGGCCGCGCTTCCTCCCGCTCCAGGCGGCGCCGGAACGGCGGGCGCCGCTCGCCACACGTCGGGCGATCGGGGGCAGGCTCGCCCTTCGACGACGCGGCCCCGTCACGCCTCCGGGAGCGCGTCGATGCCGAGGCGGCGGGCGTCGGCGACGAGAAGGGCGCCGAGTTCCTCGCGCACGTCGTCGGCGAGAGGCGCGGGGCACCCGTTTCCGAGGATCGCGCGGACGCGCTCGGCGGCGACGTCGCGCGCCTCGCGTCCGCCGCGCCGCTCCCAGTCGTCGTAGGTGCCGCGCTCGACGAGCGGCCCGGCGATGTGCAGTTCGGAGCGGAAGTTCTCGCGCGTGTGGCGGTGCCCGAGGAAGCCGCCGAGCCGGACGAGCTGTTCGAGCAGCTCCACGGCACGGTCCGCCGAGCCGTGCGAGACGCCGCGGGTCAGGCGCAGCGCCAGCCCGCAGATCTCGTCGTCGAGGACCAGCTTCTCCAGGCTCTGGCAGCTCTCGAAGTCGAGCATGCCCGGCCCGGAGACGAGGTTGATACCGCCCAGCGCACCGAGCATCGCGCCGATGCCGGACTCCATCCCGGTCTGCCAGTCGAGGACCTTGGCGTCGGACATCCCCATGTACGCGTGCGTGGGCAGGCCGAGCGTCCTGCCGACCTGGGCGTCGGCGACGTCCACCATCATCGTCTCGACCGCGCCCATCGGCGTGGTGCCGTGACGCATGTCGAACGCCGCGGGCGAGCCGCCCCAGACGATCGGCGCGCCCGGAGCGGCGAGCTGATGCAGCACCACCCCGGAGAGGCTCTCGGCGCAGTGCTGGACGACCATCTCGCGCAGCGTCACCGGAGCGGTCGCGCCGCCGAGCGGCATCGAGACGAGCTGCGCCGGCACGCCGGCGCGCGCGCAGTCGAGCAGGGCCTGGCAGGTGAGATCGCTCCAGGCGAGAGGAGGGCTCGGACAGCAGTCGAAGATCGCCAGCGGGCGCTCGCGCAGAGCCGCGTCACCGCCGCGCACGGCGGCGAGCATGGCGCGCATCACGGCGAAGGCGTCCTTGACGAACGTGCCGGTGACGACGGGCTTGGCGCCGTTGACCAGCGCGACGTAGAGGCGGAAGCGGTCGGCGACCGTCTCGGGCACGTCGGAGGGGACGAGCGCGGTGGACTGGCCGGCGATGTGACGGCACGACTCGGTGACCCAGGCGAGGTGGCGCAGGTCCGCCGTCATGGGAAGGCGCCGCCGGTTGGTGGCCGGGTCGAGGAGCCACAGCGCCGCCGAGCCGGGGTCGAAGTGGACGCGGTCGCCGCCGAGGTCGAGCGCCGGCGCGCCCTCGCGGTCGTAGAGGACGACCCTGGAGGGCGCGGTCGCCAGGGCGCCGCGGACCGCAGCCTCGCCGATCGTGACGCGGCCGTCGCGCACGGCGCACCCGGCCTCGCGCAGCACGGCGCTGCCCTCCTCGTTGTCCACCGCGACGCCGACACGCTCGAGCACCGCGAGCGCGTCGCCGACCACCGACTCGACCTGGACGGCGGACAGAACTTCGAGCCTCGGGCGGATCGTCTCCATCGCTCCTCCTCACACCGGCCCGGCGTCGTCGCGGTGGCGGCAGCGCGGCAGCCCGCAGCGCCGGCAGCGCGAGCCCGACGCCGGGAGCGCGTCTCCCGGCGCCACCAGGTTGACCGCGAAACTCACCGACTTGCGCGGCGCCATCATCCCGCCGGAGGTGAGCCGCACCCCGACGGCCTCGATCGGGAGCAGCGCGAGCAGCGCCGCCTGGCAGGTCGTGTCCCAGTCGCCGTAGCCGGGGCTGACGCGGGCCGCGGCGGCGACGCCGCGCGCCTCGGCGAGGCGGCACAGCTCGAGGTTGAGCGCGTCGGCGCACGCTTCCGCGGCCGCGGAGCCGATCGCGTCGAACACCAGCGCGTCGAGCAGCTCCCCGCCGGCAGCCAGCCTCGCGCTCGCGCCTTCCAGCGCCGGACCGATCGTGCACACCGCCACGCCGACCGAGTCCGCGGGCGCGGGGACGCCGGCGCGCAGCGCGTCCTCGCGGCCGACGAGCGTGCAGGCGCCGCGGCCCGCGATCAGCTCGAGCGCCTGGTCCCACAGCGCGAACAGCCGGTCCTCGACGCGCGAAGAGCCCTCGCGTCCGCGCGGGTAGCCGAGGAAGCGGCGCACCTCGTCGAGTCGCAGGTCGGTCTCCAGGTCGAGCACGCGCGCGCCGTCGTGCACGGTCACACCCCGGCGTCGAGCGCCGCACGGGCGGCGCGGATGAACGCGGGTGTCGTCCCGCAGCACCCGCCGACCAGCCGCGCCCCGTCCTCCGCCATCGCTTTCACCGCGGCGGCGAAGGCGGCCGGATCCGCGTCGTAGACCACGCCCCCCGCGGTCAGCCGGGGCCGGCCGGCGTTCGGCTGGGCGGCCATCGGCACCGGCAGGCGGGGCGCCGCCTCGCGCACCATCGCCAGCATCGGCCCGGGTTCGACGGAGCAGTTACAGCCGACCGCGCCGGCGCCGTCCTCGGCGAGGGCGAGCAGCGAGGCGACCAGGGCGTCGCCCATGACCGTGAACACACCCCTGCGCCGCGGTTCGAACGTCATCGAGGCGATCACAGCGAGCCCCGTGCGCCGCCCGGCCTCGAGCGCGAGCCGCGCCTCGCGCAGGTCGCTCATCGTCTCGATCGACAGCAGGTCCGCCCCGGCCTCGGCGAGCGCCGCGGCCTGAGCCTCGAACGCCGCGCGCAACGACTCGGTCGTCGCCGCCCCGACCGGCGGCAGGAACGTCCCGGTCGGTCCGATGTCGCCGGCGACCAGCGCCCGCCCGCCGACCGCCTCCCGGGCGAGGCGGACGGCGCCGGCGTTGACTTCGCGGCAGCGGCCCTCGAGTCCGGCTGCCGCCAGGCGCGGCGGCGTCGCGCCGAAGGTGCAGGCGTGGACGATGTCGCTGCCCGCCTCGGCGTAGGCGCGGTGCACCGCCGCGACGCGCTCCGGGTGCTCGAGCACCCACGACTCCGGCGCCCGCCCGGCCTCGAGCCCGGCGGCGATCAGCATGCTGCCCACGCCGCCGTCGAGCAGCACCACCCGCTCGCGCGCCAGCGCCGCGAGGTCAGCCGGCCGCACCGCGGCCCGCCAGGGTCCGCGCCACCGACACCGCGGCGAGGGCGTTGTCGGCGAAGCCGTCGGCGCCGATCGCCTCCGCCCACGCGGCGGTGACCGGCGCGCCGCCGACCATCACCCGCGCCCCCAACCCCGCCTCGCGCACCGCCGCGACGAGTTCGCGCTGGCGGGGCATGGTGGTGGTGAGCAGCGCCGATGCGCACACCAGATCGGCGCGGAAGGCGCGGGCGCGTTCGACGAAACGCGCGGCGCTGACCCCCGCGCCCTCGTCGCTGACCGCGAACCCGGCCGCCGCCAGCATCGTCGCCACC
Source organism: Acidobacteriota bacterium (assembly GCA_040754885.1). Classification (GTDB taxonomy): domain Bacteria; phylum Acidobacteriota; class Thermoanaerobaculia; order Thermoanaerobaculales; family Thermoanaerobaculaceae; genus JBFMCD01. Next base: position 9,355 of record JBFMCD010000114.1, read on the forward strand.
AGGCTCTTGCCGATGTCGTGGATGTCTCCCTCGACGGTGCCGATCACGACGCGGCCGAGGGAGGCGACCGCCGCGGCGCCGAGCGCCGGTTGGAGAACGGCCATCGCCGCCTTCATCGCCTGCGCCGCGGTGACCAGTTCCGGGAGGAAGTACTCGCCCTCCTCCCACAGGCGGCCGGCCTCGTGGATCCCGGGCACGAGGCCGTCGTCGATCGCCCGAAGAGGCGGCACCCCGGCGGCCAGGATCTCCCCGGCCAGTCGTGCGGCGACGACGTCGTCGCCGTCGAGCACGGCCCTCTGGAGTGCGCCGAGCAACTCGCGCGTGTCGTTCATCGCTCGTCCCCGTCGGGCATCTTACGCGGAGGGGGCGGCGCCGCGCACCGGGTCGCCCCGGGGCGGCTCATACCACTTCCACGTCGACCGTGGAGCGTACGCATGGTGGCAGGACGAAGCGCCCTGCCTCCGGCAGGGCGTGGGGT
>JBFMCD010000115.1:0-181615 GCA_040754885.1 Acidobacteriota bacterium
CGCGCATGATCGAGACCACGCTGTTCACGCCGCCCCCCGCAACGCGGTCAGAACCGTGAGGAACTGGACGGTCTCGGCTACGTCGTGGACCCTGACCACCGCGCGCGGAAGTCCGACCGTGCCTGCGATCGCCGCCAGGGAGCCTGCGATCCGCGATCCGACCTCCGTTCCGGTCAGCCGTCCGATGAACGACTTGCGCGAGGCGCCGACCACCAGCGGATAGCCGAGGGCGGCCAGATCCCCGAGGGCGACGAGCAGCCGGAGGTTGCCGTCCACGTCCTTGCCGAAGCCGATGCCTGGATCGAGGAGGATCCCCCCGGCGGTCAGTCCTGCCGCCCGCGCCGCGTCCGCGCGCGCGGCGAGAAAGCCGTGGACCTCACCGACGACGTCGGTGTACCCGGTGTCGTGCTGCATGGTGCGCGGGTCGCCGCGCATGTGCATGAGTACGACCGCAGCGCCCTTGCGGGCGATCATCGGCAGCATCTCCGGATCACGGCCGGCGGAAACGTCGTTGACCAGGACCGCGCCCGCGTCCACGGCGGCCTCGGCGACCTCCGGCTTCGAGGTGTCGACCGAGAGCAGCACTCCGGGAAGACGGTCCGCCAACGCGAGGATCACGGGTACCACGCGCTGCTTCTCGACATCAGCGGGAACCGCCTCGGCGCCGGGTCGTGTCGACTCGCCACCGACGTCGATCACGTCGGCTCCGGCCGCCGCCATGGCCTCGGCGCGCGCCAGGGCCGCCGCGGGAGCGGCGTACCGCCCGCCGTCCGAGAACGAATCCGGCGTGACGTTGAGAACACCCATCACCGCCGGCCGTCCCCTCTGCCACAGGGCGTCGACCCGCTTCGCCAGCATGGCGTCACTTTACAGGAGCGGACTTTTCCGGCCAAGCTCGCGGGCCCGGCTGATCGGCGAGGCCCCGGCGCCATGTGCGGCGCGAGGCTGGTATTCTCTCTCGCCATGGACAGATCCCTGATTCGCCTGTTCGCCGCCGCCGCGCTCGCCGTCTCGGCGGGCTCCGGCGCCACAGCGCAGGACATCGACGCACTGATCACGCGCTTCGCCGTCGGCTATCTGACCTACGTGCCTGGCGCGACGGCCGAGATCAAATCCTCGCAGCCGGCCGAGAGCCAGGTCGGGCCGTACCTCGCGATGACCGTCGTCCGCTCCAGCCTGCAGAAGGAGAAGAGCCCGGAGCAGCTCAACCTCCTCGTCGACCCGAAGGCGAAGCTCGCCGCCGTGGGCATGGTGTTTCCGCTCCCGCAGGTTCAGCCGGCCGTGACTGCGGATACGCTTCCGGCATATGTGGAGCAGGTGCTGCCTCAGTTGCTCCGCCAGCTCCTGGCCGCCGGCGTGCGCGTTCGCTGGCCCGGGATTCCGACGCGACTCGGTCCCGTCGTGCCCTTGCAGGCCGAGGTCGCGAGCGGGTACGGAACCATGCGGATGCCGATCGCGATCTCCGCCGACGCCCGCTGGCTCGTGCTCGGCGGCACGTGGCCCCTCGATCGAGACCCGCGGGCGGTGCGGCGCGAGATCCTGGCGAGCGTACCGATCGAATGGGATCCGGGACACGAAGGCGCGGTGGTCAAGGTCGTCGAGTTCTCCGACTACCAGTGTCCGGCGTGCAAGCGGGGCTGGCAGACGCTTCGCCCCGCTCTGGACTCGTTCGGGGAGAAGGTCCGGCACGGCATGGTCAACTGGCCGATCCCATCGAGTCACCCGTGGGCTTTCAAGGCTTCGGCCGGGGCCGTCTGCGTCGCGAACCTCGCCCCCGGCCTTCTCCTCGATTTCAAGGACGAAATGTACCGGCTCCAGGACACGACCACGCTGGACACGGTCGATGCGGCGGTGTTCGCCTTCGTCGCCACCCGCGGACTCGACGAGCAGGCGTTCCGCGCTTGCTACATGAAGGACCAGGCACTGGAGAAGGTCCTGCGCCAGATGGAGTTCGGCTACCGCCTCGGCGTCACCGGGACGCCGACCTACTTCGCCAACGGCGAGGCCATCCCGTGGTGGTCGACCGACTGGGCGACGCGGCGCATCCAGGCGATCGCCGCCGCCGGCGGAAAGCCGGAGAACGCCCCAGACATCACCCTGGCGGCGCCAGCGCCGGAACCTCCCCCGTCGCGGTGACTCCCGCCAGGGTCAGCACGCCTCGGGACGCGGTCGGGCCCCGTCGCGGCGACGCCGTCTCTCTCACGTCCCGGATGTGGAGACACGCTCCGCGATCGCGTTGGCGATTGCGCCGAACGCTCTCGCCGCCTCGGAATCGGGGTGCGAGGCCACGATCGGCGTGCCGGCGTCACCGCCGAGAACGATCGAGGGGTCGATGGGAATCTCGCCGAGGAACGGCACGCCGAGCTGCTCCGCCGTCTTGCGCCCGCCCCCTTCCTTGAAGATCGCCTCCCGGTGGCCGCAGTGCGGGCAGACGAACGCGGACATGTTCTCGATCACGCCCAGGATCGGGACGTTGACCTTGCGGAACATGTGCAGCCCCTTGCGCGCGTCGATGAGCGCGACGTCCTGCGGCGTGGTCACGATCACCGCGCCGTCGAGCGGGACGAGTTGCGTGACGGTCAACTGGGCGTCTCCCGTCCCCGGAGGCAGGTCGACCACCAGGTAGTCGAGTTCGCCCCACTCGACGTCCTCGAGGAACTGTTGCAGCGCCTTCATCACCATCGGCCCGCGCCAGATCACCGGCGTGTCGGGCTCCATGAGGAAGCCAAGCGACATCACGCCGACGCCGTTGCCGTCGACCGGGATGATCTTCTGGTTCTCCGAAACGGACGGCTGCTGGGTGCAGCCCATCATCATCTGCTGGGAGGGGCCGTAAATGTCCGCGTCGAGAAGACCGACGCTCGCGCCCGAGCGGCGCAGCGCCAACGCCAGGTTGGCCGCCACGGTGGACTTCCCGACGCCGCCCTTTCCCGAGGCCACGGCGATCTTGGTTCGCACCCCCGGCAGCAGTCGGGGGCGCTCGGGCGTCGAGGACTCGGGCGCCTGGGCCCGGACGTCCACGGCGACCTCGCCGACCCCGGGCAGCGCCTCGAGCACGGCGCGCGCTTCGCGTTCGACTTGCTCCGCCGCGCCCTCCTTCGCCGTGGTCATGGCGATCTCGACCCGCACGCCACCGTCCTGGACGGCGACCTGTTTGACGAAGCCGAACGACACGATGTCCCTGGACAGACCGGGGAACTTCACCTGCCTGAGCGCCTCGCGCACGTCATGTTCTGTGAACGACACGGACACCTCCTCTTTCACGACTTCCGAGTACGACCGGGCAGGATCGAAGCCGGGGCGTCGGCACGGGCGGCGGACCGCCGACCGCGGCGACGCGGCACGAGCGTCACGACCAGCCGAGCCTCTTCTGCACCTCTGCCGTGGCCATGCCGGGGTTCCACGGCGGATCCCAGACGATCTCCACGTCGACATCGCCGGTCCCTGTTCCGTTGGCGATGGCGGCTCGCACGTCGTCGGAGATGCGACGCACCAGTGGACATCCCCGCGTCGTCAGCGTCAGCTGCACGCGGACCCGGGCGCCATCGATCACCTCGACCCCGTAGACGAGGCCGAGATCCACCACGGAAAAGGGAATTTCGGGATCCATGACCGTCCCGAGCGCCTGCCACACGGCTTCCTCACGCACCATCACTCACCCCCTCAACGGCCACCACGTCCGGACGTCCCCTTCCCGCCGGGTTGCCGCGCAGGACCTCCATCTGATCCCGCACCTGTTCCATCAGACCGGTCTTGGCGGTCACTCCGAGTCCATCGGTCGGAATCGCGTCGCCGAACGACACCGTGATCGTCCCTGGCCGGAGCAGGTACGTGTGCTTCGGCATGCAGCGCCTCGCCCCGTCGAGGCCGACCGGCACGATCGGCAGGCCGGCCTTGAGCGCGATCAGGAAGCCGCCGCGCTGGAACGGCAGTAGGGTGCCGTCCGGGGTCCGGGTCTCCTCCGGGAACACCAGGACCGATCGGCCCGCCCGGATGCGGGCGGCGGCGTCCTCGAACGACTTGATCGCCGTGCGCCGGTTCTCGCGGTCCACCGGGATGAACCCCATCGCGCGCATCGCCCAGCCGAGGAAAGGGATCGAGAACAGCGACTTCTTGGCCAGGAAGCGCACCTGGCCCGGGATCGCCACGAGCAGCGCCGGGATGTCCAGCCACGACTCGTGGTTGGACATGAACACCACCGGCTCGCCCACCGGGACGCGCGACGCGCCGGCGACGCGCAGCCGGACGAACGCCCCCCACAGGATGATCCGCGCCCACAGGCGGGCGCCCTTCCGCGTCCAGTCCCCTTTCGGGGGGATGTTCCCCACCAGCGTCCCGTAGGAGCCCAGGACGACGGTGTCGACCGCCGCGACCAGGAAGGCAAACGCCGTGACGAGTGCGCGCAGGGCGACCACGGGCGGATTGTACCCTCGCTCGCCGCCCGCGATCGCCGGACGAAAACGACCGGGGGCCTCGCGGCCCCCGGCGCACACCTCCGAGCATCAGGCTCAGTTGGTCTGCATGCCCTCAGGCCATGCCGTGAAGCGGCCCTCGGAGAAGATGATGTCGTCCGTGAAATCCGTCGTCGCACCGAACTTGGTCCCGAAGGCGCCGCACGTCGCGACGTTGCCCTTCCCGAATGACCAGACTGAGTAGGTCGATCCCGCGGCGTCCGACTCGGCGCAGATCGGCTGGGCCCAGCCGTCCTCGCCCGGGATCCGCTTGATGTAGGTGGGAGTAAGATACGCCGGACCCTGCGCACGAATGGTCCCGCCCGCGGTGAGGCCCTTGGGGAAGAAGTTGAAGTCGACCTGGTAGGACTCGATCGCGGTGGCGATCGAGCGGATGTCCGCCATCGTCCTCTTCTGCCGGCCGCGGTTGATCGCGTTCAACAGGTTCGGAATGGCGATGGCGGCGATGATGCCGATGATGGCCACCACGATGAGCAGTTCGATCAGCGTGAAACCCTTCTGCCTTCTCATGCACTCCTCCTTTCCCTTTTCAGCTCTGCAGGCTTCATGCCATCGAAGGAAGCGCTGCGTGCGAACCTCCGATGACGCTGCGCGTCACTCGATGCCTGCGGGAGTGGCGGCCAGAGGCACCGGCCGCGGCGGGCGACACGCTCTCGGCCGGTGCTCTCATCGGACCTGCATCCCCTCAGGCCACTGCACGAACTGCCCGTTCGACAGGATGATGTCGTCCGCGTAGCTGGTCGTCGGCCCGAGCGGCAGGCCGCCCGTGAACACCCCGTCCGAACCCGGCGAGAGAATCGTGTAGTCGAGCCCCTGCGCCCGGTACTGGAGGGGGTGCCGCCACCCGTCCTCGATCGGAAGGTGCTTCAGGTAGGTGGGCGTCAGGTACGGAGCGAGTTGCTCGGCGGTCGCGCCGGACAGTCGCGGCACGAACGGGAAGTCGGTCCCGTACGCGGAGACGGCGAGCGCGAGCGCCCGGATCTCCGCCATCGAGCGCTTCTGGCGGCTCCGTTCCATCGCCGCGTTGAGCGCGGGGATGGCGATCGCCGCCACGATCCCGACGATCGCCACGACGATCAGCAGCTCGAGGAGTGTGAAGCCGCGTCCGCGCGTGTCCACGGCCAGGCCCATTGCAATCTCGATACCAGGCGCCGGGCTACACTTGCACGATGCCCGCGCGCAGGATCCCGGCTCCAGGCGTGATCGTCCTGCTCTGGGCCGCCGTCTATCTGCCGCGGCTCCTCGCCGGGTTCACCCTGCCCGCCCGCGACATCGGCGCCACCCACATCCCGTGGCGGCAGGTGTGGGCCGACCAGCTCCGCGCCGGCGACCTGCCGCTCTGGGACCCCGCGTCGAACCAGGGCCGCCCGTTGCTCGCCAACCCCAACGCGATGGCCGCGTATCCCGGCACGCTGCTGTTCCTCCTCACCGACCCGGAGAGCGCGGCGGCCTGGCATCTGGCGCTGCACCATCTGCTGCTGCTCGCCGGGTGCTACCTCCTGGCGCGGCGTTCCGGCGCCGAGAAAGGACCGTCGCTGGTCGCCGCCGCCGTGGCCGCGACCACCGGTGTCGCGTGGTCGGTCGGCACCTTTCTCAACTCGCAGGCTGCCCTGGCCTGGGCCCCATTCGCTCTCGCCGCCGTGCTTCCTTCTCCGGACGATCCCCGCGGCGCGTGCCGGCGCGGCCTCCTGGCCGGCGTGCCGATCGGCCTCGCGTTCCTCGCCGGCGAACCGATCACCGCCGCGCTCGCCGGACTTGGCGTGGTCGTCGTCGTCGTATTCGGATGGGCGTCGTATCGCCCGCGCGGGATGGGTCTCGCGGCACTGGCCGCTCTCGGCATCGCGGCCCCGGTCCTGCTCCCCCTGCTGGCGGTCTATCCGGACACGATTCGGGGAGCGCTCGGAACGGCTCCGGGAGCGCTCGCCGCGGACGCCCTGGCGCCGCGCCGATGGCTCGAGCTGCTCTTGCCCGGCGTCCTGGGCGCGCCGCTCGGCGACGTCAACTCGGGGTTCTGGGCGGCCCGATCGTTCCCCTGGCAGCGATACTACCCGACGATCTTCCTCGGGTCGCTGCCGCTGTTGCTCGTCCCGTTCGCGCGAGGCCGGGCGATGCGCCCGTTCTGGCTGCTCGTCGCCATCGGCGTTGGGGGAAGCGTCGCGCTCGGCATCCCGCCGTTCGCGCGCGCGGTCGAACGGCTCCCTTTGGCGGGCAACCTGCGCTTCGGCGTCAAGGTCCTCCAGCTCGCGATGCTGGCGCTCGTTCCCCTCCTCGCCGCCGGGTACGCCGCCTTCTCGGAGCGCTGGAGGGCGTCGGGCCGCCGCGCGGCGACCGGCGCGTGTGCCGTCGTCGTTGTTCTCGCTCCGCTGGTGGCGAGCGGGCCGCTGCTGCGCTCGGCTCTCGGCCGCATCTACCCGACTTCGGCCGTCGAACTGGCCGAGGTGCAGGAGAGCGCCCTACGGCGCGCCGCACTCACCGATCTCGGCGCGCTCGCCGCGCCCCTCGCGACCGTTGCGCTCGCGGGACCCTCCGCACCGCTCGTGGCGATCGTCGGTTTCGGCGCCAACGCGGTCGCGGCTCGCGACGTGCGCCTGTGGGACCGCAGCGCGAGGTGGAGCGAGCCGCCCGAGGCGTGGCGCGCCGTTCCCGACGGCGCGCCGATCGCGGTCTTCCTGCCCGCGGACGGTGTCCCGCGCCTCTCCCGACGCGCGGCGATCGAGCGCTTCGCCGACCTGCGCTCCGTCCTCGTGCCCTCGTACGCAACCCGCTGGGGGACAGCCTACGTTCTCGCCCGCGGCCCGGACGGCCTCGAACCGCTGCGCCAGGAGTTGCTCGCGGCGGCGGCGGCGGCCCTCCCGATCGACGAGCGCGCCAGGGTCGCGCGGGCGCTGGGAGCGGCGGCGGTGATCGCCGAGCGGCCGGTGACGGGCTGGGACGCGCGCGACGTCGGCGGCGCCTGGATCAGTCTCGCACCCGAGCCCGCTCCCGCCGTCTACCTTGCCACGCGCGCGCTTCCGGCGGAGGGGTTTCCGGCCACGGTCCAGGCGCTGGCGAGCGAGGCGTTCCGCCCCGGGCAGGACGCGGTGATCGAGGGCCGGGGCGGGGCGGAGGAGTTGGCCGGAGGCGTACTCGAGGTGCTCGCCGGGCCCGCCCACCGGCGGCGCTTCGAGGTCGACTGTGGAGGATCGGCGTTGCTCGTCGTCCAGCAGAGCGCGATCGGGGCCTGGCGCGCCGCCGTTGACGGCCAGGCCGTGCCGACCCAGGTGGTCAACGGCGCGATGGTCGGAATCCGGGTGCCGGGCGGGCGACACCGGGTCGAACTCAGCTACGACTCCCGGCCGCTGCAGGCCGGGATCACCCTCGCGTTGCTCGCGATCGCCGCGGTCCTGCTCAGTCTCGTGGCGGTTCCATCACCGGGCCCGCAGGGACCCACCGATGCGTCGGCGCGTAGCTTCCCGGCCAGGGCGCCGAGGACGTGACCAGAATCGAGAGCGCCTCGCGCATGTAGTCGAAGGCCAGGCCCGCGCGAGTGTGCACCGCGACGTCGACGAGATACCGTCCGGCCGCCAGCTCCAGACGCGGGAACTCGATCGACACCTCTCCCGGACCCGCGAGTACTCGCGCACGCCAACCGTCGAGTTCGGTGTTGGTGCCGAACACATGCGCGCCGTCCTCGCGGTGCACGGCGACGCCGAACACGAAGTCGTCCTGCGGCTCGTGGGCGACGTAGCGGAGTCGGATCGCCGCGCGTTCCCCCGAGCGCAGCGTGCGCGTCTCCTCGCCCGAGGAACCGAGCGCCGCGACCGACTCGATCGTCACCGCCCGATTGCCCCATCGCGCGGCGCCGGCCTCGGCCATCGCGGCGCCGGCTTCCTCGGCCGCGACGTCCGAGCGGTACCGGTCGACGACCGCCACAGCGGGCCCCTCGTCGAGGACCCGGCCCCCGCGCAGGTACAGGGCCCGCCGCGCGAGGTGCTCGACGAGTCGGAGATCGTGGCTGACGAGCAGGATCGCGGTCCCGCCGCGCTGCAGCTGCGCGATGCGGTCCAGGCAGCGGTGCTGGAACGACTCGTCGCCCACCGCGAGGATCTCGTCCACAATCAGGAGGTCCGGATCGGCGGCGACCGCCACGGCGAAGCCCAGCCGGACGAACATCCCCGAGGAGTACGTCTTGACCGGCTCGTCGATGAACTCGCCGACCGCCGCGAAGTCGACGATCTCGGGGAGCCGCGCCTCGATCTCGGCGCGCGAGAGCCCGAGCATCATTCCGTTGATGACCGCGTTTTCCCGTCCCGAGATCTCGGGATGAAACCCCGCGCCGAGCTCGATCAGGGCGGTCACGCGACCGTTCCGTTCAACGGTTCCGGCGGTGGGACGGATGATGCCGACCGCGAGCTTGAGCAGCGTCGACTTCCCGGATCCGTTCGGGCCGATCACGGCGACGGTTTCACCGGTACGGACCTCGAGGTCGACGCCCGACAGCGCGGGAAACCCGGTCCGTTCGTGCTTCATCCGCCACAACGCGCCTCCGAGAAGCGCGCCCTTGAGCGAGTGCAGCCTGCCCTGGCGCGATGGACGCGGGTACACCTTGCCCACGCCCTCGAGGCGGAGCACCGTCCGCCCGGTCACACGGCCTCCGCGAGCGTGTCGCGCAGTCTGCCGAAGACGGCCGCTCCGAACACGGCGCTGACCACGGCGACGGTGACGGCGCCGAGCACCGTCGCTGCGGAGGGCAGCCGGCCGAGCAGGACGAGGTCCCGGTACACCGTCACCAGCGGTGTGATCGGGTTGACCACGACGAGGCGGCGGAGCACGCCCTCCGGAACCATGGTGACCGGGTAAATGATCGGCGTCAGGAAAAACGTCAAGTGGAGGAGGTTGTGCAGGAGGTCCTTGAGATCGCGGAAGTGGGCGGCAAGCGCCGCGACGACGAGCGCGAGCCCGGCGGCGGTGACCACGAGCGGCAGCAGCGCGAGCGGGAGCAGGACGACCGTCCACGGCACGGGCGTCCCGCCCACCACCGACCAGATCCCTGTCGCCACGAGCAGCACGGGAAGAGCCAGCAGGTGATGGACGAAGTGGGCGGTCACGGTCACGGCCGGGAAGACCTCCGGAGGACAGACGACTTTCTTGAGCAGGGGCCCGTTGTCCGGCAGCACCACCGCCGCGTCGAGCAGCGCGCCGGAGAGGAACAGCCACGGGAGCAGACCGGCCAGCAGGAACAGTGGGTACGGGCTTCCTGCGTCGGCCCGGGCCGGAATCACGGCGGTGAACACGACGGTGTAGACCACGAGGAGCAGGAGCGGGTTGAGCAACGACCACAGGTAGCCGAGCATCGTCCCGCGGTATCTGGCCTTGAGGTCCCTGGCCACCAGGGCGCCGACGAGCGCGCGATGCCTGAACAGGGAGGCGATCACCTCGGTCATGGCCACCCCGTCACCTGTTCCCCGCCCCGGCCGCGTCGAGAACCGTGACGCGGCCACCCTGGATGACGTGGACCCTCAACGTTCTCGTGATGTTCCCGACATCGTCGAAGCTCAGCGGACCCGTCACGCCCGGGCGAGGCCCGAGCGCCTGCAGCTCGCGAGCCAGGGCTCTCCCGTCCATGGAGCCGGCGCTCTCCACCGCCGCCAGGGCGGCCTTCGCGGAGTCGTACCCACACGCCGCGTAGATGTCCGGCTGGAGGTTGTACGCCTCGCGGTACCTCGCGACGAAGCCACGCACCGGATCCTGATCGGAGGACGGGTCGAAGAACATCTGCGGGAAGAAGGTTCGCTCGACGAGCTGGCTCACCTCCCGGACGACTCCGAACGTCCGGACGGCCGAGGTCGTGCACACCGTGCCCTGGAAACGGGTGGAACGGAGAACGCGCAACGAGGCCACGATCGCCTCGCCGTAGCCGCACACGTAGACGCCGTCCGGACGGTGCTCGACGACAGCGCTTCGGACGGTCTCCTCCCACCCCGGTTCGGCCGTGTTCGCGATCGCGACGACGCGGGCGCCGCGGTGGGGCAGTTCCGCGACGAATATCGGCAGGAGTCCGCGCGTGTAGTCGCTGTCTTCCTGGATCACCAGGATCGACCTCGCCTGTCGTTGAATGACGAGGAAATCAGCGGCCATGACCCCCTCCGCTTCATCCGAGGGGTACAAGCGGAAGAAGAAGATGGAACGGCTGGCCAGGCCGGGAGCGGATGCGGAAGGGGAGAGTACGACGATCTCCCGGCGATCGGCGAGCGGGAGGATCGCCCGTGCCTCCGCCGTGGTCGCCCCGGCGATCAGGAGCGCGGCCCCCAGGTCGGCGAGAGCTTCGGCCGCGGCGACGGCGACGGCCGGGTCCGACGCCGAGTCGCGAAACGCCACGACGATGGACTCTCCACCGGGTCCGGTCATGCCGTGCGCCTCGAACGCGAGGCGAACTCCGCTCGCGATCGACGCGCCGTAGGCGGCGGCGGAGCCGGTCTCGGGGAGGATCACGCCGATGTGAACCTCTCGCTGGCAACCGAACACGATCACCAGCACAGCGATCAGGGTCCAGCGCGGGCGCGTCATCCTCAACACTCTCGGATACTTGTAGCACACCGGCGTGCTCCAGGCCATGCACCTTGCCCTGCGCCACGGTCGGGAATACCATGAGGGCCACCGTGAGGCACCGGGGTTCCCTCGCCGCCGTTTCTCTGCTCGCGCTCGCGCTCGCGTCGTGCGGGGAGGACGTCCTCGACGCCGAGACGGACCTCGTGGTGCTCAACGACAGCGCCTGCGACCTGACCATCTTCGTCGACGGGCGCGAAGCCTTCACCGTGCCCGCCGGTTCCGATCTGAGCCTCGACGACATCGGCCCCGGCCGACATGTCCTCGAGGCGCTCGACGCGCGCGGCGGACTCGTCATGCGTCGCTCGATCGAACTGGCGAGCGGCGAGGACTACTACTGGATCCTTCACGACTGCTGAACCCGGCCAGAAGCGAGTCAATCGAACGGCGCGCGCGGCTCAAAGCAGCTCTTCGCGGCCGGCTCGGCGGAGTGCCTCGACGAGTTCCCTGACTCGTTGAGCGTCCGCTTTCGGAGCCACCAGCACGGCGCCGGGCGTCGCGACCACGATCAGGTCGTGCAAGCCGAGAGCGGCCACGGCGGGCCCGTCGGATACCAGCACGCACCCGTCACAGTCGACCGCCAAGACGTCGCCGAGTGTGACGCCCGCGGGCGATGACGGTGCGATCTCGGCCAGCGCGGGCCACGATCCCACATCCGACCAGACGAAGTCGACCAGCACGGCCCACACCGTCGGGGCCTTCTCCATGACGCCGAAGTCGATCGATACCCGCGGCAGAGTCGGGAAGTACGTCCGCACCGCTTCGACATCGCCGGCGTCGTCGGCGTGCCTCGACATGGCGTCGAGCCCCTCGGCGAGTTCCGGGAGGTGCCGGCGAATCGCATCCCGAATCGCCTCGACCGTCCAGGCGAAGATGCCCGCGTTCCAACGGTAGTTCCCGCTCGCGAGCATCGCCTCGGCCCGGGCCCGATCCGGCTTCTCGACAAACCGTCTGACGCGGACGACCGGCAGGCCGCCGGCTCCACCTTCGACGTCGCCGAGTTCGAGGTAGCCGAAGCCGGTTTCCGGGCGAACCGGCCTGATCCCCAACGTCACGAGCCCGCCTCTCGCGAAGGCGGCCGCGGCGGCCGCGGCGAGACCCCCGCGCAGGGCGGACCCGTCCGGGATCCGATGGTCGGCCGGCACCACCACCATCACCGCGCCCGGGTGCGACCGGGAAAGCCGCCACGCCGCCCAACCGACGCACGCCGCGGTGTCCCGGCCCACCGGCTCGACCAGAACGTTGCCGGCGGGAATGGCGCCGGCCTCGGCGCGCACCGCTTCCTCCATCTCTCTCCCGGTCACCACCAGCGTCCGTTCGGCGGGAATCAGGGGCGCGAGACGGGCCAGGGTGGAGGCGAGGAGCGAGGCGCCGCCGTCCAGCGGCAGGACCTGCTTCGGCCGGGCGCCGCGCGACATCGGCCAGAACCGCGTGCCGGATCCTCCGGCCATGACCAGCGCGAACAACACGGGTCCGTCAGGAGAGGAATTCATCGAGCCCTCGCAGATCGCGAACGCGGCGGTAGCCGTCGGCGAACAGCCCCTGCCGATCGACCAGGACCGCCGTCATCCCGGCGCTTTCGGCGCCGCGGTAGTCGTCGAGCGGCGAATCGCCGACGTGGAGGCACGCCGCCGGTACGACCCCCAGCCGGCCGGCCGCGCGATGGAAGATCTCCGGCGCGGGCTTCTCGACTCCCTCGAGAGCCGAGACCATGACGACGTCCAGGGCATGCGTCAGGTCCAGGCGATCGAGCAGTGCCGGCAGGCGCGAGTCCCAGTTCGACACCGCCGCGAGCTTCAGGCCCCTCCGCCGCAGACGGTCCAGGACCTCGTGCACCTCGGGAAACACCCGCCAGAGACCGGGGTCGGAGAAGGTCTCGAACAGCTCGTCGAGCACAGGCTCCCACTCGAGACGCAGGTCAAGACGCACGAGGACTCGACGCAGGAACTCGCCCCACCATGCCCGCTCGCCGCCCTTGAGGTGGTGATAGCGGTCGAGTCCGGGCGGGTGCTCCTGGGTCATCTCGGTCCACACCGAGGTGAATGCGCCGGCGACGCGGGCCGGTTCGACCGGGAGCCCGCGCCTCGCGAGGGCATCAGCGTACACGGACGGCGGCGAAGGCCGGCACTCGATGAGCGTCCCGCCGACGTCGAGCAACACCGCCATCTTCGAGTCCCTACCCGTCACGCGAGCGTCCCATGATTACTCCTGTCGACGGCGCTATTCTACGCGCGGGATGTGACGAGGAGGTCGCATGAGTTTCACGTGCTCACGCTGCGGAAACGCAGCCGTTCCGATGGAACAGCCGCCGATACCGTCCGATGTCGGACGCGAGATCCAGTCGAAGGTGTGCCCCGCGTGCTGGCAGCAATGGCTGCAGACGCAGGTGATCCTGATCAACGAGTACCGCCTGAGCCTCGGCGATCCCGGCGCTCGCCGGGCGCTGGAACGTCAGATGCGCGAATTCCTCAGCCTCGGTCAGGTCTCATCGTCGTGACGCCGCTCGCCGACATGGCGCGCGCGATCCTCGCAGCCGCGATCGAGGCGGTCCAGCCCGAGACGCTGCTCCGCAAGCTCACGTACACGCCATCCGGGGTCGTGTGGGGCGACGAGTCGTTCGAACCCCCCGGCCGCCTGATCGTCGTCGCGCTCGGCAAGGCGGCTCCGGGACTGGGCGCGACGTTCCTCGCCCACGCCGCGCGCCGGCCGGATTCGGTCTTCGTGCTCTGCCCCGACTCGGTGTCCGTTCCCGCTTCGGTCGCGGGTGTGACCCGGACCGCAGCGCACCCCGTCCCGGATCGACGCGGACGCGAGGCCACGGCGGAGCTTCGCGCCGTGCTCGCCGGACTCGAGGCGGAGGACGGCGTGGTGGTGCTGATCTCCGGAGGCGCCTCGGCCCTGCTCGCCGAACCCTTGCCCGGTTTCGACGGCGAGAGCGTGATCGAGTTGACGCGCGCCTTGCTCGGCCGCGGCGCGACGATCGGCGAACTCAACACCGTCCGCAAGCACATGCTTGCGGCGACGGGCGGTCGGCTCGCCTCCGGCTGTCCGGCGCAGATGCTCACTCTGACGCTCTCCGACGTGCCGGGGGACGATCCGGCCACGATCGCATCCGGGCCCACGATCGGCGATCCGACGACGCTCGCCGACGCCGCGTCGGTGCTGCGGCGGCGGGGACTCGGAGATCGCTTCGCGGCGGTGCTCGCCGCGTTCGACGCCGCCCGGCCCGAACTCGAATCTCCGAAACCGGGGGATCCGCGGCTGCAACGCTCTCGCGTCCACGCACTGGGATCGAACCGCGACGCGCTCGCCGCGGCGTCGGCCGCCGCGGCTCGCGCGGGTTTCTCCGCACGGATACTGACGACCCGGCTGACAGGCGAGGCTCGCCGGATCGGCGCGGCGGTCGGCGCGCTCGCGTGCTCGGTGGCTTCCGGCGAGCCTGTGGCGCTGCTCGCGGCCGGAGAGACGACGGTCACCGTCACGGGCGACGGGTCCGGCGGGCGCAACCTCGAGCTCGCGCTCGCCGCGGCACGAGTCCTCGACGGGGTCCCTGAACGGTGCGTCCTCGCTGCCGGGACGGACGGAATCGACGGGTCGTCGCCGGCGGCCGGGGCGGTCGTCGACGGCGGGACTATCGGCCGGGGAGCAGCGAGAGGGCGGGACGCCTCGGCCGCGCTGCTGCACAACGACGCGTGGGGCTACTTCGCCGGATCGCCGGAGGCAGTCGTCACCGGCGCGACCGGGACCAACGTCTCCGACGTCGTGATCGCACTGGCGGCGGGCGCGCGGCCTCTCCTCCTCGGTGAGGTGGCGGCCGTCGCCGAGTTGACTTCCGAGTCGGCCCGCCTGGCTGGACCACGGTCCGGACCGGATGGACCGACCGACCCAGTGGTCACCGCCCCCGGGGGGCGCCGCCGCGCTCCGCTACACTGAATCGGTGATCCTGCACCCGAACCCTCCCGGCGTCATCGCGATCACGCAGTCGGCGCACGCGCTGATGGCGTTCCAGATCGCCGAGCACTGGGGCAATCGGCACACACCGCGACCGTCCGCTAGATCGGAGGTCCTGGCCGCGGTCATGCTCCACGACAGCGGGTGGGACCGCGCGGATGACCGTCCCCGGCTCGCACCGGACGGAGGGGTGTTGGCGTTCGACGCGCTGCCGGAGGGCGAACGCGAGGTGATCTGGCGTTCGTCCGTGGAGCAGGCGCGGGCGCGGGGCCGCTACGTAGCCTTCCTGGTCTCGAGCCACGCCAGTCATCTGGCCGGTGCTCTTTCGAGTTCTCCGCACGCCGCGTTCCTCGCCGCCGAGGCGGACCGGAGGGAGGCGCTGCGCGCGAGTCTGGAGGTCGACCCCCGCTACGCGGCGTTGCTCGGAAAGGCGACCGACACCGTCAACACGTCGATCGTCCGCCTGTGCGACGCCCTCGCCGTCCGCCTGGCGATGGGAACCCGAGGCGTGGCGGAGATCGGCGCGCTTCCGACCCGGCGCGACGCCTCGCCGCTGCGCTTGATCTGCGCGGAGGGTCGCCTCGCGCGACTCGACCCGTGGCCTCTGGTCGGCCGATCCCTGGACGTGACGGTCGATGGAAGGGCGTTGCTCCGCGAGCGTTTCGCCGACGAGGCATCGCTCCACGACGACTGGACACACGCCGCGGACGTCAGGCTGACCTGGACCCTGCGGCCCGCCTGAGCGATTGACAGTCGGACCATGCAGGTGTAAAAAAGATGCCCCCGAAGTCGGGGCGGTGCTCCGCAGTAGCTCAATGGTAGAGCGTTCGGCTGTTAACCGAAATGTTGGGGGTTCGAGTCCCTCCTGCGGAGCCAGGTCCTCCACCCGTCCGAGATTCCCGTCTCGCCTTCTCGGTTCGCCGCCTCCGGCTTCGAGTGGCCAGGCCTGGTAGGCTGACTTCCAGTGAGACGACGCCTCTCCACGTTGCCCGGGACCGTGCTGGCGCTCGGTGCCGTCAGTTTCTTCACCGACGTCTCGAGCGAGATGATCTACCCGCTCCTGCCCGTGTTCCTGACCGGTGTGCTCGGTGCCGGGCCGGCGGCGCTCGGGGCGATCGAAGGGGCAGCCGAGTCGACCGCCTCCGTACTGAAGGCCGTGTCCGGGAGCTGGTCGGATCGCGTGCGAAGGCGAAAGCCGCTGCTGGTCGCGGGGTACGGCATCGCGGGTGTGGCGCGTCCGCTCATCGGTCTCGCGGGAAGTCCGCTGACCGTTCTCGGGCTTCGCCTCGCCGACCGCGTCGGCAAGGGCGTACGGTCCTCTCCGCGCGACGCCCTGATCGCCGACGTCACGCCCGCGGACCGGCGCGGCGAGGCGTTCGGCGTCCAGCGCGCCCTCGACCACGCGGGGGCGGTGGTCGGGCCACTGCTGGCGGCGGCGTTGATCGGAACCGCGGGACTCTCCCTGCCGACTGTCTTCCTGCTCGCCGCCGTTCCCGCCGCGATCGTCATGCTCATCCTCGCCTGCGCCGTACGCGAACAGCCCCGCTCCGTCGTCGTCTCCGACGGAGCCCCGCTCCTGACCGGCTGGCGCGAACTCGGCAGGCCGTACTGGACCGTGCTCGGAGCGGTCACGCTGTTCACCCTGGGCAACTCGACCGACGCCTTCCTGCTCTTGCGACTCGCCGACGCGGGGGTGCCCGTCACCGGCATCGCGCTGCTCTGGTCGCTCTTCCACGTCGTCAAGAGCGGCGCGACGTTCGCAGGCGGCCGCCTCTCCGATCGCCTCGGCCGACGGCCGATGGTGATCGCCGGCTGGGCCGTGTACGCGTGCGTGTACCTCGCCTTCTCGGTTGTCTCGACGCGTTCCGCGGCGATCGTCGCGTTCCTCGTCTACGGCCTGTCCTTCGGCCTCACCGAACCGGTCGAGAAGGCGTGGGTCGCCGATCTCGCACCCGAACGGCTGCGCGGAACGGCGTACGGTCTGTACCATGCCGCGGTCGGAATCGCCGCACTGCCCGCGAGTCTCCTGTTCGGCGCCATCTGGCAGCTCCGCGGCGCCCCCGCGGCCTTCGTCACGGGAGCGGTCCTGGCCGGCATGGCGGCGCTCTGGCTCCTCGTCAGCGGTCGCCGAGGCCGCTGACACGCGGCCCGGCCACGAGGTCCGCGAGGGGAAGGCCGCGCAACGTCGGCGCGTTGTCGCTACGATAGATGGCCGGAGAAGCGGCTTCGAGCGGCTCGCGGGAGCCTCTCCCCGGCGGCGGAAGGAACGACCATGGCGAGTATCCCGGATGGCTTCAAGCAGCAACTGTTCGACGCGGACCCGCAGGAGACCCAGGAGTGGGTCGACTCCCTGGACTGGGTGCTCGACTCGCAGGGACCGGAGCGGGCCAAGTTCCTCCTCCGCCGTGTCCTCAAGCGCGCCAGGATGCAGCACCTCGGGATGGAGCTGATCCAGACGCCGTACATCAACACCATCTCGCCGGAGCAGGAACCCTCCTTCCCGGGTGACGAGGAGATGGAGAAGCGGATTCGACGGATCGTCCGCTGGAACGCGATGGCGATGGTCACGCGGGCCAACCACCGCCATCCCGGGATCGGCGGTCACCTCTCGACGTACGCCTCGGCCGCCGCCCTCTACGAGGTCGGCTTCAACCACTTCTTCCGCGGCAAGGCCTCCGACTCTGGCGATCAGGTCTTTTACCAGGGCCACGCGGCGCCCGGGATCTACGCCCGGGCCTTCCTGGAAGGGCGCCTGACCGAGGAACACCTCGACGCCTTCCGCCGCGAAACGACCGGCCATGGCCTGCCGTCGTATCCGCACCCCCGCTCGCTGCCCGACTTCTGGGAGTTCCCCACGGTGTCGATGGGCCTGGGCCCGCTCAACGCCATATATCAGGCGCGCTTCAACCGGTACCTTCACCACCGCGGACTGAAGGACACCTCCGCCTCGCGCGTCTGGTGCTTCATGGGCGACGGCGAGTCGGACGAGCCGGAGTCGCTGGGCGCACTGCACGTCGCCGCGAACGAGGGTCTCGACAACCTCGTCTTCGTGGTCAACTGCAACCTGCAGCGCCTGGACGGTCCGGTGCGGGGCAATGGGAAGATCGTCCAGGAACTCGAGGCGGTGTTCCGCGGCTCCGGCTGGAACGTCGTCAAGGTGCTGCTCGGTCGCGAGTGGGACGAACTGCTCGCCGCCGATCGTCACGGCCTGCTCCTCGATCGGCTCAACACCCTGGTCGACGGCTGGTGGCAGCGTTACCACGTCGAGGGCGGGGCGTTCATGCGCCGCCACTTCTTCGGTACCGACCCGCGTCTGGAGGCACTGGTCGCGCACCTTTCGGACTTCGACCTGTGGAACCTCAAGTTCGGCGGCCACGACTACCGGAAGGTGTACGCCGCGTTCCACGCCGCCACCCAGATGCAGGGCAGGCCGACGGCGATCCTGGTCAAGACCGTGAAGGGCTGGGCGCTCGGCAAGGAGTTCGAGGGCCGCTACACGACACACCAGCAGAAGAAGCTGAACGTCGCCCAGCTCAAGGCCTTCCGCGACGTGCTGCACCTGCCCATCCCGGACACGGAACTCGAGGACGCCGAGCCACCGTACTTCCACCCTGGGCCGCGCAGCCCGGAGGTCGAGTACGTGGTCGAACGCCGGCGCGCGCTCGGCGGAACACTTCCCGAGCGCCGCATCGTCGCCCCCTCGTGGCCGGAACCGGCGCCGTCGGAGTTCGCCGAGTTCTCGCAAGGGACCGCGCAGGAGGTCTCGACGACCATGGCCCTCGTCCGCGTCCTGCGCAAGCTGGTGAAGAACGAGGAGACCGGCTCGCTGATCGTGCCGATCATCCCGGACGAGGCCCGCACCTTCGGCATGGAGTCGTTGTTCAAGGACCTGGGCATCTACTCGTCGCGAGGCCAGCTCTACGAGCCCGTAGACCACGCGATGATCCTGCGCTATCACGAGGCCCGGGACGGGCAGATTCTCGAGGAGGGCATCACCGAGGCCGGAGCCACCGCCTCGCTGACCGCAGCGGGCACGGCGTACGCCACGCACGGCGTCTCCACCATCCCCTTCTACATCTTCTATTCGATGTTCGGGTTCCAGCGGATCGGCGACCTCGTCTGGGCCTTCGGCGACGCGCGCGGGCGAGGTTTCTTCATCGGCGCCACGGCCGGGAGGACCACGCTCCAGGGCGAGGGGCTGCAGCACAACGACGGCCACTCGCAGCTCCTCTTCTCGGTCGTCCCCAACCTGCGCGCCTACGACCCTGCGTACGCCTACGAGCTGGCGGTGATCATCCGGGACGGGCTCCGACGGATGGCCGTCCGGCAGGAGGACTGCTTCTACTACGTGACGGTTTACAACGAGAACTACCAGCAACCGCCCCAACCGGAGGACGTCGAGGAGGGGATCCTCCGCGGCATGTACCGGGTGCGCACCGCATTGCCGGAGAGCGCTCCGCGCGCGCAGTTGCTCGGGTCGGGACCGCTCCTGCGCGAGGCGCTACGCGCCGCCGACATCCTGGCCGAGCGTTTCGGCGTCGGCGCCGACGTGTGGAGCGTGACCTCCTACCAGCAACTGCGGGCCGACGCGCTCGAGACGGAGCGCTGGAACCGCCTCCACCCGGGCGAGCCGGGCAGGGTTCCCTATGTGACGGCTCACCTCGGTGCGACGTCAGGCCCCATCGTCGCCACGTCGGACTGGATGGCGTCGCTCCCCGACATGGTCGCCCGCTGGCTGCCCAACCGCTTCGTGCCGCTCGGCGCCGACGGCTACGGCATGTCGGACACCCGGCAGGCGCTGCGCCGCCACTTCGAGACCGACGCCGAGCACGTCGTGGTCGCCACGTTGGCGGCGCTCGCTCGGGGCGGCGCGCTTTCGCCGGACATCGCTCGTGGAGCGATGCACGACTTCGGCATCGATCCGGACAGGGCCGCACCCGTCGCACGCTGAGGTCGAAACCGGGCCGCGCTGCCGCCGAACCCGGTACGCAGCGTTGCGTCGTAGGGTTCAGACCCGAACGTGGCCGGGCCCGGACAGAACCTTGACGAAGATCGCCTTGCCGTCGCCCGGGGCGTAGAAGTCCCCGAGTTCGGCGACGAGTTCGTAGCCGCAGCGGAGGTAGAACGCCCGGGTCGGAACATACTGGGGGCGCGTGGAGGTCTCGACGTACACGCGGCTGAGACCCTCGGCGGCGACCCAGGCCTCCGCAGCCGCCATGAGCGTGCGACCGACGCCTCGACCCTGAGTTCCTGGGTCGACGGCGATCCAGTACAGGTCGACCGACGCCTGGGTGCCGAGGATCGGACCCCAGCACGCGTAGCCCAGCACCCGACCTCCGTCCTCGGCGATCAGGAACCGATAGTGGCCGCCTTCGCCCTCTTCGAGCCTGGCATCGACGAGTTCGAGAGCCACCTCGACTTCCTCGTCGTTGAAGAACCCGGTGGCACGGAGCAGCGCCTCGATCTTCGCCCGGTCGGTGGAGCGTACCGACCTGCGCACTCGCACCCCGCCCTCTCTCACGTCGACCGCCGGTGGCCGTTCCGGCGCAGCGCCGCTGAGAGCATGTGCCGGACGACCTGCCCGTCGCTCATCCCCGCCCGCTGCGCCGCGACGGTCATGCCGCTCCCCTGGGTGATGCACGGATTGGCGTTGACCTCGAGGACCGCGGGATCGCCGTGATCGTCGAGCCGGACGTCGACGCGCGCGTAGCCCGACACGTGGGTTACCCGCCAGGCGTCGCGGGCCAGCGTCGCGAGCTTCCTGGTCAGGCGCAGGTCCTCACCATCCTCGAGGAACCGTCGCTCGGTGTTGTCCCAGGAGAACGTCCCCTCCACCCACTTCGCGCCGAAGTCGACGATCTTCGGCTTCCCCTCGGGGTAGTTCTTGAAGGTCATCTCGGCGATCGGCAGCACGCGCGGCCGCCCGCTCACCTCGATGACTCCGATGTTGAATTCGCGCCCGGGGAGGTAGTGCTCGACCAGGATCGGCTGGTCCGGGAAACGTCGCTCGAGGTCCCGACCTCGGGCGAAGGCCTTCACCGGGTTCGTGAACACCACCTCTTCGCCGTCGAGGCCGACCGACGAGTCCTCCCTGCCGGCCTTGAGGATCCACGGCGGAGGAACTCTTTCGAAGAGACCTCGCCGGGTCGAGGAGAAGCGCCCGCCTTCGGCGACCGGGACGCCGTTGGCCGCGAGCAGGGCGCGGGTCGCGATCTTGTCCGTGGTCAGCCACAGCGCGGCGGAACCGGAACCGGTGAACGGAAGGCCGAGCACCTCGAGCACCGCGGCGGCACCGACTTGCAGGTGGGGAGCGCCGGGCGGAGACTCGACGAGGTTCACCACCACCGAGCGCCGTTGTGGGCGCAACGCCTCCCACACCTTCCCGTCGGTGACCGGCACGATCTCGTGCGCGATCCTCAGCTCGCCAAGCCCACCGACGACGAAGTCGACCTCGTCGAGCACATCCGCCGTCGACGGGTCGGCGCCCTCGGGGACAGCGTTGTGGGTGATGAAGACCTTGTCGATTTTCAATCCGTCACGCTCCTCGTGCGTCGCCTGCCAGCCGATGCGGCGAACACGACACACCGCAGGGAACAACGCACGGCGATTCTACACAGAAGTTCGGCGGTAAGGGAAATTTCGCTCGACCGCCGCGTCGACGATCCACGACAGGAGCGTGCGGAAGTCGTGTCCGGCGAGTCGGGCCATGATCGGCAAGTCGGAGCGCACGTGGTGGAGACCGGGCAGCGGATTGGCCTCGAGGAAATTCGGTTCGCCGTGCTCGTCGCAGCGCAGGTCGACACGCGCTCCGTCCCGGCACCCGAGACCGAGATAGGCGGCGAGGGCCACGGCGCGGGCTCGTTCGAAGAGCGGCTCGTTCTCGACGAGGCGGTACGTCACCCTCTCGAGGTACTCGTCCTTGTTCAGCGCCGTGTATGCGTGCGTCTCCTCCCCGGACGTGATCAGCACTTCCATCACGCCGATCGCCCGCACCTTGGCTCCGTTACCCACCACACCGACAGTAAGCTCGCGTCCCGGCAGGTACCGCTCGACCAGCACCGGCTGCGAAAAGGAGGAGAGCAGCTCCCTGCATACCGCCGCCAGCTCCCCAGCCGTTCTCGCCAGTGAACTCGCCGTCACGCCCTTGGAGCTTCCCTCCGCGACCGGCTTCGCGAACACCGGATAGCCCGGTTCCAGAGCAGCCACGTCCTCGACACGACGGACGAGCCCGAAGGGTGCGGTCGGAAGGCCGAGGTCCCGAACCACGCGCTTCGCCATCGCCTTGTCCAGAGTCAGGGCGCAAGTGAGCGGATCGGCGAACGTGTAGGCCTGGTCGAAGAGCTCGCACACCGCCGGAACCTGTGCCTCTCGGGAACGTCCCGCCACGCCCTCGGCGATGTTGAACACCAGGTCCCACCGCTCGCCGCTCGCAAGGCGGCGCGCCAACTCGACACCACGACCGACCCTGTCCACGCCGTGGCCGAGAGAGGCAAGTCCCTCGGCGATCCCGGTGATCGTCTCCTCGCTGTCGAACTCCATGACCTGCTCGGGAGACAGTCCCGCCCTGAGGTAGTCCTCTTTCAGGTCGTACACGAGTCCGATCGAGAGCGGCATCCGCCTAACTGCGATGCTCCGGATCGAGGTAGGTGTACGTCTCGCCTGCCCAGTTGCGGATTTCCACGGTGCCGTCGTCGTCGTAGCGCAACACCGTCTCGACCTGGATCGGCACCTTTCCGCCGCCGCCCGGCGCGTCGATGACGTAGGAGGGTACCGCGTACCCGGTCGTGAAGCCGCGCAGACCCGCGATCAGTTCCATGCCGCGCCTGACCGAGGTACGGAAGTGCCCCGTGCCGACCACGGGGTCGCACTGATAGAGGTAGTACGGCCGTACCCGCACCTTGAGCAGGGCGTGGAAAAGAGTGCGCAGCGTTTCGACCTGGTCGTTGACGCCGCGCAGGAGCACGGTCTGCGACCCCAGCGGGATGCCGCCGTCGGCGAGCATGTCGCACGCCGATGCGACTTCGGGCGTGATCTCCCGGGCGTGGCAGAAGTGGAGCGACAGCCAGACGCGGTGCCGACGCAGCACCGCCACCAACTCCGGGGTGATCCGTTGCGGCAGGAAACTGGGGACCCGCGAGCCGATGCGAACGAACTCGATGTGGTCGATCGCCCGGATCCTGCCGAGGTAGTCGTCGAGCCGGTCGTCCGACATGAGGAGGGGATCGCCGCCGGAAAGCAACACGTCGCGAACCTCGGTGTGCGCCTCCAGGTAGTCGACGATCGCGTCCACCCGCTTGGGCAGCGGTTCCAGTTCGCCCTGGCTGACCAGGCGCGATCGCGTGCAGTAGCGGCAGTACGAGGCGCACGAGTCGAGTGCCAGGAGCAGCACCCGATCGGGATAGCGGTGGACGAGCCCCGGCACCGGCGAGTCATGGTCCTCTCCGCACGGATCGACCATGTCGCCGCGCGATACGACCAGCTCCTCCTCGCGCGGAATGACCTGCTTGCGGATCGGGCAGTCGGGATCGTCCGGATCGATGAGTTCCGCGAAGTGCGGCGTCACCGCGACCGAGAACTTCTCTTGCGCCAGTTGCAGACCGCGGCGCTCCGCCGCGGTCAGGGCGAGGAATTGACCGAAGTGCTCCGGCCTGATCAGCCGGTGGCGCATCTGCCAGCGCCAGTCCTGCCACCTGACGGGATCGTAGCTCTCGCCGAAGATCCTGCAGATTCGCTCGCGCGGCGGACCCTCGAGGAAGGCGGTCTCCGGCACGGTGCTCTGCTTCGTGCGCGCCGGGTTGACTCCGGTCGAGGCAGCGCGCGATCGTTGCGCCGGCCGGACCGCGTCGTTGTTCTGCGCAACGACGCGGCGGCGCCGTGTGACCCCGGCCTGTTCGGGTTGTTGCGTCGACGTGAGGCGGGCGCGCATGCGGGCTTACCAGACTGGGCCGAATACGGCGCGTTCGTTCGAGCCGATCGAATCCACGACCGCCTCCCTGGTCATACGCGAAGCGGGCGACGACTTCGTCGTACGCGACCGCACCGCCGTCCTGTTCATCGTGAAACCGACCGTCACGCTGCCCTCCGTGTTCGCTTCCGAAACACCGGCGGCGCCGTTGGAGAGGACACTCCCGCCGGCGCCGCCGAGTTCACGCTCGAGCCTTGTTCGCTGCTTGGAGGATGCTCTGAAGAAAAATCCATCACCATTCAACATCAAGATAGTGCTGATATATCACTTGTCAAGAGGTGCACGAGTTCGGACAACCCGAGTGGTGGATTCGCCCACTCGAATGGTCGGTGTCGAATCGCTCGTCCGCGCGCGAGCTCACTCCAGTTGTCGCCCACCCGTCTCGCACAGCACCGCCCGACCTTGTTCTTGCCGCGAGGAGCGCTCGTGCGGTCGCGCGCCGAGGAACTCTCTGCCCACACCGGCCACGCCGCGCGCGGTCCGTGCGATCCTTCGCGCGTGGCGTTGGCTTCGATCGTCTACGCCGACGAGAGGATCGTCGTCATCGACAAGCCCGCGGGCGTGTCCATGGCGACGCGGCGCTCCCAACCCGCGGCGGCCCTCGCCCGTCTCCTCGCCGCAGTCTCCGCGGAAGACGTCGCGCTGCACGGCCTCGACGCGCCGAACCTCGCGCTCGTCCACCGACTCGACGTCGGCACCTCGGGGCTCGTCGTGGTCGCCCGCGATCCGGACGCTCACCGCGCCGTGTCGCTCGCCTTCTCGCAGCGGCGCGTGCAGAAGAAGTACCTGGCGCTGGTCTGGGGTCACCCGCGTCCGATGAACGGCGTGTGGGCCCTTCCGCTCGGTCCCGATCGCCGCGACCGACGGAAGATGAGGGTCGAGGCGACTGGACGCCCCGCGAACAGCGAGTACACGACGGCTGCGCGGGCATCGCATGTGGCCCTGCTCGTTCTGGCGCCTCGGACCGGACGCACCCACCAACTGCGGGTGCACTGCGCCCATGCCGGCCACCCCATCGTCGGCGACGACCTGTACGGCGGGCCGAGACACAGGGGCATCCGCGACGAAGCGCTGCGCTCGTGCCTTGCGCCTTCGCACACGTACCTCCACGCATGGAGGCTCCACCTGCCCGCGACCGGAGAGACCCGGGAGCTGATCGCGGAGGCGGTCGTCCCGGATGACTTCGCCGCCACGTGCGCGTTTCTGGCCATCTCGATTCCGGCCGCGGACTGACACCCACCGCGGAGAACGGATAGAATCGGACGACGGAGGACATCATGATCGAGAAGATCCGGACACTCCTCGGCGACCGCGGCGCCGTGCTCGACTATCAGTGCACGGGAGTATCCAAGGACATCCTGCACCTGCCGGGACCCGACTTCGTCGACCGCGTGCTCGTTCCCTCCGACCGCCCGATCAACGTCCTCCGCTCACTGCACAGCGTGTACGCCAGCGGGCGGTTGGCTGGGACCGGCTATCTGTCGATCCTCCCCGTCGACCAGGGCATCGAGCATTCCGGCGCCGCGTCGTTCGCACCCAACCCGCTCTACTTCGACGGTGAGAACATTGTCAGGCTCGCCATCGAAGGCGGGTGCAACGCGGTGGCATCGACGCTCGGCGTGCTCGGCTCGGTGGCCCGGCGTTACGCCCATCGGATTCCATTCATCCTCAAGCTCAACCACAACGAGACGCTCACCTACCCGCTGAGCTACGACCAGACGCTCTACGCCACGGTCGAGCAGGCATTCGAGATGGGGGCCGCCGGCGTCGGCGCCACCGTCTACTTCGGCTCCTCCGAGTCCCGCCGACAGATTCAGGAGATCTCCGAGGCCTTCCAGGCCGCCCATGAACTGGGGATGTTCACGGTACTGTGGTGCTACACGCGCAACAGCGCCTTCAAGAAGGACGGCGTCGACTACCACGTGGCCGCCGACCTGACCGGGCAGGCGAACCACATCGGCGTGACCATCGAGGCGGACATCATCAAGCAGAAGCTGCCGGAGAACAACAACGGGTTCGGCGCCGTCAGATTCGGCCACACCAGCCCGCTCGTGTACGACACGCTGGCGAAGGACAACCCCATCGAATGGACGCGCTGGCAGGTCGCGAACTGCTATCTCGGACGCGCGCCGCTGATCAACTCGGGCGGGGCAGCGGGCAAGCGCGACCTCGAGGATGCCGTATTCACCGCGGTCGTGAACAAGAGGGCCGGCGGCACCGGCCTCATCTCCGGGCGCAAGGCGTTCCAGAAACCCATGGCCGACGGGGTCACGTTGCTCCACGCCATCCAGGACGTCTACCTGTGCCGCGAGGTGACGATCGCCTGACGAGGACACCGGCGCTCGGAACGAAAAGGGGCGGGCGGGCGCCGAAGGATACTGCTCCCGTCCGGGGAAGTGCGTGCGCCGCGAGCGCGCCCTGCCGCAGGCGGGGCGTTCCGTCCTGCCTGCATGTGCTCGCTCCACGGTCGGCGTGGAAGTCGTTTGACCCCTCACGTGCTGGCCGCTTCGAGGCCTGATCGTTCGTGCCGTGCGACGGCAACGCGGTACTGTTCGGAGCATCGTGCGGCGCTCCCTTCCCGCCCACGCGCAGTGATACCCTTCACCCCTGCGGGAGGGAGGGGCACATGCGGAAATCGGTCGTCCTGATCACGGGCGCCTCGGGGGAGATCGGCCACGGGCTGATCGAGAATCTGGCGGCCGAGCAGCATCACGCGATCATCACGCTCGACGTCCGGGGGCTCGAACCGGATCTGGCGAAGAAGGTGCAACAGGAATTCACCGGCTCGATCACCGACACGGCGTTGCTCGACCGGATTCTCGCCGAGTACGAGGTCGACATGGTCTTCCACCTCGCAGCCCTCCTCTCGACGCGCTCGGAGTTCACGCCTCTGACCGCCCACCAGGTGAACGTCGACGGGACGCTCAACCTGCTCGAATTCGCCCAGCGGGAGGGCGAATCGCACGGCCGCCCTGTCACGTTCATGTACCCCTCCTCGATCGCAGCGTACGGCCTGCCCGACCTGCAAACAAAGGCGCGCGCCGGGCGCGTGCGCGAGAACGAGTGGACCGAGCCGACCACGATGTACGGTGCCAACAAGCTCTACTGCGAGCACCTCGGGCGCTACTACGCGCACCACTACAAGCAGCTCGCCGCGGATACCGCACACGGCAAGGTCGACTTCCGCTGCCTGCGCTTCCCCGGGCTCATCTCCGCCGTCACGGTGCCCTCGGGAGGAACCTCGGACTTCGCTCCCGAGATGATCCACGCCGCGGCCGAGGGCCGGCCCTACGCCTGCTTCGTCCGACCCGACACGCGGATTCCCTTTATGGCCATGCCGGACGGCGTCGAGGCGCTGCTCAGGCTCGCCGCCGCGCCGCGAGAGTCGCTGCGCCGCTGCGTGTACAACGTCGGCGCCTTCAACCCCTCGGCGGGCGATGTCCGCGACATCGTCGCCGGGGCGTTCCCGGAGGCGCGCATCACCTTCGAGGTCGACACGAAGCGCCAGTGCATCGTCGACTCGTGGCCGGCGGACGTCGACGACGGCGCGGCCCGGCGAGAGTGGGGCTACGCTCCCCGCTTCGACCTGGATAGCGCCTTCTCGGAGTACCTGATCCCGACCATTGGCAAGCGCTACGCGCGCTAGCGCCGACTCTCGCTGAGCGGCGACCGAAGCGGCCAGCTCACGAAACCAGGCCTCAACGTCCCGGTGTCACGACGGCTGCGGCGCCGGGGCCGCGCGGATCAGCGGCCGCCTCGCAACGGCCTCCCTCGAGCCGCTCGACCACGGCCACTTCGCCCATCTCCTTGACCAGCTTCACGCGGTGGCCGCGCTGTTCCATGTCGGCTGCCGTCTGGGCGGGAAGAGCCCCGCGCTCTGCCTGAACCTCGTCCGGCTGCCACTGGTGATGGAGGCGCGGCGCGGCGACGGCATCCGCCGGCGCCATCCCATCCACGGCGACACGCAGGAACACCTGTGCTACCGAGGTGGGTATCCGCGACCCTCCCGGCGAACCGACGACGAGCACGTCGCCCTCCCGCCAGGCGATCGTCGGCGTCATCGACGAGAGCATGCGCTTCCCGGGTCCGACCGCGTTCGCCTCTCCCTGAATCAGGCCGAACATATTCGGCGAGCCCGGCGCGGTGGTGAAGTCGTCCATCTCGTTGTTGAGCAGGATCTGCAGTTCGGGGACGAGCAGACCGCACCCGAACGCCCCGTTCAGCGTTGTGGTCAGCGCGACCGCGTTCCCGTCGGCGTCGATCACCGACAGGTGCGTCGTCTCGGGGCTTTCGTGGCCGACCCCGACCGGGAAGGGACGCACTTCGGATGACGCCGTGGCGCGCACGGCATCGATCTCCCCCGCCCGCCTGTCGAGCCACGCGTCTCCGAGCAGTTGTCGTTCGGTGGCCTGAGTCGTCTCCGGATCTCCCATCAGCGTGCGATCCGAGAACGCGCGCCGCCAGGTCTCGACGAAAAGGTGCGACCGCTGCGCGCTGGCTGCCGGAGATTCCGCCCACTCCAGACGCTCCAGCACGCCGAGCGTCTGCCCCAGGATGACGCCGCCGGACGACGGCAGGGGCATCGACGCGAGGCTCCATCCGAAGGCCTCGAAACGTACCGGTTCCCTCCACACCGGCCGGTACGACGACATGTCCGCTGCGGTGATCACCCCGCCGTGGCGGAGCGAGGCCTTCGCCACCGCGTGAGCCGCTCGGCCGGAGGTCAGCGCCGAGGGCCCCTTCTCGGCGTAACGCTGCAGCCAGGACGCCAGCTTGCGGAGTCTGATCAGCGTTCCCGCCTGCGGAACCTGGCCGCGCGGCAACCACACTGCCGATGTCTCGGGAAAACGCGAGAGCAGATCCCGTCGGGACTCGAGCTCCGCCTGCAGGCGCGGCGTCACCCGGAATCCGCGCTGCGCCAGATGGATCGCCGGCAAGACCACCCGGCGCCAGGGCAGGCGGCCGTGTCGGCGGTGGAGCTCCCACAGACCCTGGGGCGAGCCGGGCACACCGGACGCGAGCGGGCCGACCAGCGACTTCTCCGGCACGGCCCTGCCGTCCGGACCGAGAAACATGTGTCTTGTCGCCGCGCGCGGTGCGGTCTCGCGGAAGTCGAGAGCCGTCACGAGGCCGTCGAAGCGCGAAACCGCGAAGCCACCTCCACCGAGGTTTCCGGCGATGGGGTGGACCACCGCCAACGCCAGTGCGGTGGCGACCGCCGCGTCGGCCGCGTTGCCGCCGGCGCGCAGCACGCTGACCCCGGCGGCCGTCGCGTCGGGCGCGGCAGATGCGACGGCGCCGCCCCGGCCGCTCGCCCGCAGCGCCGTCGTATCGCTCGGCGACGCGGCGGACGCCGGCAGCGCCGGATGGAAAGCCGCTGCCAGCGCGAACCAAACGAGAGTGCTCCACTGAAGAGTCGGGGTGAGGCGCCGCACGTTCATGGCGCGAGTGTACCGCCCTCCCGTGGCATGCGCAGTACCGGCGCTGGGCGGACGCCCGCCCGCCCGCACGGCGACGCCGCCGACCGCGGCGCGGTACCGAGGTGTCGCTCAGTCGCGGTCTCTCTCCCGCCCGGGCGGCTCGGCGATGGATCCGGCGGCGGCGAGGAGTGCCCGGGCGGCGGGGAGGTGCGCCCGCAACGCGCCGAGGTTCCCGCGCGTGACGTGAAAGCGCCCGAGCAGGATCGAGAGCCACAGTTCGGACCGGCCGGCAAACAGGCTCCTCCACGTGTCGGGCGATGCCTCGATGACGATGTCCGCGTTCTCGCGATCGGCCTCGCGCGCCCTCCTGGCGGCGCGGCACGAACCGCCTTCGAGCTCCAGCGCCACCCCGTCGGAGGAGCCGCCCGGCATCGAGACCACCAGGACTCCGTCCCAGCCCGACCCTTCGCAACGGAACGCCTCGCTCCGGTTGATCGCGTCCCGCCATGCTCGTGCCCACCGCTCGGTGAATAGCTCGCTCATCTCAGACCTCCCGCTCCGCCACCGCTCTCGTTGATGGTAACGTCGCATCCTGGTGCCGGCGCCTCTCACCGTACAATGCTGGCCGATGGACGCCGACGCCGCGACCGCCTTTCCGCTTGCGCTGCTGCCCCTGGTCTCCTTCGCGATCTCGGTGTTCACCTCGACCGGCGGCGTCTCCGGAGCATTTCTGCTCCTTCCGTTCCAGGTCAGCGTGCTCGGGCTGAGCTCGCCGTCGGTGTCCGCGACCAACCAGCTGTACAACGTTGTGGCCATCCCCGGAGGCGTCGCGCGGTACCTGCGCGAGGGGCGCCTGGTGTGGCCGCTGACCTGGGTCGTGGTGGCGGGGACGCTGCCGGGCGTGCTCGCCGGCGCGCTCATCCGTGTCGTCTATCTGCCCGATCCGCAGAGCTTCAAGACGTTTGCCAGTCTGGTTCTCCTGTACATCGGCGGCAGGATGATCAGGGACATGCTCTCCAGGCGCGCCGCCAACCCGACGAGCGCCGAGAAGCGCTTCGCGGACTTGGTCGGTGAGCGCAGCCGGCGAAAGGAGCCGCTGGGCGGCGGCGACGCCATGCCGAGGGTCGAGGTCAGGCACGCCTCCTGGCGGCGCATCGCGTTCGAGTTCCACGGCGAGATCCACCAGGTATCCACCCCGGGTGTCGCCACCCTCAGCCTCGCCGTCGGCGTCGTCGGCGGCATCTACGGCATCGGCGGCGGGGCGATCATGGCGCCCTTCCTCGTCTCCGTGTTCGGCCTCCCCGTGTACACCGTCGCGGGCGCAGCGCTGGCCGGCACGCTGGTCACATCGGTGGCGGGGGTCGCGTTCTACCAACTGCTCGCGCCGTACGTTCCCCACCTCGACGTGGCCCCCTTGTGGGGGATCGGTCTGCTCCTCGGCATCGGAGGACTCGCCGGAACCTACATCGGAGCGCGGCTGCAGAAGCACCTCCCGGCGGCCCTCATCAAGTGGATGCTGGTGCTGATCATCGTCGCGACCGCGACGCTCTACCTCGTGCAGGGGCTCCGCTGACGTTGTCCCGGAGTCGCGCCGCGCAGGTCGAACTCCCACTCGCGGGTTGTCTTGCGCGCGAGAAGGGGCGCACGTAGAGTGGCATCGCGAATCGGTCGGTCGCGAGAGCGGCCAGGGAGGAACGGCATGATGCGGCGAGTACTCGTCTCGTTCACGGTCCTGGCGTTGTGCGTCCCGGTGTGGGCCGGCGAACTGGCCGGCGTCAAGGCACCGGACACCATCACTGTCGGCGAAGAGAAACTCGTGCTGAACGGCCTTGGACTGCGCAAGAAGGCGGTGTTCAAGGTCTACGTCGGCGCGCTCTACCTTCCCGCGAAGTCGAGCGACCCCGGCGCGGTGATCGCCCTCGAGGCGCCCAAGCGGATGGAGATGCACTTCCTGCGCGACGTCGACGCGGAGTCGATCGCGTCCGCGTGGCGGGACGGCTTCGCCAACAACTCGTCCGCCAAGCTGGCCTCGCTGCAGACCCGCCTGGACGAGTTCGCCGGGAAGTGGCAGGACATGAAGACGGGCGAAGTCGCGGCGATGACCTATCACGGCGGAGGCGTCCTCAAGCTCGAACTCAAGGGCAAGGAGGTCGGGGCCTTCCGGGGCAAGGAGTTTGCCGACGCGGTGTTCGCCTGCTGGCTGGGCGATTCGCCGCCTTCGGCGGACCTCAAGAACGGCGTCCTGGGAAGGTGACGCGTCGGAAGTGACGAGGCCGGGGGGTTCCCTCCGGCCTCAGTCCACTCCTCGCCTGACACGTCGCCCGGCGGTCGGTTGCGACCGGCCGATCACTTCTTCTTGAACGCGTCCTTGGGCGCCTTGCACTTCGGGCAGGCCGCGGGGCGACACCGTCCCTCGACCTCGGTCTTGCACTTCTCGCACACCCATTTCGGCATGTCGGTCCTCCCCTGCCCCGGCGCTGGACTCAGCCGGGGCGACAGTGAAGTCTACCCGAGAGCGAGCGCGAAGGGACCGACGCGGGCGGGACCAGCGGAACAGCGGAAACTGTTGGCGACCCACAACCTCGCCGGGTCCGGATTGCCGTCTCTAGCTGCAGCCGTGAACCGTCCCGCAGTTCCCGCACTTGTAGCAGGCGCCGTTGCGCACCATGACCATGCCGCACGTCGGGCACGGCGGCGCATCGGCCTGGTTGACGAAAAGTTGGGCCGCGTCACCCCGGCCGAGCGGCAGGGGCTGCTGGCGCATGACCGGAAGCAGGGGCGCGGCGGTCTCCTCGCCGGCAAGGGGCTGAACGCCGACCGCAGCCTGCTCCTCGGGCGTGAGGAACTTGGAAGCCATCCAGCGGAAGATGTAATCGATGATCGACTTGGCATAGGGGATCTGCGGGTTGTTGGTCCAACCGGACGGCTCGAAGCGGACGTGGGAGAACTTGTTGACCAGGAACTCGAGGCCGACGCCGTACTGCAGCGTGAGCGAGACCGCCGTCGCGAAGGCGTCCATCACCCCCGACAGCGTTGAACCCTCCTTCGCCATGGTGATGAACAGCTCGCCCGGCTTCCCGTCCTCGTAGAGACCGACGGTCACGTACCCTTCCTGGCCCTCGACCGAGAACTTGTGCGTGATCGCGACCCGCTCGTCGGGTAGCTTGCGACGCGTCGGACGAGGGCCCGTCTCGTCGTTGGCGACAACGCCCATCGCCGCCAGGGGCTGGCTGCCCTTGCAGTTGTCGCGGTAAATCGCAACCGACTTCAGGCCGAGCTTCCACCCCTCGATGTACAACCTCTCGATCTCTTCGGGCGTCGTTTCCTCGGGGACGTTGACCGTCTTGGAGATCGCTCCGGAGAGGAACGGCTGGACGGCCCCCATCATGCGAAGGTGCCCGAGTGGGGAGATGAAGCGCGTCCCGCCGACCGGACGGAAGGCGCAGTCGAACACGGCGAGGTGGTCCTCGGCCAGATGCGGTGCTCCCTCGATCGTGCCGCGCTCCTCGATGTGCGCGAGGATCTCGCCGCACTGCGCCGCGTCGTAGCCGAGCCTGGCCAGCGCGCCCGGCACCGTCGTGTTGACGATCTTCAGCGTGCCGCCGCCGACCAGGCGCTTGACCTTGACCAGCGCGAGGTCGGGTTCGATACCGGTCGTGTCGCAGTCCATCATGAAGCCGATCGTGCCGGTAGGGGCGAGGACCGTCACCTGGGCGTTGCGGTAGCCGGCGACGCGCCCGATGTCGAGCGCGGCGTCCCACGCCTCGATCGCCTCCTTGCGCAACTCGACGGGCACACCGCGGGCGGGCAGGCGGTGAGCGGCATCGCGGTGCATGCCGATCACCTCGAGCATGGAATCGCGGTTCGGCTCGTACCCGGGGAACGATCCCAAGGCCTCGGAGATCCGCGCCGAAACCAGGTACGCCTCACCGCACATCAGCGCCGTGATCGCCGCTCCGAAGGCGCGACCCTCGGGCGAGTCGTACGGCAGGCCGGAGTTCATCAGCAACGCGCCGAGATTGGCGTAGCCGAGACCGAGCGGCCGATAGTCGTGGGAGTTCACCGCGATCCGCGGCGTCGGGTAGTGGGAAGAGTCGACGACGATCTCCTGGGCCAGGATCGTGACGTCGACGGCGTGCTTGAACGCCTCGGTGTCGAACGAACCGTCGTCGCGAACGAAGCGCATGAGGTTGAGCGAGGCGAGATTGCACGCACTGTCATCGAGAAACATGTACTCCGAGCATGGATTCGAGGCGTTGATCCGGCCGGTCGCCTTGCACGTGTGCCAGCGGTTGATCATGCTGTCGTACTGGATGCCGGGGTCGCCGCAGACCCACGCGGCGTCCGCCATGCTCCGCATGAGCTCGCGCGCCCGCAACCGGCCCATCACCTCACCGCTGGTGACCGCGCGCGTTTCCCACCAGGCGTCCTCCTCGACCGAGCGCATGAACTCGTCGGTGACGCGGACCGAGTGATTCGCGTTCTGATACTGGATCGAGTCGTACGCACCACCCTCGGCGTCGAAGCTCGAGTCGTACCCGGCCGCGATCAGGGCGTGCGCCTTCTTCTCCTCGTCGGCCTTGCAGCGAATGAAGTGAGAGACGTCGGGATGGTCGACGTTGAGGATGACCATCTTCGCGGCGCGCCGGGTCTTCCCGCCCGACTTGATCACGCCGGCGAAGGAGTCGAACCCACGCATGAACGACACCGGGCCCGAGGCGGTACCGCCTCCGGCGAGCGATTCGCGCGACGAGCGCAGCGCGGAGAGGTTCGAACCGGTCCCCGAACCGAACTTGAACAGCATCCCCTCGGTCTTCGCCAGATCGAGGATCGACTCCATGGAGTCGCACACGGAGTTGATGAAGCACGCCGAGCACTGCGGTCTCTCCTCGATGCCGACGTTGAACCACACCGGCGAGTTGAAGGCCATCATCTGGCGGACGAGGAGGTGGGTCAGCTCGTCGCGGAAGGCCTGCTCCGAATCGGGACCGTCGAAGTAGCCGCCCTCGCGGCCCCACGAGCCGATCGTCTCCACGACGCGACCGATCAACTGGCGCGCCGAGTTCTCTCGTTCGGCGGTGCCGATTCTTCCGTGAAAATACTTCTGAGCCACGATGTTCGTCGCGGTCTGCGACCAGAACTCCGGCACCTCGACATCGCCCTGCTCGAAAACGACGGTGCCGTCACTGCCCGTGATCCGCGCGGCGCGGCGCTGCCAGCGAACGGTATCGAACGGATGCTGGACACCATCGGTGAAGAACCTCCGCACCACCATCCCACGAGGCTCGCCGACGGTTTCAGCAGCGACGGTGCGTGAAGCGGGCTCAGCGGACATCCAGACCCCCTTGAAAAAACTTAAAGTCCAACTTTAAGTTTCCTTCCGCAATCTAGGATGGCCGAAACGCCTTGTCAAGGGGCAAACCGCAAGATATTGGGGCGGTGCAACCCATCCGCTACCAGATCTTGTGTTTAGACTGTTCTTTCAACAATCCCGCCCCGGGTTGACGCGCTGTCACCCCGAACCGCCCGCGACTCAGCGTCACGCTGCGAGAAAAACAGTACCGGCCGCGGTTCACGCGGCCGGCGAGGTTCGGTCGGAACACGCTCCTGTGGCGTCCGGACTCCCTCGCGCCCCCGGGCCCGCGACTCGAACGGAACGGGCTACTTCGCGACCTTCTCCTTCATCGTCTTGCCGACCTTGAACGCCGGGTAGGCACGGGCGGGGATCCGGATGGACTTCCCTGTAGCCGGGTTGCGACCCTCGCGGGCGGCCCGCTTGCGCACCAGGAACGACCCGAAGCCGGGCAGCGTGACCTTGCGGTTCGCGCCCAACTCGGAGGCGATGATGCCCTTGTGCGCGTTAAAAATGATGTCGACCGCGTCGGCCGCCTTGGCCTGAGTGAGCCCGGTCTTCTTGGCGAGCTTCGTGATCAACTCGGTCTTGTTCATCGGCCCCCTCCCGCGAACGGGCTACTTCGCGACCTTCTCCTTGAGCGTCTTGCCGGGCTTGAAGCTCGCGTAGTGCCGGGCTCCGATGGTGATCTTCTTTCCCGTGGCCGGGTTCCGTCCCTCGCGCGAACCGCGCTTGCGGGTCAGGAACGTCCCGAATCCGGGCAGCGTCACCTTGCGGCCGGCGTCGAGTTCCACCGCGATGATGCCCTTGTTGGCGTTGAAGACCACGTCCACGACCTCGGCGGCCTTGGCCTGGGTCAGACCGGTCTTCTTCGCGAGTTTGACGGCCAGTTCGGACTTGTTCATGTGCCACCCTCCCTTGAAGGTAAGTTCTTACGCTATTATTCGGACCGTGACTTGCTTTTGTCAAGGGCTCGCCTTCGTTCTAGCGTGGTCGGCCGCATTTGGGTCCGGTAGCGCCGATGCAATCGGCACGGACCAGGCCGTAGATAGGCCTGCCACGCTGGTTTCTCTCGAGGTGGTCAGCTGGAAGGCCGCATCGTACGCGGATCTCGTTCTTGACGACCCTGAGCTCGCCGCGTGCTTCCAGCTCTCGCCAGGATGGTGGTCAGCGGTATCGGCACCGGCCGAACTGCCAACTGGCGACGTGCTCGCCTCCGCCGTTGCGAAGCAGGCTGCGGGCATCGGCGCTCCCTCACCCCCGGCCCCCCTGCGAGTCGTGGTCGCTTCGGCTGAGATCACCGCGCCGGCGGCGATCGCCTACGAACGGACCGTGCTGGTGCTCACCCCGAAGACACCAGGCTTCGTCAACGCCGTCGCACCTGTCGTGACCCAGGCCCTGATGGCCGCCG
Source organism: Acidobacteriota bacterium (assembly GCA_040754885.1). GTDB lineage: Bacteria > Acidobacteriota > Thermoanaerobaculia > Thermoanaerobaculales > Thermoanaerobaculaceae > JBFMCD01. Next base: position 36,158 of record JBFMCD010000115.1, read on the forward strand.
CCGCCCGCCCGGCTCCTCCCGATGCGCGGGCGAGCGAACTGCTGCTCGCCCTCGGGGAAGCGTTGGCGCGCGCGGGGTCCTACTCGCTTGCGACCCTGCCGCCGACGCTCCGCCCGGTCCACGACTGGCTCGACCGCAAGGACGCCGGGGCCACCTTGGCGGCGCTGACCGGGACCGTCCTCGACGCCGACGCGCCTCTGCAAGGCCGCTACGCCCGCCTCGTGCGGATCGCGCAGCCCGAGGGTGCCAGCCCCGACCTCGCGCACGCGGCTGCGTTCCTCCTCGAGGCGTTCGGCGACCCGGCACGCGCTCGGCGCGGACCCGTGGAACTGCTTCTCGCGTGGCGCAACGCCAAGACCGACGAATTCCCGCCGCTTCCGCCCGCACTGCGGCGGGCGCTTGGCGAACCTCTCAAGGCGGGTCTGTCAGACGAACCGACGCGGGCCGAGACCGACCTTCTCGCGGCCGCCGTCCTGCGACGGCTCCTTGCCGGCGAGACGCTTCCCCCTCCACCTGCCGCGGGCGCCGACGTGCCGGCGGACCTCCGCTACGCGGCCGCCGCCACTCTGCGCGGCAAAGGCGCCGCAGGCGCGTGCAGCTGGCTTCCACAGACGCTGCCGCGCGGCGTTCGCACGAACTGCCGTGCCGAGGGTGAGGAAGGCGGGTTCCTTTTCGCCCGGCCGCTGCCCACTGGCGGGAGCGAGATCGTCGCCCGCGCGGTCACCGGGGAGGAGGCGACGTTCCTGCGATGGCCCCGTCCGGTGCTCTACCCCCTGGCGTTGCCGGCGCGCAGCGAAGTGCTCTTTCTCGACCCCGAGGGAATCTGGAGCGTGGCGTTGGGTTCGGAGGGGCCACCCCGGCTCAGCGCGGCGGGGAGCTTCCGCCATCTCGTGGCGAGCCGCGACGGCTCGCACGTCGCCGCCGCACGATGGCCGGACGGGCAGGTCGTGCTTCTCGGCGTGCGGGGAGGCACACGAGAAATCGCCATCAACGGGCGCGGTGGAGTGACGTGGGCCGACGAGGAGGTCGTTCTCGCCAGCGACGGCAATCGGATGAGCATGGCCTCGACCGACGGCGAGGTCGCGCCGTGGCCCGCGTCGCAACCGTGCACCCGCTCGCTGGCCACGCTCTCCGGCACGATCCTGGCGGCAGTCGGCCCGCCGTGCGAACCGGCGTTGCTGCGGCTGTCGCAGGCGGACGGGACCGCGACACGTCTGTTCAAGCTCGGCCGCGAGTTGATCGGCCTGGCACTCCTGCCCGACGGCAGCCTGGTCTTCGGAGACGCGGAGGGCCTGTGGCGGTGGTCGGGCGGAGAAACAGCCGATCGCCTCGGCTCCGGCCTGACGCCCGGCCCGGGATAGTCGAGGAGCGCTACCCACTCAGCTGGCGCGGGAACTGGCCAGTTCGGCGCGCAGTTTCAGGTACGAGGTGTACCTCCGCGACGAAAGACGACCTCGTTGGACCGCCGCGCGAACTGCGCAGTTCTCCTCGCGGTCGTGACCGCACCCGGGAAACCCGCATTCGAGCGCGTGCGCGGCGACGTCGGGAAAGCACGCGTCGAGTTCTTCCGGCGCGAGGTCCCACAGACCGAACTCCTTGACGCCCGGCGTGTCGACCACGAACCCCCCGCCCGGGAGCGCGAGAAGTTGCGTCGTCGTGGTGGTGTGTCGCCCCTTGCCGGTGGCCTCCGAGATAGTCCCTTCCTGGAGCCGGTAGCCCGGGTGAATCGCGTTGAGAAGCGCGGACTTCCCGACGCCCGACTGCCCGCAGAACAAGGAGGTCCGTCCGGCCACCGCGCGCTTGAGACTCCCCATTCCACGCGCGGTGCGCGCCGACACCAGGAGGATCGGGTATCCGGCGTCCTGGTAGTCCGAGAGCCACACGTCGACGGCTTCCGTGCCCTGGTCCAACTTGTTGACGCACAGGACCGGTTCGATGCCCGCGTGGTGGCACGCCACGAGCAAACGGTCGAGCAGGCGGGGGTTGGGCTCGGGGGACGTCGCCGCGGTCACGACCACCGCCTGGTCGACGTTGGCCGCGATGACCCGCGGTCTGGCTTCCCCCGGCGACCTTCGCGTCAGGGTCGTCGCGCGCGCCGCCACGGCGATCACGACCACCTCCGGGAGGCCGCCTTCGAGGACGACCCGGTCGCCGACCACGAGCCGGCGATCCTCGGGCGACCCTTCCCATCGCAGCCTTCTCCGGAACGGAACGACCAGGGTCTCGTCACCGGCCTGGACCCGCACGAGCGGGCCGAAGACGGCTGTGACCACTGCGTCCACGCGTTGCGCCACGATGCCGAGTATACGCGACGGACGGCGCTTCAGGGCTGCAACGGGAACGGCAGCTGGTAGGCGAAGGAGCCGCGCTGGACGACGAGCAGCACCGACGAACGGGTGTGCCCGCGAGCGAGGACCCGATTCGCCTCCTCGACGTCGGTAACGCGCTCGCCGTTGATCTGGGCGATGACGTCGCCGACTTCCAGGCCGGTGCGCTCGGCCGGCGAGTCGGGCAGCACGCGTGCGACCGTGAGCCGGCCGCGACGTGCGCCGAGCCTCAACCCGACGAACACCTCGAGCATCCGCTCACCGAGATCCATGGGTGGCCGGGCAGCCCGCAGTTCGACGTTGCGGCTCCCGTTTCGTTCGGCGAGTGCGAGCGTGACGCGATCGCCGGGCGCCAGTTGCGCCAGCAGCGTCGCGAAATCGTCGCGGCTGGCGACCTGTCGACCGTTGCCGCTGACGATCACGTCCCCCACCGACACGCGCGACTCGGCCGGCGACTCCGGCATCACGGCGGCGACCTCAACGCCCGGGCCTCCCACCCTGCCGCCGCGCCTCCCCTCGCCTCGACTGCGAACGAAGATGCCGAGGAACGCTGGCTGAACCTCGCCGTAGCGCAGGAGGTCGTTGACGACCCGCCGTACGCGGCGAGCCGGGATCGCGAAGCCGATGTTCTGGGCGTCTCCGACGATCGCCGTGTTGATCCCGATCAAACGGCCGTCGAGATCGACGAGTGCCCCTCCTGAGTTACCCGGGTTGATCGAGGCGTCGGTTTGCAGGAAGTCGGTGTACACGCGGCTCTGGCGCGGCGAGCGGACGGTGCGGTCGCGAGCCGACAGCACACCCACGGTGACCGTGTTCTCGAGCCCGAGCGGGTTGCCGACGGCGATCACGGTCTCGCCGATCATCAGGTCGTCGAACTCGGCGGGCTTGAGGAATGCGAGACCTCGGAGCGGGACACGAACCAGCGCCAGGTCCGCGTCGGCGTCCGAACCGATCACTTCCGCGGGCTGTTCCCGCCCGTCCAGGAAACGCACCATGATCTCGGCCGCGCCCTCGATGACGTGTTCGTTGGTGACTATCAGCCCATCGGGCGCGATCACCACACCCGTGCCCAGCGACTGGGACTGGTACACGCGGGGGTCGTTGGGGCCGAACTCCGGGAAGAAGTCTCGAAAGAAATCGTCGAACAGGGAGCGGCGCTGGACCGCGACGACCTGCTTCGCGGTCAGGTTCACGACCGCGGGACGGATCCGCTCGACGACCTGCACGACCGGCGTGCGGCGGCCGGTCTGCGCCCCGGCCCCGGACGCCAGCACGACCAGTGTGAGGCAGGCAAACGACGTCGCTCGCATCCTCTCGCACCTCGCTGCGCAGAGGATAACGCGACGCTACACTGCCGCCATGCCGCTCGACGCACACGGCCGCACGGAACTGGCGCTCGTCCTCGCCCTCGGCGGCGGCAATCTCGTCGCCGAGGCGGCGCACGCGAAGACGCCGTTCGTCCTGGCCGGAGCCGTGATCTGCCTGGCGTGGGTGGCCCTGAGGATCCGCGGAGAACCGGGAGTCCTGCGCTCCTGGGGCTTCCGCACCGACACGCTCGTCCCGGCGCTCCGTCCGGTCGGGATCGCCACGGCGTCGATCCTGGCCGCGATCGCCGTCTGGGCCGCCGCAGCGCAGCGCCTGCCGCCACCGCCCGGATTCTGGCCGACGCTCGTCCTCTATCCGCTCTGGGGAATCGCCCAGCAGTTCCTCCTCAACGCCGTCCTCGCCCGCCGTTTGCGCGAGGCCCTCCCGGAATGGGCGGCGTGGACTCTCGCCACGGCGCTCTTCTCTCTCGCCCATGCTCCCGACGTTCCGCTCATGCTGCTTGCGGGCGCCGCCGGAGCGCTGTGGATCCCGATCTACCGTCGGTGGCCCAACCTCTGGCTGCTCGGCTTCTGCCACGGCGTGCTCGGCAGCGCGGTGTGGTACGGCGTGCTCGGGCGCGATGCCTGGCTGGCGCTGAGCGGCGGCGGCGCGCCTTGATACCCGCCGTTCACGCCGATACCATCGTTCCATGGAGAGCCTGAAGACCTTGCTCCACGCGGTCGAGAGGGGACAGGCCGCGGTCCTGGCGACCGTCACTCACGTGACGGGGTCGGCGCCGCGCGGGCCCGGGGCGCGTCTCGTCGTGGTCGCCGACGGCGCGCGCTCCGGCACGGTGGGTGGAGGAGAGATCGAGGATCGCGTCCTCACCGAGGCGCGCACGATGTTGCAGGCTTCGTCCCCGCCGCATCGTGTCCTGGAAGTAAGCGCTCGTTGCGGGGGCACCGTGACGGTGTTCCTCGAGCGCTTCGCGGACGTGCGGCGCGTGCTGATCGTCGGCGGCGGCCACGTCGGCCGGGCCGTCGCCGAGATCGCCTCTGGTGCGGGGTTCCAGGTCACGGTCCTCGACCGCTCGCTGGAGGCGGCCTCGTCGTTGCCGAGAGGCGTCACGCACGCCGCAGCGGCCGACCCGGGGAGTCTGGCGTCGATCGAACGGCCGGAGTCGATGCAGGTGCTGGTCGCGACGGGCTCGCACGACGCCGACATCGCGTGGGCAGTGGCGGCACTCCGCGCCGGCTTCGCCGGCATCGGCGTGGTCGCGTCACGCTCCAAGGCGGAGGCGATCCGGCGAGCAGCCGAGCGGGAGGGCATCCCCGACGAGAGACTCTCCCGGCTTCGCGCTCCGGTGGGTCTCGACCTCGGCGCAGTCACGCCGGGGGAGATCGCCGTGGCGATCGTGTCGGAGTTGGTCATCCTCGCGCACGGAAGCGAGGTCCCACCGGCGTGGCGCAAGTCGCAGCGCTGATTCTCGCGGGCGGTGAGGGCTCGCGCTACGGGACGCCGAAGGCGATCGCCCTTCTGCCCGACGGCGAGTCGTTCCTCTCTCGCTGCACCCGCACCCTCGAGGCGGCCGGCGTGGGACCGATCGCCGCGACGCTTCCGGTCGGGATCGACGCAACCGGGTGCGAGGGGGTCCGGGCGCTGCCTCTTCCGGATTCCGGAATGGACATGCTCGGCTCGGCCCGGTTCGGCTTGAGCGCCCTGCTGGAGGCGCTCTGGGATCGGGTCGTGATCTGGCCCGTTGACCACCCCCTGGTCGCGGTCTCCACGATCCGCCGTCTCGGCGCGTGCCGCGGCCCTCTCGCCGTGCCGACCTGCGGCGGCGCACGGGGTCACCCGATCAGCCTGACGCGCGCCGCAGCGGCGGCGCTCGCCGCGGGAACGTTGCGCGGGCCGACGCTGCGCGACGCACTCGCCGCCTGCGGCCGCGAGGAGGTCGCGGTGGACGATGCCGGTGTCCTCGCCAACTGCAACACACCGGCCCGGCTGCGCGCGGCGCTCGAGCGGATACCGCCACGCTAGCTCCGCGTGTCGGGACGGAGCGTCGCATCCGGGCTAGAATCGCCTCCGGAGTTGCCATGACAGCGCCTGTTCGTTCGCCCCTGAGGATGACCGTCCTGATCTCGCTCCCGATGGTGCTCGCGCTCGGCGCGCCGCCCCTCGGCGGCGCATCCCCGGCCGGCCATCCCGAGACAGGCGGAGCGGAGCGTCGGTTCCCACCCGCCGACACGGTCTCGGTGTGGATCCCGCCCGGCACGACGCTGATCGGTTGCGCGGCCGGGGACTCGGAGTGCCACGAGGACGAGAAGCCGCCGCGCCGCGTCACGATCTCGCGGGGCTTCTGGATCGACACGACGGAGGTCCCGCTCGCGTCGTTCCGCGCGTTCTCGCGCGCCGCAGGGCAGCCGCTCCCGCCTCCTCCGAGCTTCGCCCAGAACGATGCACACCCCGTGGTCAACGTGACATGGGCCGAGGCGGCGGCCTACTGCTCCTGGGCTGGAGGACGACTGCCGACCGAGGCCGAGTGGGAGTACGCCGCACGCTCGGGCAGTGAAGGCGCCACGTACCCGTCCGGCCACGCGCTCGCCCGAGACCACGCCAACTGGGAAGGCGTCGAAGGACGCGACCGCTGGGGGAAAACGGCACCTGTCGGGTCGCTGGCGCCGAACCCCTGGGGTCTGTTCGACGCCGCCGGCAACGTATGGGAGTGGACCGCCGATTGGTACGACCCGCGAGTCGGCTCGGGTGGGGCCGTGTCCGACCCGGCCGGACCCACGAGCGGAACGCTCAAGGTGGTTCGCGGCGGCGCGTACAACGCGCAGCCACGCAGCCTGCGCAGCTCCAATCGGGGCAAGTTCAACCCGTCCGCCCGAATGGAGTCGATCGGCCTGCGTTGTGTCCATGACGGCGAGACTCCGGCCGGCCCGCCGGTCGAGGAGCACGACACCGGGGCCACTGCGGCCGTTTCACCGCCCGTCGTTCCTGCGGCTGCGCCGACTCCGATCTCCGGGACGGTCGTCCGACGCGAGGAGCGCGCTCCAGTGACCACGGGTCCGGGCGCCCAGAGGCGGAACTTCCCGCCCTCGTCGATCGAGATGGCCCTCGTCCCCCCCGGTGCTTACGAGATCGGAGCCGTGCGCGGGGACGGCGCGGGCTTCGCTGACGAGCAGCCGCGCCACGCGATCACGCTCACCCGCGGCGTGTGGATGGGAGTCACCGAAGTGACCGTGGCCCAGTACCGGAGTTACGGGCAAGCCACCGGCACGGCGCTGCCTTCCACCCCGAGTTGGGCGGACGACTCGCATCCGGTCGTGGGCGTGACCTGGGAGCAGGCTTCGGCGTACTGCCGATGGGCCGGCGGCCGGCTGCCGACCGAAGCCGAGTGGGAGGCCGCAGCGCGGGGCGGATCAAGCGGCCTGCGCTACCCGTGGGGCACGGAGATCTCCCACGACGACGCCAATTTCGACGGGGTGGGTGGACGCGACGCGTGGCCGAAGAGCGCGCCGGTCGGATCGTTCGCGGCCAACGGATTCGGCCTCGTCGACGTCTCCGGCAACGTCTGGGAGTGGACCGCCGACTGGTACGACGAGCGCTACTACGCCAGGTCGCCCGCGATCGATCCCGAGGGCCCGGAAGACGGCAAGGCTCGCGTCGTCCGCGGCGGATGCTGGACATCGGATCCGGGGCGGTTGCGCAGCTCCTACCGGTTCAGCCTCGACCCGTCCGACAGCCAGGTCTCCGTCGGCTTCCGCTGCGCTCGCGACCCGGAGTGAGAGGCGGGCGGCTCCGGCCGCCGCCGTGGGCCTTCAGCCCTCGCCACCCCTTCGCACTGCGTCGAACCCCGTGCGGCGCAGCAGCTCCTCGACCGCTTCCGGAACAGCCGGTATCGCGTCGGGAACACGCGCCGCGCGCGCCGCGGCAGCGACGTCCTTGAGACCCGTGCCGGTCACGAGCAGCACGATCCGGTCGTCGTGACTGACCATTCCCTCGTCGAGGGCCCGAAACAGCCCGGCGAGGGAGGCGGCGGCAGCCGGTTCGGCAAAGACGCCGGTGCTCCCGGCAAGCCGGCCGATCGCCTCGACGATGCTCTCGTCCTCGACGATCACGCCGCCACCACCGCTGTTCCTCACCGCCCGCAACGCCATCGCCGCGTTGCGCGGAGCGGCTACGACGAGCGAGTCCGCCACGCTCGCCGGTCGAGTCTCCGGAACGATCTCGCGGCTGCCGGCGCGCAGCGCCGAGGCCAGCGCTGCGGAACCCGCGGGCTGCACGGCGATCAGTCGCGGGATGCGAGTCAGGAGTCCGCCGCGCACGAGGTCGGCGAAGCCCTTGGCCAACCCCGACACGATCACGCCGTCACCGCACGGCACGACGACGACGTCCGGCGCCTCGGGGGCGAGTTCGGCGGCGATCTCCAGCGCGGCTGTCTTCTTCCCCTCGATGGTGAACGGATTGAACGCCGTGTTGCGGTTGTACCAGCCGAAGCGGCGACAGGCGAGCAGCGACAACTCGAAGGCCTCGTCGTAGCTGCCTTCGATCGGTACGAGCTGCGCGCCGTAATTCGCGACCTGCACCAACTTCGCCCGTGGAGCGGACGCGGGCACCATGACGACGGCGCGTACTCCGGCCGCGGCAGCGACGCAGGCCAGCGCCGAGGCCGCGTTCCCGGTCGAGGCGCACGCCACGGTGTCGTATCCGTACTCGATGGCCTTGGCCACGACCAGGAGAGAGGCCCGGTCCTTGGTCGACCCGGAGGGGTTGCGACCGTCATCCTTCACCCACAGGTGGGGCGTCCCGAGCTCCCGGCGCAGGCGCGGCGGGGCGAGCAGCGGCGTCCCGCCTACCGCCAGCGGCGGAATCGAGGCGGCCGACTCGACGGGAAGGAACGCAACGAGCGACACCGGATCGGACAGCCGTGCCGCGGGCCATCGGTGCGGGATGTCCTCCAGATCGACCTCGAGGACGCCTCTGGTCACCCCGCCCGGGACCTGGGCGCGACTGCACAAGGGGCAGACGAACGAGACCTCGCGCTCGTCGTAGCGCGCCCCGCACTCGCCGCACAGGAACGAGAACCGGGCCATCAGGCTCTTGCCAGGCGCTCGCCGAGGTCGTCCAGCTTCGCCGCCGCGAGCAACGCCATGATCACGTACACCTTCCAGTTGGCCTCGCGGGCGACGTTGACCGCGTGCCTGGCCATGACGCCCGGCGAGACCTCGGCGCCGATGTCGGCGGGCAGGCAGTGCAGGTACAGGGCGTCGCCGCCCGAGGTAGCCGCCATCCGCCTCTCGTCGCAGATCCAGTCGCGGTGCCCGGCGTTGCGCTCCAGCGCCGCCCGCTCGATCTCCTTCATCCGGGCACCGTCGCGCTCCCGGTTCGCCTCGACGCGCTCGAGCATCAGGTCGTGGGGACCCCAGCTCTTCGGGTACACGACGTCCGCGCCGGCGAACGCCTCGTCCATCGAGCCGACGACCCGAAGAGAGCCGCCGGAGACCGCCGCGTGCCGGCGCGCCGACTCGACACACGCCGGCATCAGGTCGTACCCAGGGGGGTGGGCGAGCGAGACCTCGGCGCCGAAACGGGTGAGCAGCATGATCAGCCCCTGCGGCACCGACAACGGCTTGGCGTAGCTCGGCGAGTACGCCCACGACACCGCGATCTTCCTGCCCGCGAGACCCGCGGGGAAGCGCTCGCGCAGCCAGCACAAGTCGGCGAGCGTCTGCGTCGGATGGTCGACGTCGCACTGCAGGTTGACCACCGGCACGCGACGCGGATCGCCCGTGGCGGCCAGGTAGTCGCCGATGCCGCGCGTGACGTCGCGCATGAAGGCGTTGCCCTCGCCGAGAATGAGGTCGTGGCGGACGCCGAGGGCATGGGCGTTCATTCCCAGCATCGCGCCGGTCTCGGCCGCGGTCTCGCCGTGCGCCACCTGCGTCGAGGTGCCGTCGACGATCACCGGGTGCATGCCCAGGCGCGCCGCGGCCCCGGCCCACGCCGACTTGGTTCGCGTCGAGTTGTCGAAGAACAGCGCGTAGGCGAGCTGATGCGGGAACAGCGGCGTCCCCATCCCGGCGCGGTCGCGCTCGGCGAGACGCGCGGCGACCGCGAGCAGCGCCTCGAGTTCCCGGTCATCGAAGTCGTCGGTGGTGAGCAGACTGCGGCCGATCAGGCGGCGGAGCGTCTCGTCGTCGAGAGCGGAGTGCGTCATCGCGCCACCTGGCCGGCCAGCGCGGCCGGGATCAGCGCATACACGGCGGTCGCCGTGACCAGATCATCGACGGCGACACACTCGTTCACGGAGTGCGCCAGCTCTTCCCTGCCGGGCGCGAAGCCGACCGTGGGGATGCCGAGCCGTCCGGCGGTGGCCACGCCGTTGGTCGAGAAGGTCCAGCGGGAGACGGCCGGCGGCCGCCCGAGCACCGCGCCGGCCGCCGACGCCACGCCCTGCACCAGCGCGTGCGACTCGGGAAGCACCCAGGTCGGGAAGATCTGGTCCTGGGCGACCTCCCGTCCCGTCCACGCCCGCCCCGCCCAGGACAACACGCGCACCTCCGCGTCGCCGAGCGAGGGGAGCGCGCGCAGCTCGGCGAGCGCCGACTCCGGCGTCTCCCCCGCGGTGAGTCGGCGGTCGAGGACGATGCGCGCGCGATCCGGCACCGCGTTGAACGACGGGGAGGTGCAGTCGACCCAGGAAACCGTCACTGTCCCCTTGCCGAGAAACGCGTCTTCCGCAAGACGGCCGTTGAGCCGCTCGACGTCGGCGATGACCGGCGCCAGCTTGTAGACGGCGTTGACTCCTCGCTCGCAGTGGGCGCCGTGCGCGGACACGCCGTGCGTCACGATTTCGACGCCCATCCGACCCCGGTGGCCACGGTAGACGTCGAGGTTCGTCGGTTCCCCGAGCACGACCGCGTCCGGGCGCACTCCCTCCTCCTCGATCAGGTGCATCAGCGGCAGGCCGTCGCAGTCCTCCTCGAGGACCGAGGCGCACAGGACGACCCTGAACCCCTCGGGAACGCCGCGTTCGGCGAGCAGCCTCATGCCGTAGGCCATGCAGGCGATCGCGGGCAATTCGTCGACCGCGCCTCGGCCCCAAACCCGGCCGCCTTCGAGCTTGCCGAGGAAGGGGTCGTGCGGCCAGGCGGAGCGGTCGCCCACGCCGACACAGTCGATGTGGCCGTCCATGAGGATCGTCGTCGGTCCGCGTCCGACCGCAGCGACCACGCTGCCGAGACCGTCGAAGCGAACCTCGTCGAACCCGAGCCGCTCGTATTCGGCCTTGACGCGCTCGCAGCGCTCGCGCTCCTTGCCGCTCTCGGCGGGGATCGCGATCAGCTCGCGGAGAAAACCGACGATCGCTTCGGCCGATCCGGCGGCGGCGGCGCGCGCCTGTTCGCCGTTCATGGCCGACCGTCCCCGCGGAGCAGGTCGAGGACACCGGAATCGCGGTTGAACGAGGCGATCTCCTCGTCCCACGCCGGCAGGAGCGCCTGCAGATCCGTCCAGAACTGCGGCGACCACAGAGCGTTGAGTTCCCGGACGGTGCGCCCCTGCTGCTCGACCCAGGTGAAGTACTTGAGGTTGTGGACTGCCTTACGCTCCGAATAGGTCAGTTCGCGCAGGTGGGAGGTGTCCGCGCCGAGCAGCCATCGCTCGAGGTCGAGCTCGGCCTGACGCTCATCGTACGCACCCCGCGCCGCGTTCATCTCCTCGAGTCGGGTCAGGTAGAGGTCCGACGAGTCGGTGAACGCCGTGAGGATCACGTCGTGCTCGGCGAGGTCGAAGTGGCGTGCGGTCTTGATCGCCGCGAGCAGGTTGCAGATCGACGACAGGCCGAGCAGCGGCAACTGCCCGACCAGGGCCTCGTCCAGACCGCGCCGGATCAGGACGGCGTGTCCGGCCGGCTCGTTGAACACGCGCAGGAGGCGCATCGTGGCCTCGTCGTCGATCGCCGCGATCAGATCGGTGTTGCGCACGTTGTGGATCCACGGGACATGCTTGTCGCCGATCCCCTCGATGCGATGGCCGCCGAAACCGTTGGCCAGCAGCGTCGGACATTGGAGCGCCTCGGCGGCCGTGATCGTGCAGCCGGGGAAGTGCGCCTTGAGGTAGTCGCCGGCGGCGAGCGTGCCGGCCGACCCGGTCGCCCCGACCCACGCCGCGACGCGGGCGCGCGGCCCGGCGAGCGCGGCAAACGCCTCCTGCGCGGCGGGTCCGGTCACGCCGTAGTGCCAGAGGTAGTTTCCGAACTCTTCGAATTGGTTGAAGATGAACGCCTCGGGGCGGGTGCGCCGGATTTCCCAGCACGCGTCGAACACCTCCTTGACGTTCGACTCGCACCCCGGCGTGGCCACGATCTCGGCGCCCATCGCCTCGAGCCAGCGGAAACGTTCCCGGCTCATCTCCTCGGGAAGTATGGCGATCGCCTGGCAGCCGAGGAGAACCGAGTCGAACACGCCGCCCCGGCAGTAGTTGCCGGTCGAGGGCCATACCGCCTTGTGGGTTGTCGGGTCGAACTCGCCGCTGACCAGGCGGGGAACGAGGCAACCGAATGCCGCCCCCACCTTGTGCGAGCCGGTCGGGAAGTGCTTGCCGACCAGCCCGACGATCGGCGCCGGGACTCCGGAAAGCACAGGCGGGATGATCAGCACGTTGACCGGTCCGAATCCGCCGCTCGTCACGTCGTTGTGCCAGGTGATGCGGAACAGGTTGCGCGAGTCCGCCGCCTGCATGTCCACGCCGGCCATCGCCGCCGTGACCTGCGCAGGAACCAAGCGTGGGTCGCGTTGTTCGGCGAACGTCGGGATGAGAAGTCGCCGTTGCCGACACCGTGCCACGGTGTTTCTTCTGGCCAGCTCCCGTCCATGTTCCACCGCCACGCGCACCCCCGACTCGCATTCTAGTCCTCCGGTCCGGTCCCCGAACGGGGAGCGCCGCGTCTCCATCCCCGAGATCGGGGTGAGATGCCCGCGCGGTCCCGGCCTGTTCCCACCCCCCTGTGCTAGGCTCGCGACGGGGTGTCGGGATGAGTCAGCCTCGGTCGTTCCTCCTCACCGACGCGCAACTCAAGGCCGAGATCGCACGCTGCCTGTACTGCGAGGAAAAGCCGTGCAAGGGGGCGTGCCCTGCCGATTGCTCCCCGGCCGACTTCATCATGGCGGTCCGCGTCGGGGCTCCGGAGGACTTCCGACGCGCCACGGCGATGATCATGGCGGCCAATCCCCTCGGTGGGGTGTGCGGCTCCGTCTGTCCGGACACCCACTGCATGCGCGGCTGCGTCCGAACGGACCTCGACCGCCCGATCGACATTCCGGCCGTGCAGGCGACGATCATCGCCAAGGCGCGCAAACTCGGCGTGATGCCCGCGTTCGGGCGCCCCGAGGCGAGCGGGGTTCGCGTCGCCGTGGTCGGCGGCGGGCCGGCCGGCCTGGCCGCTGCCGCGCTGCTCGCCCGCGAGGGGTGTTCCGTCGACATCGTCGAGCGTGGGCAACGCGTTGGGGGGATGGCGGATCTGATCCCTCCCTTCCGTCTCGACCACGACGTGCTCGCCGCCGATCTCGCCTTCATCGAGGCGCTCGGCACGGTGCGCTTCCACACCAGGCGCTCCGTCCCCGACCCGGCCGCGTTGCTCGCAGACGGGTACGGCGCGGTGATCGTAGCGACCGGGCTCGGCGAGCCGATCGTGCTCGGCGTGCCGGGGGAGGTGTACGCCGTGCCAGCGCTCGCCGTGTTGCGCGACCCCGGCGCCGTGCACCTTGCGGGAAAGCGGGTGGCGATCGTCGGCGGAGGTGCGGTCGCCGCCGACTGCGCCGAGACCGCGGTGCGCGCGGGCGCGTCCCGGGTCGAGTTGATCGCCCTCGAAGCCCTGGCCGAGTTGCCGCTCACCGCCCGCGAGCGTGGCGCCCTGCTCTCCGGCGGAGTGGAGATCTGCGGCCGCACCAGGGTGGTCGAGATCGTCCGCGGCGATGTCGAAGCTGTGGGCCTGCGCGTCCGGCGCGTTGCGCTACCCGCTGGAGCGCGCTTCCACCCCGGCGCGATCATCGACGTTCCCGGGACAGATCAGTGGCGCCCGGATATCGACGTGGTCGTGGTTGCGATCGGCGCGCGCGCTACGCGCCTCCCTCAGACGCCCCGGGGCGTCGTCTACGCCGGCGACGTCGAGCACGGCCCCACGACGGTCGTCGAGGCGGTCGCGGCTGGGAAGAATGCCGCGCTCGCCGTGCTCCGCCACCTGGGCGGAGGAGCGGAACCCGGGACCCGAATCCAGGAGCCTTCGCTCGTCGGTGGCGTGACTCCGCGCGTCAAGAGCACCGCCGTCCTGCGCGGCCACCGTCGCCTCCCCGTGCCCCTCGACGCCGAGTTCTTCGGTGCGCCGATCCCGTCTCCGTTCCTCCTCTCCGCCGCGCCGCCCACGGATGGCTACGAACCGGTCCGCAGGGCCTACGAGGCTGGCTGGGCGGGGGCGGTGATGAAGACCGCATTCGACGGCGTGCCGATCCATGTGCCCGCCGGCTACATGACCACCTTCTCGGAGCGGACCTACGGGAACTGCGACAACGTCTCGGCCCATCCTCTCGGCCGCGTGTGCCGAGAGGTCGAGCGCCTCCGCCGCGAGTGGCCCGACCGTCTGACCCTGGCCTCCACCGGCGGGCCCGTCACCGGGGACGTTGACCGCGACGCCAGGATCTGGCGCTCGAACACGCGCACGCTCGAGTCGGCCGGCGTCTGCGGCATCGAGTATTCCCTCTCCTGCCCTCAAGGCGGGGACGGAACCAAGGGCGACATCGTCTCGCAGGATCCGGAGCTGACCGCCTCGATCGTCGACTGGGTGCTCCGTGACGCCGACCCCGGCGTACCCAAGCTGTTCAAGCTCACCGCCGCGGTCACGTCCATCCGTCCGATCGTCGCGGCGGTTCGAGACGTTTTCGAGCGTCACCCTTCGGCCAAGGCCGGCGTGACGCTGGCCAACACCTTCCCGACCCTGACGTTCCGCCCTGCGCCCGGACGCCCCTGGGACGAGGGAGTCGTGGTCGGGATGTCCGGAGAGGGGGTGGCGCCGATCTCCAACTTGACCCTCGCCAACGTCGCCCGCCTCGGTGTGGCGGTCTCGGGCAACGGCGGACCGATGGACTACCGATCGGCCGCCGCCTTCCTCGCCCTGGGAGCGCGCACGGTGCAGTTCTGCTCCGTGGCGATGAAGTACGGGGTGGGCATCGTCTCCGAGCTGCACTCCGGGCTGTCGCACATGCTCGAAGCGCGTGGCCTCGGATCGGTAGCCGAGCTGATCGGCGTCGCCCTACCCGAACCTGTGACTGCCTTCGAACACCTCCCGGCAACCAAGGGCGTCTCCGAGGCCGACCGTTCGCTGTGCATCCACTGCGGCAACTGCACCCGCTGCCCGTACCTGGCGATCGCGCTCGACGGTGAGCGCATCCCGATCACCGATCCCGCGCGTTGCGTCGGGTGTGGCTTCTGCGCACAGCACTGCCCTTCCGGCGCCCTGGCGTTGCGTCCGCGCAGCGACGCGGAGCTGGCGGCGCTCACCGAGGGGTAGCACGGATACCCGGAGCAGAGGCGATAATCGGCCATGGACGCGCTCCTCGTCGCCAACGGCACGGTTCTCACCCTGGGCGCGCACAGTCGTGTACTCGCGAACCACGACGTCCTGTGCCGCGACGGCGTCATCGAGCGCATCGCGCCGCGTGGCACCATCGATGCGCAAGGGGCCCGGGTCCTGGACGCCTCGCGCCGCGTGGTCATGCCCGGGTTCATCAACGCGCACACTCACCTCTACAGTACGTTCGCGCGCGGCATCACCGGCCTGCGCTCCTCGACCTCGTTTCGCGAGGTGCTCGAGCACCTGTGGTGGCGGCTGGATCGGGCGCTCGCCCTCGAGGACTGCGGTCTCTCGGCGCTCGTCGCGATGACCGACGCCGTGCGCCACGGCACGACGACGCTGATCGACCATCACGCGAGCCCGAGCGCGGTGCGCGGCTCGCTCGACGTGATCGCCAGCGCTGCGATGCGCGTCGGCGTGCGTGCCTGTTTGTGCTACGAGGTGTCCGATCGCGACGGTGAGCGTGTCGCCGGCGAGGGCATCGAGGAGAACTCCCGCTTCGTCCGCCGATGTCAGGTCGAGGGCGGCGATCGGTTGCGAGCCCTGTTCGGGCTGCACGCGTCGTTCACCGTCTCCGACGCGACGCTGGCGTCGGTCGCCGAGGCCGGGAAGAGACTCGGGGCCGGGTTTCACGTTCACGCCGCCGAGGCGGCCTCCGATCAGGAACATGCGGTGCGCGTCTTCGGCGCCCGGGTCATCGAACGATTCAGAGCCTTCGACGTACTCGGCCCACGCACGATTGCGGCGCATTGCGTGCACGTCGACGACCGTGAGATGGAAGTGCTCGCCGCCACGGGTACCACGGTCATCCACAATCCCCAGTCGAACATGAACAACGCGGTCGGCGCCGCCGACGTCAGACGCCTGCAGCGTCACGGGGTGCTGGTCGGGCTCGGCACCGACGCGATGACCGAGAACATGCTCGAGGAGTTGCGCGCGGCTCTCTGGCTGCGCCACCTGACGCAGGCCGACCCGTCCGCGGGCTTCGCCGACACGGTCTCGCTGCTGCTGGCCAACAACGCGGCAATCGCCAACCGCCACTGGCAGGGCAGGCTCGGCGAGGTGCGCGAGGGGGCGCTTGCCGACCTCGTGGTCATTGACTACGACCCGCCCACTCCGCTCGAGGAGGGGAACCTCGGGGGCCACGTCGTCTTCGGTCTTTCCCAGGCAGCCGTCGATGCCACCATCGTCGGCGGTCGCGTGCTGATGGCCGGGCGGCGACTCGAACTCGACCTCGACGAGGCCGAGTTGGCCGCGCACGCCAGGGAACGAGCGCGCGCGCTGTGGGAGAGGCTCTGAGAGCCGAAGGCGGGGAAGCGGGAACGGGGACCGTGATCGGGGTGCGACGAATCCTCATCGCCGGCGGGACGGTCTGGGAGGAGGCCGGCCCTCGCCGCGCCGACGTCCTGCTCGACGGCGGCCGCGTCGAGGCGGTCGGCCGGCTTGCCGGGGAGTGCGGCGAGGTCGAGGCGATCGACGCGACCGGGTGCCACGTCCTTCCCGGCCTGATCGACGTCCACGTTCACGTCGCCGACCGCATCGGAGCCCACTCCCTCGCGGACGACGTCCCGTTGGTGACTCGATGCTCGGTCAGCGGCGGCGTCACGACCGTCGCCACGTTCGTCACCCAGCGCAGCGACGAGTCGCTCGGCGGCGGCGTTACTCGCATGCTCGACGAGGTGCGCCGCGGCGCCTGGTCCGACGTCGCCCTGCATCTGACGCCGACGGCGTGGCCGTGGGATCTCGAGGATATCGAACGCCTCGTCGCCTCGGGGTGTCGCACGTTCAAGCTCTACACCACCTACCGGCCGGCCGGCCTGTTCACCGACTGGGAGCGGCTCGAGACGGCGATGCGGGCGCTCTCCCGCTTCGGCGTCCGCCTGTTTCTCCACTGCGAAGACGACGGCGTCCTGGGCGCCGTCGACACGACATGCGTCGACCTGACAGAGCCCTTCTCGCACTCGGTCCTCCGGCCGGAACAGGCCGAGGTCGCCGCGATCCGCCGCGTCGTGGACCTGGCCGAGCGCACCGGGTGCGCCGTCCACGTCGTACACGTCTCCACCGCCGAGGGCGTCGAGGCCGTCGCCGCCGCCCGCTCGCGCGCCCCCGTGACGTGCGAGACCGCCCCGCACTACCTCCTGCTCGACGAGGAACGCCTGCGCGGAGCGACGGGCCACCGGTGGATGTGCACGCCTCCACTGCGTGCGGAGGCCACTCGCGCGCGTCTCGAGGCGCTGGTCGTGGGAGGGGCGGTCGACCTGCTCGCGACCGATCACTGTCCGTTCCTCACGGGGGACAAGGACTCCCGCCGGGGCGGCGACATCCGCCTGATCCCCGGAGGTCTGCCGGGAGTCGGCGCGCTGCTCCCCCTCGCATTCGAGATCCTGGTGAGACACGGGAAACGGACCCTCGCATCGATCGTCCACATGCTGTCGGCCAACCCGGCTCGCGTCCTGGGCATCTACCCGCGCAAGGGCACGCTGGCGCCGGGGAGCGATGGTGACGTGGTCGTGCTCGACGTCGAAGGCTCTGAACGCACGCTGCGGTCGACGTACTCCACGTGCCACGACCCCTGGTCAGACCGAACGACGACGCTCGGCATCCGCGCCGCGATCGTCGGCGGGAACGTGACGGTCGTTGACGGCGACCTCGCGCCCGGCGCGACACCGGTAGGTCGACCCCTCGTGCGCCTCTGAGCGGATGGCGGCGCGAACGCCTTTACAGGCGGACGCGCTGCAGGCGGAGGGCATTGGAGATCACCGTCACCGACGAGAGGCTCATCGCGGCCGCGGCGATCATCGGCGACAACACGATGCCCAGGACGGGGTACAGGGCGCCGGCGGCGATCGGCACGCCGAGGGCGTTGTAGGCGAACGCCCAGAACAGGTTCTGTCGGATGTTTCTCATCACCGCGCGCGACAGCCTGCGTGCTCGGAGCACTCCCGCCACATCGCCGTGGACGAGCGTCACGCCGGCACTCTCGATCGCCACGTCGGTTCCGCCGCCCATGGCGATGCCCACGTCGGCGCGCGCGAGCGCCGGCGCGTCGTTGGTGCCGTCCCCGGCCATGGCCACCCGCCGCCCTTCGCGCTGCAGCCGGGCCACAGTCTCGGCCTTGCCCTCGGGCGTCACACCGGCCTCGACTTCTTCGATGCCGAGGGTGGAGGCGACGGCCGCGGCGGTCGCTCGACTGTCGCCGGTGACCATCACGACGCGCAGGCCGTCGTCGCGCAGCCCGCGCACCGCCGCCTCGCTCGTCGCCCTGACGGGGTCGGCGACGCCGAGCACACCCACCACGCGCGAACCGGCGGCGACGAACACGGCCGTCTCGCCGCGCGCGCGCAGTTCCAGCGCCGCTTCCGCGAGCTCCCCGGCGGACAGTCCGAAACCCTCGAGGAACTCTTCGTTGCCGAGAGCGACACGACGCCCGTCGATGACCCCGGTGACACCACGACCGGGCAGGGCGTGGAACGACCCGACGGTCGGCGACTCCACCCCGCGCGCGCGCGCGCCGGCGACGATCGCCGCCGCCAGTGGGTGCTCGCTGGCCCGCTCCAGCGCGGCCGCGGCCGCCAGCAGTTCGTCCACGGCGACGCCGGCGGAGGGCACGATCGTGGCCAGACTGGGCCTTCCCTCGGTGAGCGTCCCGGTCTTGTCCACGACCACCGTGTCGATCTTCTCCAGCCGTTCCAGGGCCTCCGCGTTGCGGAACAGCACACCGGCACCTGCCCCTCGGCCGATCCCTACCATCACCGAGACGGGCGTCGCGAGGCCGAGTGCGCACGGGCAGGCGATGATCAGCACCGCAACCGCGCTGACCAGTGCGTGCGCCAGCCGGGGTTCGGGGCCGAGCGTGGCCCACGAGATGAAGGCGATGGCCGCCGCGGCGACGACCGCGGGAACGAACACCGCCGAGACGCGGTCCGCGAGTCCCTGGATCGGCGCGCGACTGCGCTGGGCGGCGGCAACCAGAGCGACGATCCGCGCGAGCACCGTGTCCGCGCCGACCTTCTGCGCCCGCATCACCAGGGCTCCGGCACCGTTGATAGTTGCGCCCGTGACCGGCGCGCCCGGGACCTTCTCGACCGGCATCGGTTCCCCGGTGATCATCGACTCGTCGACGCTCGAGGCACCCTCCACCACCACGCCGTCAACCGGCACACGTTCCCCGGGACGAATGCGCAGGAGGTCGCCAGGGTGCAGCGACGCCACCGGGACGTCTTCCTCGCTCCCGTCCGGTCCGACCCGGCGCGCGATCGGCGGAGCCAGCGAGAGCAGCGCGCGGATCGCGTCGGAGGTTCGCGCACGCGCGCGCAACTCCAGAACCTGCCCGAGCAGGACCAGCGCGACGATCACCGCGGCCGACTCGAAGTAGACCGGGACCTGGCCATGCGTGCGGAACGACCCGGGAATCAGCGCCGGGAAGAGCGTCGCCACCACGCTGTAGAGGTAGGCCGCGCCGGTTCCGGCGGCGATGAGCGTGAACATGTTGGCGCTGCGGTTGAGCACCGATCGCCAGCCGCGGACGAAGAACGGCCAGCCGCCCCACAGCACCACCGGAGCGGCCAGGGCGAGCTGCAGCCACGCCGATGTGCGCTGATCGATGACCCCGGTGAGCGAAGTGACCATCCCGCCCATCGCCAGGCCGAGCACGGCCAGTGCAAAGCCCCCGCTGATCCACAGACGGCGGGTCATGTCCTGCAGTTCGGGGTTGTCTTCCGCGGCTTCGGCGACCGCCCGGGGTTCGAGCGCCATGCCGCAGATCGGGCAATCGCCGGGACCGTCGCCGACAACCTCCGGATGCATCGGGCATGTGTACTCAACACGCGTTTTCGACTGCGTCGCGTCCGCTTCCAGGGCCATGCCGCACACCGGGCAGTCTCCCGGCCGGTCGGTCCTCACCTCCGGGTCCATCGGACAGGTGTAGGCCACGCCGGCTCGGTCCGCGTTTCCCTCCTCCCTGTCCCCTGTTCCCCTTTCCCTCGCCCTCTCACGCGCGCCATCCATCGGCTCGCTGCCCGGTGCGCGCCGGAATCGCTCGGGGTCCGAGTCGAACTTCGCGGCGCACCCGTTGCAGCAGAAATGGTCGGTCACGCCCTCATGCTCCCGGGTGATCGGCGCCTCGCGCTCGAACAC
Source organism: Acidobacteriota bacterium (assembly GCA_040754885.1). Lineage (GTDB taxonomy): Bacteria > Acidobacteriota > Thermoanaerobaculia > Thermoanaerobaculales > Thermoanaerobaculaceae > JBFMCD01. Next base: position 56,558 of record JBFMCD010000115.1, read on the forward strand.
CTTCATGCCGCACACCGGGTCGATGCCGAGCAATCGGGGCGCGGCGGCAGGCAAGGTGGGCAGACTGACGCGGCCGGGGCTCGGAGCGGGACGCCCGGCGCCGTCGACGTTGATGAAGCGCTCGGGCTCGCTCTCGAACCTGGCAGCGCACCCGTAGGAGCAGAAGTGGAAGGTGCGCCCGCCGAGTGTTCGCGTGATCCGCCCCGCGCCATCGACGACCTTCATTCCGCACACGGGATCGGTCCCGAGGACGTTGTCTCGCGACTGCTCGGTTTCCTCCGCACCGTGCGACATCGAGATCTCCCCTGCCTGGAAGAAGGCCGTCTCGAAGCCATCGTATTCCGCGACTCGCCCGCGTGCTATCGTCCCGGCTCATGGCACTGCACGTCGTCGACCACCCCCTGCTCCACGACGTCCTCACCCGCCTGCGCGACCGCAACACGCCCAGCCACGAGTTTCGCGCCCTCGGGCATCGCATCACGCTCTTCCTCACCGTCGAGGCGACCCGCGACCTGTTGACTCTCGCCGGCGAGGTCGAGACTCCGCTCGAGTCGGCCGCCGCGCGCAGGCTGTCCAGCCGCGTGGTCGCCGTCCCGGTCCTGCGCGCCGGTCTCGGCATGCTCGAGGCGTTTCTCGAGGTCGTGCCGTCCGCCCGGGTCGGGTACTTCGGGCTCGAGCGCGACGAGGCCACTGCCGTCGCGCGGTGCTACTACGAGAAGGTCCCCGCCGATCTCGACTCCGCCGTGATCTTCCTCCTCGATCCCATGCTGGCGACCGGCGGTTCGGCGGTGATGGCGGTCGAAGGGCTGCGCGCGCGCGGCGCCCGAAGAATCCGCTTTATCTCGATCGTCTCGGCGCCCGAAGGTGTGGCGCGCCTCGGTGCCTCCGCTCCCGACGCGGAGATCTTCACCGCCGCACTCGACCGTGGCCTCGACGCCCGCAAGTACATACTCCCGGGCCTCGGCGACTTCGGCGATCGGCTCTACGGGACGTGACGCGAGCGGCCCCGCTCAGGCGGGGCCGCGTCCGTGATTCGATTCGGGACCGTTCAGCCGTTGTCGCCGTCGAGCAGACCGCCGAGCGGGCCGAGGATCGAGCCCTCTTCCTTACCCCTTCGCACCGCGCCGGCGAGCATTCGACCGGCCAACCGCGAGAACGGCAGCGACTGCAGCCAGATCTTCCCCGGACCCTGCAGCCGGGCGAAGAACACGCCCTCGCCGCCGAACAGCATCGACTTGATGCCGCCCACCTGCTGGATGTCGAACTGCACCGACGGCTGCATCGCGACGATGCAACCTGTGTCGACGTGGAGTACCTCGCCGGGACCGAGCTGCCGCTCGACCACGGTGCCGCCGGCGTGGACGAACACCCAGCCGTCGCCGTCGAGCCGCTGCATGATGAACCCCTCGCCGCCGAACAGCCCGGTGAGGATCTTGCGCTGAAAGAAGATGCCGACCGAGACACCCTTGGCGGCGGCCAGGAACGAGTCCTTCTGGCACACCAGCGTGCCGCCGTACTCGGTCAGGTGCATCGCGAGGATGTTCCCCGGGTAGGGCGCCGCGAACGCCACCTTGCCCTTGCCCTGGCCGGTGTGACTGAACACGGTCATGAACAGGCTCTCGCCGGTGAGCACCCGCTTGCCCGCGGAGAGGAGCTTGTCCATGAAGCCGCCGGCCGGTTGCGAGCCGTCGCCGAAGATGGTCTGCATTTCGACCGAGGCGTCCTTGTACATCATCGAGCCGGCCTCGGCGATCGTGCTCTCGCCCGGGTCGAGCTCGATCTCCACGTACTGCATCTCGGCGCCGACGATCCTGTAGTCGATGTCGTCGGACCGCCGCGCCGCGGCAGGTGCCGCCGCCGCACCCGCGGTGGGCGCGGCCGCCGGTGCCGGAGCGGCGGCGGCGACCTCGCCCGCTCCGGTCAGCTCCGGGACCTGCCGGATCGGCAACCAGTTGGCGAAGCCCTCCCGCCACGCGTAGCCGTTCGGGTTCGCGCCGGAATGCTGCCGGGCCGTCGCGTCGTCGTAGGGGCCGTACTGCTGGTTGTTGTAGGAGAGATACCACTGCGTCATGGTCGTGCTCCCTTTCCTGGACGGTCATCCGCCGGTGGGATTCTACGGCAGGGCGACGCCGATCATCTGGTGCAGGCGGGCGACGGCAGCCGGCTCGAGGGCGAGGCGGCGCGCGAGGTCGCGCAGGTAGGCGCGCTCGGCGTCGGTGTCGAGCCGGATCGTGAGCAGCGACACCGCGTAGACCTGCTCAGCCAGCTCCGCGGAACCGACGTCCTTGAGAATCTCGTCGAGCCGGGGAGGCGTGGTCAGCTCGCGATCGAGGAACGCGCGTTCCTCGGCGCCGAGTCCGCTCCCGTCGAGGCGCGCCAGGATCCGCGCGCGCTCCTCGGCGTCGATCGCCCCGTCGGCGGCGGCCGCCGCCGCCATCGCCCGGATCAACGTCACCGCCTGCCGCTCGGCGTTGGGAAGCGAAGGCGGCGTGACGTGCGGGCCGGAGGGCGCCTGCGGCGCACCCGGAACCGGAGGAGGACCGGAGGGAGGCGGGCCCGGCGGTGTCGCTCCCTGGGGCGCGCCCTTCTGCTGCTGGGTGAAGTGCTCGTAGGCCGCTATCGCCACGCCGAGCAACCCCATGCCGACCGCGAGCTTGGCATCGCCGGGCAACCTCCGGCGCATCGTCCCCCGCGTCAGACCACCGAGAAGTCGAAGTGCGTCCATGTTCGCTCTCCCATCGCTTCGCCGAACCTCGCGCACCCGCCGAGGATTCCACGGCGGGTCGCCGCGTCCGGCCGGCACACGCGTCTACGAGGTCGCCGCCCGGCGGGTTCGCCTCACGATCTCCCGCCACAGACCGACGTACGCCTCGGCCGCCGGACTGGAGGGTGCGTAGGCGCCGAGCGGCGCCATGCGGGTGCCCATCTGCTCGACGACGCTGGCGTACGGGATCGCCGCGCGGAGGAACCGCGACCCGCGCACCTCGCGCACCTCCGAGATCTCGTTGTGCAGCTTGCGCCGGCGATCGACGAGGCAGAAGAACGGCAGGAGCTGGAGGTCCTTCGGCCCGTGTTTGCCGGCGAACTGCTCGACCTGCTCGAGCGTGCGCATCGAAAGCGGCGTCGGGATCAGCGGCACGAGCAGCACCTCGGCGGCATGGAGCACGGCCTCGCTGACCAGCGACACCGAGGGCGCACAGTCGAGAAAGGCATGGTCGTAGTCGCCGTCGACTTCCTCGAGGATTCTCGCCAGACGGCGCTGCGGGTTCTTCGCGGCGTCGAGTTCCAGGTCGAGGTGGCGGAAGGAGAAGTCGGCGGGCAGCAGGTCGAGGTTCTCGTAGCCGGTGTGCTGGATCAACTCGGCGAGTCGCGAGTCGCCTCGCACCAGTCTCTTGCCGCCTCCCTTGAGCCTGGCCTCGATCCTGAAGTAGAAACCCGCCGCTCCCTGCGGGTCGAGGTCCCAGACCAGGGTGCGGGCCCCGCCCAGGGCCGAGAGGAACGCCAGGTTGACCGCGGTCGCCGTCTTGCCGACGCCGCCTTTGAGGTTGTACACCGCGAACGTGCGCATGGTCGCCCCCGTCTTCAGTCCGCCGCAGCCTCGACGCGTCTCCCGCCGCGGCGCTTCGTCACGGCCGCGGTGCCGCGCATCGGCAACGCGGTGCGCCTGGTGCCGTCGAAGGCGGCGAGCGCCGAGGCGACCGCCGCCGCGGTCGGGACCAGGCCGATCTCCCCCACCCCCTTCGAGCCGTAGCCGCCGACCTCGTCCGGGACCTCGAGCAGGATGACCTCGATCTCCGGGACCTGCGACGCGCGGATGATCCCGAGGTCGCGCAGCCTGAGCGAGCGAGGCCGGCCCTTCTCGCAGGGGAGGTCCTCGGAGAGGGCGTAGCCGAGACCCATGTGGACCGCTCCCTCGATCTGGGCGACGCACGAAAGCGGGTTGACCGCCCGGCCAACGTCGTGAGCCGCCACCACTTTCTCGATCCGTCCGTCGCCGTCGAGGATCACGACCTGGGCCGCGTAGCCGAACGTGAGATGGGTGACCGGGTTGTCGGCGCGCGCTCCCGGAGGCACGGTGAAGTCGCAGACATACTCTCCGCGGTACTCGCGACCCTCCAGTTCGGCCGGCCCGTGGTCCCGTAGATCCGCGGCCAGCGCCTGCGCCGCCCGGCGCGCCGCCATCGAACCCAGCGCCGTCGCCCGGGACGCCGTCGTCATCCCCGAGAGCGCGGCCGCTTCCGAGCGGGCAACGACGCGGATCACGGCCGGATCGAGCCCGGTCTCGTGGACGACGACCTGGCGCAGGATCGTGAACAGCCCCTGGCCCATTTCCGTGAAACCGGTGACCACCTCGAGCGCGCCCCCTTCGAGGACACGGAGGATCACGCGCCCGGTGTCCTCGAGGCCGTTGCCGATGCCGGTGTTCTTGATCCCGCAGGCGATGCCGGTGTGCGCGGCGGAGCGGTACGCGTCTCTCACGGCCTGCAGCGCCGCCAGCGCACCGCACGACGCAGTCATCACCTGGCCCGTGGCGAACCGGTCCCCGGGGCGCAGCACGTTGCGTTCGCGGATGTCGTAGCGATCGACCCCCGCGCGTTCGGCGAGCAGGTCGAGCACGCCCTCGATCGCGAAGGCGGCCTGGTTGGCGCCGAAGCCGCGCATCGCTCCCGAGGGTGGGTTGTTGGTGTAGACCGCCTTCGCCTCGATGTCCACGGCGGGAACCGAATACGGTCCGCACGAGTGGCCCGCGGCGCGCTCCAGCACCTTGCCCCCGACCGACGCATAGGCGCCCGAGTCGCCGAGGATACGCGCCCGCACCGCGGTCAGCCGACCCTCTGCGTCGCACCCCGCGGTGTAGTCGAGCACCATCGGATGGCGCTTCGGGTGGAGGAGGATCGACTGCTCACGGCTGAGCACGCAACGCACCGGGCGGCCGAGGAGCCACGCCGCCAGCGCCGTCTGACCCTGGATCGACAGGTCTTCCTTGCCGCCGAACGCGCCGCCGTTGCTGACCAGTTCGACCTCGACGCGGCCGCGTTCGACGCCGAGCACGGCCGCGATCTGGGCCTGCTCGTCGTGGACACCCTGCCCCTGGGAATAGACCTTTACGCCGTTTTCCCCGCCCGCCGTGAGGGTGGTGGGGAGAGCGAGGCACGCCTCGGGCTCGAGGAAGGCGTGTTCGATGCGCTGGGTTGTGAACCGCGCCGAGACGACATGCGCCGAGGCGGCCAGGGCGGCATCCACATCGCCGCGCGAGATCGTGCAGGATTCGAGGAGGTTCCCGGCCGGCCCGACCCGGGGGGCGCCGACTTCGAGGGCAATGGACGGGTCGGTGAGCGGTTCGAGAGTCTCCCCGTCGACCCGCACCGCGGCTGCCGCCCGGCGAGCAGCGGTGGGCGTCTCGGCGACCACCAACGCGATCACGTCGCCGACGCAGTGCGTCTCCTCACCGGGCGCGACGAACACCGGCCAGTCGCGGACGACCAGGCCGACGAACCTCTCCCCCGGGACGTCCGCCGCGGTGAGCACCCGCACGACACCGGGCCGCGACAGCGCCGGCTCAGTGTCGATCGACGCGACTCTGCTCCGCGGGTGCTCGCTGAGCACGACGGCGGCGTGGAGCATGCCGGGAACCCTGAGATCGCCGACGAAGGGCTTCGTGCCGAGAACCAGATCCTCTCCGCGGTATCGGGGGGCGGAGGCGCCGACGCCCGGCCTCTGGCCGATTCCACGGGACGTCGCTCGATCATCGGCGAAGCGGGGAGGACGGCGAGGGGGCCGGTCCGGGAGCGCGCCTGTCTCCCACGCCTCTCCCGCGGCGGCGACCGCGTCGAAGATGCGCCGATAGCCGGTGCATCGGCACAGGTGCGCGTCCAACGCCCGCGCGACGGACTCGCGGTCGCCGGCCTTGCCCCGGCGCAGGAGCGTGTAGGCGCGCATCGCGACTCCCGGCGTACAGAAACCGCACTGCACGCCTCCCTCGGCGACGAACGCCGAGGCCAGGACCTGACGCGCGCGCTCGGGTAGCCCCTCGAGCGTCGTGACACTGCGCCCCTGCACGTCGTTCACGTCCTTCTGGCAGGCGAGCGCCGGACGCTCGTCGACCAGGACCGTGCAGCAGCCGCAGTAGCCCTGCGAACACCCGTTCTTGGCGGAGGTCACTCCGAGGCCCAGGCGCAAGACGTCGAGAAGAGTCTCGCCGGTCTCGTACGTCGCCGTCGTCGCTTTCCCGTTCAGGGTGAACGTGACCTCGGGCATGGCCTCAATCAGCCTTCCGGCCCCTGTGAGTCGCCGAGACGACACGCCTCGACGTCCCCGGGACCCGGAACCCGGGCCCCGGACTTCACCATCCACGCGAAGGGGTGACGATCGCCGAGCGTCTCGACGAGCACCTGCGGCGTCATCGGCAGACGACGTACCTCACAACCGAGCGCGTCGCACACGGCGTTGCGCACCGCGGCCGCCACCGGAATGAACGAGGGTTCGCCGATGCCCTTGGCGCCGAATGGCCCGCCGGCACCGTCGCTCTCGACGACGGCGATGCGCACTCGCGGGGCGTCGGCGGCCGTCGGGATCACGTAGTCGGTGAAGTTCGGGTTGAGGAGCCGACCATGGTCCACGGCCAGCCGCTCGCTCACGGCCCAGCCGACGCCCTGCACAACCCCACCCTGAATCTGACCCTCGAGAGCGTCCCGGTGGATGACCGTGCCGACGTCGTGCGCCGCGACCACCTCCTCGACGTGGACCAGCCCGAGCTCCCGATCGACCGACACCTTCGCGACGTGGCACGCCATGGCGTAGAACTCGTACGGTTCGCCCTGACCGCTCGACGGGTCGAACCTGCGAGAGCGCGTGCGCGCGAAACCGGTGGCGATGGTCTCGACACGGCGCGAGGCCATTTCCGCGGCGACCGCCGCCACGCTCACCCCTCGGGCCGGGTCGCCTGCGGCGAACGCGCGACCTCCGGCCAGTTCGACCTCGTCCGGAGTGCATCCGACCAACTCCGCCGCCACCGGGTCGAGGCGGGTCCGCAGCCGCGCCACCGCGTCGAGAATGGCGAGGCCCGACATGTGGGCGCCACGGGAAGCTACCGTCGGCCCGGAGTCACCCACTGTGGTCGTGTCGGGCTGCCACACCTCGACCACGGTCGGATCGACACCGAGCGCCTGAGCAGCGATGGTCTGACAGGCGACCAGGTTTCCCTGCCCCATCTCCGTGAGGCCGACCCTCACGACGACCGAGCCGTCGGTCTGGAGGATCACCACCGCGGACGACCTGTCCAGCCTCTGGCCGCCCCAGTGCAGGTTGCATCCGTACTGGACCAACGCCACGCCGGTGCCCCTTACGATCGGGCCGCTGGTGTCGGCAGGCGTCGTGCGGCCGTCCCAACCCGACAGGGCGACCGCCTGCTCGAGCACCTCGCGCGCCAGGACCGGTCCCGCCAGGCGCTGGCCGGTACACGTCACACGGTGACGCGCATCGAGAAGGTTGCGGCGGCGGATCTCGACCGGGTCGAGGCCGAGGCGCCTGGCGAGCGCGTCCATCGTCGCTTCCGCCGCCCAGGTGACCTGAGGCGCGCCGAAGCCCCTGAAAGCACCGCCGAAGAGGTTGTTGGTCAGGACGACGTGGGTCCGGACGTCCACGGCAGGGACGCGGTACGGACCGACCGCCGAGACGTTGGCTCGCTCGGCGACGACCGTGGACAGGCCGACGTACGCGCCGGCGTCCATCACGGTCTCGACCTCCGCGAAGCGCAACCTTCCTTGTCGGTCCGCGCCCCAGCGATGGCGGACGACCGTCTCGTGGCGCTTGGTCGTCACCTGCATGTCGAGCTCCCGCGGGAGCACGAGACGGACAGGACGTCCGGTGTGCCAGGCGAGCAGCGCCGCACACGCCGCCGGCTCGGTCGGGTAGTCCTCCTTGCCGCCGAACGCCCCACCGGTGGGGGCCTGCTCGACACGGACCGCTGCGAGCGGCAGACCGAGCACCCGCGCCACGCCCTGCTGGATGTAGAACGGACACTGGCACGAGGCCACGATGGTCACGCGTCCCCGCCCCTCGGGAACCGCCAGGCACCCCTGCGGCTCGAGGTAGGCGTGCTCCTGACCGCCGATGTGGTACTCCGCCTCAACCACCACCGCGGCCCGCGAGCGGAGGCGTCCGAGGTCCCCGCGGGCGACGCGGAAGGTGCGGAAGACGTTGCTCTCGCCGTGCACCCCCGGTGAGCCTGCTCTCATCGCTTCATCCGGGTCGTGCACTCCCGGCAACGACTCCAGGTCGGCGGAGACGAGGCGCGCGGAGGCCCATGCGGCATCTTCGGTCCGGGCGGCGACGATCGCGAATCGGTCGCCAACCATGCGCACCCGATCGGTGACGAGCAGCGGCTGGTCGTCGAAGATCACGCCGATGGAGTTCCTTCCGGGAACGTCGTCCGCCGTCAGCACCGCGGCGACGTCTTCCAGACGACCTGCGGCCGAGGTGTCGATCCCTCTGATCCACGCCGAGGCCACCGGTGAGGTGGCGAGCGCTGCGTGGAGCATTCCAGGGAGCGCGAGGTCCCCGACGTAACGGGTACTCCCGGCGACCTTGGCGGCCGCGTCGGGGCGCGGTCCACGACCGCCCAGCGGTCCCGGCTGCGGGGCCCTACTCCGAGCCATGCTCGTTCTCCCGGGCGAACTCCAGGGCCGCGAGGACCTTGTCGTATCCGGTGCACCGGCACAGGTTCCCGGACATCAGTCGGGCCGCCTGCTCGCCGTCCTGAAAGCCCCGGGCCAGGGCGGCGGCGCCCGCGACCGCGATGCCCGGCGTGCAGAAGCCGCACTGCACGCCGCCGTGGACGACGAGAGCGTCCTGGAACGGATGCAGCCGGCCCCCGTGTCCCGACAGTCCTTCGACGGTGACCACCTCCTTGCCGTCGCACGAGGCGGCGAGCACGAGACAGGAGGTGACCGGGAGACCGTCGAGAAGCACCGTGCACGCTCCACACTCCCCGGCCCCGCACCCTTCCTTCGTACCGGTCAGCCCGGCGTCCACCCGGAGCAGATCGAGCAGTCTCCGACCGGCCGGAACCTCGAACATTCGGCGTTCGCCGTTGACGACGATCGTGACGGCGATCCGCTCACTCACGGCGGTCCTCCTCCGCCGAGCGCAGGAAGCGGTCGACCAGGACCGCCGCGGCGATGCGCCGGTACCCTGCCGAGGCCCGGACATCGTCGATCGGCGCGATGTCGTCCTGCACCGCGATGGCGGCCTCGCGCCTGAGTTCGGCGTCGGGTTTCCGCCCCTCGACGCACGCTTCCACGCCACGGGCGCGCCGAGGCGTGGGCGCCACGGCGCCGAGAGCGACTCGCACCCCGTGAAGGCGGCCGTCCGACGCGATCTCGGCGCGGCCGGCGAACGACACCGTGGCGATGATCTGCTCGCGCCGCGGCCCGACCTTGACGAACCGCTCCACGATCGGCCCCGAGGGCGGCGGCGGAACGAGGATCGACACGATCAGCTCATCTGGGTGCAGCGCCGTCGCTCCGGGCCCGCGGAAGAACGCGTCGAGCGGGATGGTCCGCTCACCCGCGATGCCGGCGACGCGCACCGAGGCACCGGCGATCAGCAGCGGCGGCGCCGTGTCGGCCGCCGGCGAGGCGTTGGCGAGGTTGCCGCCCAGAGTGGCGCGACACTGAATCGGCCATGCACCCACCTTCGCCGCGGCGTCCGCGAGTGAAGGAGCCATACGGCGCACGCTCGAATGGCGGGCGACATCGTCCATCGTCGCTGCGGCGCCTATCTCGAGGAGGTTGCCGTGCATCGCGATCGACGTGAATTCGAGCCGGCCCAGATCGACCAGCGTGTCGGCGCTCCGCCTCCCGTCGCGCAGCTGGACGACGAGATCCGTCCCACCGGCCAGGGCCCGGGCGCCGGGCTTTCCGGCGAGGACCGCCAGCGCTTCCGGCAACGAGCCCGGTCGAACGATCCGGCGAACGGGCAGGTCCACGCGGCGCCTCCCTCAGAGCGGGAAGGTAAGCCTTCGACCGAGCCAATGCAACGCGCGGCCGGCCGCGGGCCGGGACCGGGAGAGAGGGCGGCTCCGTCAGCCCGTGTTGGTCCGCCCGGTACGCCCCGCCCTCGGCCAACGGTCGGCAGGCATCACTGCACCGCCTCCCCTTCGGCGCTGGGGACGAGCACCACGTCGTCCCCGACAACCTCGACCGCCACGGACGATCCCTCGACGATCTCGCCGCTCAGGACCATGCGGGCGAGGGGATCCTGGATCAGTCGCTGGATCGCCCTCTTGAGGGGGCGGGCACCGAAGTCGGGGTCGTACCCCTCCTGGGCAAGAACGTCCAGCACGGCAGCGTCGGCCGTGACACGGATGCGCCGGTCAGCGAGCAGACGATTGAGGCGGTCGAGCTGGAGCGAGACAATCGAGCGGAGGTGTTCCGGGGCCAACCTGTGGAAGACGAGCACCTCGTCGAGCCGGTTCAGGAACTCCGGTCGGAAGTGGTTCTTGAGTTCACGTTGGACCAGTTCGATCATCCTCCCTCGCTGGCTCTCCGAGAACTCCTGGATCACCTGCGAGGCGATATTCGAGGTCATGATCACCACCGCGTTGCGGAAATCGACCGTCCTCCCCCTCCCGTCGGTGAGTCTGCCGTCGTCGAGGATCTGCAGCAGCACGTTGAAGACATCCGGGTGCGCCTTCTCGATCTCGTCGAGCAGTACCACGCCGTACGGCCGGCGGCGCACCGCCTCAGTCAGCTGCCCCCCTTCGTCGTGGCCGACGTAGCCGGGAGGCGCGCCGATCATTCGCGCGACGGAGTGCTTCTCCATGTACTCCGACATGTCCAGGCGGACCATCGCCCGCTCGTCGTCGAAGAGAAACTCCGCAAGAGCGCGCGCCAACTCGGTCTTGCCCACTCCGGTCGGGCCGAGAAAGATGAACGAGCCGACCGGTCGGGATGGGTCCTTCAGGCCCGCCCGCGCTCGGCGCACGGCGGTCGAGACCGCGGCCACCGCCTCGTCCTGCCCGATCACCCTGGCGCGCAGGCGCTCCTCCATCGCGAGGAGCTTCGCGCGCTCCCCCTCGAGCAGCCGGGACACCGGGATGCCGGTCCAGCGACCCACGATCTGAGCGATCGCCTCCTCCGAGACCTCCTCCGCGAGCAGCGACCCGTGCTCGACGCGGTGCGCGTCGAGTCCGGAGGCCAGCTCTTCGAGTTCGCGCTGCAGCCTGGGCAGCTCGCCGTAGCGCAGTTGCGCGGCTCGTTCGAGATCCCCGGCTCGCTCGGCGCGCTCGGCCGTCTCGCGCGCGAGTTCGATCGCCTCCTTGGACGATCTCATCCCGGCGATGAACTCCCGCTCTCGCTGCCAGGCCGCCTTCATCGTCACGGCGCGCTCGCGCAGCTCGGCGAGCTCTCTGGCGATCGCCGTACTCCGTTCCCGCGATGGCGGATCGTTCTCCTTGGCCAGGGCACGCTTCTCGATCTCGAGCGTGACGGCGGTCCGCTCCAACTCGTCGATCGGAGCGGGCAGCGAGTCGATCTCGATGCGCAGACGCGACGCCGCCTCGTCGACCAGGTCGATCGCCTTGTCGGGCAGGAAGCGGTCGGTGATGTAACGCGACGACAGCGTCGCCGCGGCGACGAGAGCCGCGTCGGTGATGCGCACCCCGTGGTGGACCTCGTAGCGCTCCTTGAGGCCACGGAGAATCGCGATCGTCTCCTCGAGGTCCGGCTCGCCGACCAGAACGGGCTGAAAGCGCCGTTCGAGAGCGGCGTCCTTCTCGATGTGCTTGCGATACTCGCCGAGCGTGGTGGCACCGATGCAGCGCAGCTCGCCGCGCGCCAGCGCGGGTTTGAGCAGGTTCGCCGCGTCGATCGCCCCTTCCGCCGCACCTGCGCCGACCAGCGTGTGGATCTCGTCGACGAACAGCAGGACCGAACCGTCTGAGTCGACGACCTCCTTGACCACGGCTTTGAGGCGGTCCTCGAACTCGCCGCGGTACTTCGTGCCGGCGATCAGCGCGCCCATGTCAAGGGCTATCAGTCGCCTGTCGCGGAGCGAGTCCGGCACGTCGGTCGAGGCGATGCGTTGCGCCAGGCCTTCGGCGACCGCGGTCTTGCCCACGCCCGGCTCGCCGATCAGCACCGGGTTGTTCTTGGTCCGACGCGTCAGCACCTGCATGACCCTGCGGATCTCATCCTCGCGCCCGACCACGGGGTCGAGCTTGCCGGCGTGGGCGAGATCCGTGAGGTCGCGACCGTATTTGCGAAGCGACTCCACCTTGCTCTCGGGATCCTGGTCAAGGACCCGGTGCGAGCCGCGCAGTTCCTGGATGGCCCGCAACATGTGGTCGCGGTTGGCGCCCAGACGCGACAGCAGCCGCGCCGCGGAGTTCCCGGGCACGTCGAGGATCGCCAGGACGAGGTGTTCGACCGAGATGTAGTCGTCCTGGAACTGCGCGGCCGCCTTGCTGGCGGTCTCGAGGACGGCGCGCAGATCGCGGGAAGGGCCGGGTTCGGCCGAGCCTCGAACCGACGGCAGTCGGTCGATCTCGGCCGCGACCTCTTCCAGGACCCTGGCGACCGGGACTCCCAGCTTCGCGAAGATCCGCGCCGCGAGCCCTTCTTCCTGCCGGAGGAGCGCGTCGAGCAGGTGAAGCGGAAGGGCCTCCGGATTGCCGCGCGCTGCGGCTGTCTTGTACGCGGCTTCGATGGCACCGCCCGCCTTGATGGTGAAGTTGTTCTGGGATGCCATGGTGTCCTCGTCTGCCGACCAGCCCGTGCCGGCACAACTCAATATAGAATATGCGTGTAATGATGTCAAGTTAGGTCACACATGATATGAGTACGTAGATAGAAGATCGTGCACCTTGCTCCACGAACCGCATGTGAGGTTTGACTTGCAGGTCGCCTGTGTACAATGCGCGGAGTTTCCAGCGCTCCCAGCCCCGTACGGGGACCTGTTGGGCGAACGGACGGAGGGAGAATGAGCGAGCAGCGCTTTACCCCGGTCGTGTCCGCCTCTACCGACATGAAGGAGTTCACGCTTCGGGCCTTGATTCTCGGCCTGTTCATGTGCGTGATCCTCGGCGCCGCCAACGCGTACCTCGGATTGCGCGCCGGGATGACAATCGCGGCCACGTACCCCGCCGCGGTCATCGGCATGGCCGTTCTCAAGCTCATGCGAGGGTCTCTCCTCGAGGAGAACTTCGCGCGAACCGTCGGTTCGATCGGCGAGTCGGTCGCGGCCGGAGCGATCTTCACGATTCCCGCCTTCGTGATCCTCAAGCTCTGGACCTTCAACACGCTGACCGACTACCTCACGGCTTCGGCGCTGATGATCCTCGGCGGACTGCTCGGGATCATGTTCGTCACCATCCTCCGCCGCGTCATGGTCGAGGACCCGACGCTGCCCTTCCCGGAGTCTGTCGCCGCGTCGGAGATTCACAAGGCCGGGCAGCGGGGCGCCGAGGCTGCGGTGCAACTGTTCAAGGCGATGGGAGTTGGCGCGGCGATCCGGTTGCTCGACGGGTTCGGCATTTTCAAGTCTTCCAACGCCTTCCCGATCGCCGTCGGCAAGCTCAAGGAGGGTTTCGTCCGCCTCGGTCTGGCGAAGGACGCGCCGACGGTCGCCGCCGGAGGCATCACGAGTTTCTCCGCACCGGCGGTCAGCCCTGCCTACATCGGCGTCGGCTACATCATCGGACCCGAACTGGGCGCGCTCAATTTCGCGGGCGGCCTGCTCGCGTGGGGGTTGTTCGTCCCGCTCCTGGTCTTCTTCCTCGGACCGTCCCACATCGACACCTTCGGCGGCAACTGGGCTGCCCTGGTTTCGGCGTTCTACATCAACATCGTCCGCCCGATCGCCGTCGGCGGCATGCTGGTCGGCGCGTGCTACACGCTCTACAAGATGCGCAAGAACCTGATCGCCGCGCTATCCCGGGCCGTCGGAGACTTGAAGAAGTCGGCCGGCGCCCACGAGGCGACCAGCCGCCTGGACAAGGACCTCAACTTCAAGGTCGTGGTCCTGGCGATGATTGGGATTCTGGCGCTGATGGTCGCGATCTACTTCTATTTCACCAAGGGCCTGGGGCCCGCGCTGCTCGCGGCTCTGGTCATCGTCGTCACCGGGTTCTTCTTCGCGGCCGTCTCCGGGAACCTCGTCGGCATGATCGGCTCATCGAACAACCCGCTCTCCGGCCTCACCCTGGCCACCACCATCGTCGCCGCACTGACCATGGTGCTGGCCGGTGCGCGCGGCGTGGAGGGCGTGATGGCGACTCTGGCGGTCGCGGCGATCGGATGCGTCTCCGCGGCGGTCGCCGGCGAGATGCTCCAGGACCTGAAGGTCGGGCACATCCTCGGCGGTACACCCTGGAAGATGCAGGTCGGAGACGTCATCGGCGTCGTCCTGGCCGGTGCCGTGATGTTCTTCCCTCTCTACGTCCTGCACTTCGCCGACCTCAAGCTCAACCCCGCGACCGGTGGATTCGGCGGGCCAAACCTGCCGGCTCCGCAGGCCGGGCTCATGGCCGCGCTGTCGCAGGGAATCGTCGGCGGCGAGATGGCGTGGCCGCTGGTGGTGGTCGGGATCTTCATGGGCATCTCGCTGATCCTCATCAAGGTCCGCTCTCCCATGCTGTTCTCCGTCGGCATGTACCTCCCGCTCGAGACCACGTTCGCGATCTTCGTCGGCGGCCTCATCCGCGGCATCGTCGACAAGCTCACCGTCAAGCGCGACCACAACGCGGCTCAGAAGGCGCGCGTCGAGAACGCCGGCGTCCTCGCGGCATCCGGGCTGATCGCGGGCGAGGCGCTGATGGGTCTGGTCATCGCCGCGGTCGTCTTCTTCCGCGGCGGCTTCCCCTCCATCCCGTGGGGTGGGGCCTCCTGGATGGCGATCGTAATGGCGGCGATCCTGGTCAGCTACCTCGTTCTCGTACCGCTGTCGAAGGCCGGCGCGGCCGACGAGCCGGCACCGCCGACGGCCGTAATGTAACTGCCACGCGAATCGTTCGCCGGGGCGCCGGAGTCGGCGCCCCGGCGTCGAATCACGGGAAACCTCGAGTGAACGGCGAAGAGCCTCGCCCGCTGACCATCGTCCAGGTCACCGCAGCACCGACGATCAGCGTCGAACACCTACTGCTCGACGGCATGGAGCTGGCGGCGCGGCGGCACCACGTCATCCTCGTCGCGCGGCCACGGCCGTCCCTGAACGACCGTTGTGTCGAGGACGGCGTCGTCCACGTCCCGATGGCGCTCCGCTCGCGCTTCGACGTCAACTCCCTGCAGCGACTGGTCAGGCTCGTCCGCTCGCAGAGGGCCGACGCCGTCGTGGCCGAAGGCGGCCCGTGCCAGGCGCTGTGCGCCGTCGCGGCGCGGCTGGGCGGCTCGGGACGGGTGATCCACGCCCTCGACACGACCGCCCCTCCCGACTGGCTCGACCGGTGGGCGCTGAGGTCGCGCCGTCACACCGTTCTGGCGTCGTGCACAGCCGTCGGGAGGATGTTCGCCGGCGCACCGGCGGTGGGCACCAGGCTGTCCACGATCGTCAGGCCAGCGCCGGTCGACTGGGCCGCGCGGCGGGACACCGATGCCCGGCAGCGTGCCCGCGCGCGACTCGGCCTTCCGTGGTCGGGCCACGTCGTCGTGCAGTTCGGCACGAATCTGTGGCAGGGGTGGAAGGAGCTGCTTCAGGCTGCGACACGACTCGGACGTGACCACCCCGACGTGGGGGTCGTCCTGGCCGACTGCCCGTCACCTCGCCAGAAGCAGGTCGTCCTCAGGGTCGCCGCCGAACTCGGTCTCGCGAGCCGGACCGCCGTCGTGCTTGCACGAGACGGAGTCGAGGATCCGATGGCGGCCGCCGACATCGTGACGGACGCCTCGTGGGCCGTGGCCGGATCCGGCGTGTCCCTGCTCGACGCCATGGCTTCGGGAATCCCCGTCGTGGCGACGACGGTCGGCGGCTTCCCCGAGCTGATCGAAAGCGGCCTCACCGGGGTGCTCGTCCCCCCCCGCGACAGCGTGACGTTGGCCGCGGCGCTCGGCCGGCTCGTCAGAGAGCGAGAGTTCGCCGCGTCGGTCTCAGCGCAGGCGACTCGCCGGGTTCGCGAGGCGTTCCCCCTCTCCGAGCGGGTCGACCGTCTCGAGGCCGTGCTCCGAGACGCTCCGCTTCGGTGACGTCGGGTCCGGCGCCGGACTTCCTTCCGCTCAGCTCCTCACGCAGGTCACCCACACCTCACGACTTCGGGGACCGTCGAACTCGACGAGGAAGATGCCCTGCCAGCGGCCAAGGGTGAGTTCTCCCTGGCGGATCGGAACCGTCACGGAGGTTCCGAGCAGAGCCGCCAGGAGATGGGCGTCCGAGTTCCCTTCCATGTGCCGCCAGGGGATCTTCGGCAGCATCGCCTCGAGGGCGGCCAGGATGTCGTCGCTCACGTCGGCGTCCGCGTTCTCGTTGACGGTCACCCCGGCGGTCGTGTGCGGCGCCCAGACGTGGCACAGACCGTCGGTGACTTCGGACTCTCGAACCGCTTCCTCGACGAAACTCGTCACGTCCAGGACCTGGCGGCGCCGCTGGGTGGGGATGGTGATCACGTCCATGGGTAGGGCCTCTCCACGGGCCAATAGAGCACGCGGTATCCCTCCGCGAGCAGAACGACCCTGTGGACATAGTCCCAGGTTTCGGGAATCTCGATCGCCTCGACGAATTCCGGGCCGTCTCTCCGGCCCGAACGTTCCCACACCTCGCGCACCCGCCGCTCGCCCGCGTTGTAGCAGGCCAGCGCCGCGGTCCACGAACCACCCATCGAGTCGCGCCAGCGTCGGAGGAGGGTGGCGCCGATACCCAGATTCGTTCGCGGGCGGGTGAGATCCACCCCACTGCCCGTGCCGCCCAGCCAGCGAGCCAGGCCCGCGTCTCGGCCGACGATCTCCCGGGCGACCGCGGGGAGCACCTGGCTGAGGCCGACCGCGCCGGCGGCCGAACGCGCGGCCGGGCTCCACGCCGACTCCTGCCTGACCAGGCCCGCGAGCACCCACGGGGGAACCCCCGCGCGTCGCGACGCGTCCACGAGCTCGTCGCGAAACGGCAGCGGGAGGTAACGCTCGAGGAGCTGCCGGTGCAGCCCGTCCCAGGGTCCGTTCACCAACCGCGGTTCGGCGCGGACGAGGAGGGGAATCTCGTCGAGTGCGACCATGTCGGCGAGGAGGAGCAGCCCGAGCCACTCCGGTCCGCGTCGATTCGCCGCCTCCAGATCGAACCGCCACGCGACGATCGCATCGGACACGCGCCCGGCATCGATGAGGTCACCGGCCCATGGTGGTGGATCCGGAACGGTTGGCGCGCCCTCGCGGAGAGACGGAGGGGAAACCCCCGAAACGGAGTTCCGCGCCGCCCAGTGCGCCGGGAGATCCGGTAGATCCGAGGTCGCGAGCGCCTTGCCGGCCGCCGTCGTCCCCTCCGGCCGAGAGCCGACGCCGACCCAGTATTCGGCGATGCGGCGCACTCGGTTCGAGACTGCCCCGGACGGAGCGTACGCCTCGGGCCAACTCGCGGCTGTCCTCGCCCGGAGGAAGAAGAGCCGACGGAACACCCAGTCGTGACGCGGCTGACTCCGTACGACCTCGTCACCGAGATGACCGACCGCTTCGTCGAATCGACCGAGCTCGGTAAGCGCTTCGGCCATCTGCAGCCGAACACGTCCTCTCCGAGGGTCGGAGATCGGAAGCAGTCCAGCCGCGCGCTGCGCACAGCGCAGCATGTCCCTGAAGGGACCGGCGCGACGTTCGGGGCGGTCTCCCCATGCGATCTGTCGGTGTGCCTCCGCACGCTCGATCCAGGCGTCCGGGTCGCCGTCGTCGAGCCGTCCGGCCCAGACCAGGGCGTTGTGCGCTCTCCGCCCGCGGTTCGCGGCGCGCGCCGCCACCAGGGCGCTGCTCGAACGCACCGCGGCGGTGTACGCAGGGGCGGCGACGCCAGCGTCCAGCCACGCCTCGGCGTGACGTCGCCACTCCGACACAGCGAACGTTGAGCTGAGACCGGACAGACTGTGACCTGGGAGCAGGTGTCCGAACCTGGTCGGAAACTCAACCGCAAGACGCCGCTCGGCTTGCGCCGCGGCCGAGCCTCCCACCATCGCGAGAAGCGCAAGCGCGACAGGGCGTTCAGGACCCCTCTCGGCGGCCCGCGCGAGTTCGGCGGCACCGTCGACGTCTCCGACACGGAGGCGAGCTTCCGCCCCAGTCACGAGCAGCCGCTCGCGGTCCTCCGGAGCCATCCACGACGCCGACGAGGCCCGCCACCAATCAGGGGTGGCCGCTCCGCTCGCGCTCAGTGCTTCGCCGAGTCGACGGGCGGCGAGCCGGGCGCGACCCCCGGAGGGCTGTGCAGCAAGAAAGGCCTGCAGCGCGGAGCGAGGCGAGGCCGCCTCGCAGGCGAACAGACCCCACAGAAGCGCGGCCCGCCGCCGCTCGCCGGGAGCGCCGCCACGAGCCACAGTGAGGTACGCACGCGCCCTGACTCCCGCGTCGCCACGGACCTTCGCGGCTTCGGCGAGACTCGGCAGAGGCGGTGGCGTGCGAGCGCACCCGAGCAAAGCCAGGCACGCGACCAGACACGGCAGAGCGACTTTCGCTCCGCGCTCACCCGAAGCGAAGGTCAGGACACGCATCGCGCGTGTTCCGAAACTGGCGCCGTTACTCAGAGCCCCAGAGCGTCCGGATCGCCGTCCCCGAGGATGCGCACCAGCTCTTCGAAGAAGTAGTTGCTCTGCGCCCGGATCTCCGGCGAAATCCTCTGTTCGTACATCTCGCGCGAGCGATCGATGTCTTCCTTCAGTCGCTGGTAGATGTCCCTGTTGGCCTTGCCCTCGACCACCGCCTGCTCGTTGTACAGCCGGATCTCGGAGACGAGCAGACGGGCGAAGCGTCTGGCCTCCTCGTGCCGCCTGTCGTCCTCCGGGGCCCTGACCGCGACGGGTGGGGGCACCGAGACCGGGAGTTGCGTCGTGATCGACGGGTTGGCAACCTCCGGCTCCGGCTCCGGCTCCGGAACGGAGACACGCACCGGCTCGGGCACCGGCTCGGGCGAAGGCGGCGCGATCACGGCCGAAACCGCTGCCATGGGGGCCATCTCGGGTGCAGGCTCGGGCGCTGCCGGAGTCTCGACGACACCGAAAGGCGATTCGGGCTCCTCGATCACGGCAACCGGCACGGCCGCCTTCTCGACTGCAACCGCGTCGATCAGGGAGGGAGTCGGGGCCTGGGTCCGTACGGACAGCGTCTCCATCATCAGACCGGCCAGGTAGACGAGCAGTTGCACTGTCTCCGCGGCCATACCCTGTTCGCCCTCAGTCGCGAGCAAGCCTCCGACCACCTTGCCGCGCAGGGACATCGGAACCACGAGTACCTTCCGCTCGCCGTCACCGATCCAACCCTCGAGTACCGGATCTGCGCTGGCGGTGAGTGTGACGACCTGGCCCTCCGCGACGAGGCGCAGCGCAGGCGAGTCGGCGATGGCGGTTCGCCATCCCTTCGACGGATCGGTAGCGCCGTGACCGTCACCGGCCCATCCCTGAGCGACACCCTCGCGAAACACCAGGATGCTCCGTGGGCCGCACCATGGGGCCAGCTGGTTGAGCAGCTCCTGCAGAACCACCGACTGCTGCCGTCCGGCGTCCAGGCGACGCAACCCTTCGAGTGCCAGTGTGCCCGCCACCTGAACGGGCTGCGTCAGCGCGGCGAGACGTTCGGGGATGCCGCCGAGCGGGAACATCGCCTCGAGGTCGGGCGGGAGCACGACGTCGAGTTCTCCGATCGTCCGGGCCGCGGCATCGCGAATCTGGCTCGCGACCGCCTCCATCTTCGCGCGCAGGAGAGCCGCCGCACGTTCACGTGCCCCCTGGAGTTCGGCGAGAATCGCTTCACGTTCGTCCATTTGCGCCTCCCTGCGTGTCCAGGACGGCATTATCGACACCGCGTTTTGGCGGTGTCAAGGAACCCCGCCCTTGCGCCTTCGGTGCAACCCTGCTACCAGGGAACAGTATGGCACGTGCTCTTCGCGCCGTGGCGCTGGTCGGACTGCTGGTATGGACACTCACCGGCTGTGGCAGGACTCGCGCTCCATCGCGTTCCGGCTTCGATCCGCGCGAGGCGTTCGAGAACGTCCTCGAGCTCAAGGACGCCGCCGACGCGGCTCGTCTCGATATCGTGGCCGATGGGGAGCAGGTCGAGCGCGGGCGCCGCGATCAGTCACGCCACGCCCACGAGACCGCCGACCAGGCCTACCGCACGGCGCTTGTCCGCTTCCTCAACACCGCGCTGAACGAACAGCCCCACGCCGTCGAAACGCGCCAGGCGCTGGAGCTGTACGCGCGCGAGGCGGCGTCGACCCTCGACGAAATCAGGCACCTGGGAGGAGACCCGAAGGGCGTCCTCGAGGCGTTGGCAGGCACCGCCCGGGCCTGTCGCGAGGCCGGCGTGGAGGAACCCGCGGCGCTCCGGTCCGCACTCGGGAAGGCTCGCGCCGCGGCGTTCCCGAGCCCCGGCCCCGGTCACGCGCCTTGACCGGTTTGCCCGGATTCTGCTAACGTTCCTTCCTTGCGCGTGGTCCCGAAGATGGGGCAATCCTGCGCAGATGGGGGGTGAAAGCGAGCTATGCCCACGACCGTGCACGTCCGGGACAACGAGTCATTCGAACAGGCCTTGCGCCGGTTCAAGCGGAAGTGCGAGAAGGCGGGAGTGCTGTCGGAGATCAAGAAGCGCCAGCACTACGAGAAGCCGAGCGTGAAGCGCAAGCGGAAGCTCATCCAGGCTCGCAAGAAGCTCCTCAGGAAACTGGCACAGCAAAGGCGAGCCGGCCTCCTGTAGGCGGCTCTCGATGTCCGAAACCCTCGCGGCGCTCGAGTTCGACCGCATCCTCGAACTGGTCGCTTCATTCGCACGCAGCCAGCGGGGGACAAGGGAAGTCTTGGCGGCCCTGCCCAGCTTCGACGTTGAGGCGGGGCCGCTCGCTTTTCGTCTGAGTGCGGAGGTGGAGGCGCTGGTCTCGAGAACCGGAGTCGTGCCGTTCTCCGCCCTCGATGAATCGGCCCTGTTGGAGTCCGGTTCCGCCGGTTCTCTCGACGCCGCGGACCTCGCCCGGGTCGTGGCGTTCGCCCGCGGCGCCTGCGACGTCCGGCACGCTCTTGCCGATGTGCCCCTTGGCCCCGAACTCGGCCACGTCTTGCAGCGACTGCCTGCGTTTGACGGTCTGGTGGCATGGTGCGACCAACGCCTCGGACCCGGCGGCGAGATCCTCGACACGGCCAGTCCGGCGCTGGCCCGCGCGCGTATCGCACGCGAGCGGCACAGGCACTCCATCGTCACCGCGCTCGAAGCCGTACGCCGGCGCAGCCACAGGTTGAGCGCGCCGTACACGCTGCGGCGCGAGCGGTATTGCCTGCCGGTTCCCGTCTCGGAGCGTTCGGAAGTGACCGGTCTCGTGCTCGACGTGTCCGCGACCGGGGCGACTGCATACGTCGAGCCGCTCGAGATCGTCGAGCTCAACAACGCGCTCGCCGAGGCGTCGGCGTTGGTGACGGAGGAGGAACTGAGGGTTCTGGCGGAGATCCGGGCGACGTTCGCGCGGCGACACGACGAAATGCTCGCCGCCGCCGCCGATCTCGCCAGACTCGACGCCGTCCAGGCGCGCGTCCTGTTCGGCAGGAGTGCCGGCGGGACGCTGCTTGCGCCGGCCTCCGGCCCGGCCTTCCGCCTCGCCGGCGCTCGACATCCGCTCCTCGATCCGGGTCTGGCGGAACTGCGCGGGCATGTCTTCGGCGACCCGGGCAGCCGCCGGCCGGTCGTACCTCTGGATCTCGATTTTCCCTCCGACACCCGGGTGCTCCTGCTTTCGGGACCCAACGCCGGCGGCAAGACCGTCGCGCTCAAGACGCTCGGAGTGACCGCCCTGATGGTGCACACCGGCATCCCGGTTCTCCTCGATCCCGGCAGCTACCTCCCGGCGCTGTCCGGCGTGTACTGCCACATCGGCGACGAACAGAGCCTGTTCTCCGATCTGTCCACGTTCACGGGCGCGATGCGCGCCACCGCGGACCTGTTCCGGGTCGCCGACGCGGACGCCCTGGTTCTCTACGACGAACTCGGGTCCGGAACCGACCCCGAAGAGGGCGCGGCACTGGCTGCCGCGCTGCTCGAGGCCCTTGTCGCCGCGGGGTGCTGGACGATCGCGACCGCTCACCTCGTGACGGTCGCCGCCCACGTCGAGGGTCTCAGTGGCGCGGCAAACGCCTCGATGGGCTTCGACGAGTCCGCCAACCGGCCGACCTACCGCTTCCAGCCGGGTCTTCCGGGACGGTCGCGAGGATTGGCGATCGCCGGCGAGTGCGGCGTACCCCGCGCGATCATCGAAAGGGCGAGGGGCCTGCTGTCCCGCGCCTCGCTCACTCTCGACACCTACCTGGCGCGACTCGACGAGGAGCGCCGGCGTTTCGCACTCGAGTCCGATCGGCTGGCTGCAGCGAGCAAGGACGCGGACATCGCGCGCCAGCGGTACGACGCCGTCATCGCCGACCTGGACAAGGAGCGCCGGGCCATGCGCGATGCTCTCCTCGCAGAGCGTGAGGCGCTGCGGCGCCAGGCCCGGGAGAGGTTCGACGAGTCGCTCGCAGCCTTACTCGAGGCAGGTAGCCGGGGTGCACTTCCCGGAAAGCGCCGGCAGGCATCCCTCCGGAGCCTCGCGGCCGACCTTCCGGACGAGGACGCCGGACCCGCGGGTCCCGCTCCAGGCCTGGCCGAGGGGATGACGGTCCGGGTCCGTGGGGTCCGCGGCTCGGGCGTCATCGGCAAGGTCGCCGGGAAGCGGGTCGAGGTCCAGATGGGCGACAAGCGGATCTGGGTCGAAGACATCGCCTGCGAGTCGATTGCGGCTCCGGTGTCCGGCCGACCCGCGTCCCCCACCTACACGGCTGGCGGCGACGAGCCCCACGGAGAGCTCCGGCTCCTCGGGCTCTCGGAGGAGGACGCTCGGGAGCAACTCGAACAGTGCCTCGACCGCTCGGCGCTGGCGGGCGTGCGCCGACTTCGCGTCGTGCACGGCCACGGTACGGGCGTGTTGAGGAAGATGGTGCGCGAGGTACTGAGCCGGCACCCGGCGGTTGCCCGCTTCACGCACCCGGCGCAGAATCGTGGGGGAACCGGCGTCACCGAGGCGGAACTCGAATGAAGCGGCGAGCGGAGAACACGCCGGTGTTCGCGACCCAGGACCCGCTCGCGGCCGCGCCACCCCTGGACTCCTGTACTCTGCCCTCTGACTCCCTCCCGGGAACATGCCGATGATCCGCCACGACCTGTCCCGCTCCGTCCTCGAGCGGCTGCGCGAGGTAGCTGACATCGTGCAGGTCGTCGGCGACGCCGTCACGCTGCGCAAGGCCGGCCGCAACTGGGTCGGTCTGTGCCCGTTCCACGGCGAGAAGACGCCGTCGTTTTCCGTCTCGCGGGAGAAGGGAACGTACTACTGCTTCGGCTGCAAGCGCGGCGGTGACGTCATCGACTACGTCATGGCCGTCGAGCGGTTGTCCTTCGCCGAGGCCGTCGAGAGACTCGCGCAGCGCTTCGGCGTCGAGCTGCCCGCGGCGTCTCCCGAGTCACGCCGCAGGCACGAGGAGGGCGATCACCTCCGCGAAGCGCTGGAAGCCGCACAGGCGAGCTTCTCGAGACGACTGGGAGACGACCGGCCACGTGCCTTCCTCGAACGACGCGGCGTGACCCTGGAGGCCGCCGCCGACTTCGGACTCGGATACGCGCCCCAGGAGTGGCGAGCCCTGACCGAAGCGCTCCAGAGCAAGATTCCGGAACGGTTCCTGCTCGCCTCGGGCCTGGTAGCGCAAGGCGAAGCCGGTCGAATCTACGACCGCTTCCGCGACCGTGTCACGATTCCGATCCGTTCCCCCCGCGGAGAGTTGATCGGTTTCGGTGGACGGTCGGTCGGCGACGACATGCCGAAGTACCTCAATTCGCCTGAGACCGCGCTCTTCTCCAAGAGCCGCGTACTGTTCGCCCTCGACCGCGCGACGAGGAGTTTCGCCACCACAGATCGGGCGATCGTGGTCGAGGGTTACTTCGATTGCCTGGCGCTCCACCGGGCCGGCTTCACCGAGACCGTCGCCACCCTCGGCACCACGCTCACGGAGCACCACGTCCGGGATCTGGCGCGGAAGGTCAAGCGGGTGGTCGTGTGTTTCGACGGTGACAGTGCGGGGCTGTCGGCGGCGCGGAGCGCGATGAGGACGCTGCTGGCCGCCGACATCGACACCGCGGTGCTCCTCTTGCCCGAGGGCCTGGATCCGGACGATCTCGTGCGCCAGGAGGGGGCGGGAGGTTTCGAGCGCCTGCTGGCGGCGGCGCTCGACGCCGGCGAGTTCCTGGCCGCACAACTCGGCGGCGATCGCCAGGAACGACGAGGCAATCTCCTGCAGATGCTGGAGATTTCCGACGCCTGCCCGAATCCGGTGCGGCGTTTCGCGCTCCGGGAGCTCCTGGCGCGTCGCGCCGGCGTTCCCGTCGAGGAACTGGGCGGCATGGAGCCGCCCCGGGTGATCGGAACGGACCGCGAGGAGGATGCGTTCGCCTCCTCGCCCGGCGAGTGGGCGCTTCTGCGCGCGCTCCTCTTCGACCTGCCGGTCAAGCGCAAACTCCAGCTCGCCGAGCTGCTCGCCGCGGCCCCGTTCGAGCATCCGCTCGCCGCGTCGATCCTCGACGCGGCCTCGAACCTCCTGCGCGAACGGGGGGACGCGTCAATCCCTCTCCTGCTCAACGAGTGCGACGAGCCGGAGCTTCGGCGCGCGCTCGCGGCCATCGAGGACGGCGTCCCGGAGGTCGAGGTTGGCCGCCTGTCCGAGAACCTCAGATCGGCGTGGCTGCGCGGATGGAAACGCCAGCGGGCCGAACTGGGGGCGGCGATCGAGCGTGCCGAAGCCGAGGGCGACTCCGGGCGCCTGCTCGGCCTGCTCGAGGAGAACAAGACCCTGATCCAGAGGCGCAAGAGCCGCGAGGCCCTGCTCGAGGAAATCGAGGCGCTGCTGGGACCGGATCGTGTCGGCGATCCTCCACCCTGAGTCCGGGTCTCCCTCGCGCCAGCCCAGGGACACGCTTCGCAGGCTGTAACGCGTTTCATGACAATACTATACATTCACAATCGCACGCTACATGGAGACGATTCTCTCCGTGCCCTTGAAATTTCCTCCACCGCGGCCGACATTGTGCAACGTGAGGTGCGGCGGACAGATGCCGCGCTCGAGCACGAGGTGCCGCCCTTCTGGGTGAGCACCTCTCGCTCATCATGAGGGAACCTTGGCCAAAGCACAGCCCAAAGGGGTTCGCGGGAACAACCGCGCCCCCCGCCAGCGGAACAAGCCCGCGAAGTCCATTCCCGTCCCAGGTCGACCGTCCCGCGCACTGAAGTCGAGCGGAACCGGAAAAGTAGTCGCCGCGCACGCCGCGGGCGCGAGAGAATCGAGGTCCCATACATCCCCGACCCGCGCGGCCGCGAAACCCGCCGCCGTTCCTCCGCGCACCGCAAGAAAGGTCGCGCCCGCGAGCCGTTCCGGCCGGGGCGCGGAACCGATCCGTCACCGGGTCTCGCGGCCCGTACCTCCCCCGCGACCGCGATCGGGAGCGACGGTCCCGTCGAAGTCGGCACCGAAGTCGGTCCGCACTCCTTCCCCGGCCAAGCACCCGGGTCGCGTCGGCGCCCGAGCGCAATCCCCTGTCGCGAGGAAGAAGGTCTCGCCGCCCCCCAGATCTTCCTCTCCCCGCTCGTCCGTCGTCTCGAACCGGCCTTCCAGGCCGGAGCGACCCACGCTGCCAGCCGCCCGAAAGGGTCAGTCCGCCAGATCCCAGAAGGGCGGCCGTCCCGTTGCCGCTCCTCCGAAGCGGACGGCCGGGACAACCCGTCCGGTCGTGACCAAACCGTCGCGTGCGGCGGCCCGGCCAGGGCCTCGGCCGACCGCCAAGCGGGTCACAACCGCGACGGCCGCACCGAAGACCAGGCGAACCCCCCCCGGGGCGACGGCCAAGGCCCCACTGCCGACCCCACGGGCGAAGTCCAAGCCGGTCGCCCACGCCGCGGTGCCGCCCAGGGACCGTGCCCTCTCCAGGCACGCACGTCGACAGGTCCCACCGCCGATCTCGGTTCGCAAACGCGACAAGGCGACCGCGAAGACTGTCCAGGTGAGCGGCGAACCGGGCAAGCAGCCGGGCGAGCGGGAAGCCGCCCTGTCGGTCGACGAGAAGTACACCGAACTGGCTCGACTCGTGAACCTGGGCAGGGAGCGGGGGTATGTCCTGGTCGACGAGATCCTCGAGGTGCTGCCCGACGAGATCGCCTCGGCGCCGGAGGACCTCGACGAGATCTTCCTCCGCTTCTCGGAGAACGACATCGAGGTCATCGAAAGTCAGGAAAAGGCCGCGGCGTTGGAGGAAGAGTCCACCAGCGAGCGGCAAGAGGGGACCGAGCCGGTACCCGGATCCCAACTCGTCGACCCGGCCCTGCTCGAGAAGACCAATGACCCGGTGCGCATGTACTTGCGCGAGATGGGCACGGTCAAGCTCCTTGACCGCGAGGGCGAGGTCTCGATTGCCCGCCGCATCGAATCGGGCGAGGCGAAGGTGTTCTGCGCCCTCGCCTCCAGCCCTCGGATCCTGGAGCTGTTCCTGCGCGCCAACGAAGTCGCCAGGCGGGACCGTCGCATGATGCGAGACGTGCTTTCCGGGCTGTCGGCGGACCTCGACGAACGTGGCCGGGCCAGGGTTGCCGAGTCCCTCAAGACTTTCCACAACCTCCACTGCAAGGACGAGCATTGCAAGGAGATGCACGAGAGGATGCGGCGCTGCAAGAAGGGCACGAAACGGGGCGACGAGATCCTCGAACAGATCGACCGCATCAACGGCGAGATGTCGACACTGGTCCGTTCCACCGACTTCACCACCACGACCAGAAACCGGCTGCTCACGTTCCTCGGCGAGGTCGAACGCCAGTTCTCCATCCCGATCAACACGATTCGCAAGGACGAAGCCAAGCTCAAGTCCGAGCGGAACGCCGAGCGGCGGGCCTTCTACCGCGACCGAATGAAGCGCTACCGGGAGGAGTTGGCGACCATCGAGAAGCGGTTTTCGGTCCCCTACGAGGAACTCAAGCGCGTCATCGCCGAGGTCCGCTTCGGCGAACACGAGACCGACGCCGCCAAGCAGGAACTGATCGTCGCCAATCTGCGCCTGGTCGTTTCGATCGCCAAGAAGTACACCAACCGCGGCCTGCAGTTCCTCGACCTGATCCAGGAGGGGAATATCGGCCTGATGAAGGCGGTGGACAAGTTCGAGTATCGCCGCGGCTATAAGTTCTCGACGTACGCGACGTGGTGGATCCGCCAGGCCATCACCCGCGCCATCGCCGATCAGGCGCGGACGATCCGCATCCCGGTGCACATGATCGAGACGATCAACAAGTTGACCAGGACCCAGCGCCAGCTGGTCCAGGAACTGGGCCGCGAACCGACCGCCGAGGAAGTCGCCGAGAAGATGGAGATCCCCGTCGCCAAGGTGCGCAAGATCATGAAGATCGCCCAGGAACCGATCTCCCTGGAGACGCCGATCGGCGAGGAGGAGGACTCCCACCTCGGGGACTTCGTCGAGGACCGTTCCGCGGTTTCGCCGATCGACGCCGTCATCGTCGCATCGCTGAAGAACCAGGCCGATTCCGTGCTGCGCACGCTGACCCCGCGCGAGGCCGAGGTCCTGCGCCGCCGCTTCGGCATCGGTGACGGGACCGAGCACACGCTCGAGGAGGTCGGCAAGGCCTTCAACGTCACTCGCGAGCGGATCCGCCAGATCGAGTCCAAGGCCCTGCGCAAGCTCCGTCACCCGACCCGGGCGAAGTTCCTCAAGCCCTACCTCGACATGATCGGTTGACCGCGCCCGTTTCGCGCGATTCGGCCCCGGCCACTCCAGGGATCCGACTGACTGACATTCACTTGTGCACGAACCCCCGGCCAAGCGGCCGGGGGTTCTGTGCGGTTCCTCCCTTGTCACATGGCTCGACCGGCCGTACAATACTCGGTCGCTGGGTCCATAGCTCAGCGGTCAGAGCCGCCGGCTCATAACCGGTTGGTCCCAGGTTCGAATCCTGGTGGACCCACCCGATCCAGGAGGGTTGCGTGGACGAGATCGCAGTGGAAACGGCCAGCCGATCCAACGGGGAGGCGCGGTGACGGTTCGCGACGAGCTCGTCGGCTACGTCGCGCTACAGCGACTTCTCGATCGCAAGTCTGCACTCAAGAAGGAAATGGACACGCCTCCGGACGCCCTCGTAGAGCTCCGGTCGACCTTCTCCGGACGCCGGGAGGCGCTCGGAGAGAAGCAGTTGCGGCGCGAGGCCCTCGCACGGGAGCAGGAGGGTCTCCAGACCGAGGCGGACGCGCTGCGCGAGGAGCGCGAGCATTTTCGCAAGCAGAAGTCCATGGTCACCAACATGAAGCAGCTCACCGCAGTGGTTTCGGAACTCGACCACGTGGAGACACAACTGAAGGCCAAGGACGATCGGCTCCTCGAGATCCTCGCGGAGGTCGAGAGGCTCGACCGCGAGATCGAGGAGCTGCAGCGCGAAACCCCGGAAGAGAAGGTCCAGCGCGAACAGGCCGAGGCCGCGTGGGAGGCGAGACGGGGCGAGGCCAGCGTGGAGCTGCGCAAGGTCGAGTCCCGCATGCGCGAGGTTCAGCGCGCGCTCGGCGCCGAGAGCATGGCGCGATTCAAGAAGCTGTGGGCTTCCCGTCGGCCGAGCGCAGTCGTGCCGATCGAAGGTTGGTCGTGTTCGAGTTGCCACGCCGAACTCCGGCCTTCGCTCGTCCAGCTGGTCCGCACGGCCGAGGCCCTGCAGTTCTGCGATTCGTGCCGGCGCCTGCTCTACGATCCCGAGCAGTTCCCCGACGATGGCGCGTAGACTCGCGACCCGCCGAGTCCCACGGTCGAACTCGAGCCCGGCGGCGACGGACCTGCGCAGTGACTGAAGAACCGGTTGTCGCGTTCATCGACGGTGGAGCTCGCGGCAACCCCGGCGAGGCCGGCTGCGGCATCGTCCTCCGTTTCAGCGACGGGCGCGTCGAGGAACACACCGTCTATCTCGGACATGCGACGAACAACGTCGCCGAGTACGCGGCTCTCCTCGCCGCCCTCGAGCGCCTCCTGGCAGGCGGGGCCCGCGCCGTCGAAGTCCGTTCCGACTCCGAGTTGCTGGTGAAGCAGATGACCGGCGCGTACCGCGTCAAGGCCGTCCACCTGCAGGGTCCGTGGCTGCGCGCCCAGGAACTGGCCCGCGAGTTCTCGCGCTTCCGAATCGCTCACATCCCGAGAGCGGCCAACGCCGCCGCCGATCGACTTGCGAATCAGGCAATGGACGGTCGGACCTCGACGTTGTCCCGGCCGCAGGGGCTGAGTTGAAGGCGCCTGCCCATTCGGTCGTGGAACCGCCTGCTCCATGAGCGTCGCCGACAGTCTGTGCCTGTGCCGGGAGCGCATCGCCGCTGCCTGCCGCCGGGTGGGTCGAGATCCGTCCGAGGTGCGTCTGGTCGCCGTCTCGAAGACCCAGCCCGCCGAAGCGGTCCGGGAGGCCATCGAGGCGGGCGCCGATGCGATCGGTGAGAACCGGGTCCAGGAGGCGTCGGAAAAGCGCCCGTTCTGCCCGAGCTCTCCCCCGTGGCACCTGATCGGACCGTTGCAGCGCAACAAGGCCAAGCCGGCGCTCGAGGTATTCGACCTCATCGAGACGGTCGACCGCTTCGAACTTGCCGATCGACTGCAGTCTCTCCTCGAGGGTCGGTCGCGGGTCGTGCCGGTCTTTCTGGAGGTCAACGTCGGCGCCGAGCCGCAGAAGAGCGGCGTCGCACCCGATCAGGTCCGAGCGCTTGCCGAACACCTCCTGACCTCGTGCCCCCATCTGCATCTGGACGGGCTGATGACGGTCCCCCCATGGACCGCCGACCCCGAGTCCTCGCGCCCACACTTCATCGCGCTTCGCGCGCAGGCTGCCGCGCTGCGCCGCGATCTGGGCGTGGAGAATCTCGCCCTGTCGATGGGAATGAGCGACGACTTCGAGGTTGCGGTCGAAGAAGGAGCAACCGAGGTTCGGCTCGGCAGGATCGTGTTCGGCGAGCGTCGCTAGGGCCGTGACCCTTGTCACAGCTGCCTTTTCGGGCTAAGTTATCCTCGATCAGGTAGGAGACAACGACATGACGCGCCTCACGCCCCTCGAAATCCAGCGTGCCACCTTTCGTCGGCGATTCCGCGGACTCGACCCCGAGGAGGTCAGGGCCTTCCTCGGCGAACTGGCCGAGGACAACGAGGAGGACGCCCGACTGCGCGGCGAGTTGAAGGCTCAGCTTGTCAGACTGACCCAGGAACTCGAGGAGCACCGCAACCGCGCCGACGCCCTGAACGAGGCGATGGTCCAGGCTCAGAAGACCGCGGAGGCCACCGTGGCGCGGGCCGAGTCCGAGGCGCAGCGGATCGTTTCCGAGGCCCAGACACTGGCCGACAGGGTCATCGAGGAGGCGACCAGGCGCGCGGAAAACATCGAAGTGGTGATTTCCCAACTGCGCGCACGTCGTCGTACGGCACGGGCCGACCTCAAGCGTCTGGCCGAATTGCTGGCCGGCTTCGCCAAGGACGACGAGGCCGACGAGGATAGGGAGGGCGCAACGCCGTCGGTCACGCTCCTCCGACCCCGGTCGCGGGAGGGAAAGGCCGAGAAGTGACGCGGCACTCGGAATCTCGGGACAGGAGCCCGAGGTCCTCGCAGAGAGTCCCATCTTCACACGCCAGGAAGGGCGAGGCCGATCGATGAGCCTGCTCGTCCAGGGAGCCCGCTCGGTCGTGACTCCGCGCGGGTCGGCCGCGGCGGCGGGGATGGCGCAGGGCACGGTCGCGCGGATCGACGGCGCCGTGGTCCGCTGCGAGGGCAGCTCGATCGTGTTCGTTGGCGGCAGCGCCGAGCACGACCGGTCATTCCCCGCCCCTGACGAGGTCCTCGACGCGGAGGGAGGGACCATCGTCCCTGGGTTCGTGGACCCTCACACCCATCTGCCCTTCGCCGGGTATCGCGAGGATGAGTTCGACCGGCGATTGCGCGGCGAGAGCTACGCACAGATCGCGGCCGGCGGAGGAGGAATCGTCTCCACCGTCGACGCGACCCGTCGGGCGTCCCACGACGAACTGCTCCGCCTCACCCTCGCGCGTCTCGACCGCCAGCTCCTCCACGGCACGACGACCACCGAGGCCAAGTCAGGGTACGGTCTGAGCCTCGATGGCGAGATCAAGCAGCTGCAGGTTCTCAAGGCCGCCGCCGAGCGGCACCCGGTGGAGATCGTCGCCACAGCGATGCCAGGCCACGAAGTGCCTCCCGACTGGCGGCACGATCCGGACGGCTACGTCGAACTCGTGACTCGCGAGATCCACCCCGCCATCGCGGCGGCGAGGCTCGCGGAGGCCGTCGACGTGTTCTGCGAGCAGGGCGTCTTCTCGCCGGCACAGACGCGCCGGTTGCTCGCCGACGCCAGAGTGTTCGGCTGGCGGATTCACCTGCACGCGGACGAACTCACGCCTCTCGGCGGCGCCGAACTGGCGGCGGAACTCGGCGCCTCGTCGGCATCGCACCTGCTCCACGCCGGCGACGCGGGAATCGCGGCGCTCGCCGCGGCCGGCGTGGTCGCGGTGGTGCTTCCGGGCGTCTCCTTCTTCCTCCGCGAGCGGTATGCGCCGGCGCGGCGCCTCATCGAGGCCGGCGTGCCGGTAGCCCTGGCCACCGACTGCAATCCGGGCTCGTCGCACACGGAGTCGATGGCCATGGCGATGACGCTCGGCTGCCTCGGCGCCGGGTTGTCCAGCGAGGAGGCGCTGACCGCCGCGACCCTGAACGCCGCCGCCGCGCTGGGTCGCGCCGGCCGTCTCGGCTCGATCGAGGTCGGCAAGCAGGCGGACCTGGTCGTGCTCGACGCGCCGTGCGCCAGACACCTCGTGTACCACTTCGGCGTGAATCTCGTCATGCACGTAGTCAAGGCCGGGCGGATCGTGGTCCACCGCGGGCACCTGGTCGGCTGAGCCGTGGTGTCGGCGCGGGCAACAGCCGCCGTACCGCCGGGCCACCGGCCGGCGGAGCTGCACGGGCGATCAGCACCAACGCCACGATCAGCTGCTCATCGCTGACACCTGGCTGGTAGGCGATGACACCGAGGATGATCTCCATGCCACCCCCGGCGTTGAGGGCTGCCTGCGTCGCCAGCGCCCCTCGTACCGAGGACTCTGCAGGATGCGCGGAGTTTCCTGTGCAGAAGACGTCCGCGGCGGTCACGAGTACCAGCATGAGGACGGCGGGTCCGACCGGGAAGCTGGAGACAGAACGAGAGCACGCGCCGAGGCTGGCGAGCGGTGATCGGACCGCCGGGGATCCAACTTTCGATTCGCGGCCGTCCACTCCATTGAGGATCCACGCCGCAGTGAAGCCCTCGGCGAACGGCGCGCTCAGAGCTTCTCGAGCTTGGCCAGCGAGGGGATCAGAGTCTTGCGCCCGGCGCGATCGAAGTACACCACCAGTCTGGTCTGGGCGGCGGAGCCCTGGACCTGGAGGATTACCCCGACCCCGTACGAGGGGTGCCGGACCTTCAGTCCCGGCCTCCAGCCGTCCGGATGAGCGGGCGTGCGCGCCGGACGCGCTGGCGCGAGCGTCCCGGCCGGCTGGTCGTCGCCGCGCCGGCGTGCGAACGGCGGCTGCGGCGCAGGAGCCTGCGCCCGAAACGGATCCCTCCCGAGCGCCGGCGTCAGATCCCTGACCGTGTCGCGAGGCACCTCGAGAAGGAAAGGAGAAGGCCGACCGGGCATCAGTTGACCGTGGAGGCGGCGGGCTCTGGCCCACGACAGACACAGTCGGCGGCGCGCCCGCGTCATGCCGACGTAGGCCAGACGTCTCTCCTCCTCGACATCGCCGGGATCGTCGCCACGGCGCAACGGGAGCAGGCCGTCCTCGAGTCCGACCAGGAACACGGCGTCGAACTCCAGGCCCTTGGCCGCGTGAAGCGTCGACAACTGCACGGCCTGCCCGCTCGCCCGCACGTCGGCGTCGGTGAGCAGCGCCACCTCGTCCATGAACCCCTTCAGGCTGACGCCTCGCTCCGCGGCCTCGGCGGCTGCCGAGACCAGTTCCTCCAGGTTGGCGCGCCTGCCTCTGTCCTCTTCGTCCTCGGAGCCGTACTGGGCGGCGAGCCCCGACCGCACGAGCAGGCTTTCCACCACCTCTCCCGGCGGGGTCTTCTCGGCCATTTCGGAGAGTTCGTCGATGAGCCGGAAGAACTCCTCGAGGGCGCGTGTTGCGCGCGGCGTCAGGCCGTCGGCACGTCGTCGGGCGACCGCGGGCAGCGACTCGCCGTCGGCGGAAGCATCCCGCTCGAGGACGTCCATGGTGGCTTCGCCGACTCCGCGCGCCGGCACCCGAATCGCACGGCGAAAGGCGAGCGAATCGTCCGGCGCGACCACCAGCCGCAGGTAGGCGAGGGCGTCCTTGACCTCGGCGCGCTCCCAGAACCGGGTGCCGCCGACGACGACGTACGGCACGCCCCGGCGAACCAGTTCCGCCTCGAAAGGCCGGGAAAGGGCGTTGATCCGGAACAGGACGGCGATCGCTCCGAGTTCCACTTCCCCGCGCAGCCGATCGATGAGGTCGGCGACGACCCTCGCCTCATCGAGCTCGTCTGCGGCCAGGAAGACGACGACCGGATCGCCGGGCCCTGCCCTCGACACCAGTCGCTTCTCGCGGCGTCCGGCGTTGTTCGCGATCACTCCCGCCGCCGCGCGCAGGATCGGTTCGCTGGAGCGGTAGTTGTTGCCCAAAACGACGACCGTCGCTCCCGGATACGTGCGGTCGAAACGGAGGATGTTCTCGACCTCGGCGCCCCGCCAGCGGTAGATCGACTGGTCCTCGTCCCCGACGACGGTCAGGTTGGGCCGACTGCCCCCGAGCAGGGCCAGGAGCCGCGCCTGCGCCGCGTTGGTGTCCTGAAACTCGTCCACCAACTGCCAGCGGAAACGGTTCGCGAGTCCGCGGCGCAGGCCCTCCTCGCGCTCCAGGAGTCTAATGGAGAGGAGGAGCATGTCGTCGAAGTCAACTGCGGCCGCTGCCCGCAGGTCGGTTTCGTACGCCGCGTAGACGTCGGCGATGAGGCCGGCATCGGTGGTGCGCGCTGCCTCCGCCGCCTCGCGCGGCGAGATCATGGCGTTCTTGGCCGCCGAGATCCGGGACCGCACGGTCCGAACCGGAAGCTGGGTCGAGGTCACCCCCAGTCGCTTGAGTGCACCCTCCAGGATCCGCCGCTGGTCGTCCTCGTCCGCGATCGCGAAACGTCCGGGGAGGCCCGCCTCGCGGGCGTGAGCGCGCAACAGCTGCAGTGCGAACCGGTGGAACGTGCCGACGAACCCGCCGGCCAGCGTGCCCCCGACCAGGGCGCTCACCCGGTCGGCCATTTCGCGAGCGGCCTTGTTGGTGAAGGTGACCGCGAGTACCTCGTGCGAGGCGGCGACGCCGCGTGCGAGGAGCCAGGCGATGCGATGCGTCAAGACCCGGGTCTTTCCGGAACCCGCCCCGGCAACGACCAGCAAAGGGCCTTCACCGTGCGTGACGGCCGCGGTCTGGTCCTCGTCAAGGTGGCGCAGAAGCGCCTCACACCGATCCAATCGACCTCCTCGTCGCGCCGCCGGTGCCGACACGGGCGCCGGATTGTACTCCGTCCGACCGGGAGTCCGATCCGATCTGTCGTGCTAGGCTCGCTCCAACCGAAACTGGAAGCCGGCGCCGTGCGACCCGCGCGAGGGGTCGTTGCCGGTCAGCGAGGACGAGACGATGAGCGAGAGTTCCTCCCGACCCGACCCGCCGCTGCGACTGTTGCCCTCGTTGCGGGCGGCGCGGCTGGGACGCGCGTGCTACCTCTACGACGACAACGCCCGTCACATGCCTGTCGTGTTCGTGCCCACTCAACGCGTCAAGACTCCGATCCACGACGCGGTCGTGCGCCTGCGCCAGGCCAATCCCGAGAACGTGGCGTGGCCGCTGGACACGATCATCCGACTCTTCGAAGACGAGCAGCAGCGAAAGGCCGTCGAGCTCCTGATGCGCCGGGGCTACCTTGAACCGCGGCCGGAAGCCGACGGTCCCGCGGAGGGGGGCCGCGTGTCGCCTTCCTTCGACATTCCCGCCCTGATCCGCGACTTCACCGAGCGGGAGGTGAAGCACTACTTCAATCCACTCCGCCTGTTCAACCTGCCGCGGGACATCGAGGACGATGACGTCCACGTCGGCTTCGTGGGCGTGCCGTACGCCTCCAATCCACTCTCGGCCGGAACGGTCTCGGGCCCGGCAATGCTGCGCGCGGTGAGTCAGCGCGTTGCGTTCTGGTTCGACGTCTGCGCGCGCGGCGTCTACAGCGAGGTCGGGCTCGATGGCGGCTTCCCCGAGCTTCTCTGCCAGGGTCTCGTGGTGCAGGACTACGGCGACTTCGGTGCGGGGATCAAGACGGTGGGGGACCTGTTCGCGGACGTGCGAGGTTTCGTCGACCAGGCCGTGACGCGCCGCATCCCGATCGTCTACGCCGGTGGGGATCACGCCATCACGTTCCCTATTGTCGCTGCCTACCTCAAGCACTTCCCCGACCTTGCCCTGATCCACCTCGACGCCCACAACGACCTGCTCTACAGCGAGCGCATCACGTTCAACCACTCGGCGCCGATCTCCAACCTTCTGCTCGGCTCGGCCCTCCAGGACGTCTACTCGCTCGGCCTGCGCACCGAGATCGACACCCGTGTCGCCAGCCTGAGGAGTTTCGCCGCCGATCCCGACCTTGCCGCAAGGGTGCACGGCCGTTCCATCGGCAGTCTAAAGCGGATCCTCGCGGACGCGCGCACGCTGGACGCGCTCATCGCCGAGATCGGCCCCGACCGTCCCTGCTACCTGACCGTCGATCTCGACGTGCTCTCGGCATCGGCAATCGCGAGTCAGCTCTCCACCCCGTCCGGGGCCGGCCTCGAGTGGTGGGAGCTCCTCGAACTCGCAAGGGTCTTCACCCGCAGGCTCAACACCGTCGCCTGCGACATCGTCGAGTTCAACGTCCCGGAGCGCAGCGGTTCAGACGACGCCCGCCCCAAACCGGCGTTTCTCCTGCTCCAGCTGTTCCACGGTCTCGCCCAGGGCCGACCGTGGCGCGAGGCGAGGATCTCGCCCGCGAACAACGGCGTGCAGTGACCGGAGGCGCGCTCACTCCACGGTCACGCTCTTGGCCAGGTTGCGTGGCTGATCGATGTCGCACCCCCTCCTGACCGCGACCTCGTAGGCGAGGAGCTGGAGCGGCACTGCCGCCACGACCGGAGCCAGGGGCCATGGGACCTCGGGGAAAGGGACGATGGTCCGCGCCAGTTCGGCCAGTCGGGAATCCCGCGGATCGCCGACGGCGAACACAGGCGCCCTTCTCGCCCGGACCTCCTGAATGTTGGACAGCGTCTTCTCGCTCAGTTCGTCGCGCGGCAGCAGCGCGACGACGGGGAACGACTCGTCGAGCAACGCGATCGGCCCGTGCTTCATCTCCCCGGCAGGGTACCCCTCGGCGTGGAGATACGAGATCTCCTTGAGCTTGAGGGCGCCTTCGAGTGCCAGAGGGTACAGGACACCACGTCCGAGGTAGAGAGCGTTCGAGGCGTGCTGGAGTTCCTCGGCGACGGCAGCCACGGCCGGCGCGCCGTCCAGGGCGTTCTGCAGGTCATACGGCAGGGATCGGGCGCGCTCGAGCAGTTCGGACGCGGCACCACCGTCGCGAGCGGCCCGCAGCGCGAGGGAGAGGGCCAGCAGGGCGACGAGTTGGGTCGTGAACGCCTTCGTCGAGGCGACGCCGATTTCCGGGCCGGCGTGTGTCAGCAGTGTCGCCTCGGCCAGCCGGGTCGCGTGAGACCCCTTGACGTTGCACACCGCCGCCAGCCACGCCCCCGCGTCCTTGGCGAGTCGCATCGCCGCGATGGTGTCGGCGGTCTCGCCGGACTGGCTGATCCCGACGACGAGCGTCCCGGAACCTACCAGCGGCTGCCGGTAGCGAAACTCGGAGGCGTAGTCCACCTCGCATGGGACGCGGGCCAGGCGTTCGATGTAGAACTTCCCGACCAGGGCCGCGTGCCACGACGTACCGCACGCCACCAGTTGCACCTTCTCCACGGCAGCCAGACGATCGGGGGAGAGTCCCAGGGAGTCCATCGTCCGAGCGCCGCCCGGCTGCGGCAGCAGCGCTTCAAGCGTCTCCGACACCGCCCCGGGTTGCTCGTGAATCTCCTTGAGCATGAAGTGGCGGAAGCCGCCTCGTTCTATCTGGCCCGGCTCCCAGTCAAGCACCACGACGGGGCGCGCGACAGGGCGTCCGTCGGCGTCGAAGATCCGCACCTCGCCACGCGTGACCACCGCCAGGTCGCCGTCCTCGAGGTGGATGCATCGGCGGGTGACGCCGACCACCGCCGCCGGATCGGACGCGACCAGGTTCTCCCCTTCGCCGAGTCCGATCACGAGCGGCGGACCGTTGCGAAACGCCAGGAGCCGGTCCGGGGCGTCGCGGTGGATGGCGGCGACCGCGTACTGACCGGCGAGTCGGCGGCGCGCCGCCACACCGGAGCTCACCGGGTCTCCTCCCGCGCGCGCGAGCACATGCGCGATCACCTCGGAGTCCGTGTCCGACGAGAACACGGCGCCCTCCGCGGTGAGCCCGTCCCTGATCTCGCGGTAGTTCTCGATGATGCCGTTGTGCACCACCGCGACGCGGCAGTCCCCGTCGGTGTGCGGATGCGCGTTGCGCTCGATCGGGGCGCCGTGCGTGGCCCAGCGCGTGTGGCCGATCGCAAGCGACGCGTGAATCGCCGCGGCGTAGGCCTTCTCAATCAGGTTGGGCAGTTTCCCGGCGGCCCGCAGGACTTCCAGGCGGTCGCCGCCATGGACTGCGATACCGGCCGAGTCGTAACCCCTGTACTCGAGCCGCCGCAGCGCCTCGAGTACCACCGGCACGGCCTCGCGGGGACCGACGTAGCCGACAATCCCGCACATGCTCTTCTCCCGGCCCTCCCGACCATCCCTCCGGGGCCCGGCTGCTGCGCGCCCGGCACTGCGAGGCTCTCCTCAAGAGGGCAGGCTGATTGTAGCCGGTCACACTGGTGCGACCGTGGTTCGCACGTCGCGGGTTCGTCTTGGAAGGGGGGCCTCGGCTTTTCGCCGCCGGGTCACTTCTTCGACAGCTCGTGAAGGACCTGCTTGGCGACGGCCTTGAGCGTCTCGAAGACGCCGATTCCCTTTGGCGCAACGGCCTCGAACGTCGGTTCGCCCTTGACGTTGAGCGTGCGGTGCAATTCCTCGTACGACACGGCCGAGGGGAGATCCCGCTTGTTGAACTGCAGCGCGTACGGGACGGCGAGGAGGTCGAAACCGTTCTCGCGCAGGTTGATCTTCAGGTTCTCGAGCGACTCGATGTTGGCGTCCATCCGTGCTTCCTGCGAGTCGGCCACGAAGATCACACCGTCGACGCCCTTGAGGATCAGCTTCCGCGACGCGTCGTAGAAGACCTGACCTGGCACCGTGTAGAGGTGGAAGCGGGTGCGGAACCCGCGCACCGTGCCGAGGTCGAGGGGCAGAAAATCGAAGAACAACGTGCGGTCGGTTTCGGTGGCGAGAGAGATCAGCTGGCCCTTGTTGCCCGGGCTGGTCTTCTCGTAGATGAACTGGAGATTGGTCGTCTTGCCGCCCAGACCAGGACCGTAGTAGACGATCTTGCAGTTGATCTCACGGGAGGCGTAGTTGATGAAGCTCATTCGGAGAACAGCTTGTCGATGTCTTCGTCCGTGATCTCAGCGAAGGGCGAGGGCTGACTGGCGCCTCCGACCGTCGCCTTGGTTGCCATCTGCGAGAGGACCTCCTCGAGTTCGGCCGCCGCCTTGCGCACGCGCAGTCTGACCAGACCGAGCGACGAGCGCTCATCGAAGATCACGACCAGAATCAACCGCTGCCCGACGATCGAGATGTGGATGTTGTCCCTCTCGCCCTCGTGGAAGAGGATCGAGAACTCCTTCTCTCCGATCAGCCGCGCCAAGCCATCGGTGGCGGCCACGTTTCCGGCGGTCAGAGACGCGAGGGAGGTGGCGTCGACCCGCTCAAGGTCCCCCTTGGCGGCTATCTGCTGCCCGTTCTTGTCGACCAGGAAGACGATCTTCGCGTTGGCGTCGATCCACAGCCGTCCGAGGACGGAGTTGATCCGGTCGAACTCCTCCTCGTACATCACCAGGTTCGGCCCCAACATCTGCATCACACCGTGCCTCCAAGCGTCAAATCGCAGTATAACGCCACCTTCCGCGTCAATCCATCCCTCGACGGCCGCTCAGGGCACGGGCCAGAGTGACCTGATCGGCGTAGGAGATTTCTCCACCGGCCGGGAGCCCGGACGCGATGCGGGTCAATCTGGCTCCCGACGGCCGCAGGGCCCGCGCGAGGTAGTGCGCCGTTGCCTCCCCCTCGACCGTCGGATTGGTCGCCAGGATCACCTCACGGACCTCGCCCGACGACACCCTGGAGAGCAGCACCGAGATCGTCAGTTCGTCGGGGCCGACGCCGTGGAGCGGGTCGAGCGCCCCCCCGAGTATGTGGTAGAGGCCGCGAAACTCGCCGGTTCCCTCCACCGCCCAGGCGTTCAGCGGGTCTTCAACGACGCATATCACGCTTCGGTCCCGGCTCTCATCCGGACAGACCGGGCACTCGTCCCCCTCGCTGAGGAGAAAGCAGGTCCGGCAGTGACGGACTCGGCCAGCGGCCTGAGCGAGCGCGTTGGCCAACCTGTCGGCCGAGCCGCTCACTCGCAGGAGGTGGTGAACCAGACGATTCGCCGTTCTTGGGCCGACCCCCGGCAACTGCTCGAGTTCCTCGAGCAGTGTTCGCACCGAAGGTGGCCGCAGGTCCACCTAGAACATCCCGCCCACTCCCGGAGGAAGACCCATCTTTCCGAGGATCGCCCGCGACTGTTCCTCGGCCAGCCGCGCCGCCTCCTGCCAGGCCGCCACGATGAGGTCCTCGAGGAGCGACGTCTCTTCGCCCTGGACTGCCGAGCCGTCGATCGATATGCCTTTGAGTTCTTTCATCCCGTTGAGGCGAACCCTTACCAGACCACCACCGGCGCTGCCCTCGACCTCGAGTTCGGCCAGCGACTTGGCGAGCCGCTCCTGAGCTCGTTGAGCTTCCTGCAGCATCTTGGCGACGTTCATGGTTCCTCCTCGACCCGGTCGATGGTGCCCCCGAACACCTCGAGGACGCGCTGCACCGCGGGCTCGCCTTCTACCCTCGCCCGCACGCCGGTCTGCACCGCCCCCGATGCGCCGTCGGCCGTCTCGATTCTCACCTCCGTCGGCAACCCAAGTGAACGCGCGGCTTCCGCAATCTCCACGGCGCCCTCGGAAACCGACCTAGCGGTCGCCGTGGCGACTCCATCGAAGCGGAACACCAGCGCTTGTCCCGCCACCGCGACGGCCTTCGCGGCGCGCACACGACCAGCGAGGAGGTGGCTTCCGGCGCCGTCGAGGGCATCACCCAACCTCGACTGGACGCCTTCAGCTCCCACGCCTTCCGGCGCGGACACCGCGGAAGCCCCCGAGGCTTTGCGGTTCGCCGACCGGCACGCCGTGGCTGCGGCCATCGGCTGGCGGGCCGCTTCGCCGGGCTGAGTGGGACTCTCCCCGGCAAGCAGCGACTCGACCCGTTGCAGCCTCGGCCACAGTGCGAGCCGACCGATCGCTACGGATGCCGCAAGACCCGGCCGGTCAGCGGTTACGATCAGTGCGCGCTGTTCGAGCGCAAGATGCGCCAGCCGAAGGAGCATCGGGAGGCCGACCTGCTGCGCGGATCTCACGAGCGAGTCGCGCCGGGCCTCCGGGTACGGCAAGGGAGCCTGTGCGGAGCACGCCAGGTGCACCAGCGAGTCGATGAGCTGGACCAGTTCCTGGTACAGCGCCGGGAGGTCGCGCCCGAGGCGCTCCTGTTCCCGCAGCACCTCCAGAGCCGCAGCAGCGTCGCCGGCCTCGAGCGCACTCCACAGCGAGAGCAGCACTTCATGCGGCGGTAGGCCGAGAACCTCCGCGACTTCAGCCTCGCCGACCCCGTCGCCGGCGAAAGCGAGCACGCGGTCGAGCAGCGACAGCGCGTCGCGCAAGCTGCCCTCTGCAGCCCTGGCCAGGAGCCTCGCCGCTCCGGGTGTGAGGGTGAAACCGTCGGCTACCGCGATGTCGGCGAGCCGCTCGCCGATCGTGTCGGCCGGAATCGGGCGAAAGTCGATCTGCTGGCAGCGGGAGATGATCGTCGCCGGGAACTTGTCCTTTTCCGTCGAAGCCAGGACGAAGACGACATGAGCGGGGGGCTCCTCGAGGATCTTGAGCAGCGCTGCGAATGCGTCCTTCGAGAGTTGGTGCGCCTCGTCGAGGATGAAGATGCGGTAGCGATCGCGTACCGGCAGGATGCGCGCGACATCGCGCAACTCCCGCACGTCATCGATGCCGCGGTTCGAGGCGGCATCCATCTCGATGACATCGAGCGACCCGCCCGCCGCAATCTCGTGGCACGATACGCACCGTCCGCAGGGATCTGGTGTCGGCCCGCCCTCGCAGTTCAGTGCCTTGGCCAGAAGGCGGGCCACTGTGGTCTTGCCGACCCCGCGAAGGCCTGAAAACAGGTACGCGTGAGCGATCTGCCCCTTCGCGATTGCGTTGTGCAGCGACCTAACGACCACTTCCTGGCCGACCAGATCCTCGAACCGTTGCGGCCGCCATCGCCGCGCGAGCACCTGGTAGGCGCTCACTCGCGTCTCCCGGCCTGAGGTTCCGACAGACGTTCCCCACCCGATCGCAGACTCGCGTACTGATCCCAGGCTGTCGCCCGGTTTATAGCGTTCACTCTCGTTCCCCCTGATTCGACTGCGCCCGCCACGACCCGATCAACCACCATCTCGACCTTCGCCGCTCTCAAGACAGGCAGGTCTACTTCCTCTCGCCGTGGAGAACCAAGGAGCCCGGGGGGACCGCGGCGCCCGGTGCGACCCTCTTATCGCTGCTCCCTTCCGGGCCTGACGAGGTTCGAGGACACCGTCGCGCGGGACCCGGGCTCCTTGCTTCCCACGACATTCCGCTTGGCCCGCTCTCGGCAGACCAGCTCGAGAAACTCCCCGAGCCAGAATTTCGGTTCTGTCTCCGAGGAAAATCGACACGCCATACTTCGCAAGGACCTTCCGGCGCGCCAAAACGTGCCGGTTCAACTGGCGGAGAGGGCGGGATGGCGGGAGCACCGCCACGCCGACTCTCACCGCTCCACTCAGCCTCCGCCCTTCCCCCTCTACACGGGCGACAACTCCTCAGCCCGCGTCGCGCCACCCTCCCAACCTCCGCGCGATCGAACCCCCACGCAAACTCCCCCACCCAACCACCCACCGCGGGTTCTCACCCACCCTCTCCGGATGAGCCGACAGCCTCCCGCTTCGCAAGGACCTTCCGGCACGCCAAAACGTGCCGGTTCAACTGGCGGAGAGGGCGGGATTCGAACCCGCGGTACGGTTGCCCGTACACACGCTTTCCAAGCGTGCTCTTTCGGCCACTCAGACACCTCTCCGGATCATTCGCTCGACGTCTCAAGGAACCCCCAGACACGCTGCGATGGCGGGAGCACCGCCACGCCGACTCTCACCGCTCCACTCAGCCTCCGCCCTTCCCCCTCTACACGGGCGACAACTCCTCAGCCCGCGTCGCGCCACCCTCCCAACCTCCGCGCGATCGAACCCCCACGCAAACTCCCCCACCCAACCACCCACCGCGGGTTCTCACCCACCCTCTCCGGATGAGCCGACAGCCTCCCGCTTCGCAAGGACCTTCCGGCACGCCAAAACGTGCCGGTTCAACTGGCGGAGAGGGTGGGATTCGAACCCACGGACCCCGTGAAGGATCAACGGTTTTCGAGACCGTCCCGATCGACCACTCCGGCACCTCTCCGCACCGGGGCTGGAAGTCTACCCTCGGGCTCGCAAGTTTGCAAAGAACGAGGCGAGCAACGCCGCCGATTCTCCGGCCATCACCCCCGAACGCCACGCTACCCTGTGGTTGAGCCGAGGGTCTTCGAGGAGGTTTCCGAGCGAACCCGCGAAGCCCGCCTTGGGGTCGGGAGCCGCGTAGATGAGTGTCCCGAGACGAGAGAGCACGGCGGCCGCGGCGCACATCGGGCACGGCTCGAGCGTGACGTAGAGGAAGCACCCCGCCAGACGCCACGCACCGAGAGTTCGGGAGGCGTCGCGCAGCGCCAGGAGTTCGGCGTGCGCCGTCGGATCGTGGTCGCGTTCACGGCGATTGCCGGCACGTGCGAGCGGCGTCCGGTCCGCGGCGCACACGACGGCGCCGATTGGGATGTCGCCCGCCGCGCCCGCGCGACGCGCTTCCTCGAGGGCGAGGGTCATCATCTCGCGGTCCACGTCGTCGAACACCCAGTCAGGTGTGAACTCTGCCGTCATCGCTCCGCGAAGTGTAGCCGTGCGCCCACCGCGCAAGCCTCTGCGGCCAGGTCGCCCGGAAAGTGACTGATCCGGTAGTAGGGTTCCCAGCGATCGGCGAACACGACCGCCTGCCCCCGACCGAGGAGCGGACGGACCTCGGCGGCGAGCGCAGCACCAGGGTCGGTAGTCCCCAGGGCGAGATCGACTGCCACCGGCTTGATAGCCAGGTCGGTGCGCCAGCCGCGAACGACCTGCGCCAGCCGGAGCACCGCGCCGGGATTGAAGTCGGCGAGGACCGCAGCGGCGGGAGGCGCGCAGGTGCTCAACTCCTCGAGATACCGTTCCGGACCGCGATCGAACGTCTTGACCGGCCAGAGAAAGTAGCTCGCGTTGTCCCGGAACGGTAACTGCCTCACCCCGAGGTCGCCGCGCCCGACGGCCGAAAGAGCCAACGGCAGCACGGCGTAGACGACCACCTGCACGCCAATATGGGCGATCCGGCCCACAAGCCGAAAGGACGGCGCACACGCCAGGACCATTCCGGTGAGCAGGAATCCGACCATCAGG
Organism: Acidobacteriota bacterium; assembly: GCA_040754885.1. GTDB lineage: Bacteria > Acidobacteriota > Thermoanaerobaculia > Thermoanaerobaculales > Thermoanaerobaculaceae > JBFMCD01. The sequence continues at coordinate 100,737 of JBFMCD010000115.1, forward strand.
TGCAGTCGGAACGGGGCGTAGATGGAGAGCACCAGCGTGAGCCCGACGAGTGACCAGCGCCAGGGGACCGCCGTGTCGCGAAACCGGACTCCCCGGGCCATGAGCCAACCCGCCACCGGACCCCAGCCCAGGACGAGCAGGGCTGCGAGAACCAGCAACCCGCGCGGCATCCGGCTCAGAGCGAGGAACGCGTTCACATGCCATTCCCAGCTCGCCGAACCCGCGGCGGCGAGTCCCGTGAGTGGATCGAGGGGGCGCCACCAGAAGGCCAGCCACATCGGCGATGAGCCGACCGCCAGCCCTGTCAGCACCCACGACGGCCCGCGCGGGCGGTGCAACCACGCTAACGGCACGATCAGGAACACGCTCAGGCCATGGACCGCCAGGGCCAGACCCCAGAGGGAGCCGGCGAGAATGAGACGCCAGCGTCGCGCCGACTCGCCGAGGACCACGGCACCGCCCAGGGTGGCGGCCATCGCTGGCGCGTAGGTCTCCGCGACCGTCGACGCCCACCACAGGGGGTGGGCCACGAGCAGGATCGTGGCCGCCGTGTGGGCTGCCTCAGGCGAGTGGCGACGCCTCAGCAGCCAAATCACCGCCAGGGCGGGAACCAGAGCTCCGCACACGGCGGAGAATCGGTGGGCGGCGACCACGGGGTCACCGCCGAGGAGCCGCAGCCAGGCCCAGGCGAGCACGGTCCAGCCGGCGTGATCTCCCGGGTTGAGGCTCGGGAACGTGCCGCTCACGGCGTACAGCGTCAGCTTGGATGCGTCGGCCCACACCAAGCCGCGGGCGGAAGAGGCCATGTAGAAGGCGACCGCAACGGCGAACCAGCCGGCCCCGGCGATCAGTTCCCGTTTCGGCGCAGGCTCCCGGCCGGTCCCAGGTCCAGCATCCACGGCGGCGTCACCGTCCCCGACTCACCACGACTTGGAGGACCGGAGTAGCTGCTCGGCGCGCAGGCGGTCGACCGGTTCCGAGAACCAGAACCCTTGAGCATGCGAGCACTGCATCGCGCGCAGCCGCTCGAGCTGCGCAGGTGTCTCGACACCCTCGGCGATCACCGTCATGCCCAGCACGTTACCCAAACCCACGATGGTCTGCACGATGGCGCCCATGTCGGCCTTCTGTTCCATCGCCGCGATGAACGATCGGTCGATCTTGAGCGTGTCGTAGGCGAAGCGCTGGAGGTACGAGAGGGACGAGTAGCCGGTGCCGAAGTCGTCCACGGAGAACTGCACGCCGAGGGCGCGCAACTCGGCGAGTATGCGCAGCGCCACTTCGCCGTGGTCCATCAGAACGTTCTCCGTGATCTCCAACCGGAGAGTGTCCGCAGGCAGCCCGGTCTCCTCCAGGGTCCGCCACACCCGTTCGACCATGTCCTGTTGAGCGAAGAGCTTGCCCGACACGTTGACGGAGGCGTAGAGCGGCGGTTGACTGGGGAAGCGGTCCTGCCACTCCTTGACCTGCCGGCACGTCTCGCGCAATGCCAACCAACCGATCGGGACGATCAGGCCGGTCTCCTCGGCGACACCGATGAAGCGCATCGGGGCGACCACACCGCGCTCCGGGTCGACCCACCGAACCAGTCCCTCGAAGCCGACGATACGGCCGTTCGAAAGGGCGATGATCGGCTGGTAGTGCATCACGAACGACTCGCGCTCGACCGCCCGTCTCAGGTCCATCTCGAGCTTGAGCAACGCCGCCACGCTCCGGTGCATATCCTGGTCGAATACCTGATAGCACGCCCGCCCCGCGGCCTTGGCGCGGTACATGGCCGTGTCGGCGTCGCGCAACAGGTCTTCCGGACGCTCGTAGTCGGAGGAACCGAGGGCGATGCCGATGCTCGTCGTGGTGAACACCTCATGCGGGCCGATCCGGAACTTCTGCCCGATCAGTTCCTGGATCCGTTCGGCGACTCTCATGGCGTCTTCCGGGGAGTCGACGCCGGTGAGGAGGATGCCGAACTCGTCCCCGCCCAAGCGTGCCAGGGTGTCGCCCGGCCGCAGGTAGTGACGGAGCCGTCCGGCGAACTGGATGAGCAACTCGTCCCCAGCCGAGTGCCCCAGCGAATCGTTGAGGTTCTTGAACCGGTCGAGGTCGAGGAAGAGAAGGGCGAACGTCACGCCGGGCGAGCGGCGCGACTGATCCAGCGCCAGCCCGAGCCTGTCCAGGAAGAGGCTGCGGTTCGGCAACTCTGTGAGGGCATCGTGGAAGGCGTCGTGGATGAGCTGCTCCTCGGCGCGCTTGCGGGCCGAGATGTCGGTCAGCGAACCGGCCATGCGGATCGCCTTGCCGCGCTCGTCGCGGACCGCCAGACCGCGGACCAGCACCCACAGATCGTCTCCGTGCGCGTCGCGCAGGCGGTGTTCATGCTCGAAGTGCGGATCCCCGGCGCCGAGGTGCGCCGCGATCGCCTCCTTCAGTCCCGGCAGGTCCTCCGGGTGGACCCTGGAGAACCACTCCTCCGGAGATGTGCCGACCAGGTCGTCGGCGTAGCCGAGCATGGACCGCCAGCGGTGCGAGAAGTACGCCCGGCCGGTGGCGATGTCCCAGTCCCAGATCCCGTCGTTCGCGCCCTCCACCGCGAGGGCATAGCGTTCCTCGCTCTCGCGCAACGCCTCCTCGCTGTGTTTGCGTTCGATGGCGTAGCGGATCGCGCGGACGAGCAGGTTCGGCTCCAGCTCCCGCTTGAGCAGGTAGTCCTGCGCCCCTTCGCGAACCGCCCTCCCCGCCGTCTCCTCGTCGTCGAGGTTGGTGAGGATGATCACCGGCACGCCCGGTGCGGCCCCTCGCACCCTGGTATAGGTCGACACGCCGGCGCTGTCCGGCAACTGGAAGTCAAGGAGGACGATGTCGTAGCGCCCGTGCTCGAGGCGTTCGAGCCCGGGCTGGAGCCGCCCCACGTGCTCCAGCACGAATCGCTCGCGGCGGCAGCGGCGGAGCAATTCGCCGACCAGTTCCGCCTCGAGCGGATTATCTTCGATGAGCAGTACGCGCAGCTCCTCGCTGGCCATGCTCCCCCCCTTGCGCCTCCCGCCGGACGCTCCCCGGAACCTCGCCCGTCCGCTTCGGGAGACTGAAATAGAACGTCGACCCTTCCCCGGGCCGTGACGTCGCCCAGATCTGGCCGCCGTGACGCTCGACGATGCGCTTGCAGATTGCCAGGCCGATACCGGTGCCGGCCACCTCGTGCGGCGCGTGCAGGCGCTGGAAGAGGCCGAAGATGCGATCGAGTTGGTCGGGTTCGATGCCGATGCCGTTGTCCATCACCGCGAAGACCCACGCCTCCTCGGCTTCAACGGCCGAGATCTGGACGTCCGGAGGCGCGGCGCCACGGAACTTGATCGCGTTTCCGACCAGGTTCTGGAAGAGCTGCACCATCTGAGCCGAGTCTCCCTGCAACGTCGGCAGCTTGCCCCACCGGACCCGCGCGCCGCTTTCCTCGATCGCCGCCCGCAGGTTGGCGACCGCGTCGGCGAGCACACCCTCGAGGACGACCGGCTTGAACGGCCGCCCGCGTGTCTCGACCCGCGCGTACTCGAGCACGTCGCTGATCATCTGCTGCATGCGCGTTGCCGATCCCGCCACATGATCCAGCCAGCGCGTCGCCTCACCGTCCATGGCCCCGCCGTGCTTCTCGCGCAGCAACGCGGCGTAGCGGACGATGAGGTGCAGCGGTTCCTGGAGGTCGTGCGAGATCGCGTACGAGAACTGCTGCAGGTCGGTGTTCGAGCGGGTCAACTGGGCCGCGCGCTCGGCGAGTTGGTTCTCTGCGCGCTTGTAGCTCGTGATGTCTTCCAGGCTGCCCTCGAAGCGAACATCGGGGCGGGCCGGGTCGGTCACCGCCCAGGCGTTGATCCGCACCCACGCGGGCTCGCGACCTGACGTCCGCACCGGCGCCTCGAGGTTGCGCACCCGTTCTCCGCGGGCCATCAGCGCGAGCAGTTGGTCGCCCGGATCGCGTTCGGCGAGCATCGAGGCGAGATTCTCGCCGACCAACGTCTCCGGACGGGCCGCACCGAGCACGCGAGCAGCCGCCGGACTGGCCTCGCGGATCGTCCCCTCCGCCGAGGCCGCGAAGACGCCGACCGGCATGCCGTCGATCAACGTCCGGAAGCGCGCCTCGCCGGCGCGCGCGGCCTGGCGGCGCGTGACCCTCTCCAGGGCGTCCCGGACGACGGCGGCCAGCCGCAGGTAGCCGGCGGCTCCCTTGATCACCAGTCCGTCGAGGCCCAGCCGGATCGCGTCCGCGGCCACGGCTTCGTTGCCGGCGCCGGTGAAAAACACCACGGGACGGTCGGGGTAGAGCGACTTGACCGTCTCGAGGATCTTCACGCCTCCCCCCCAACTGAGATCCACTTCGGTCACCACCGCGACGAACTCGCCGCGCGCCAGGCGCTCGGCGAACACCACGGCGTCACCGACCTCTTCCGGCTCGATCTCCTGGAGCTGCTGGCGGAGGACCACGGCGGCGAGCGCCCGTTCCTCGGCACGCTCGTCCACCAGGAGAATCCTGGGCGCGGGATTCATCGTCTCTGGAACCGCGCCTGCCGGATCGGCCAGGCATTCAGGGGGAGGCTGTCCCGGGTGCGTGAGTTACGCACGTTTCGGCCCGCTCGCCCGGAAGGTGCGATCATTCGTGAACCAAACTCGTGGGGAGTGTAACACAGCCGCACAGGCGTCCGTGACCTACATCACCTTCGGCTATCCACGGCACGTTCCCCGAACACCGACCCTCGAACTTCTTCGGGATCGAAGTTGTGTGTGAGATCTTGACGTGGTCTCAATATCGTGCCATGGTGCACAGCCTGATCAGGCCACACCCGCGACGACTCGGAACACCGTCGGACCTACCCGTGCGGACATGTGTCTCGTTGGTAGTGCGGCCGAGAGGAGAACTCGATGAGAGGTAGTGTGAAGCGACTTCTGGTCGTTTCGATCGTCGCGCTGTCGCTGGTCCTGCCGGTCGTGACAGAGGCCCAGGCGAAGCGCCCTTATCACAACGGTTCGGTGTGGAGCGTTGCGTTCATCCGGGTCAAGGCCGGCATGGACACCGCGTACCTCGGTTACCTGGCGGGCGAGTGGAAGCGCGAGCAGGAGGCGTTCAGGAAGGAGGGGATCACCCTCTCCTACAAGGTACTCGCCACCGAGCCGCACAGCCCCTCGGACTTCAACCTCATGCTCATGACCGAGTACAAGGACCTGGCCACCATGGAAGCGTCGCAGGAAAAGGCTGATGCGCTCGCACAGAAGCTGTTCGGCGACGATCAGAAGATGATGCAGGGGTACAAGGATCGCCTGGAGATCCGGGAGGTTCTCGGCGACCGAATGGCCCGCGAGATCGTTCTCGAGCCCAAGCCATAGTCGTCTGGTCCGCCGGTCGGATCACCCCTTCCGGCCGGCGGGCCCGGTCTTGTCCTGTCAACCATGCGTGTTCGGTCAAGGAGAGACTGGCGCGCGGAGAGGGACTCGAACCCCCAACCTTTTGATCCGTAGTCAAATGCTCTATCCAATTGAGCTATCCGCGCGCCCAATCGGGGGCCGAAGTATAGCGCTTCGGCGCCGCGATGCAACCCGCCGCCCGGCCCCGCGTACACTCGCGGCGAGGAGAACCGGCATGGAGCCCCATCTCGAGCTGCGCGACGTGCGCAAGGCGTTCGGCCACGTCGTCGCGGTGGACACCCTGAGCATGGTCGTGTCGCGCGGCACGATCTGCGGCCTGCTCGGTCCCAACGGCGCGGGCAAGACCACGTCGATCAGGATGATCATGCGCATCTCGCTGCCCGACCGCGGCTCGGTGCTGCTCGGAGGCGAGCCGATGACCGACGAACTGCGCGAGCGCATCGGGTACCTGCCCGAGGAGCGGGGCCTGTACCGCAAGATGAAGGTCCTCGAACACCTCGAGTTCCTCGGCGAGGTACGCGGACTCGAGCGGCGCGAGGCGCGCCGCCGCGGCGCCGCCTGGCTGGAGCGCCTCGGACTCGCCGAGGTGCGCTCACGCAGGGTCGAGGAGTTGTCCAAGGGGATGCAGCAGAAGGTCCAGTTCGCCGGCGCGGTGATCCACGAACCGGAGGTGGTGATCCTCGACGAGCCGTTCACCGGCCTCGATCCGATCGCGACCCGGCTGCTCAAGGACCTGATCCTGGAGATGCGCGAACGCGGCACGACGGTGCTGTTCTCCACTCACGTTCTGCCCCAGGCCGAGGAGCTGTGCGACCACCTGTGCCTGATCAACCGCGGCCGGGCGATCCTCCAGGGGACGATGGAGCAGGCCCGCGCCCGCTTCGCCCGTCCCGCCCTCCTGGTGCGCTCGCAGGCGCCGGATGCGGCCATCCTCGCCGTCGCCGGGATCGAGGCGGTGCGCGCTCACGACGACCAGCGCATCGCGGAGCTGGCAGACGGAGCTTCGGTCGCCGAGGTGATCCGCTCGCTCGCCCAGGCGCTACCCCTGGAGGGCGCCGAGCCGTATCGGGCGTCGCTGGAGGACATCTTCCTGCGCGCCGTGGAGGAAGACCATGTTCCGGCTGCGTAAGGTCGCCGTCGTCATCCGCCGCGAGTACCTCTCGCGCGTCCGCACCAAGGCGTTCTGGATCTCGACGCTGGCGTTTCCCGCGGTGATCCTGGCGTTCGCGATCCTGCCCAACTACCTGGCGATGCGGTCGGGAGGCAGCTACACCGTGGCGCTGGTCAGCGACGACCCCGAGCTGTCGAACCGGACCGCCGTCCAGGTGAGGGAACGCATGGCCCAACAGGGGGACGAGGGCGGCGCGGTCGTCATCACCCTCCGCGAGGAGCCCCTCGAAGCGGACGGCGCCGCTCAGCGCACTCGGCTGAAGCGGGAGATCGCCGACAAGCAACTCTCCGGGGCTCTCTTCGTCACTCGGGCCGGGGTGGAGAAGGGCCGTGTCGAGTACCTGACCACGAACACCTCGGCGTGGCGGCTGATGGGACGACTGGAGGGCTCCGTCGGCGCGGGCGTGCGCCGCATGCGCCTCGAAGGCGAGGGCGTCGCGCCGGAGCGCATCGAGGCTCTGGTCAGGGGCGTCGATGTCTCGCCGGTCAAGGTCGGCAAGGACCTGTCCGAGAACCAGGAAGGAGTGATGCAGAGCTTCTTCCTCTCCTACATCCTCATGTTCCTGCTCTGGATGTCGGTGATGATCTACGGGATGTACGTGATGCGCGGCGTCCTCGAGGAGAAGTCCTCGCGCATCGTCGAGGTGATCGTCGGCAACCTCTCGCCCACCGAGCTGATGGTCGGCAAGATCGCCGGCGTCGGCGCCGTCGGCCTGACCCAATATCTGATCTGGACCCTGATCGCGATCAACCTCGCCGTCCCCGGCCTGGCCTCGGTCGTGCTCGGCGCCACGGCCCCGACCATCACCCCGGCGATCCTGTTCTTCTTCGTGCTCTTCTTCGTCCTCGGCTACGTGCTGTACTCGACCTTCTACGCCGCGCTCGGCGCGGCCTTCAACTCCGAGGAAGAGGCGCAGCAGATGCAGAGCGTGGCCGGCTGGATCATCGGCCTGCCGTTCGTCCTCATGTTCCCGGTGATCAACAACCCGGACTCGACGCTCGCGGTGGTGTTCTCGCTCATCCCCTTCTTCGCCCCCGTGCTCTTTTTCCTGCGCATCTCGGTGCAGACCCCGCCGGTGTGGCAGACGGTGCTGTGCATCGGTCTGCTGCTCGCCACCATCGTGGCGATGGCCCGCTTCGCCGCCGCGGTGTACCGGGTCGGCATCCTGATGTACGGCAAGAAGCCCACGGTGAAGGAGATCATCCGCTGGATGCGCTCGAGCTAGGGGGTTTACAGCGCATCGCCTTCGTGCCACAATCCCCGCCCCGGACGGCCCGTTCGTCTAGGGGTCAGGACGCCGGCCTCTCACGCCGGAAGCAGGGGTTCGATTCCCCTACGGGCCGCCACTTCCCCCACGCTACCCTCTTGTGAGCTTCGCGTCCCCCGTTGTCCGACGAGCAAGCACCACCATCGCGCCGATCGCCGCCAGCGCGAGCCCGATGACGACCAGAGCCCGCGGAGGACTTTGGTCGCCCAGGAGTTCGACCAGGAGCATCGGACCGGCGGTGAGCAGCGACGACCAGCCGAACGCGCGCTGTGCGAGCCGCGAACGCCGCCTGGTCCTCTCCCGCAGCACCACGGCGAACACCGCGGTTCCGACTCCCCATGCAACGCACAGAACGGATTCGATAAGGTCCACAGCGCGCTCTCCATCAGCGACAGGTCGCGCGAGAATCATAGCGTCCGCTTCGAAGATCGGAGAACGCACCTCCTCTTCCGGCCGCCCGGTGCCGGACAGGACATGTTCCTTCTCGCCCGGAGTGCGGCATCCGAAGTCGAGCGGCTCGCTCGGGTTCGTCGCGGACCACGGCTCACGGTCCACGGCCCACGTCTCTGGTTCTCTCATTCACAGACAACGGCGAGCGGACAACGGACTACACTCTCTCCATGCCGACGTACCGCCTGCTCGTCGAGTACGAGGGGACCAAGTTCTCCGGCTGGCAGGTGCAGACGAGCGGCCGCACCGTGCAGGGCGTGCTCCTCGAGGCGTTACGCGAACTGCTCGGCGAACCCGGCATCGACCTGCAGGGCGCCGGGCGTACCGACGCCGGCGTTCATGCCCTCGGCCAGGTCGCCTCGCTGCGTTGCCGGCGCTCGCTCGACCCGCGCGGCGTGACGCGCGAACTCGATCGGATCCTCCCGGCCGACGTGGCGGTGCTCGAGATCGAGCCCGCGCCGCCGTCGTTCCACGCCCGCCACGCCGCCACCGGGCGCGCCTACCGCTACCAGATCGCCCGCCGGCGCTCGGCGTTCGGCAAGCGCACGACGTGGTGGGTCGGCGAACCGCTCGACGTCGCGGCCATGCGCGAGGCGGGCGCCGCGTTCGTCGGCCGGCACGACTTCGCGCCGTTCGCCCGGCGCGCCGGCGAGGCGGAGAGCACGGTGGTCGTCGTCGAGATGTGCGACGTGGTCGAGAGCGGGCCGTTCGTCCTTGTCCGGACGCTGGCGAGTCACTTCCTGTGGAACCAGGTGCGGCGGATGGTCGGCACGATCGTCGCGGTCGGCCGCGGCGAGGCCCGCGTGGCGGACGCGCCGTCGTGGCTGGCCGGCACACTCGCGCCGCCCGCGCTCGCGGCTCCCGCGGCGGGGCTGTTCCTCGAGGCGGTCCGCTATCCAGGCGTTCCGTTTCGTCTGAGCAGACTCGTCCCGGTCGGCCCGCCGGCACGGTGACGAGACGCTCGTGGAACGGTGCTAGTCTTGCCGGCACGGAGGAGAGGATGGCGTTCGACCTGGTGAAGCTGCTCACCGATGTCTTCGATCCCGAGGCCGGTGAGAAGGTGACTGTGGCGTGCGACGTGCCGAACGCACAGCCCGACGACACTCCAAAGTGGTCCGACCGTCGACTCATGGCGGCGGAGTGGCGTGAAGCGTTCGTCGCCCTGGGACGCGCGCGCGGATTCTCCGTCAACCCGCTGCTGACCTACCCCGCCACCGGAACAAACAACGGTGATCTCCCCGAGCACGGGACGATGGACGGCCGGAGTGTGGCGATCGAGGAAGTACTGCTCGACACGACCCTCGCGTGCTTCCTCACCCAGTTCTCGGCCACCGCGCCGCTCGACCGTCTGACCCACAGGGCGATCGACTTCCGCGCCGCGTCGATGCCCGGCCTCGAGCGCAGAATGGAGCACACCGCCCTGGCCGCCGACTACCGCGAGGTGGCGCGGCGATGCCGCATCCTCGAGGCGCTGCTGCGCGGAGCCGAGGAACTCGAAGTGGCGTTCTCCACCGGACACACCTGCCTGTTCGACCTGCGCTACCGCAACCCGGAGACCGACGACGGGTCGCTGCCGCGACACAAGGAGGGCGACCGCGTCATCAACCTGCCTTCGGGGGAGACGTTCATCGTCCCGTACGAGGGGGAGCGGAGCGGGGAGCCGAGCCGGACGGTCGGGGTCATCCCGGTTCAGGCCGGCGCGGAACTCGTTCTGTTCCACGTCGAGGCGAACCGCATCGCGCGCGTCGAGGGGAGGGGAGCGGAGGCCGCGGGCTTCTCCGCGTCCTTCGCCGCGGACCCGGCGCGCGCCAACGTCGCCGAGGTGGCGTTCGGCTGCAACGAGTGGGCCGAGGTGACGGGCAACGTCCTCGAGGACGAGAAGGCGGGCTTCCACTGGGCGTTCGGTCGCTCGGAGCACCTCGGCGGGACGGTCGGCCCCGAGTCGTTCGTCAGCAGGAGCACGGTCGTCCACCAGGACATCGTCTACGCGCGCGGCAACCCGATCCAGGTCGCCCGCGCCGTGCTGCGCAAGGACGGCGCCCCTCGCACGGTGATCCTGGACGGCGCCTACGTCGTCTTCTGAGCGTCACGCTCCGCGACTGGAGAGAACGGAGCGCCGGCGGCCGTAGAGCAGGTAGACCGCCAGCCCCAGACCGAGCCACACCAGGAAGCGCCACCAGGTGATCGCCGGGAGTCCGAGCGCGAGCCACAGGCAGGCGAGGATGCCGGCAGGTCCCAGCACCCAGATCGCCGGCATCCGGAATCCCCGCTCCGCTTCCGGGCGGCGCGCGCGCAGCACCATCACCCCCGCGCACACGATGGCGAACGCGAACAGCGTGCCGATGTTGGTCAACTCCACCACCTCGTCGATGTTGCCGAGGGCCGCGGGCACGGCGACGAGCACGCCGGTGACGATGGTGGCGTTGCCCGGTGTCTTGTGCTTCGGGTGGACCTTGCCGAACCACGGACCGAGCAGGCCGTCGCGGCTCATACTCATGAAGATCCTGGGCTGGCCGACCTGGTAGACGAGCAGCGCCGCCGTGGTGGCGATCACCGCGCCGAAACTGACCACTCCGGCGACGGCGGCCATGTTCTGGCGCTCGAAGATGTAGGCGAGCGGGTCGGCCTTGCCCGCCAGTTCGCCGTACGGAATCATCCCCGTGACCACCAGTGCCACCGCCACGTAGAGCGCGGCGCAGATCGCCAGCGAGATGAGGATGCCGCGCGGCAGGTTCCTGCCCGGATCGCGGCACTCCTCGGCGGTCGTGGAAACGGCGTCGAAACCGATGAAGGCGAAGAAGATGATCGCCGCGCCCGCCTGTATGCCCTTCCACCCCGCGGGGGCGAACGGCACCCAGTGCTCCGGCCGCACGAACGCCGCGCCGATCGCGACCACCGCGAGGAGGATCGCCACCTTGACCACCACCATGACGGCGTTGGCCCGCGAGCTCTCGCGGATGCCGACGTACACCAGCCAGGTGATGAGCACGGTGATCAGCACCGCCAGGAGGTTGACCGTGACCGGGACGCCGAACAGCGTCGGCGCCTCGCGGAGGACGTCCCAGTTGGCGAAGGTGGCCACGCCGTCGGCCGCGCCCGCCTTGGCCGCCGCCAGGGCCTCGATCTTGCCGCCCAGCGACAGCGCCGGCACACCCTCGGCGAGACGCAGCGCCGAGCGCGGGTCGATCGCCAGCCAGCCGGGAATGTGCACGCCGACGACGTTGGCCAGGAAGCTGCGCGCGTAGTCGCCCCACGAGATCGCCACCGCGACGTTCGACACCGCGTACTCGAGCAACAAGTCCCAGCCGATGATCCACGCCACCAGCTCGCCCAGCGTGGCGTAGGCGTAGGTGTACGCCGAACCGGCGACCGGAATCATCGAGGCGAGTTCTGCGTAGGCCAGCGCCGTGAAACAGCAGGCGATGCCGACCAGGACGATCGACACCACCAGCGCGGGACCGGCAGGCTGGCGGCCGTCCGCCAGGTTGCCGGCGGCGGCGGTGCCGATGGTCGAGAAGATCCCGGCGCCGATGATCGCGCCGATCCCGAACATGACGAGGTCGAGGGTACCGAGGGAGCGGCGCAACCTGTGCTCGCCCCGTTCCGCGCTCGAGCGCAACTGCTCGAGACTCTTGGACCGCAGGAGGTCCGACAGGAAGGTGGGCATGACGGCAGGCTACCGGGCGAGATGCCCGCGCGCAACCGCGTCGCCACCGCGGCGGCGACGCCACGCCTCCGGTGAGACGTGGCCCCGGGCGGCGGAGGCGGAGGCAAGGGTCAGAACAGTGGGCGCGAGACGATGTGCTCGACGTTCCAGAGGTAGTCGGTGACGAGCAGATCGAGCTTGACGGTGTAGCGCACCTCGATGAACACCTCGGCCTGGTTGCGCCACACCTTGATGTTCTCCTTGCCCACCGGCAGGTGCTCGAGTTGCGCCTTGGTCAGCACTTCGTAGGCGATCTTGTCGTCCTGCATGCGAAACGCCTGGTCGGCGGTCTTCTCGCAGAAGTCCTGCAGTTCCGCCACCGCGATGCGTTGCGGGATGATCTTCATTCCCAGCACCACCGCGATCGCCAGGATGACCAAGCCGATGATGCACCCGACGTTACCCTCGCCTCGCTCACGACGCCTCGCCATCGCCGCCTCCGACTCGATTCTCGTTTCAGTCTAGCATCCGGTCCAAGCTCAGTGGACGAGCGAGAACATCCTGCCCCAGCGCGTCTTGGTGAAGAAGTTGACGGCCACCGAACCCAGTTGCTTGACGCGATCGAACCACCCCCGCCACTCGTGCGAGTTGGGCGCCGCCTCGTACGACCAGTAGATGAACAGCGCCCGGCCCTTGAAGTAGCCGCGTGGCACGGCTCCCCAGAAACGCGAGTCGTAGGAGTTGTCCCGGTTGTCGCCCATGCACAGGACGGAGCTGTCCGGCACCTGGTAGGGGCCGAACTGGTCCCGGCGGCGCATCGACTCGGGCATCAACGGCGTGTCCGGGTAGATCTGCGGATCCCTGAAGATCGCCCGCGGGTTGTCTTCCGTCGTTCCGTTGATCGTGACCCGCTTGTCGCGGATCACCACCTCGTCTCCGCCGATCGCCACGGCCCGCTTGATGAAGTCCCGCCCCGGGTCCTGGGGGTACTTGAACACCACCACGTCGCCGCGTCGGATGTCCCGGTAGGGGAGCAGGTCGTGGAGCGGCGTGTCCCAGTGGGGCGCGTAGACGAACTTGTTGACGAACAGGTGATCGCCGATGAGGAGATTGTCCTCCATCGAACCGGTCGGGATCTTGAACGCCTGCGCCACGAAGGTTCGCGCGAACAGCGTGAAGATCACCGCCACCAGGATCGCCTCGTAGTATTCGCGAAACCAGTGTCCCTTCTTCATCTCACCACCCGCGCGCGACGGCACGCGCGCTGCGCATCGTACCTTATGGAAGAGCGCCTCTCGCCCCCACCCTCGCTCCCCTGCCGCTAACTCCCATCCACCTTCAACACGGCAAGGAACGCCTCCTGGGGTATTTCCACCCGACCCAGGCGCTTCATTCTCTTCTTGCCTTCCTTCTGCTTCTCGAGGAGCTTGCGCTTGCGCGTGATGTCCCCGCCGTAGCACTTGGCGATGACGTTCTTGCGCAGCGCCTTGACCTCTTCGCGCGCGATCACGCGGCCGTTGACCGCTCCCTGGATGACCACTTCGAACAGCTGCCTCGGGATCATCTTGCGCAGTCTGGCGGTGAGGTCGCGCGCGCGTTCGTAGGCCTCGTCGCGATGCACGATGGTGGCCAGGGCGTCCACCGGCTCGCCGTTGACGAGCAGGTCGAGCTTGACCAGGTCCCCTTCCCGGTAGCCAGCGAGATGGTAGTCGAACGAGGCGTACCCACGGGAGACCGACTTCAGTCGGTCGTAGAAATCGAGCACCACCTCGGCGAGCGGCAGCCGGTACTCGAGGAGCACCCGCCCCCCTCCCAGGTACTCGAGCTTGACCTGCTCGCCGCGCCGCTCCTGAACGAGTTTCAGCAGTCCGCCCATGTGGGCGTCGGGCGTCAGGATCGTGGCGAGGATGATCGGCTCCTCGACAGCGGCGATCCGGCCCGGGTCGGGGAGTTGGGACGGGTTTTCCACCTCGACGACCTCGCCGCTGGTCGTCAGCACGCGATAGGCGACGTTGGGCGCGGTGGTGATCAGCTCGAGGCCGAACTCGCGTTCGAGCCGCTCCTGGGCGATCTCCATGTGCAGCAGCCCGAGAAAGCCGCAGCGAAACCCGAAACCGAGCGCCTGCGAGGTGTCGGCCTGGTAGGTGAACGCCGAGTCGTTGAGCGACAGCCTGTCCAGGGCATCGCGCAACTCGCCGAACTGCGACGATTCCACCGGGTAGAGTCCGGCGAACACCATCGGCTTGGCGTCGAGGAAGCCGGGCAGGGGCGCGGACGCCGGGCGGGTGGCGTCGGTGAGCGTGTCGCCGACCCGGACATGGTGAATGTCCTTGATCCCGGCGAAGACGTACCCGACCTCGCCCGATCCCAGTCCGTCGACCGGCACGGCGCGCGGAGTGAGGATGCCGAGCTCCTCCACGGAGGCCTCGCGGCCCACGCCCATGAACCGGATGCGCTCTCCGACCGCGACCCGGCCATCGACCACCCGAATCAGGCAGCGGACCCCCTTGTACGCGTCGTACGAGGCGTCGAAGACGAGCGCGCGCAGCGCGCCCTCGGGATCACCGGCGGGCGGCGGCACGCGGTCGAAGATGGCGCGCAGAACCTCCGGCACACCGGCGCCGGTCTTCGCCGAGATCGCCAAGCTCGTCGAGGCATCCAGCCCGATGACCTGCTCGATCTGTTCCCGCACGCGTTCCGGTTCCGCCGCCGGGAGATCCACCTTGTTGAGCACGGGAATCAACTCCAGACCCTGGTCGGCGGCCAGATAGGCGTTGGCCAGCGTCTGCGCCTCGACGCCCTGGGAGGCGTCGACCACGAGCAGCGCCCCTTCGCACGCGGCAAGCGAGCGCGACACTTCGTAGGAGAAGTCGACGTGACCCGGCGTGTCGATCAGGTTGAGCACCACCGGAAGGCCGTCCGCAGCCTCCGTACGCAGCGTCACGGTGTGAGCCTTGATGGTGATGCCGCGCTCCCTCTCGAGATCCATCGAATCGAGGACCTGTTCGGTCATCTCGCGCGACGACAGCGCGCCGGTCAACTCGAGCAGGCGGTCGGAGAGCGTCGTCTTGCCGTGGTCGATGTGCGCCACGATGCAGAAGTTGCGGATTCGCCGTTGGTCCACCTGTTCTCCGGAACGCGCCGCCTGCGCGAAACTGTGATTTTAGCAGAAGATAAGCCGTGGGCCGTGGGCCGTGGGCCGTGGGCCGTGGGCCGTGGGCCGTGGGCCGTGGGCCGTGGGCCGTGGGCCGTGGGCCGTGGGCCGTGGGCCGTGGGCCGTGGAATGGACCGGGCACATGGGTTACAGAACAGACCGGGGAGATGGGTGAGAGATCTGGCCGGGAACATGAACCAGACAACCGGACCGGCGCGGCGCAACGCCGCGACTCAGATGCAGGGAAAGACCACGCGGCCCTTGGCGTCGGCGCCGCCTTTCCACGGTGCACGGGGATACGCCTGGAGGGAACGAGGGTCGTCGAACGCGCCTCGGCGCGCCCCCAACTGGCCGGCCCTGGCGACCATCGCCGCGTTGTCGGTGGTCAGCGCCACCGGGGGCAGCACGACCTCGACACCGACCGCGCGCCCCCATCGCTCCAAACCGGCACGAAGCTCGCGATTGCCCGCGACGCCTCCGGAGGCCGACACGCTGCGCGGCGCGTGGCGGGCGAACAGCGTCTCGAGAGGCGAGAGCAGCCAGGTGGCGATCGTCCTGCGGAACGACGCCAGCAGATCGAGGATTGCCTGCCCCGGCCGCTGCGGATCGGCCAGCGGCAGCGGCGCCAAACCCTCGGCGGCACGGATGACCGCCGACTTCAGCCCGGAGAAGGAGAAGTCCAGATCTCCGGAGGGATCCTTGATCCGCGGCACCGCGAAGCGGAACGTGGTCGGGTCGCCGTGTTCGGCCAGCCTGTCGATGACCGGCCCGCCGGGATAGCCGAGACCGAGCGCCGCGGCGACCTTGTCGAACACCTCGCCGGCGGCGTCGTCGCGCGTCCTGTTGAGCGGCCGCGCCCGACCCCCGGAGAGCAGGAAGTACGAGGAGTGCCCGCCGGAGACGACCAGCGTCACGGTCGGGTCGGCGGCCTCGCGCGCGGGCAGTCCCTCCAGAGAGAGGTACGGCGAAACGAGGTGCCCCTCCAGGTGGTCCACGCCGACGATCGGGAGCCCGCGGGACCAGGCGTACGCCGACGCGAAACAGGTGCCGACCAGCAGCGAACCGATCAGGCCCGGTCCGCGCGTCACCGCGACCAGGCCCGCGTCGGCGAGGCCGGCGATCCTGTCCGCCTCGCTGAGCATCGGGTCGAGCGCCTCGACGTGGTGGCGGGCCGCCAGTTCGGGAACGACACCGAGGTAGGGAGCGTGCACCGCGACCTGCGAGGAGACCAGGTTGCACAGGATCCGCCCCTCGGGATCGAGGACGGCTACCGCCGTCTCGTCGCAGGAAGTCTCGATGCCGAGCGTCTTCACAGGCGGCTGGAGTGCGGCCTGCTCGGGCGCCGCGACGGTGGGCTCATCGGTGAATGGTGATGCGTCTCGACGGCTCATCGCGAGATCGCGGCGACGTTCTCGCGCGTCACCGGGCGCGCCGCGCCCCGCTCGGAGACGATCGCCCACAGCAGGTCGGGAGGCGTGACATCGAACGCCGGGTTGAACACCGGCACGGCGGACGGCGCCACCCGCTGGCGCCACACGCGCCGGACCTCGTCCCCGCCGCGCTCCTCGACCGGGATCGCGCCGCCGTCGGCGCACGCCGGGTCGAACGTCGAGGTCGGCGCCGCGACCACAAACGGCACGCCGTGGCGATGCGCGAGCACCGCGAGCGGGTAGGTACCGACCTTGTTGGCCACTGCGCCGTCGACCGCGATCCGGTCCGCGCCGACGACCACACCGTCCACCGTTCTGCGGGCGAGGAGGGTGGCCGCCGCCGAATCCGAGAGGAGGGTGACCGGGATGCCGTCGCGCATGCACTCCCACGCCGTGAGCCGGGCCCCTTGGAGGACCGGCCGCGCCTCGCAGGCGTACAGCGCGTCGAGGCGCCCCTGCGCATGCAACTCCCGGACGATGCCCAGCGCCGTCCCGACTCCGCCCGTGGCGAGGGCACCGGTGTTGCAGTGGGTCAGCAGCCTGACCCGCGGACCAGCGAACAGCGCCGCTCCGTGTCGGGCGATCTCGCCGCACGCACGAGCGTCGGCATCGTGCAGGGCCCGCGCGGTCCGCTCGGCGGCCGCAGCGCGCTCCTCGGCGGGAGCGGCCTCGATCGCGTCCAGCACCACGCCGACCGCCCAGGCGAGATTGGTGGCGGTGGGACGCGCGTCGGCCAGTCGTCTCGCCCTTCTCCGCAGCACCGCGAGGTCCGACGATCGAGACGCTTCCTGGGCGAGCGCGTAGCCGGCCACCAGGCCGATCGCCGGAGCGCCGCGCACCGCCAGGCCGCGGATCAACCGCGCGGCGTGCACCGCGTCGCGCACGTCGATCCAGCGTTCTCGCAGCGGCAGCTGACGCTGGTCGAGCAGACTCAGGCCGGGACCCCAGCGCAGCGCTTCGACGGCCATCGAGGACCTCCCCGGCCAGCGATCGTACACCACCGATTCCTCGCGCCGGTGATCGCGGACTACAATGGGCGCGCAGCACCGGAAATGAGTCCGCCCGCGGTTCGAGCGGTGATTCGCGAGTCCGCATCGGGCTCTCCGGTTGCGACCTGGCGGCTCCGGGAGGACACGATGACCATGCGCTCGATGGACGGACTCGAGGTGGCGGGGCGTCGGGTGCTGCTCCGTCTCGACCTCAACGTGCCGGTGAAGGACGGGCGCGTCGGCGACGAGACCCGCGTGCGCGAGGCCGCTCCGACAGTCCGGGAACTGGCGCTCCGCGGCGCCGTCGTGGTCGCCTGTTCCCACCTGGGACGCGCCAAGGGCAGACCGGACCCCGCGCTCTCGCTGGCCCCTGTGGCGCCGGTCCTCGAGCGCCACGTCGGCCGTCCGGTGCGCTTCGTCGCCGACGTGACCGGTGACGTGGCGCACGACGCCGTGTCGGCGGCGGCCCCGGGAGAGATCGTACTGCTCGAGAACCTCCGCTTCGACGCCGGCGAAGAGCGCAACGATCCGGCGTTCTGCCGGAGTCTGCGCGGTCTGGCCGATGTCTACGTCAACGACGCGTTCGGGACCGCGCACCGCGCCCACGCGTCCACCGCCGGCGTCGCGGCGCTGTTCGCCGAGCGGGCGGCAGGTCCGCTGATGGCGCGCGAGATCGCGGCGCTCTCCCGCGTGCGGGACAACCCCGAACGCCCGTTCGTCGCGATCGTCGGGGGCGCCAAGATATCCGGGAAGCTCGAGACGCTGCAGTCGCTCTCGACCCTCGCCGACGTGTTGGTGCTGGTCGGAGGGATGGCCAACACGTTTCTGCTCGCCAGGGGCGTGCAGATCGGCCGCTCCCTGGCCGAAGCCGATCTGACCGACACCGCGCGCGACATCCTGGATCGCGCCGCGGCTCGATCCGCCAAGGTCCTCCTGCCGACCGACGTCGTGGTCGCCACCTCGACCGAAGGACCCGCCCGGGTGACCGCGGTGGAGACGGTGGCCCCCGACGAGGCGATCCTCGACATCGGACCGGCCAGCCGCGAGAGCATCGCCGGAGTGCTCGCCTCGGCGCGCACCGCGTTCTGGAACGGGCCGGCGGGAGTGTTCGAGAAGCCGGCATTCGCCACCGGAACACTGGCCATCGCCGAGGCCCTCGCCGCGTCCCCGGGTTTTACTGTGGTCGGGGGAGGCGAGTCGGTCGCGGCGGTCACCGAGGCCGGCGTCGTCGTCCGTCTCGATCATGTCTCGACCGGCGGAGGAGCCTCTCTCGAGTTCCTCGCCGGCATGGACCTTCCCGGCGTCGCCGTCCTGCAGGAGTGAGCGATGCGCCGTCGCCTCGTCGCCGCGAACTGGAAGATGCACAGCAGCGCCGATTCCGTCCAGCGCTACCTCGAGCAGCTGCTGGTGCACATTGCACCAGATGGACCCGAAGTGGTCCTGTGCCCCCCGTTCACCGCCCTGCCGGCCGCCGTGATGCTCGCCTCAGGCTCGGCGGTCGCGATCGGCGGCCAGAACTGTCACTGGGAGACGTCCGGGGCCTTCACGGGAGAAACGGCGCCTCCGATGCTCGTGGAGGCCGGCGCGCGGTGGGTGATCGTCGGTCACTCCGAGCGGCGCCAGTACTTCGGCGAGGCCGACGAGACCGCGGCCGCGCGTGCCGCGGCGGCACAGAGGGCGGGGCTGTCCGTCATCTTCTGCCTGGGTGAGACGCTCCAGGAACGCGAGGATGGCGCGACGTTCGCGGTCCTCACCCGCCAATCCGCCGTGCTCTCGCGTCTCGAGCCGGGACCGCTCGCCGTCGCCTACGAACCGGTGTGGGCGATCGGGACCGGCCGCAACGCCACCCCGGAGCAGGTCCAGGAGGCCCACGCGTTCCTCCGCCAACGCCTGAGCGATCTGTTCGGACCCGAACCGGCCGCGGAGACGCGGATCCTCTATGGAGGGTCCGTCAAGCCCGAGAACGCGGCGGCGATCCTTGCCCAAGAGGACGTCGACGGCGCCCTGGTCGGCGGGGCCAGCCTTGACCCTGAGGCGTTTTCGGCTATCATCCGCTCTGCTCCGGACTTCCGTTCCGGCCGGGCAGAGGAGCCGTGATGTTCACGCTGCTGATCATTCTCTACGTCATCGTCTGCGTCTTTCTCATCCTCGTCGTCCTGCTCCAGCAGGGCAAGGGCGCGGACGTGGCCGCCGCTTTTGGTGGCGCCAGCACTCAGGCGTCGTTCGGACCACGCGGCACTTCGACGTTGATGCACAAGCTGACCACCGCGTCCTTCGTGCTCTTCGTCGTCCTGTGTATCGGCCTCGCGGTGATGTCGGGCCGCAAGGGACGGTCGGTGGCCTCGGGCCTCAAGGCCGCGACGCCGGCATCTGCGCCAGCGAGCCCGGCGACTGAACAACAGGCCCCGGCCGAGCAGCAACCGGCGCCGGCCCAGCAGGCGCCCGAGACGAAGTAGATGCGACGTGATCGCCGTGCCGAAGTGGCGGAATTGGTAGACGCGCACGTTTGAGGGGCGTGTGGCGCAAGCCATGCCGGTTCGAGTCCGGCCTTCGGCACCATCTGTTTCGGGGGGCTCGCAGGCCCCCCGTTCCGTTCCCCCGCCTGCTCTGCCCCCCGAACCCCCTGGCGCTACGCGGGAGCGAATCCCGCTCCGCGCCCGTGACGCGCCCCCACCCTTCGCTCGCAGGCGCTTCCTCTTCTCGGGGGGGCGGCTGCCCCCCAACCAACCCCCGCAGCCTTGCGCCCCCCCGAGCCCCCCGGCTCGGCCGAAGTGAATTCGGCCTCGCCCCTCTCGCCTCCATCACACCCCGACCACCCCTCCACCCGACCCCCGCTGCGGCCATTGACCACGGTCCACCGCCCACGCCTCGCCGCTTCTTTCTTCACGGACAACCGAGAACGGCCAACCCACAACGCTCCTCCGCGCTCGCGTCAACTCGTGACGCCGTCGTTCGTCGTCTTTCCGCAGAACCCGTGCCGACCGCTGCCGCCGCCGTGACCCGAAGTACACCTTCCGGTCGAGTCTCGGCTACAATCGCCAGGCACGAGGAGGCCGCCATGAGAAGACTCACCCTCGCCGTGGTCGCTTTGACCCTCGCTTCGGCAGCGTTTGCGGTGCAGCCGTCGAGCGACACGTACATCATCTCGACCGGACGGATCGCCGGTACGCCGCAGGGCGGCGTGGTGCCGTTCTTCGTCACGGACGTGTGGATTCACAACCCTTCGGCGACCACCTCCGCCACGGTCGAGGTCGTGTTCCTGCCGCGCAACACCGACAACAGCGCCCCGATCCACTCCTTCGACGTGCCGGTAGCGGCGGGGGCGACCATCGAACTCGCGGACATCTTCCAGAGCGGATTCAACCTGGACGGCGTGGTCGGCGCGCTGCGCTTCGTCTCGGTCGTGCCGGTGGTGGTGACCGGCCGGATCTACGACAACAACGTGCAGACCAACATCGGCACCGGAACGGCCGGCCAGTTCTTCCCCGGCCTCCCGGCGAGCGCGGCCATCGGCAGTGGCCAGTCCACCAGCGTGATCGGCACCGCGGAGGATGCGACCTTCCGCACCAACCTCGCGCTGGTCGAGACGACCGGCAACACCGTGACGTTGCGCTTCGAGCGGATCGAGCCGAACGGCACGGTCGGCGGGACGATCGACAACTACCAGGTCCTGCCCCGAGAGGCCAAGCAGATCGGCAGCGTGCTCAAGCAGCTCGGGGTGACGACCGCGACCAACCAGCGCGTGCGCGTTACCGTGACCGGCGGCACCGGCCGCGTCCTCGTCGCCGGCTCGCGCCTGGACAACCGCACCGGCGACCCGTACACCATCGAGATGACCATGCCGGCGTCGTCTTCGGTCCGCACCACCGGACTGTTCGAAGGCGTCGTCCTGACACCCGACGGCGGTCGCCTGGACGGCGGGCTCCAGCTCACCATCGGCACCACGGGGATCGGCGCGACAGAGGGGGTGACCGGGCTGCCGTGCGGTTCACTCTCGTTCACCGTCGACTTCGACGCCACCTCCAACCCGCCGATCACGATCGGCGGTGACGGCTCGTTCACCTTCACGATCCCAAACGTCGCCTACACCGACGGCGCCTCCACGATCTTCACCATCACCTGGACGGTGACCGGAGCACGCTCCACTGAAGGAGTGGTGACCGGGACGCTGCAGTCGGCGACGGCCGGCGGCACGGGAGACTGGGCGACGTGCAACGGGACGGCGACGCGGAACTTCCGCGCCGGGTGGGTGGCGAGCAACTGAACCGACCCGCGACGCCGGCGGTGCCACGACGGCGCTTCCGCGCCAACGACAGAGGGGAGAAGACCGTGAAGGCCCAGGTTCTCGCCGCCCTGACGCTGCTGGCCGCCGTCCCCGCGGCGGCGCTCGCCCCCGCCCGGGACGTCGTGCTCCCGTCGGTCGGTCACGCACAGGGGCTGTGCGTGGGTGACCCTCCGGTGTGTCCGCAGTGGCGGACCACGGCCTGGGTGTTCAACCCGTCCGAGACGCAGTCCGCCACGGTGCAGGTTTCCTTCCTGCGCCGCAACGTGGAGAACAGCAATCCGCTCGCCAGCACGGTTGTCGTCGGACCGTTGCAGACGCGCGAATTGGAGGACGTGGTTCTGGCCCTCTTCGCCGTCGAAGAGTACGGTGCGCTGCGCTTCCTCTCCGACCTGCCGGTGGTGGTGACCGGGAGGATCTACGACGCCAACGTGGCAACCAACAAGGGCACCGGCTCGGCCGGGCAGTTCTTCGCCGGCCAGCAGACGGCGGCGGCCGTCGGTCTCGGCGAGAGCGTCGATCTCATCGGCCTCGCCCAGGACACGGCGGGACTGGTGAGGACGAACTTCGGCTTCCTCGAGGCGACGGGGCAAGCGTGCACGGTCGAGGTCCGGCGCCTCGACGGCGACGGCGACCCGGTTGGGGAGGCGAAGACCTACTCGCTTCTGCCCTGGCAGCCGAGTCAGTTCCCGCTCACCGACGTCGGCAGCACGCTCGGATCCAACCACCGCCTGCGCGTCACTGTCACGGGAGGGAGCGGGCGGGTGATCGCCTTCGCCTCGCGCGTCGACAACCGCACCGGAGACCCTTCGACCGTGGAGATGTCGGGGGCGGGTCGCGACGGTGCCTGGGTGGGCAAGCAGGACAAACCGACCTACGACACGCCGATCACGCTGACCGTCGCCGGCGGCGCGGTCACGGCGGTCGACGCCACCGTCGTCTTCACCGACGAGGACGTGTCCTCGTGCACCGGCGGCGAACTGGCGCGCCTGGCCGGGCAGCTGCCCCAACCGGTGCTGATCGATCCGGACGGTGGTTTCGCCTTCTCGCTCTCGGGAACCAGCTCCGGGGTGGCGGTGACGCTCCAAGTGAGTGCCACGGCAGTTTCCTCCGGCCGCCTCGCCGGAACCGTCACGACCACCCTCTCCGGCGCAGGCAACTGCTCGGGAACCAAAGCCTGGCCCCTGATCGGCGCTCGCGTCCCCTCCAGCTAGCGGAACACGACGCGGGCGGCGAGCCGCAGGTAGAGTGCGGCGAGGATCGGCGCGACGACGACGACCCGCCAGTTGTAGGAGAACGCGACCTCGAACTCCAGGTGCGCGGCGTGCCAAAGCGCGCGACTCATGCCGCACCCCGGGCACCACGGGATCCCGGCCGCGCGCACCAGGCACACGGAGGGCGCGCCGTCGAGCGCCGTCGCCGGCAACAGCAACGCCAGCACCACGCCGGCCGTCAGGACGGCGAACAGGAGCCGCGCGCGCCCGTCAGCGCTTGAGGAGTTCCCGCCCGTCGGCATCCTTGAAGCTGCCCGTGGCGATCATTATCAGATCGATCAGGGCCCAGATCCCACACCCGCCGAGCGTCAGCAGCTGGGCGACGCCGATCCCGGTGTGGCCGGTGTAGAAGCGGTGCACTCCGAGGCCGCCCAGGAAGATGCACAACAACAGCGTCGTCAGCCAGTCTTTCCCCGGAGCCGGGGGTGGGGTTGGAACTGCGCTCATGCTCGTGCCCTCCTTCATCCCTGCCGCCGGCGGCAACATCGCCGGCCGGCGTCGCCGACCTCGCACCGACCTTGTACCGACTGAGAAGACGGTGAGTCTCTGGGTTCACTATCCTGTGCGAGACGTTGTCTGTCAAGCTTGCGGGGCAGGTTCCCAAGGCATCCCGGGTAGTCTAGAATCCCGGTGAAACACCTTCCCAGAATGAGGAGGAGACGATGACCCATCAGGATCCTGCCGGCCCCCCTGTGATGCCGCCGCCGCCACCTTCCGCGCCGGCACCGGACAGCAATCGCAACGTCATGGTCGTACTCGCGTACCTCTGGCTCCTCGCCCTGGTCCCCCTGCTCGCGGAGAAGAACGACCGCGAGGTGCAGTGGCACGCCAAGCACGGCCTGGTGCTGCTCGTCGCCGAGATCATCGTCTGGGTCGTCTACGGCGGGCTGAGCATGATCCCGGGCGTGGGGTGCGTCCTCGCGGTCGGCATGCCCTTGATCTGGCTCGCCTTCATCGCGGTTCGCGTGGTCTGCATCGTCAAGGGCGTCAACGGCCAGCGTTTCCTCATCCCCGGGCTCTCCGACTTCGCAGACAAGCTGTGACGTCGGGGCGCAGGGCGCCATGACACCTATCGGAAGCGCATCGCCGGGACCGGCGCCGACCGTCGGTCCCGGCGCGCGTCTCCTTCGCTTTCGAAGGACGTGGTGGCTGGTCCCGGCCGTCCTGATCGGGGCCGCGGCGGTCGATCTCGTCAGACCGCCCGAGCGCCAACTGAGCGCCCGAGCCCTGCTCGCGGCGATCCGCCTGTACCAGGAGTCGGTGCCGCTGGAGTCGCGGTGGCTGCGCGGCCGGTGTCGCCTCGAACCGACGTGCAGCGCCTACGCCGCCGAGGCCGTGCGCCGGCACGGCGCACTGCGCGGTTCGCTCCTGGCGGTCCGCCGCGTGTGCCGCTGCGGCCCGTGGACACCGCCCGGCACGCGCGACCCGGTGCCGTCAACCCTCTAGGAGGCGGCGGTACAGCGCCTCGTACTGGTCCACGATCTTTGCCGTGGAAAACTCGGTCGCGGCCCGGTTCCGCGCCCGGTCGCGCTGCTGGAACAGTTCCTGCGGGTCCGAGAGCAGCGAGATCGCCCTCTCCGCCATCGACGCGACGTCGCCGACCGGACAGGTGTACCCGCCGTCGCCGTCGACGACCAACTCGGGCAGGCCGCCGGCGTCGGAGGCGACAACCGCCACGCCGCACGCCATCGCCTCCAGCGCCGCCAGGCCGAACGACTCTTCGGCGGAGGGGAGCAGGAACACGTCGCCGGCGCCCATCACCCCCTCCACAGGGGTGACGTTGCCGAGGAACTCGACGCGGTGCGCGATCCCCGCCTCGCGCGCGAAGCGTTCCGCGGCCGGCCGGTCCGGGCCGTCGCCGACCATGGCAAGGTGCGCCGGGATCCGCTCGTGGACCCGCCTGAACACCTCGAGGACATCCATGATCCTCTTGACGGGGCGAAAGTTCGAGGCGTGGACCAGCAACGGGGCGCCATCCGGCGACAACCTGCGCCGATACGCCGCGGAGAGCACCCCGTCGCAACGCGAGGTGTCGACGAAGTTGGGGATGACATCGATCGCCCGTGTCACTCCCAACCTCTCGTGGGTCTCCCCGGCGAGCGCCCGCGACACCGACGTGACGGCGTCGGCCCGTTCGATCCCCAGCCTGGTGATGGGCAGGAACGACGGGTCGGCGCCGACCACCGTGATGTCGGTGCCGTGCAGCGTGACCACCAGCTTCGGACCGCCGCCCAGGATCTCGCGGGCGAGCAGGGCGGAGACCGCGTGCGGGATCGCGTAGTGCACGTGGAGCAGTTCGATGCCGTGGTTCTTCACGGCGTCCGCCATCTGCGAGGCGAGCGCAAGTGAGTACGGAGGGTACTGGAACAGCGGGTACGCCGGGACGGCGACCTCGTGGAACGTCACGCCGGGCGGCACCCGTCCGAGACGGTAGGGCAAGGCGTAGCAGATGAAGTGGACCTCGTGTCCGCGGCGGGCCAGTTCGAGGCCGAGTTCGGTTGCGACCACGCCCGAACCTCCGACCGTCGGGTAGCACGTGACACCGATCCTCATCGAGCCTCCCTCATGCCCGCTCCGGGGTACGGAGACCGGGGTGCAACCCCTGCCCGCCCAACAGCCACGATAGTTCATCCGCGGCGAGCGGGCCCGGCGCGCGGAAGCCCTCGCCGAACTCGACGCCGACGGTGTTGCCCGCGGCTCGGTCGCGGCCCTCGATGGCGGCAGTGAAGTACCCGCTCGCCAGGTGCGTCCTCCCGCCCCGCTCCGGATCGAACTGCGAGGCGTGCGCCAGGACCGCCTCGCGCTTCCGCGCGTAGACGCTCGTGACGTCGACTACGATCGAGGGCTCGAAGAGCTGGCGCGGGCCCGGGTACGCAAGCACCAGTCGCGGCCGCCACGGTTCCCCGTCTTCAGGCCGCACGTTACGCACGCCGGAGAGGAACAGCGCCCTCCCCAACAGATCTGCTGCGGCGCGATGGTCGGGGTGCGGATCGCCGCGGTCCGGAGCGAACACGGCTCGCGGGCGATGTCTCCGGATGGCGCGGACCACCGCCGCGACCTGCTCCGGATCGTCAGGGCTGAGACCGCCATCGGGCAGCTGCAGGCACTCCCGCATCACGACGCCGAGCGCGGCGGCCGCATTCTCCGCCTCGCGGCCCCGCGTGGCGCGGTCCCCGCGCGTGCCGCGCTCACCCGCGGTCAGATCGGCGATGGCCACGCGCGACCCCGCCCCGGCGAGCCTGGCCACCGTCCCGCCGCACCCCAGCTCGACATCGTCGGGATGCGCCCCGAAGGCGATGAGGTCGATCTCGTTCACCATGCTCCGCCCTCCTTCCAGAACAGCAGGTGATTCCCGGGATGACCGGGATCGACGACCTCGGCGAGCTGTGCGGGCCAGTCCAGCCCGAGTTTGAGGAGCGGTGCGAGGACCGACAACTCGCGCTCCTGCGGCCGGCCGTTCGGCCTCAGGAACGCGCGAAGGCGCGACCAGCGAGCGGCGTCCACCTCGGCGCTCTTCGCCGACGCCGTCTCGATGCGTTGCTCGAGCCACTGGAGACCGGACGCGATGCGCTTGCGCGTGGCGTCGAGATCGCCGCGCAGTGCCGGCAACTCGTGCCCGGCGGCGCTCTCCACCGCGCCCAGCCTCGACTCCAGTGCGTTGACCAGGTGCCGCATCGCCCGGCGCGTCTTGCCGCCGCCGAGCAGGTGTTCGGGGAGCTTCGCCCGCAGGAGCACCTCCGGCCCGACCTGCAGTTGCGCCGCCAGGCGGCGCTCCGCCGCGCAGACCACCGTGACGTGCGGTCGCAGCCGCCACTCGGGCCTGCGGACCCCGGCAATCTCCCAGTTGGCCAGGCATTGGAGGTGGTACGCCAGCTCCGCCCCACCGAGCATGGACACCGAGGTGTCGAGGACGGCATCCTGGACCAGCGGGCGCACCCACGCGTTGGGAAGGAAACGCGTCGGGTCGCGGCGGAACTCGGCGAGTCGTTCCGCTGGGCAGGCGCCGGCGTGCGTCGCGACGCGGTGGCGGCGCGTGCCGTCGAAGGCGAAGAGCGGCAGGGTCGCGGGGGTGACACGCAGGGGCGCCGTCCACCCCCTGCGCACCATGTCGGCCGTGCCGTCGTGCAGCGCCTCCCACGCGACCGGAAGTCGGGTCAGGACCGCCTCGACCGCGGCCGCCCCGGCGCGCGCGAGTTCCCCCGTCGTCGCGTCGACGAGCACGACGCCCGTGTCGCGCAGGAGCCGTCCGAGGAACCGGCCGGCGGCGTCGCCGAGGTGCGACCCCGGCTTGAAGCACTCTCGGGCCAGATCGACCGCTTCCCGTCCCGACTCCCCGGAGAGCCGCCCGTCGAGAGAGTCCAGGAGGCGCGCGCACTCCGTGCCCACCGTCGCCACGCCACCCACGCTGTCGCCGCGACGCCACGCCGTTTCCCGGCACTCGACGACGCCCTCGCCGACGGCGATCCGCCCCCAGCCCATCTCCGGCAGGTCGTCGTCCGCAGTCGCGAGCCACAGGAACCCGACGGCCCGGTGCCCCGCCCTGCGTAGGCGGGCGACCTCGGCCGACACGGCGCAGGCCTTCACCAGCGTCAGGAGGGGACCACCGAGAAGACCGGGCTGCTGCCCGGTCACCACCACCTCGGCTCCGGCCAGCCACTCATCCAGCTGCCGATCGACATCCAGGCCCCACATCCGGTGGCGATCGGCCAGCGCCTGCGCCAGCGCCGGCGATCGTCTTCCACCCGCGCGGCTCGATCGGGGCAGGTGCAGTTCGCCTCTCGAGAGCGCGAGCGCCGCCGGGTGAACGGGGCTCCACGCGTCCAGCGGTTCCACGGTCGTTGGAAGTCCGGTGGGTTCGCTCACGCCCGGAAGCGTACCGCGGTACCGCGCCGCGAGGCGAGGGCTCGGCTCGGGTTCGCCGGCAGGCACCGGCAGTCCGGGATGAACCGGCCCAATCCAGGGACCAGACGGACGTCGGGACACTCCCCGACCGGCCGGAATGACAATTGAATCCTGCCGCAAGCCGCCCGCAGCGCCCTGCCAACAACTTCGTGCCCGCCCGCAGCGCACTACGCAGCAGGAACACGGCGATGGTCACCGAGACACTCAACCGCGCACACGCCCCACGACGGCACGACGCCGTCGCTCACCCCTCGCGCCCATTCCGGAAGGTGGCCGCCGGAGTGCTCGGTGCGGCGCTGGGGCTGTTCCTGCCCGCCGTGGCGGCCGCGGCTCCTCCACAACCCGAAGCGCAGGGATTCGACTGGTCGGTGGCGAGCAGGACGGACACCCTGTCGATCGACCTGCATCAGATGATGAAGTTCGCCAATCCACTGACCTCGGGGCGTCCCGCGATGAGTGGGATCTCGTCGCAGACAGTCTCCACCCGGCTGCTCGTCGCGTGGCCGAACGCCGTCGGTCGAGTCCGCGAAAGCTCCGGTTGCGCGGATCTCTTCGCCAAACTCGGGCACGACGGCCCGAGGATGCTGGCACGCACCCGTTACTACGGCCAGAGGCACAGCATGGCCCGAAATCGGTGCGCGCTCGGCGCGTCGGCCTACACCTGGGTCGGGGCGAGCGACACCGTCCTGTGCGACAGCTTCGGCTCGCTCATGACGCCCCAGGCCATGCTCGTCCTCATCCACGAGGCTCTCCACTTCGCCGGCCTTACCGAGTATCCCCCATACCCGGGCGCGCCGACCTCCCAGGAGATCAACGCGATGGTCAGGGAGAGGTGCAGCTTGTGACGTTCCTTCCATCGAATCTCTCCTCTCGCCGGGAGCGCCCTGACACGCCGGCAGCGTGCTCTCCCGACACTCCTCATCCTCCACGCGGGGGGCCGCCATGCCCCCCCACCCTTTTTCTCCGACCCGGCGGCGTTGCGGCGAACTTCACGTGACGATGTGCGTATCAGCACCATGGTCCGAGGCGCGACGACGGCACCGTCGCGGGACTTTCGTCTCGGTGAATGGCTGGTTCAGCCCAGCCTCAATCGGCTCAGCCGGGACGGTCGCTCCGCGCAGCTGCGACCCAAGGTCATGGACGTCCTCCAGGCGCTTGCCGCTCGGCCGGGCGAAGTCGTCGCCAAGGAACGGCTTATCGACGAGGTCTGGGCGAGGGAGTTCATCGCCGACTCCGCGCTCTCGCGTGCCGTGTTCGAGCTCCGCGAGGCGCTCGGCGACGACTCGCACCATCCGAGCTACGTCGAGACGATCGCCAAGCGGGGGTACCGGTTGGTTGCGCCGGTGACGCCGGTCGCCGGCCAGGACCACGGGGCCGAGGGCTCCTCGAAGGCGCGCCGGCGCGTCGCGAGGGGACTGTGGTCCATTCCGGTGCTGGCGGCTGTCGCGGGTTTCGCCCTGGTCATCGGTTTCAAGGATCCGCCATCGGTCCCCTCGCCGGGATGGCGGGCCAAGGTCGCCGTGCTGCCGTTCGAGAATCTGGGACACGCCGAGGACGAGTACCTCGCGGCCGGAATCACCGAGGAGATATCCAACCGTCTCGCGTCCGTCCGCAGCCTCGGCGTCGTCGCTCCACCGCGCAACGACCCGCGTGTCGGCCCGACTCGGCCTGCCGGGGAGATCGGCCGGGAGTTGCAGACCGACTATGTCCTGCGCGGCGCGGTGCGGTGGCACACGCTGCCGGGCGAACCCGGCAAGGTCCGCATCTCGCCTTCCCTCGTCCGCTGCTCCGACGACACCGTCGTGTGGGCGGATGTCCTCGATCGCCGGACCGAGGACGTCTTCTCGCTGCAGTCGGAGATCGCCGCCACCGTACTCCAGCACCTGCAGCAGGCGCTCGGAACCCATGAGTCCGAAGCCTTGGACACGCCGCCCAGCACCAACCCGGAGGCGTATCAGGCCTTTCTGCGCGGGCTGTTCCACACCCACCGGCAGCAGGTCGCTCGCGGCCAGGAGATGGCGATCACGATGTTCCGCCGCGCGGTGGAACTCGACCCTTCGTTCGCCCGGGCACACGCCATGCTGGCCCGCGCGTACGCCCTTCTCTACCACATGAACCAGCAGACCCAGCCCGAAATGAAGCGGTTGGCCCGCGAGGCGCTGGACGAGGCCCGCTCCCTGTCCCCCGACGCGGTGGAGACCGCCGATTCGGAGATCCTCTACCTGTACTGGTGCGAGCGCGACTTTCCCGGCGCACTCGAACGGCTCCGCGCCACGCGGTCGCGCTTCGGCGACCGGCCGAGCGTGCACGCGTTCGAGGGCTATCTCCTGCGCCGGCTTGGACGTTGGCGGGAGGCCTGGGACGCCCAGAAGAGGGCGCTCGAACTCGCGCCCAAGGACATCGTTCTCCACCAACAGGCGGCGATCACCGCCTTCTGTCTCGGCCTCGGCGACGAGGCGTTCCGACTTCAGCAAGAGGTCATCCGTCTCAGCCCCGACGAGGCGCTCGGGTATGCGAGCGCCTCGTTCATCCAGCGCGACGGGCTCGGAGATCTCCCCGGCGCCCGGCGTACACTGGAAGCCGCTCCGGACCGGTCGGACGCCGATCTGTCGCGCGCCTTCTTCTGGCAGGAAGTGGCCGAGGGGCGCTTCGGGGACGCACTCGCGCGGGCGGAGAGACTCCCTCCAGACGAGCCGACCGCCGCCTCGTACGACCGCATGATCCCGAAGTCGATGCTGATGGCGGTTGCCTGTGCGTGGGCCGGAGACCGTGCCGGCGCCCACGAACATCACACGCAGTCCCTCGAGCAGATCCGCGCGAACCTCCAGGCCGACCCGAACAACAGTCGGCTGCATCAGCTTCGTGGCATCTCCCTGGCCGGGCTCGGCAGGAACGCCGAGGCGATCGCGGCCGCGGAGCTGGCCGTGCAGGCGTGTCCGGTGACCCGCGATGCGATCGAGGGCGTCGAGGCGCTCGAGTCTCTCGCCGAAATCCTCGTCGCCGTCGGAGAGCGGGAACGCGCGCTCGACGTCCTGGAACGGCTGTCCGAGTTGCCCGGCCCACTCGGTCCGAGGGCTCTGCGTTTGCAGCCGCGCTGGCGCAGCCTGCACGGTCACCCGCGGTTCGAGGCACTGGTGAACCGGGAGTGGACACACGGCGCATGAGTCACCCGACCGACCCACGGACGAGACAGGAGAAGACCGCACGCGCGGTCCGGCCTCGGCGGCGAGACGGTGGGTGCTTCGCGGCCGGGTAGAGGAGCAGGAGGGCTCATGGGGATCGGATCTTCGGCGGCGGTCGCACTCGCCATCCTGGCGCTGCTTCCAGGTGTCGACCCACCCCATGACGGCAGCGCCGCTGTCCGTGCTCTCGGGCCCGGTCGAGTTCGTTTCACGGTCGTCTACGACAACGTCGGGTCCGCACCGGGGACGGTTGGAGACTGGGGCTTTTCGTGCCTGGTGGAGAGAGAAGGTCGCCGCATCCTCTTCGACACCGGCCGGGATCCGGCCATTCTGATGGCCAATCTCCGAACCCTCGGCATCGCCCCCGACTCGCTCGACGCCGTCGTCATCTCCCACCCGCACGCCGATCACAGCGGAGGGCTCGCGGCTCTAGTAGCGGAGGTGCCCGAACTGCGCGTCTACCTCCCGTTTGCCTCTGACACGGTCGATGCGCACGGCGGGTCCAGCGGCGGCTTCGTCCGAATCGAGCAGGCGACGAAGGTCGCGCCTGGCATGGTCGTCACTCGCCCGTTGCCGGCAGGCGCCGACCTCGCGGAGATGGCCATGGTCGTGACCACGCAACAGGGATTGGCGGTGATCACCGGATGCGCCCACCCGGGGATCGTCGACATGGTCGCCGAGGCCAGACGCGCCGCGGGTGAGCGCGGCCTGGATGCGCGGGAGATCTCGCTGGTGATGGGTGGGTTCCACCTCCGCGGCCTCACCGCCGATCAGCTGGGAAGCGTGGTTCGCGACCTGCACAAGCTCGGCGTGCAGCGCGTCGCGCCCTCGCACTGCACCGGCGAAGCCGCCGTGTCGGTACTCGCCTCCGCTTTCGGGCCACGGTTGTTGAAGAGCGGCCTCGGTTCGATCGTGACCATCGGCGCGCCGCCCACGACCGCGGCGCGCGCGATATCGGGGCGCTGACCGGTGGCGCCCGCCGCTGCCCTGAAGACGACCGGCAACCCCGGCCGGCCCTCGCTGCGGAGGTGTGTGGTGTGCCGTTTCGGGAGAGGACTGACTCTCGCCGCGCCCGCGGCGCTCGCCTTCGCGCTGACGATTCCGGTGGCGGCCGAAAACGGCGTTGTCGACTTCGACGCTCCCGGTTTCGCCAAGGCCGGCTCGCGCGTCGTCGAGCACCTCGGCGTCAGGAGTCTCAGGGGAGGCGGCACGCTCAAGGAACCGCTGCTGGCAGACGGCACGGTCGACGTCGACGTGGCCATGGACGGGTCGCGCTCGTTCGTCGGCGTAGCCTTCAGGGTGCAGGCGGAGGGCGAAGCTGAGTGGTTCTACCTGCGCCCGCATCGTTCGGGCACGCCGGTCGCTCTCCAGTACACGCCGGTCTTCCACGGGCTCGATGCCTGGCAGCTCTACACGGGTCCGGGCTTCACGGGAGCGGCCGAGATTCCCCATCAGCGATGGGTTCACCTCCGCCTCGAGTTCGCCGGCTCCCAGGCGCGCGTGTTCCTGGACGGCTCGACGCAACCGGCCCTGGTGATGCACGAACTCAAGCGCCCGATCGCACCGGGGATGATCGGCCTGATCGGCCCGGCGTCCGGGCAGGTGCACTTCGCCAACCTTCGCGTGAGCGCCACCCCGCCCGCACCGTTCGCGCCGGTGCCGCCCACGGCGACGCCCCCCGGTCTGCTCACCCGGTGGGAACTGTCGCAGCCGTTCCCGGTCCGCCGCCTCGCCCGGTTCACCCACCCCGGACCGCAGCGGGTGTCGCTCCAGTGGAGGGAAATCCAGAGCGAGCCGACGGGGCTGGTCAACGTGTCGCGCTGGCACCCCCGCGGTGGTCCGTTGCCGGAGACCGTCTATGCGAGAACCACCATCCACGAGGAGCGGGCGCGCGCCGTGCGGCTCGACTTCGGCTACAGCGACGAGGTCACGGTGTTCCTCAACGGACACCCAACATTCTCCGGTGATGCCTCGTTTCAGAGCCGCGACTCGCAGTTCTACGGCGCGGTCGGTCTCCACGACTCGGTCATCCTCGACCTGCGCGCCGGCG
Source organism: Acidobacteriota bacterium (assembly GCA_040754885.1). Taxonomy (GTDB): domain Bacteria; phylum Acidobacteriota; class Thermoanaerobaculia; order Thermoanaerobaculales; family Thermoanaerobaculaceae; genus JBFMCD01. The sequence continues at coordinate 133,940 of JBFMCD010000115.1, forward strand.
ACAACGAGATCCTCTTCGCCGTCACCGAGAACTTCGGCGGCTGGGGGTTCATGGCGCGCCTGCGGCCGGACACCGGCGATCCTGTCGCACGCCACGCTTCGTTGACCCCGGCCTGGGAAACCGTCGGCTTCAACACTCCCGAATCCGTCGCCTTCGACTCGGCACGCGGGGTGTTCTACGTTTCGAACTTCGGCGGCCCGGCCGGCGCGGGAGGATTCGTCTCCCGACTCGCTGCGGACGGCGCACTCGCCGAGTCCATGTGGGCGACCGAATTGAAGGGACCGGCGGGGCTCGCCGTCCGCGGCGATCGACTGTACGCCGTCGAACGCGACGCCCTGGCCGAGATCGATACCTCCACGGGGGCCATCGCCGCACGGTACCCGCTACCCGGCGCCGTGTTCCCCAACGACGTGACCGTCGCGGCGGACGGCAGCGTTTTCGTCTCGGACAGCGGCACCGCGTCGATCTACCGGATGGCGGGCGCTGTCGTGGAGCTGTTCTTCCGCGGTCCGGAGATCGCCAGGCCGAACGGTCTGCTCGCCGACGGCGGGCGGCTGATCGTCGCCACCAACGGCGACGGTTGCCTCAAGGAAATCGATCTGGCGACGCGCACCGTCACGCCGATCATGCGCTTCGGACCGGGCATCCTCGACGGACTCCGCTCCGACGGTCGCGGCGGCCTGTTGGTGTCGCAGTGGGAAGGCCTGGTGTGGGCCGTCCGCGCGGATGGTCGGGTCGAGATCCTGCTCGACTCGCGCTCGGCCGCGCTCGCCGCGGCCGACTTCGAGTTCGTCCCCGCCACCGGTTTGCTCGTTGTCCCCACCTACTTCGCCAACGAAGTCGACGCGTACCTGCTCTCAGTGGCCAGGTAGACCCGCACGACGGAACCATCGAAGCAAGAGGAGGTCCGACATGACGTTCCGCTTCTCGCCCGCCATCGCCGCTCTGCTGAGCATCACCTCGGCTGCCGCGACCGCAACCGCACAGGGAACTCCGACGTACCTCGGCCAGCCCGTGCCCGGCGTCGAGCCGGCCCGCTTCGCGCCCGGCCTGGTATCCACCGGCTTGTACGAGCGCGACGTCGCGGTCACGCCGGACGGCAAGGAGGTCTACTTTTCCGTCGTCGGCGGGCAGTACCGCTTTGCCTCGCTCGTCGTGGTGCGGGAAGAGGGCGGTCGCTGGGTCGGGCCGGAGGTCGTGCCGTTCTCCGGCGACCCGACCGTGATGGACATCGAGCCGTTCGTGTCCGCCGACGGCTCCCGGCTGTACTTCGCCTCCAACCGGCCCCGACCCGGGCATCCGTCCACCGACAGGAACATCGACATCTGGTACGTCGAGCGCTCGGGCAAAGCCTGGAGCCAACCCGTCAATCTCGGAGCTCCCGTCAACACCGACGGCGAGGAGTACTTCCCTTCGTTGACCCGCGAGGGAACGATCTACTTCACCCGCAACGGCGAGGGCGGCGCACCTGACATGATCCTCCGCTCCCGGCTCGTCGAGGGCCGGTACGGCGAACCCGAGCTCCTGCCGGCGCAGGTCAACGCCGGCCGGACCAGGTTCAACGCCTTCGTGGCGCCCGACGAGAGCTTCCTCGTCCTCGCGGTGATCGGACTGCCGGGAGCGATCGGACCCTCCGACTACCACGTTGTCTTCCGCTCCACGGACGATCAGTGGAGCGAACCCGTCAACCTCGGCCGTCCGGTCAATCTCCCGGAGACTCAGGGCTGGGCCGCGTCGCTCTCGCCGGACGGACGCTTCCTCTTCTTCATGTCCAACCGCGTCCGTACCGACCTGACCGGCCGGCTCGACTACGCCCGCCTTCGAACGCTGGGGAGCGAGGCCGGTAACGGCCAGCCGGACATCTGGTGGGTGGACGCCTCGTTCATCAAGGCGCTGAAGAAGTAGCCGCGAACCGGTGGGTTCCAACCACGAGGCGTGGCCCGCTCCGAGACGGGGGCGTCGACCGGTCGAGGTCCCCGGTTCCTGCCCGCTCGAGGGTTCGGGCCCAGGGGCGCGCCTGGCTTGCCATTGCCGGACTCCCGAGACGCAACGGGCTGTGGTGGAGGGAAGGGGAAACCTCGAGGCGGAGCGGGACGTACTTCAGTGTGACCCGGCGGGTCGGAGTCGGGAGTCCAGAATGGGCAAGCTGTGGATCGTTCCTCCCCTGATTGCGGCGACCATCGTCGGCTGCGCCGACCGTTCCCGCACTCCGGATGCGAATTTCCCGATCACGACGTCTTCCGCGTCGGCGCGCAAGCTGTATGTCAAGGGCCGCGACGCCTACGAGCGCCTGCGACCTTCGGATGCCGTGCCGCTGTTCGAGAAGGCGATCGCGCTCGACCCGGACTTCGCCCTGGCACATCTGAGCCGCTCCACCACGGCGCCCAAGACGTCGGATCGCCTCGAGGCACTGCGTCGAGCGGTCGAACTGGCCGACCGGGTCAGCGAGCCCGAACGACACCTCATTTTCGCGACAGAGGCGTCCTTCAACGGTCTCCCCGAGATCGAGCGGACTCATCTCGAAGCGCTCGTCTCCGCCTTCCCGAGTGACGCGCGCATCCTCACGGCGATGGGTCACTTCTACTTCCAACGCCAGGAGTGGTCGGAGGCGATCGGGACGTACAGGCGGGCCATCGCCACCGCTCCCGACTATCCTCCGCCGTACAACATGCTCGGCTATGCACTCAAGTACTCCGGAGAGTGGGACGACGCCGAGGCCGTGCTCAGGAAGTACGCCCAGCTGATCCCCGACGAGCCCAACCCTCACGACTCGTACGCCGAGCTGCTGATGAACAGGGGCAAGTTCGACGAGGCGATCCGCACCTATTCCCGGGCGCTCGACCTCGACCCGAACTTCGCCCCTTCGTACATCGGCATCGGCATCGCCTCCCTCTTCCTCGAGCGGCCGGATCAGGCGCGAGAGAGCTTCACCAAGCTCGCCTTCATCGCCAAGGACGACCGGGAACGGCGCCAGGCGCTGACGTGGCTGGCGGCCTCCTTCGTCTACGAAGGCAGGACCGAGGACGCTCTCGCGCAGGTGGCTCGGCGCCGGGAAATCGCGACGCGTTCAGGCGACCTCGGCTCGCTCGCGTTCGACTCCGACTTCGCGGGCGAAGTGCTCCTCGACGCCGGCCGGCTCGACGAGGCGCAGGCGTCGTTCGAGCGCTGCGCGATCGAGGCCGAGGACGCGTCCCTCGGACCGCTGGTGCTGGCCAGCTACCTCCGTCAAAACGTGTTCGACATGGCCAGGGTCGCCCTCGCGCGTGGCGATCTCGAGGAGGCGCGCAGGTTGACCGAGAAATTCCGCTCGCTCGTCGCCTCGGCGCAGATCCCGGACCTGCAGCGGCAGGCACACGCTCTCGAGGGACTGCTCGCGCTCGCCTCCGGAGACGCCCGGCGGGCGGTGAGCGAACTGGAGGCCTCCGACCAGGGCAACCCGCGCAATCTCCACGCCCTGGGCCAGGCGCGTCTGGCAGCCGGCAACCGCAAGGGCGCCGTCGAGGCTTTCGAGCGGGCCACGCAGTACATGGCTCCCGACATCTCGTTCGTCTTCGTCAGACCCGAGGCGCTCGCCAGGCTCCGCGAGCTGAACGCCTCGCCCGCCGTCAACCGCCACCCGCCAGAAGCGCAGACCCGCACTGCCTGCGTGTCCTCCTCGGGTCCCGCCTGACCCTGCGTCGCATCGGCGCCGATTGCGGGTGTCTCGGGGCCGTCCGGCCGGATTCACGCTCCGCCCTCGTGCCGACTGTGCGATCATTGGTCTACTCGAGGTGTCCCATGCGCTGGAGAACAGGCAGGCAAAGCGACAACGTCGAGGATCGCCGGGGCGCCGGGTTCAGCCGAGGCGTGCGGGCCGGTGGTCTCGGCGGCTGCGGCGTCCTCGTCGTGCTGCTGGTAGCGCTGCTGATGGGCGTGGACCCGATGGAGCTGCTTCAGAACGTTCCGAGCACCAGCCTCGAGCAGCCGTCATTTCCGGCCCCGGCCGCACCCGCCGGCGCGGACGACGAGATGAAGGCGTTCGTCTCCACCGTCCTCGCCGAAACCGAGGACACCTGGAGCGCGTTGTTCGGGGCCGCCGGTGAACGGTACGTCGAGCCGCGCCTGGTCCTCTACTCGGGGTACGCTCAGTCGGCGTGCGGCCTCGGACAGGCCGCGATGGGACCGTTCTACTGTCCGGCGGATCAAAGAGTCTACATTGACCTGTCGTTCTACGACGAGTTGCGCAGCCGCTTCAACGCGCCAGGCGATTTCGCGCAGGCGTATGTGATCGCCCACGAGATCGGCCATCACGTGCAGAACCTCCTCGGCATCACCGGACAGGTCGAAGCTCGCCGATCCCGTCTCTCCGAGGAAGAGGCAAACGCCTTGTCGGTGCGCGTCGAGTTGCAGGCCGACTGTCTGGCCGGAGTCTGGGCGCACCACGCGCAGAGAATGCGCAACATCTTGGAGCCCGGCGACATCGAAGAGGCGCTCGGGGCGGCGGCAGCGATCGGCGACGACCGGCTCCAGCGCCAGGCCCACGGGTATGTCGTGCCCGACTCCTTCACCCACGGCACCTCGGCGCAGCGGTCGCGCTGGTTCAGAGTCGGGCTCGAAACCGGCGAGCTGGACCGCTGCGACACGTTCCGCGCGGCTCAGCCGTAGAAGACGGCGCCGGGGATCCCCGGAGCGCCATGTCCGATCGCTCTTGCAGAGCTCGAAAGACACCACTCCACCCGACTACCGTCCGCGCGTCTTCCGGAACCGCCGACCCTCCCCGGACGCCGACAGCGAGGCCCCTGACTCTCACCCTTGGGGACGTCACCACCTCTCGTAAGGGCACGATTTTCGCTTGCTCTCCCGTGACAACTGTCGTAAATTCGTCGAAGAGCACACGAAAGACACGCCATGAAGGGTCCTCAACCCGAGCCTTCGCATCCCGGCCCATCGCGGGATTCCCGCGTCGCCGGGACGGACGGTCCCAGCCTGGACGGGATGATCCCGGCTGCCACCCTCGAGACCACGGCGCGCCTGCTCGAACTCGTGAGGTCGGGGGACGACGGAGCCCGTGAGCGGCTGGCCGTGCGCTGTCTCCCGGCGCTCCGCCGCTGGGCCCATGGGAGGCTGCCGGCGAGGGCCCGGGGGATGATCGACACCGACGACCTCGTGCAGGTTTCCCTCCTGCGAGCGTTGAACCAGGTGGAGAGCTTCGTACCCCGGCGGGAAGGGGCGTTCCTGGCGTACCTGCGCCGCACGCTGCTCAACTCCATCCGGGACGAGTTGCGCCGAACCGTCCGCCGCCCCGGCGGGGAGGAGCTCACCGACGCGATCGCGGACGACGCGCCCTCGCTGGTCGAGGAGGCGATCGGCCACGAGCTGGTGGAGCGGTACGAGGCGGCACTGGCGACCCTCGAGGAGACGCAGCAGGAGGCCGTGATCTTGAGAGTGGAGTTCGGATACACCTACCAGGAAATCGCCGATGCGATCTGCGCGCCGACAGCGAATGCGGCGCGGATGACGGTCAGCCGGGCGTTGGTGCGCCTGGCCGAGGCGATGGATGGCCGCCGCTGACGAGCGCCACGTCCTCGCGGTCGCCGAGGCGATCGCCGACGAGACGCCGGTCGACTGGGAGGCGACGCCTCTGAGCGATCCGCGCATCGCCGGACTCCGTGGGATCGCATCGGTCGCCGCGGCGTTCCGCGATGCCGCGCAACGCGCCGAGGATCCGCAACCGGCCCAGGAGAGCGAGACGATCCTCTTCACATGGGGCCACTTGCACGTGCGAGAGCGGATCGGCGGGGGCAGTTTCGGCGACGTCTACCGAGCCTGGGACCCCCTCCTCGAGCGCGACGTCGCCCTCAAGCTGTGGCGCGCGGACGAGGGTCCGGCGGACGCGGGCGCAAGGCGTTTCCTTCACGAGGCGCGGCTGCTCGCCCGTGTCCGGCACGGCAATGTCCTGACCGTTCACGGCGTCGAGCGTCACGACGGACGGGCGGGGATGTGGACCGACCTCATCGAGGGGGAGTCGCTCGAGGAGCGACTGGCCAGAGGGGGGCCGCTGGGCGCCGAGGAAGCGGCGCTGTTCGGCGTCGATCTGTGCCGCGCCCTCGCGGCCGTTCACGAGGCTGGGCTGGTCCACGGCGACATCAAGGCGGCCAACGTCCTGCGCGAGCGCGGAGGCCGCATCGTCCTCGCCGACTTCGGCGCCGGCACGACCGTGGCGTCGCGAGGCCAGAACGGCGCCTGCGGCACGCCCCTGGCGATGGCGCCCGAGATCCTGCGTGGGGGCGCACCGACGCGCGTTTCCGACCTCTATTCTCTCGGAGTCCTGCTCTACCGACTGGTCTCCGGACGTTACCCGATCGAGCCCGAAACGCTCGGTAAACTGCTCGAAGATCATCACAACGGCGCCCGGGTACCTCTCGTCGACCGCCGGCCGGATCTCCCGCTTGCATTCACGGAGGTGGTCGAGCGGGCCCTTGCCCCGAACCCGGGGGACCGCTTCCGCAGCGCCGGAGAGATGGAGCGGTCGCTCGCCCGGGCCCTACCCGACAAGGGTCACGACGCGCCGACCGCGCCCTCCTGGTGGCCGTGGCGGTGGGTCGCGGCGGGAGCCGGCGCGGTCGTGCTGGCGACCGTTGCCTATCTCGCCGTCCTCTCCCAACGTCCGTCGCTCTCTCCCGCCAAGGTTCGGGCGCTTGCCGTTCTGCCGTTCCATGCGACGGGGGGTACCGACGCGGAGTTTCTCGGCCCCGGCCTCGCCGAGACGTTCGCCCGGCGACTCCGATTCCTGCCGGGACTCTCGGTCTCCCCGGACAGGTCGGTGAGTCGCCTGGCCGGAGCAATCTTCGACCCGCAGGCCGCCGGTCAGGCTCTGGGAGTCGCGGCGCTGGTGGTCGGCACGGTCGAGTCCGAGGGGGGGGCTGCGCGGCTCACGCTGGAACTGGTTCACGCTCACGACGGTTCCCTGCTGTGGCGCACCGTCGTCAACGGTGAGTCGAGGGACCCGGCGGCCCTCGGCGACGAGGGAGTGAAGCGGCTCGCGCGCGCACTGCGCCTCGAGCTTCCCGCCCCTACCGATGCCGACGCGTCGTCGCAGGGGGCGTCACGACCCGAGGCCGTGTACGCCTGGTTGGCGGGCCGGCGACTTGCCGCCGTCCGCACCGGCGAGGCGCTCGAACGCGCCATCGTGGCGTTCGAGCGCTCGATCCATCACGATCCCGACTTCGCCGCCGCCCACGCCGGTCTCGCGCGGGCCTGGGGGTTGGCTGCGCTCGTCGAGCCGCCGCGGGAGCCGCCCCCGCAGTCGTGGGCGCGCGCCCGCCATGCCGCACTGCGCGCGCTTGTCCTCGACCCCGGTCTCGCCGCCGCTCATGCCGCGCTCGCCGAGATCGCGTTCCGTTGCGACTGGGAGTGGGCCACCGCCGAACGCGAGTTCCTCCGCGCCCTCGACCTTGACCCGGAATGCGCAGAGACGTGGAGCTCCTACGCAGAGCTGCTCTCCGTGACCGGACGCCACGAGGAGGCGATCGTCGCGACCAGACGCGCGCTCGCCAGCGATGGCGATTCGGCTTCGGTCCGGGTCAGCGCGGGGGCCGTCTTCCTCGAGGCCGGACGCTTCGACGAGGCCATCGGCGAACTGCACACCGCGATCAGGCTCGAGCCGTCCTCCGCCGCCGCCTACACCATACTCGGAGCGGTTCACGAGGAGAGGGGCATGTACGCGGAAGCGGTCGGACAGTGGCAGAACGCTCTGACGCTTTCCGGGTCCGACCCGGACGAGGTATCCGACTTCGGGAGGGCTTTCGCGTCCTCGGGGATGACCGGCGTGTGGCACTGGCGTCTTGCCCGGCTCGAGGAGCGCTCACGCCGCGCCTGGGCGTCCCCCGCCCTGATCGCCAGGGCCCACGCCGCCCTCGGACACCGCTCCGAGGCCATGGCCTGGCTCGCCCGGGCCGTCGAGGAACGCGACGAGCGCTTCCTCCGCGTCAAGGAGGAGCCGGCGTTCGACGACATCCGCCTCGAGCCTGCGTTCGCCGCGTTGAGTGACCGCGTGCTGCTCGACGTCACCGCACTGCCGGTCACGGCGGCCGACTCGGAGTCGGCGACGGCTGCGCCGAGGCACCCCCCCTCGATCGAAGCCGCCCTGTACAGGAACCGCGACGGGCGCTCCGAGTCCCTGGCCAACGGCAGCACGGTGCACCCCGGCGACAGGTTGTTCCTGGCCATGACATGCGCCGAGCCGGTCCACCTCTACGTCTTCGACGAGGACCGCAACGGCAGCCTGTTCGTGCTCTTCCCGCTTCCGGAACTCGAACTGGCCAACCCGCTCCCGGCGCGGCAACGCCACCGCCTCCCCGGGCAGCGCGACGGCATCGGCCAGGACTGGGTCGTGACCAGCGCCGGAGGGCGCGAGACGATTCTGGTCGTCGCCGCACGCCGGCCACTCCCCGAACTCGAGCGCGAAATTCTCCAGCTGCGCGCCGCCGACGCCGGCAGGCCGGTGCAGCGGATCGAGCGTCCGATGCCCGAGGTGGTCGCGCTGCGCGGCGTCGGCGGTCTGGCGGCGAGCACGCCGCCGGCGTCGAGCCGGCCGGGAAGTCGGCTGACCCAGCTCGCCGCGAGTCTCGCCGAGCGAGCCTCTCAGGGAGAGGCGTGGCTGAGGGAGTTCGTACTCGAGAGCTCGCCGCAGTGAGAGAAGAGGGAGGGCGATGACGCACGCGAGCTTCCGGTTCGTGGCGGTGTTGCTCGTCGCCCTCTCGTCCTCGGCCTCGATCCAGGCCGACCCAGGAAACCACACGTCAGAGGAGGCGCGGGCGATGCTCGCCCGCGGTGAGTACGGACAGGCGGAGGAGCGCGCCCGCGCCGAGCTCACCGCGCTCGAGGGCGGCGAGAGGAGCGAATCGCTCGCCGCCGCCGAGTACCTGGACGTCATCGTCGCCGCCAGCGTCAAGTTGGGCAAGGAACGCTCGGCGGACGTGCGAGCCCTGGCCGAGCGCGCCCTCGCGATTCGCACGCGGCTCCAGGGAGGGGAGCACCCGGACACCGCGGCGAGCATGGTCGGACTGGCAGACGTGCTGCGCAGACACCGGGAGTTCGCCGCCGCGCAACCGCTCTACGAACAGGCGCTCGCGGTCCGCGAGAAAACGTTCGGCGCCGAAAGCGCGGAGATGGCCGAGAGCCTCAACGGAATCGCCAACCTGCTCTTCGACTCGGGCAGTTTCGACATGGCCCTGCCGCTGTACCGGCAGGCACTGGCGATCCGGGAGAGGTTGTTCGGCCTTGATCACGCATCCACGGCCGACGCTCTCAACAACATCGGCACGACGCTGCGACAACTCGGCGACCTTCGAGGCGCCCGCGAGAACCTCGAGCGAGCGCTCGCCGTCTACGAGACCCTCTTCGGACCGCAGCACATGAGAGTCGCAAGCGCGCTGAACAGCCTCGCGTTGGTTCTCAAACAGTCGGGCGATTGGAACGGTGCGCGCACGTGCATGCGGCGCGCCCTTCCCATCTACCAGAAGCAGCTCGGTGACGCGCACCCGTACGTCGCCGGTCTGCTCAACAACCTCGCCAACCTAGAGCGCACCCTCGGCGACCTCGATGCCGCGCGCGCCCTGTTCGAACGCTCGCTGGCGATTCGCGAGAAGACTCTCGGTACCGAACATCCCGAGGTCGCTCAGAGTCTCAACAACATCGGCACTCTCCTCGCGGAACAGGGTCGGCCGGAGCAGGCTCGCTCGCTCCTCGAACGATCGCTGGCGATCCGCGAGAAGCGCTTCGGCCCCAACCACCTCGATGTCGCCCTGACCGTCACCAACCACGGCGGGGTCCTCGGCGCTCTCGGCGAGCTTGCCGCGGCGGAACAGGCGCATCTCCGTGCGCACGCGATCCGGAGCAAGGAACTGGGCGACAGCCACCCTCTCGTCGCCGAGAGCCTGCACAACCTGGCGCTCGTGCACCTGGCCGCAGGCGACTTCGCCGCGGCCCGAGGTGAAGCCGATCGGGCGGTCTCGATCTGGACCGCGGTCTACGGCGAGACGCACCCCATCGTGGCGCAGGGCCTGCTCACTCTCGCCAGGGTGCAGCGGGCGCAGGGAGAGTCCGCCGGCGCCTTCGCGACCGCGCTGCGGTCGGAGGAGGTGGCTCGCAGACACCTCGTCGCCCTGGCGTCCCAGCTCTCCGAAGCCGAGTCCCTGCGCTACGCGGCCATCCGCGTGTCCGGCCGTAACCTGCTGCTCGGGCTGCTCGGCCGGACAGCGACGACGCCGGAGGAGCGGCGCAGGGCCTGGGAGTCGGTCGCCCGCTCCCGCGGTCTGGTGCTCGACGCGCTCATCGAGCGGCGGAGAACTGTCGTCGGACTCGACGACCCCACCTTGAGGGCGCTCCAGACAGAGCTGGCCTCGGCCACCTCGATTCTCGCCTCGGCCCTGGGGGCCGTACCAGATCTCGGGGCGTCCGACTCATCCCTGGAGAGAATCGAGGCACTGCACCGGAGACGGGACGACGCCGAGCGCGCCCTCGCCGGGTACCATCCGGCTGCCGGCGCCCGCCTCTCTCGCGACCGCCTCACCCTCGAACAGGTCGCCGCCCTGCTTCCGCCCGGGAGTGCGCTCCTCTCCTTCGTCCGGGTCGTCGACGAGCCGAGCGCCGAGGGCCGAGTAACTCTCGGGAGCCTCCGGTCGACACTGCTCCCGGCCCTCTATCTCGCGTTCGTTCTCCCCGCCGGGGCCGGAGAGGTGACCGTCGTCTTCCTCGGGGGCGCCCCCGGGATCGAGGCCAAGATCAACGCCTGGTCGGCCGAAGCGGCGCGCGGCGCGTTGCAGGCCGGACGCTCCCCCAGGGAGTCGCTCGCCGCGTACAGAAAAGCTGGCCGCGAACTCCGCCACGCGCTCTGGGATCCCCTCGTCCCGGCCCTGGAGGGCACGCACCTCGTCTTCGTCGTTCCAGACGGCGCGCTCAACCTGGTCAACTGGGCCGCGCTCCCGACTGGAGCAACGTCGTATCTCCTGGAATCGGGACCACTCTTCCACCGGCTCACCGCCGAGCGCGAGTTGCTGTTCGCGGCCGATGGCGCGAGCGGCAGGGCCCTCCTGGCGATCGGCGGCCCTGCGTTCGGCGATCCGGCGATGTCCGCCGCGGGGGCGAACGGCGCACCGGCAGCCGTCGGTCGGGGCCACCGTTTCCCCCCTCTCCCGGGAGCGGCGCTCGAGGTAGAGGAGATCGCCGCCATCTGGCGAGGCAGTGTGGACGCGCCCAAGGTCGGGTCGGCGACGCTGCTCACCCGGGAGCGGGCGACCGAGACGGCGTTCAAGGAGCTGGCGCCGCACAGCACCGTGCTGCACATCGCCACCCACGGCTTCTTCCCCGACGGGGCGACCGGCGTGGGCCCCGGCTCGACCCGAGGGATGGGAGGACTCGCCCCTTCGAGCGGAGTTCCCACGGGGATCGCCGTCATGGAAGGGCCGGTCGGCGCCGCCGGACTGGCGTTCGCAGGGGCGAACGTGACGGCTACCGGCAAGAGCAGCGACGACGGCATCCTCACCGCCGAGGAGGTGGCCGTGCTCGACCTCGGACGCGCGGAGTGGGCCGTGCTGTCCGCGTGCGACACGGGGATTGGTGCCCTGCACGCCAGCGAGGGCGTGCTCGGGCTGCAGCGGGCGTTCCGCGCCGCCGGCGCCCGGGCCGTGGTGATGAGTCTGTGGGCGGTGGACGACCAGGCATCCCGGCTGTGGATGGGGGCGCTGTACCGGGCGCGCCTCGAGCGGCGGATGACCACCGCCGAGGCCGTGCGAGCAGCGGCACTCGAGGTTCTCCGCCAGCGCCGCGCCCGTGGCTTCTCCCACCCCTTCGCCTGGGGAGGGTTCGTCGCCACCGGGGACTGGAGGTGACTCCAGTGGCGCGTTCCGGCAGGTGTCTGTCGCCGGCAGGCATTCCCGCGCACCACCTCCGGCGCGATCTTCGTCAGTGGATGTGATCCCGGGAGTGCCCGGCCGGACGACCGCCGGCGGCCCACCCAGGAGGAGGATGCAATGCCGCGGGTCCCCGACGGCCCGTCTCCTTTCCGTTGCGCGCGGGAGGTCCGGGCGGACGCTCCCGTCCGTGCGCTTTTCCATCCGCATGTCGTTTACCTCGGCAGAGCCATGAGTGGTCGGGATGAGTTCCCATGCCTTCGACCCGTCTCCAGGGAGAGTGAGGTGACAGCCATGCCGTTTCAGACGACCGCCTCCCGTTCCGGCGCCGGCGCACCCTCGCGGGGCCGCTCGCGCGCCATCCTCTTCGCGGTGCTCGCCGTCGGCATGCTTGTTGCCGGGCAGGCGCCGGCGCAGATCAGCGCGGCGCCTCCGTCGGTGTCGATCTTCCCGACGCAGACCAGCGCGACGGTGAACCTGACCATCTCGAACATCACGGCGGGCTCGCCGGGCGTGCACGCGATCGCGTTCAGCGGCCTCCCCGCAGGTGTGAGCACGGTGCCGGCCTCGGTGACGTACACGTTCCCGGCAGCCCTCCCGGGAAGCGCCTCGACCACCTTCCAGTTCCAGGCGACCGCCGCGACGACCCCCGGCACCTACACGATCAACATGCAGGATCCGAGCGCGCTCTGCGGTGGCCCCCCCGGTGTGCCGTGCGCCGGTTCGATGACGCTGCAGATCCAGGCCCCGTCGTACACGGCGTTGGCGACCCCCAACCCGGCGACGATCGTGTGGGGAGGCACACAGAACATCACGGTGACGATCACTCCGGATCCGGGGTACACGACCCCGCTCAACGTCTGGTTCGGCGGCTTCCCGGCCGGCATCTCGGTCGGCGGGACGCAGACCGTTTCGCCCCCCTATCCGCCGCTCACCTTCAACTTCTCCGTCTCGCCCGGGACGACCCCGCAGACCTACAACGGCACCATGTTCCACGGGCCGATGGCGGCGACGCCGGCCACGTCTCCCATGGCCGTGATCGTGCCGCCTCCGGACATCCTCGTCTCGTACACGCAACCCTCGATGAGCGTCTGCGAGGGCGGGTCCGCCGTCGCCAACGGCATCGTCCTCCAATCGTCGAACGGCTACGCCGGCACGCCGGTCCTGTCGTTCATCACCGTGCCGGCCGGCCTGACCGTGACGCCGCTCAACCCCGTGGCGGCGGCGATGCCGCCCAATCTAATCGTGCCGTTCACCGTCCAGGCCACCGGCGCGGCTCCCGGCAGCTACACCGTGGTCCTGCGGGTCGAGGATGCGGTCGGCTTCCCGATCGTCAAGTTCGCCAACCTCACGGTGAACGTCGGCGCCTCCGACTTCACCCCCGGCCTGTCGCCGCCCAACGTCTCGGTCCCGGCGGGCGGCACCACGACCGGATTCCAGGCCTCGCTGACGGGCAACGCGTGTTTCAGCGCCGCGACCGTCACGGTGACCCCCTCCGGCGTGCCGGCCGGCCTCACGCTCACGCCACCGTCGGTGACGCTGACCGGACCTGGGTACGTTCCGGCCGGCTTCACGATCCAGGCTGCCACCACCGTGGCGCCCGGGACCTACCCGCTGACGTTCACTTTCACGCCGTCGACGGGGACGCCGCACACCGCGAACGCCACCGTCACCGTGACCGCGGGACCGGACTTCACGCTCGACGTCGCGCCGCTGCTGCTCCCCGTGCCTGCCGGAGGCAGCGGCCAGGTCACCGTCAGCGCGGCTGGGCTGAACGGGTTCGCGGACACCATCACGGTCACCTCGGCGGGCGCCGTCGGCGTCACGCTCGTGCCCGCGACGTTCACGCTGGTCGCCGGCGGTTCGATGCCGGTCACGGTGCAGATCGCCCCCACCGCGCCGGTCGGACCGGTGGTGATCGCCTTCTCGGGGACCGCGCCCAGCGTGGTCGGACCACGCGAGACGAACTTCACGCTGGACATCGCCGCCGGTCCGGATTTCGCCATGGAGGTCGTTCCCCAGAGTGTACCGGTCCAGGCAGGAAGCACGGCTACCGTCGCCGTCGGCGCCCAGGCGCTCAACGGCTTCGCCGATACGATCTCGGTCACGGCGACGCCCGGCGTTGGCGTGACGCTGACCCCGGCGGCGTTCACCCTCACTCCGGGCTCCACCGTTCCGGTGACCGTAGCGGTCAGCCCGACCGCCCCGGTCGGGGCGCAGAGCGTGTCGTTCACGGGCACGGCGCCGAGCGTGCTCGGCCCGCGAACCGTCACGCTGAATCTCGACGTCACACCAGGTCCGGACTTCACCCTCGCCGTGACGCCGCCGGCGATCGCGTTGATCCCCGGCGGGAGCGCCCAGGTCACGGTCGCCGCCACACCGTTGTACGGCTTCACCGGGACCGTGAACGTCGTCGCGCCTTCGCTCCCCGGCGTCACCTTCGCCCCGGCGGCGTTCGCCGTCGCCGCTGGCGGCACGCAGATCGTGGCCGTGACCGCCGCCATGGGGACGCTGCCCGGAACCGTCAGCGGGACCTTCTCCGCGACCGCGCCCACCGTCACGGGAACGCGCACCGCGGCCTTCGCGGTGCAGTTCGTCCCGCCCCCCGACTTCGCCCTCACCCTGACGCCCGCGGCGGTCGTGATGGACGCCGGAACCTCCGCGCAGGTGTCGGTCGGCGTCACACCCCTGCACGGATTCAACGCCCCGGTCACCGTGACCATCCAGGCGCCCGCCGGTCTGACCGTCGACCCGGTCTCGCTGACGATCCCGGCCGGGGGCGCGCGGCCGATCACGCTGCGCACCCCGGCGGACTCCTACGCCGCGTCCCACGTGGCGCAGCTGCAGGGCGTTGCCTCCGGGATCACCGGCGCTCGTTCGGCGACGTTGCCCGTGACCGTCAATCCCCTCCCGCCGGCGATCGAGGCCGTGGTTCCGCCGGCGCTGTCGGTGGGCACCGCCGACTCGATCCTCCGCCTGTCCGGGATTTACTTCCGGCCGGGTGCGATCGCCAGCTCTCCCACGCCCGACCTGACGATCACGCGAACCACCGTGATTTCGCCGACGCTCGCCGACGTGGCGGTCTCGATTCGCGCCGGCGCACCGGCGGGGAGCTACCGGATTGACCTGACCAACCCGGACGGGACCCGCACCTCGCAGGGGGTGCTGCTGGTCGTCTTCCCGACCACCTCGCTGGCGGCGCCCCTGGGCGTGACGGTGGCGGCGGTCGTGCATCCCTTGCCGTACACGATTCTCTCCACGACGGACTCGCTCTACCCGCGGGGTCTGCTCGCCACCACGGGCCTCGGTACCGTCGTCGGTTCGTGGCACCTGGACGGCATGCCGTTCGATCACTTCACCGCCCAGGTGTCCGGCGGCATGCCCGTCGAGGTCAAGGCCAGTGTGCCGATTCCCCTTACCTTCGTCGGAGAGCACCGTCTCGAACTGGTGATCGAGCAGCCGCGTTCCCTCGTCTCCACTCCGGTCCCGGTCATCCAGGCGCTGG
Source organism: Acidobacteriota bacterium (assembly GCA_040754885.1). GTDB lineage: Bacteria > Acidobacteriota > Thermoanaerobaculia > Thermoanaerobaculales > Thermoanaerobaculaceae > JBFMCD01. The sequence goes on from JBFMCD010000115.1 coordinate 149,336, forward strand.
ACAGCCGCAGTCAGTTCACGATCCTGGCGCCGGATGACGGTGCGGCGTTCGGCGTGCAAGCGCCGCTCATGCGCTGGTCCCTGCTCCCCGGTGCGTCCGGGTTCCTCGTCGAGATCGTGCGGGAGGGCGGCGGCCCGAGCATCGAGCGTCGGATGGCGGAGAGCGAGTGGCGACCTTCCGCGGCCGACATCGCCGAGCTCGGCCCGGGCCAGCACCAGTTCAGGGTCAGTCCCGTGTTCCCCGGCGAGGTCGAGGGCGAGCCGACGCCGTGGCGGAGTTTCGTCATCCTCCCCGAGAGGGTCGAGTTGACCTTCGAGCCGATGCAGCTCGATCCGGTCTCCGGCCGCTCCCTGGTCCGCTGGACGGGCGGCGTTCCCGGCCTGGTCTACCGGCTCGAGCTGTACGCCGAGGGCGCAAAGGTCCCCTTCGCCTCGGCGCTCACCCGCAAGCAGGAGTACCTGCTGCCGGCCAACGCACCGCCGGGGCCGCTGCGCGCCCGCGTGCGGGCGCTCGACCACGAGGGCGGGCCGCGAGGCGGAAGCGGACTCGTCCTGCTCACTGTCCGCACATCGCCGCAGGCCCGTCGCAACACCTACCGGCTGGCGCAACTCCCGGCGCAGTTGACCGCGACGTCGCCCGCCGACGGGGAGTCGGTGACCACCCGGAGGCCCCGACTGGAGGCCCGCTGGAGCGGGGCGGTGAGGCCGGAAGAGGTGATCCTCCTCCTCGACGCCACCGATGTGACCCAGATGGCCGTCTTCGAGCCGGACGGCGTGTCGTTCGAGGTCCTCGAGGAACTCGGTGAAGGTCCGCACACCGTCCAGTTGTCGCTCGCCGGGGTCGTGAGTTCGTGGACCTTCACGGTCTTCCCAGATGGCGTCCCGGCTGCGCCGGAGGGCGCCCCCGCGCTGCCGGAGGGAGTCGCTCCGCCAATCGAGGAGGTGGCCGAGGCGGGAGCCGGCCTGATGCCGCCGCCTCACCGGGACGGCGAGGCGCTGATCCAGGTCACGGTCAACGGTCAGGAGGAGCAGGGTGGCGCTTCCGGCTGGGAGACCGCGCGCGGCCAGCTCTCGACCCGCTTCGACATCGCCACCGGTGCCGTCGAGGCCAAGGCCACCGGCGACATCGGCGGCAGTCACACGCTCCAGACGCCCCACACGACCGCCAGCGAGAGCCGCAACTGGGACGTGCAACTCGCCGCGGGGGGACCGAACTTCCGGGCCGAGGCGCGCGGCGGATACTCGCCCCCCGACTTTCTCGACCAGAGCGAGTTCCTGATGGCCGGGCTCGCCCGCGGCGGCGTTCAGGGCAAGGCGATCACTCCGGTCGGGGCGCTCTCGTACTACCGGACCACCAACGACATCCCGGCCAGCGTCGGAACCTCGATGATGATGCTCTCGCAGCAGATCGAGGCGGCCGGATACCAGTTCCCCGGCGACCCGAACACGCTTCTCCTGCGCGCCTTCGCCCTCCGCTCCGAGGACGAGGGAATCCCGGAGGTTCCGGCGACCTCCTCGGAAGCGGTAGGCATCTTCGGCCGGTGGGCCGTCAGCCCGAAGCTCCAGTTGCTGTTCGAGGGCGCGCGCGGACGGCTCGAACCCGCGGACGCCGAGAAGGTCGAGGGCAACGCGTTCCGCGTCGGCGCCACCGGTACGCTCGGCAAGGTCACCTACGGCCTGACCCTGCGCGATACCGCCGCCGAGTTCATCAACCCGGCGAACCCCGGCCTCACGCCCGGCGGCGTGCCCGACCGTCGCGGCGGCGATCTCTCCCTCTCGACCATGCTCGGCCGCGCTTCCCTGTCGCTGCAGGCGCGCCGCCTGCAGAGCGGGGGCAACGAGGGCGGCGGACCAACGATCACCGAGGACGGAACCGCTCTCAACCTCTCCCTGCCGCTCGGCCAGCGGGTGAGCATGTCCGCTTCGGCGACGCTGAACGCCACCGAGGGGGCCGCGGATCCCGAGCGCTACCTGCCGGCCACGGACCGCTCGATGACCGGACTGACGCTGAACTTCACCGAGATGGCCGGTGTGGCGAGCTTCTCGCAGGCGCTTTCGTGGCAGGAGATGGAAGACCAGGTCAACTCCGGGTCCAATCAGGAGGTGATGTCCGTCAACCTCTCGGCCAACGGCACGATGGCGCCGTGGCTGTCGCTCAACGGCATGCTCTCCGGCACGCGCACCGACGCCGCCCAGCCCATGGGACGCACCGACCAGTACATGGCGGCCGTGCAGCCCACCTTCACACTCGCCTCCCTCCACCTCACCCTCACGCCGCGAGGCTCGTACAGCCGTACCGAGAACGACGTTTCCAGCAGCGTCAGTGAGAGCGAGCAGTACCAGTTCGTCGTCCAGTACGCGCCGCCGTGGCTCGGTTCGTTTCTCGCCATCGAGCTGGCCGCCGATCTGTCCCGTTCGATGAGCAGCTATCAGGAGGGCAGCCCACCGTTCCAGCGGCGCGTCGTCGCCACACTGACGGTGCGCCGGGGTGCGACGCTGCCCCAGCCGGCCGCCGTGCAGCCGGTGGCTTCGCGCTTTCCGTCGCCGTTCCCCTCGGACATGCGCCTCGCCGGCCGCCTCTGATCTCCCGGCAGCAGCGGTTTGAACCCGCGCCCCCCGGGTCCTCCCCGGGGGCGTGTCGTACCACGGCGCGAAGCAGGCAGCGGGAGCCGAGGGTGCTGGGCGGTGAAGCCCCCTGCCCCTTCAGCGAGACCACCCATGCGGCGGCATGGACGAGGCCGGGTTCCGCAGTCGCCTGTGCCTCGATCTCCGGTACGGTCGCCTCGGCGGCCGACACCGCCGGGGTGGCTCCGACCGCCCCGTCCAGGGACATCGCGAACGCACTCCCGAGGTGCGTCCTCCATTGGTTCGGTTGGAGCGTCCGCACGCGGGTGAACGACCGCCGCGGGACCAACGACAGAAAGGGGGTCGGTCAGCGTTGCGCCTGGTTCGCGCCGTTGAGAGTGAGGCCCTCCAGGCTCGACAGCTCCACGATCCGTCCACCGAGCACCTTGAGGCTCGCGCCGCCCGTGAGGCGATACGAACCATCGGGGGACAGGCTCCTCGCGCCGGCCTTGACGAGGAAGAGCTGGCGGCGCTCGAGGACGACCTCCTCGCCGCCGAGGAGTTCCCCGTGCAGGCTGATCCCGGGCGGTTCCGGTTGCGGGTCGAACCCCTTCTCGAGAACGGTCCGGTGGAGCCTTCCTCCGGCCTTCACCGCCAATTCCCCGCCCCCTTTCAGCGCGTAGCGCCTTTTGGGGGCGAGTCTGAGCGCTCCAGCGGGATTCGGGAGGTAGACCTTGCCGTCGTGGACGATGGCACGGCGACCGTCGGCGAGCGGCATCTCCTCGATCGTGATGCCGGCCATGGCCGGCGCGGCCGCGAGCAACCCAACGAGGATGCACGTGGAGACAACCAGTGAACGCCCTGTCATGGTTCCGCCCTTCCAAGAGGAGCACCGCCGGGGTTCGCCCGGTGCCGAGCCGGAACTCTCCGCCCTGCGTCACCCTCTCGACCGGATCAACGTCGGCCGGGCGGAGAAGCGCACAGCCGGGCTGGCCTGCTCAGCGGGACTCTTCGGTTCGCAGGAGCGATCTCGGGCGGAGCGTGTCGTGCCCGCCCGCAGGCTGGTGCCGGTCTCGGGGCTCGGTCGCCCGCGTTCAGCGGCGCGCAGCGACGGCGATGCGGGTGACCGCGGACTCGAGCTGGGCGCGCTGCTTCTCGAACGCCTTGCCCGCCGCCGAGCGCAGCGCGTCCTCGGCCGAGGCCTTGTCCGCGCGCGCCGTCTCGACGTCGATCTCCTCGGGCAGTTCGGCGATGTCGGCGAGCACGGTGACGGCGTCCGTCGCCACCTCCGCGAACCCCCACTGCAGCGCCAGGTAGTGCTCGCGCGCCCCCTGGCGGTACCCCAGCTCGCCGATGCGCAGCGAGGTGAGCAGAGGCGCGTGGCCGGGCAGCACGCCGACCTGGCCGACGATCCCCGGGAGCCACACCTCGTCCACGTCGGCCTCGACCACCACTCGGGTCGGGGTGACGATCTTCAGGTGGAGCGCGCCCGCTGCCATCGCTACCCCTCCGCCTTCAGCTTCTCGGCCTTCTCGATCACTTCCTCGATCGGCCCGACCATGTAGAACGCCTGTTCGGGCAGGTGGTCAAGCTCGCCCTTGCAGATCATGTCGAAGCCGCGGATCGTGTCGGCGATCTTGACGTACTTGCCCTTCAGGCCGGTGAACTGCTCGGCGACGTGGAACGGCTGCGAGAGGAACCGCTGGATCTTGCGCGCCCGAGCCACGGTGAGCTTGTCGTCCTCGGACAGCTCCTCGATCCCGAGGATCGCGATGATGTCTTGCAGGTCCTTGTACTTCTGCAGGACGCGCTGGACCTCGCGAGCCACCCGGTAGTGCTCCTCGCCGAGGATGTTGGGGTCGAGGATGCGACTGGTCGAGGCGAGCGGGTCGACCGCCGGGTAGATGCCCAGCTCGACGATCTGCCGCGACAGCACGGTGGTGGCGTCGAGGTGCGCGAACGCCGTCGCCGGCGCCGGGTCGGTGAGGTCGTCGGCGGGCACGTAGATCGCCTGTACCGAGGTGATCGAGCCTCGCTTGGTCGAGGTGATGCGCTCCTGCAGCTCGCCCATCTCGGTGGCCAGGTTGGGCTGGTAGCCGACCGCGGAGGGCATGCGCCCGAGGAGCGCCGACACCTCGGACCCGGCCTGGGTGAAACGGAAGATGTTGTCGATGAACAGGAGCACGTCCTGTTCCTCGACGTCGCGGAAGTACTCCGCGACGGTCAGGCCCGAAAGCGCGACACGCAACCGCGCTCCGGGCGGCTCGGTCATCTGGCCGTAGATCAGCGCCGCCTTCGACTTCTTCCAGTCGTCGGGGTCGATGACGCCGCCCTCCTGCATCTCCAGCCACAGGTCGTTGCCCTCGCGGGTGCGCTCGCCGACGCCGGAGAACACCGAGTAGCCGCCGTGCTGCATCGCGACGTTGTTGATCAGCTCCATGATGATGACGGTCTTGCCGACGCCGGCGCCGCCGAACAGGCCGGTCTTGCCGCCCTTGGTGTACGGTTCGAGCAGGTCGACAACCTTGATGCCGGTCTCGAACATCTCGACCGCTGTGGACTGCTGGTCGAAGGCGGGCGCCTCGCGGTGGATCGGCCAGCGCTCCTTGGTGACGCACGGCCCCTTTTCGTCGACCGGTCTCCCGATCACGGAGAGCACACGCCCGAGCGTCTCGCGACCGACCGGAATCGAGATCGGACCGCCGCTGTCGATCGCCTTCATGCCGCGCACCAGGCCGTCGGTGGGCAGCATCGAGACGCAGCGGACGCGGTTCTCGCCGAGGTGCTGCATCACCTCGGTGACCACCTCGAGATCGCCGGCCTCGGAACGGTCGCGGATCTCGACCGCGTTGTAGATCGCCGGCAGGTGGCCCTCGGGGAACTCGACGTCCACGACCGGACCGATGACCTGGACCACATGACCTTCGACGCGCGCGTTGGCTGCCATCCCTCGCTCCCTAACTCTCGCCCAGGGCCTGCGCCCCGGAGACGATCTCGATCAGTTCCTTGGTGATCGACGCCTGGCGGACGCGGTTGTAGGTCAGCGTCAGCTTGTCGATCATCTCGCCGGCGTTCTTGGTCGCCGCCCCCATCGCGGTCATTCGCGCCGCGTGTTCGGCGGCCTGCGACGAAAGCACCGCGCGCAGCAGTTCGAACTCGACGTAGCGCGGCAGCAGGTGGTCGAGCAGCGCGGCCGGCGTCGGCTCGAAGATGTACCCGGCGAGCCGCTCGCCACCGGAAAGTCGCGCGCGCTCGACCGGAAGGAGCCGGTGGAGCACCACCTTCTGCTGCATGATCGACCGAAAACGGTTCGACAGCAGGTAGATGGAGTCGGTGTCCCGCTTCGAGAAGCGATCGGCCATGTCGCGGGCCGCGGCGATCGTGCCCTCGGTCGAGACGTTGGCCATGAGCTCCGGGTAGACGGCGACCGGGGTCACGCCACGGTGCTTGAAGAAGTCGGTCGCCTTGCGTCCGATCAGGACCAGGTCGACCTGCTGCCAGCGCCCGGAGCGCATCAGCGTGGACGCCTCGCGCAGGACGTTGGAGTTGAACGCGCCGCACAGCCCCTTGTCCCCGGTGATCACCACCAGCGTCACGCGCCGCTCCTCGCGCTCGTCGAGCAGAGGGTGGCGGTGCGCCGGGACCCGGGACGCCAGGGAGCGCAGCACGCCTTCGAGCGCGTCGGCGTAGGGGCGCGCCTCGACGATGCGCCCCTGGGCGCGGCGCAGCTTCGCCGCCGCGACCATCTTCATCGCCTTGGTGATCTGCTGCGTCGACTTGACCGAGCGGATCCGCCGGCGCAACGCCTGCGTGTTAGCCAAGACCGGCCTCCGGGTTCTCCCGCAGGTACGCCTCCTGGGCGGCGCGGCACGCCGCTTCCAGCTCGCTCTCGGTGCCGCCCTCGAGCTTGCCGGTCTTGACGATCGCCTCGAGTGTCGCCGCGTGCCGCGAACGCAGGTAGTCGTGCAGATAACTCTCGAACGGGCGCACGAAGCTGACCTTGAACTTGTCCAGGAAGCCGCGAGTGCCGGCGAAGATCGACGCCACCTGCAGCTCGACGTCCATCGTCTGGTGCAGCCCCTGCTTGAGCAGCTCGACCAGCCGCTCGCCGCGCGCGAGTTGCCGTTGCGTGGCTTTGTCGAGGTCGGAGCCGAACTGGGCGAACGCCGCCAGTTCGCGGTACTGCGCGAGGTCGAGCCGGAGGGTGCCGGCGACCTTCTTCATCCCCTTGATCTGCGCGTTGCCGCCGACGCGCGACACCGAGATGCCGACGTTCACCGCCGGTCGGATGCCGGCGTAGAACAGGTCGCCCTCGAGGAAGATCTGCCCGTCGGTGATCGAGATGACGTTGGTCGGGATGTACGCCGAGACGTCGCCCATCTGGGTCTCGATCACCGGCAGCGCGGTGAGCGAGCCGCCGCCCAGGTCGTCGCGCATCTTCGCCGCGCGTTCGAGCAGGCGGGAGTGCAGGTAGAAAACGTCGCCCGGGTACGCCTCGCGGCCCGGCGGGCGGCGCAGCAGCAGCGAGATCTCGCGGTACGACGCCGCGTGCTTGGACAGGTCGTCGTAGATGCACAGCGCGTGCTGGCCGTTGAGCATGAAGTACTCGCCCATCGCGCACCCGGCGTAGGGAGCGAGGTACTGCAGCGGCGCGGGCTCGGAGGCCGAGGCCGTGACCACGATGGTGTGCTCCATCGCGCCGTGGTCCTCGAGCGTCTTGACCACCTGCGCGACGGTCGAGCGCTTCTGCCCGATCGCCACGTAGATGCAGATCACGCCCTTGCCCTTCTGGTTGATGATCGTGTCGACGGCGATCGCGGTCTTGCCGGTCTGGCGGTCGCCGATGATCAGCTCGCGCTGTCCGCGACCGATCGGGATCATCCCGTCGATCGCCTTGATGCCGGTCTGCAGCGGCTCCTTCACCGGCTGCCGGCGGACCACGCCCGGGGCGATGCGCTCGATCGGGTACCGCTCGGCCGCCTGGATCGGCCCCTTGCCGTCCTGCGCTTCGCCCAGCGGGTCGACCACCCGCCCGACCAGCGCCGGTCCGACCGGGACCGAGAGGATCTTGCCGGTGCGCCGGACCTCGTCGCCTTCCTTGATGGCGTGGGTCTCGCCCATGAGCACGCACCCGACGCCGTCCTCCTCGAGGTTGAGCGCGAGTCCGTACACGTCGTGCGGGAAGGCGATCATCTCGCCGGCCATGGCCCGGTCGAGGCCGAACACCCGCGCGATGCCGTCGCCCACCGCCACCACCGTACCGACCTCCGCCATCTCCACCGAGCTGTCGAGGCCCTCGATCTGGCGCCTCAGGATGTCGGTGATCTCATCGACCTTGATCTGCATGCTCGCGCTCCTAACGCCCCGCCTGCTGCGAGGCGGCGGCAAACCTGTTCAACCTCGACCGCAACGAGCCGTCGAACACCCGGCTCCCCATCCTGACGACGAACCCCGCCAGCATCTCGGGCCTGACCACCGCCTCGAGCTCCACCCTGGAGCCGGTCAGCGCCGAGAGGGCGCCGCCCACCGCCTCGAGTTGCGCGACGTCGGGCGCCGCCGGAACCGTCAGCGTGCCGCGTGCGACGCCCTCACGCCGGTCGACCAACTCGCGGAACGCGGCCACCACGTCGGGCAGGAAGCGCAGGCGCATGTGCTGCGCGAGCGCCGCGAGCAGCCGCTGCGCCTCGCGACGCAGGCCGAGCGCCTGACCGACCGCCTGCAGCACCTCGCGCTTGCGCGCCGGCGGCACGGCCGGCACCTCGAACAGGCGGAGCAGCCTCGGCTCGCGGCGGAACACCTCGCCGACCGCTGCCAGTTGGGCCTCGACCTCGCGCAGCGCCCGGGGGTCCTGCTTCGCCAACACTCCGAACAGCGCCGCCGCGTACGGCCTCGCGATCCTCCGGCTCACCGCTCACCTCCCGACGCGCCCGCACGCAGCCGTTCGAGAGTGACGGCGAAGATCCGCTCGCGGTCCGCGGGGGTCACCTCGCGCTCGAGCAGTTGCCACGCCATCTCGGCGGCGGCGTCGGCGGCCTCGCGCGCCAGGCGCGTGCGCGCCTCGTCGGCGCGTCGCGCCGCCTCCTGGTCCATCTGCGCGACGAAGCGCGCCGCTTCGGCCTCGCCCTGCCTGATCAGCGCCTCGCGCTCGCGTTCCCCTTCGCTGCGCAGCCTCTCCTGCAGCGCCTTGATCTCCCCCTGCAACGAGGCCACGCGCGTCTCCATCTCGGCCGAAAGCCGGGCCGCTTCCTGTCTCTGCCGCACCGCCTCGTCGAGCTGGCGGGCGATGGTCTCCTTGCGCGCGGCGAAGAAGGAGCGCATCGGCTTGGCCAGCAGGTAGACGAGCAAACCGAAAAACGCGAGCAGGTTGGCCGTCTTCCACAGCCATGCAGGGAGGCCCAGGAACGTCTCGGCCGCACCCTCCGAGGCCCACGCCGGCACCGCCGCGCACGCCGCCGCCACCGCTACCAGCAGCTTCCTCACGAGGCCAGCCTCCTCCCGACCAGCCGTTCGGCGAGCAGCCGCGACAGGTCCTGCACGCGTCCGCGCAGATCGACGCGAGCCGCCTGCGACGCGGCGTCCAGCTCCCCCGACAGAGCGGCGAGCCGCTCAGTCGCCCGGGAGCGCGCCTCGTCCATGCGCGCCCGCCTGGCCGCTTCGCCCTCGGCGCGCAGCGCGGCGCGCCCGCGCTGGGCCTCTGCCGCCGCGTGCGCGACCTCGCGCTCGCACCGGTCCATCGCTTCGCCGGCCCTCTCCTGCGCCTGGGTCAAGGCGCTCGCGGCCTCGCGCACCCGCTTCTCCCGCTCGTCGAGCACCGCGCCGAGCGGCTTCACGAGCTGCGACCTGACCAGGAAGAAGACCAGCCAGAAGCACGCCATGATCAGCAGAAGAGACAGGTTCGGAGGAGTGATCACGCGACCTCCCGGCGCCACCCGGTCAGGGGCTGACGGCCCCCAGGGAACACGGATGCAGAACGTAGCAAAGCCGGGCGCGTCGGTCAACAACTCCACCGGTCGGCTTTGCGACCGCGGGCTCAGCACCGAACTCGTTCAGTGAACCGCGGTCTCAACTCCGACGAACACGCGACGGCCCGGCGCCGGGTATCCGCGCACCTCCTCGTAGCTCCGGTCGAGCAGGTTGTCGAGGCGCAGGCGCACCGCCAGCCAGTCGAAAATCGGCCGCTCGAGCGCCGCCGATGCCGTGACGAACGACTCCTGCCGGACACGCGAGAAGGACACCGGGTCGAGGTCGTCGCGGGCACCGACGAACACGAGCGACGCCTCGCCGCTCACGCCCAGGGGGAGCGCCCCGGACCAGACCGCCGAGCCGCTCCACCGTGCCCTGCGCAACAGCGACTCGCCCTTCCCGTCGGCGGCCTCCAGCCACGTCACTCCGAAACGCATGGTCCCACCCGCCAACGAGTTCGCCCACGACGCCTCGACTCCGTCCTGCCGGGCGCTGGAGACGTTGCCGAAGCGGTACGCGGAGAAGTCGAACTCGATCATGTCGTCGATCCGGTTGGCGAACACCACGACCTGCGCCTCGCCGCCGAGGGCGGGCACCGGCACCGAGGCGCCGAGCTCCGCCGAGCGGGAGCGTTCGGGTCGGAGATCCGGATTCCCGGACCACGGGTAGGTCAACTCGCCGAGGGAAGGGGCGCGGAACGCCCGGCCGAAGGAGGTCCAGAGGCGCAGCGTGTCGCGCCTCCATGCCAGCGTCGCCCGCGGCGACACCTCCTGGCCCCACGTCCCGGCCTCGTCCCAGCGCGCGCCGGCGACGATCTCGAATCCGCCGCCGAGCGGCGCCCTGTCCTGGACGAACAGCGAGCGGGTGGTCTGGCGCTCGGCGTCGAGGTTGAGGCCGTACGAGGAGGCGTCGCTCACCTCGTCCCGTTGCCACTCGCCGCCGACCGTCACCCGGTGGGCGCCGAGCGTGGTCCGCCACACCGCCCGCGCGCCGGTCGCGTCGGCTGCGGTGTCGGAGGAGGTGAAACCGTCCGGGTCGTCCGGGTCGCGGAACGCGAGGTCGCGCTCGACCCGCGAGATCACCACCTCGAGATCCGAACGGACACCGGTGGCGAAGCGCAGCGGCAGCGCGGCCAGCGTCTCTTCGGCGTCGTTCCAGCGGTCGGGAGTGACCCTCGGGCCCGCGAAGGGGATCTCGGTCCTCGACGCCGTCCGGCGCACAAGCACGCCGAGACGGCCCTCGCCTCCGACCCGCATGCCGAGGTCGGCCATGACGCTGCGGGAGCTGAAGTCGTCGTTGTCCAGCGTGCCGGAACCATCACGCGTCGCCGCCGAGATGAGCGCGTCCCAGACACCGGCGCGAACTGCGCCCTCCAGTTCGCCGCGCCGCCAGCCGTCGCCGCCCCCCTCGAGCAGGGCGCGCAGGCGTGTTCCCTCCGCCCGCGCCGGCACCATCTGCACCACGCCGCCGAGCGCGTCCGCGCCGTACAGCGCGGAGTACGGCCCACGCACCACCTCGATGCGATCCAGTCCCGAGGTCATCGGCAGGCTCCAGTCGTAGCCGCCGAAGTACGGCGAGTTGAGCCGGACACCGTCGAAGAGCACCAGAGTCTGCGCCGAGTTGGTCCCTCGCACGAACAGCGAGGCGACGTCCGTGTCGCCCCCCGAACGCAACAGCAAGGTGCCCGGCACCCGGCGCAGCGCCTCGGCGGCCGACACCGCACCCGAGGCGCGCAGTTCCTCCGCCTCGATCACGGTGGCGGCGGCGCTGACCTCGCCTTCCGGCTGTTCCTCGCCGGCCGCGGTGACCACCACGCTGCCGGTGTACGTCGGCACGGACTGCGTGACGGCGGTTGTCGGGAAAAGTAGGACGAACGACGCGAGAACGCGACGGAGCATGGAACCTCCCGTTCCGACTGGGGGTGGCAGGTCTCCTGGCTCCCGGATCGACCGGTCGCGCCCGCCTTCCCAGCGCGCCGGCCCTCCGACCGTCCGCGCCAGTGGCTACGTCCCTGAGCGCTCCGTCCCCGGTTACAGTGGCGGGGGCCGCGCCGGTTTCGCACCGGCTTCCCTCGGCACCACCCCGGTGTGTTGTCGAGGCAACCCTAGCGCGCCGGTGCCCCGATGACAAGTGTCCGCTCCGACCGGGTGCCGATGGCGTTTCGAACGGCCAGCGAGCGAGGCTCGGGCGTGCCGACCCGGAAGGCGTTCCTCCGCCGGCGGAGCCTTGACCTCGGCCAGCCGCCGTCCCGAAGCCGCGCGGACCCCAAGGAGCGGGACGCGCCGCAACGGAACGACGAGCGGGATCGCCGACCCGGCCTGCGGGGCACCGGCCGCGTCATGTTCCGCCGTCCCCGATACGCGACCGCAGGCCCCGCTCACAGCTCCCGCCGTTCCCCGGTCCCCCGAAAACACACCGCGCCGGGTCTCCCCGGCGCGCTCGGGAATCGACAGGTGGACTCTTACTGAACGACGGCCTGGATCGGAACCTCGATCAACTTGCGCGACGGATCGTTGGTCGAGATGCGCAACGTTGCCTTGTGCACGCCCTTGTTCATCCCGGCCGGCAAGTTGACCGCGACCTGGAAGCGCTGGCCCGGCTGCAAGGGCGTCACCTGCGTCGAGAACTCGCCGCCCTCGACCTTCACGTCGGTGAGCTGCAGCTGCGCGCCCTGGCGGTTGTTGACCAGGATGAGGTTGCGGCCGACCGGCGCGTCGCCGGGCACGGCGCCGAAGTTGATCTCGGCGGGGATGACCTGCACGATCGGCCGGATCACGCCGGAAACCGTGAGCGGCACCTCGGGCGCCTTGGGCGCCGTCGTCTTCACCGTCAGCTTGTGGGTGAGCAGACCTTCCTTGGCGCCGGGCGGCACCGTCACCGTGACTTCCCACTGCGAGCCCTTGCGCTCCGGGATCCGCTCCTTCTCGCCCAGCTCGCGGAAGCTGACCTGGTACGGGCCGCCGCCGGTCGCCACCTCGGTGACCTTGAACTGGATGTCCTCGCTGGGGGCAAGGACCACCTTCTCGGTCGCCGTCTCGCCCTGCAGCACGGCGAAACGTAGCAGCGCGCGCGGCAGGACGTCGACGAACGCCCGCACGTCGGCCTTGACCACCAGACTCAGCTGCGGCGTCGCCGTGTCGTTGGAGTACACCAGGACCGCCTTGGTGATCGGCCCGGTGAACTCGACGGTGTCGACGACGGCCTCGATCTTCCCCGTACCGCCTGGGGGCACCGACTTGTCGTAGCTGGCCACCGTGCACCCGCACGTCGGCCGCACCTGGGTGATCTCCAGGAGCGCGTCGCCGGCGTTCTTTACCGCGAACACGGCCGTGATCTTGTCGCCCTTGGCGACCTGGCCGAAGTCCCTGACCTTCTCCGCGACCTCGATCACCGGCTTCGGTCCCGCCGGCTTTGCAGCCCCTGCGGCGGGCTGCTGCGCCCGGGCGAGCGCCGGCGCCAGGATCATCACCACGATCGGCAGCACTGCACGCTTCATCTCACGTCCTCCTCATGCTCGTGGCCGCCGGGGCGGCCGACTCGAAGGGTGTTAGAGTACACCTCCGCGCCCTTGCGCGAAAGGCTTATGCACGAACCTTGCCACTTCTACCTCCTGCCCATCGGCGGAACCGCCACCGCCGCTCTCGCCGGTCTGCTCCACGAGTCCGGGGAGCGCGTAACCGGTGTGGATTCCGCACTCTATCCTCCCACCTCGGACCTGCTCGCCGATCTCGGCGTCCCGGTCCGTCTCGGCTACGATCCGTCGGCGATTCCCGCCGACCTCGACACCGTGGTGATCGGCAACGCTCTGCCGCGCACCAACGTCGAGGTGCAGGCGGTGCTCGAGCGCGGCCTGCCGTACGTCTCGCAGGCCGCCTGTCTGGGTGAACGCTTCTGCGCCCCGGCGCGTTCCGTGGTCGTCGCCGGAACGCACGGCAAGACCACTACCTCATCGCTGGTCGCCCACCTGCTCATCGCGGGCGGGTTCGACCCGACCGTGGCGGTCGGCGGGCAGCCGATCGGAGGCCGCCCCTGGCGGCTCGGTCGCGGCGGATGGACCGTGGTCGAGGGTGACGAGTACAACACCGCGTTCTTCGATCGCGGTCCGAAGTTCCTCCACTATCACCCCCACCTCTTCGTGGTCGGCAACGTCGAGTTCGACCACGGCGACATCTACTCCGACCTCGATGCCATCCTGGCCGCCTTCCGCGCCGGAGTGGCGCGCGTCGGCCCCGATGGACGGGTCGTCGCGAACCTCGGCGACGGCGGCGCCCGGGCGGTGGCCGAGGGCCACCCGCGGGTGCTCTGGTACGGGCTCGCCGAGGGGGCCGAACTGCGCTGCACCGGCTGGGGACACCGTGGGGGGCGTCTGCACGCCACCCTCGCGTGGCGGGGCGCGACGTTCGACGTCGACGTTCCGCTGGTCGGCCGCCACAACCTCGACGACGTCATGGCCGCTTCGGCGTGCGCGCTCGAGGCCGGGATGGCGCCCGCCGACGTCGCCTCGGCCCTGGCCGCCTTCCCCGGCGTCCGCCGCCGCCTCGAAGTGGTCGGAGAGGCCGGCGGCGTGGTGGTGGTGGACGACTTCGCGCACCACCCCACCGCCGTCAGGCTCACCCTCGAGGGCGCCCGTCACCGTTTCCCGGGGCGGCGCCTGGTCGTCGCCTTTGAGCCGCGTTCGCTCACCGCCGGTCGCGCCCTGTTCTTCGACGCGTACGTCGAGGCGTTCGTCAAGGCGGACCTCGCCCTGGTCGCCCCGGTGTTCCACCGCACCCGCCTCGCGCCCGAGGCGGTCCTCGACCGTGAGGCCCTGGCCGCCGCGGTCGGCGCACGCGGCGGCAACGCGGTCGCCCTCCCGCTCGACCGGCCGGTGGTGGATGTCGTCTCCGAGCACCTCCGCCCCGGTGACGTGATCCTGTGCATGTCCTCCGGCGACTTCGGCAGGCTCACCCGGACGCTCCTCGTCCGGCTCGCCGAACGCCCGTGAACCGTCTCGCCCGGCACCTGGCCACTGTCGGGCGCCTCGCCGAGGTGCTCCCCGCGCCCGGCACGACGGTCGGCTCCGTGGCCGGCGTTCTCCTGTTCTGGGGCGCCGCCGTCGCCACCGGTCGCCCGCTCGTGGCAGCGATCGCCGGGCTCGTCCTCCTGGTGCCGCTCGCGCTGTGGTCGGGCGGCGTCGAGGCGGTGCGTCGCGCGCAGTCGGATCCGGGCCCGGTGGTGATCGACGAGGTGGCCGGGCAGTGGCTGGCGTTGGCGCTGCTCGTCGCCGCACAGCCGAGACCGCTCTCTCTCGGGCTCGTGGCGGGTTCGTTTCTCCTGTTCCGGCTCTTCGACGTGGTCAAGCCCTGGCCGATCGGGCGCCTCGAGCGTCTCCCGGGCGGCTGGGGCATCCTCGCCGACGACCTCGCCGCCGGCCTCGCCGCCGGCCTCGTGCACCTCGCGGTGCTCGCCTGGTTGTGAGCTAGCCCTCAGGCGACTCCGTTCCGAACAGGTAGCGATCGAACCAGTCGGTGTAGTCCTTCTTGGTGATGAAGTTGGTCAGGCCGATGAAGTGGCGCGTCTCCCCGAAACGCCACTCGAAGTTCTTCAGCAGCGATTTCGTGACGGTGAAGAAGGCGTTGTCCCCGATCTCCAGGCGCAGCGCGTGCAGGACCAGTGGGCCCTGCGCGTAGAGAAGGCCGTATCGGTCCTCCCAGGACATCTCTCCCGAAAGGCGATTGGCGAGGAAGACGCTGCCTTTTCCCCGCGCGAAGCGAGCGCTCCCGCGCCAGTCGGCGAGCGCCTTCTTGAAGTCGGCCTCGCGGCGCAGCCGCCCGATCGCGAAGGCGGCGAAGTACTCGGCGAGCGACTCAGAGATCCACTGGTCCTCCTCGCTCGGCATCTTCACCACGTGTCCCCACCACGCGTGGGCCATCTCGTGAGCAACGCGGGCGTTGATCCCCTGGGAGAACAACCGGCTGGTCTCGTCCTGGAGAGGCTGGAACGCCTCCTTGGTGAGGAAGACGATGCCGGCCGGCGCCTGGCCGTAGCCGTAGGAGTTGATCTCAATGATGTCCAGCTCGGGGAACGGGTACTCGCCGAGGAAGGGCCTGTAGAACTCGATCAACGTGAAGGCGATGTTGATCAGCTTGGTCGCGCCAGCCTTGTTGGCCATGCCGTACGACGAGGCCCTGACCGTCACTCCCCCGCGCGTCTCGCCGTAGGTCGTGTACTTGCCGGCGAGCACGACCGGGATTTGCAGCGGCCGCTCCGAGCGGAACTCCGCGCAGGACAGGTCCCCCTCGTCCCAGCGGCGCACCGTGGCGCCGCACGAGAAGGCGACGAACGGCTTACTGGTCTTGACCACGGCGTGATACGTCGCGAACTCCATGTTCAGGTGCGCCGGGCGGGGGAACCACGAGCCGGTTGGGAGTTCCCAGTAGTTGTCGTTGCCCGGGCGGAACAGGACGTCGCCGGTGATGACGAACTCGACCGTCACCTCCTCGCCGGCTGCGAGGACGCGAGGCAGCTGCACCGTCAGCGCGTCGTGCGCATGGTGGAACGGCAGCGACTGACCGTCGGCGAGCGACACACGCTCGACAGTGTAGGGGTGCTCCGCGAAGCCCGCATGAGCTCCGACGGTCCCGAGTCGGCTGCTCCACAGGACAAGGTCGAGCACGGCGAGCGGCTGGAGGGCCTGAAACGTTTCGCGCACCGTCAACTCGGCCCGAAGTTCCCGGGCATTGACCAGGGAGAGATCGACAGCGCGGAGCATGAAACGCTTGGGAATCGGCTCCAGCCAGGTCCGGCCGACCGGCACCGTGGCCAGCTCGTCGGCGACGCGGCGGTTCTTCAGCTGCGGCACGTCGATCCAGGTGCGCCGACGGTTCATCACGGCGAGCGTCTCGACGTGGTCTCTCATGGCGTCGCGCCGGAAGGCGAGGTCGTGCTTGGACGCCGCGATCTCGATTATGACCAGCGGCTCGGCGGGCGGGTCGACGAAGGCACGCGGCATCAAGTCCATCCAGCGCGGCGTCCAGTCATCGCGGAAACGCTCGAGGTGGCGCGCGAACCACTCCTCGAACCCCGGCGGGATCGCGCCGGTCAGCCACGGCCGCTCACCGGCGAGACCCTCGAGGCCGGAGGAGGCCATGATCAGCGCGCTCTCGATCCCGTCTCCGATGCCGCCGGAGGCGTTCGGCGAGTACGTACTGGCGCGCTTCACGTTGGTGCGAAACACGGCATCGGCGGGAGCGGCCGGCGCCGCCAGATCGAATCGACCCCGGCCGTGGAAGAACACGCCGACCAGACGGTCTCCGGCGAGCACCGGGACCAGCGTCCCGTGCGACATGGTCAAGGTCAGTTGGCCGTAGCGCAGTGTCGTACCCGACGCCTCGATTCCGGCACCGGCCAGGCGGGGCGACGAAAAGGCGCGGCCCCATTCCGCCACCGACATGGGCTCCGCGTGCACCGAGAGCGCCGAGGCGAACGCAACGGCTGCGAATCTCAGGTTCATCGAAGCCTCCGATTGGGAGGAGTCACATATGTGCGCGAGTATAGGACAACGATCGGCCACCGAGACAACCCGCGGCGGCGCGCTGGCGGCTCGACGAACCGTTCAGGCCGGCGGATGCCCTGGACCGGACTCGACGACCAGGACGGTCAGGTCGTCGGCGAGCGGCGCGCCGCCGGTATGGCGGTCGAGTTCCGCGAGAAGCGCGGCGAGCAGCTCGGCGGCGGGCATCGTCCAGTGCCGCTCGAGCCAGCGTCGGAGCGCGTCGTAACCGAGTTGCTCCCCCGTGGGGTCGAGCGCCTCGACCAGCCCGTCCGAGTAGATCACCAGCCGGCTCCCCGCCGGGAATGCGGCGCTGATCGTCGCCGGCGGGCGGGGCCAGCGGTGGCCGAGCGGCAGCGCGGCGGCGAGCACCTCCTCGACGGCGCCGTCCGGAGCGATCACGTACACCGGCGGGTGGCCGCCGTTCGAGACCT
This sequence comes from Acidobacteriota bacterium, assembly GCA_040754885.1. Classification (GTDB taxonomy): domain Bacteria; phylum Acidobacteriota; class Thermoanaerobaculia; order Thermoanaerobaculales; family Thermoanaerobaculaceae; genus JBFMCD01. The sequence goes on from JBFMCD010000115.1 coordinate 166,828, forward strand.
GCACGGTGCCGGCCGCCTGGTCGACGTCGATGAGCGCCAGCGTCACCATCCGGTGGCGGAGTTCCTGACCGAGCAGCAGCGTGTTGAGGCGCTCGAGGAGTTCCACGCCGCGGTGCCCCTCCTGGATCAGCGCGGCGACCGCCGACTTGACCATCGCCATGAGCAGCCCGGTGGACAGGCCGTGCCCGGCGACGTCGCCGGCGGCGATCACCAGGCGGCGCTCGGCCACCGGGAAGAGGTCGAAGTAGTCGCCGCCCACCTCCGCCGCCGGGCGGAACACCGCGTGCACCGACAGCCCGGCGTGGCGGAAGTCGCGCGGCGGAAGCAGGCTCTCCTGGATTTCCCGGGCCAGCTCCAGCTCGCGCGCCAGTCGCTCCTTCTCCGCCACCTCGGCGAGCATGCCGCGCACCGCGTCGGTCATGGCGTTGAACGACACCGCCAGGTCGCCGAGTTGGTCCCGGCGCTTGACCGGGATGCGCCAGCCGAGGTTGCCGCCCGCGACCTCGCGGGCGCCGCGCGTCAGCCGCGAGGTGGCCCGCGCCACGGAGACGATCATCACCACGGCGAACGACACGGCGATCAGGTACACCGTGCCGAACACCGACGCGGTGATGGCGAGCGCCGCGCCGAGCGTACTGCTGATCTTCTCCTGCCCGCCCATCAGGTCGTCCCACGCGGCGCCCAGTGTGGTCCTGACCAGGGCCATGACGTACTGCCCCTGCAGGTTCCCGCCGGACTCCCAGTCGCGGGCCACCGGCTGGACATGGAACCAGACGACTTTCTGCCTGCGCAGCAGGTTGCCGCCGGTCGAGACGCCCGCGTTCAGCCAGCCTTTCTCGATCTGGCTCTCGTCGGCCTCGTCGCTGCTGATGTTCACTCCGCCTTCCCCGGGCGTACTGACACCGATCCGGACCTTGGTGCGGCCGTCCTCCGGGCCTGCCTTGGCAGCGTCCGATTCGGGCTTCGTGTCCCGGGCGCCGGTGAAACGCAGCGCGAACCACTCGCCCGCCTCGAGGTGAGCGGCGTTGACCGCGTCGAGCCTGGCGAGGACGACGGCCACGGCGTCGCCGCGGCGGGCGACGCCGGCCAGCCACGGCGTGCCGTCGATGAGCACCGCGCCGCGCCACCCCTCCGGGCCGACCCAACCCGGGATCTTCACGCGCTCCACGCCCGGGGTCCGCCACTCCCCGCGGCCGTCGCCGAGCAGCCACTCGACGTTCAGGTTCTCCGGCGCCTCGCCGATGTCGTCGGCGAGGACTCCCGCGAGCGGCGACCGGCGTTCCGCGATCCGCCCGGCGGCCACTCCGGCCCGCTCCGCCAGGCCCGCCGAGGTGCGCTCGATCAGCTCCCCGGCCCGCACCGCCGTGTACTGCCCGGCGAGCATGTAGCCGGCGAGGTAGCCGAGCACTCCGAGCAGCGGGAACGGCACCAGGCCGATGAGCAGGTAGGAGAGCAGGAGGCGCACGCTGACCCGGTAGGTCAGCTTCCGCCACAGCCAGCGCGCGGCGGAGACACCGAGCAGGACCAGCCAGATGACCAGGAGGATCCCGGTCGCGCTCGCGAACGTGGACTCGGGGGCGAGCCACTGCGCGAGCCCCCACGCAGCCGCGATCGCGGCGGTCAGCGCGAGCTTCCTCACCAGTCGGCGCGAGCGGTCGCCTTCCGGCGCGCGCGTCATTCCCGGCATGGTCGGCATCACCTCTCCTACGGGCAGGGTAGCGCAAAGTTCCTGACCGCAACGCTCCCCACACTCCACCGCCGATGCCGCGCCCCTCGCCCCGTCTCCTGCGCAGCGGCACTCGGCGTGGTCCGTGGACTGTGGGCGGTACGAGAAACCCGGCCTCGCCGGACTCGGCCCGGTCGGGCCGCGGCACACGAGCCACAGCCCACGTTGTCCGGGCGACCGCGGTTCGCGAGCGGGCGGTACCCTGAGCACGGCGACGAGTGCGTTGATTTCCGCCGTCAGCGGAGGCGGCGGCGGCGGTTGCGCAGGTAGTCGGAGAGGATGAACTCGCCAAGGTTGTCGGGCGAGGCGAAGAAGGCGCGGCCGCGGTTGACGCGGGTCAACTGCTCGACGAACGACTGCAGCGACGGATCGGTGGCGATCATGAAGGTTGTGACGACCACGCCTCTGCGCCGGCATCGGTCCGCCTCTTCGAGCGTGCGGTTGACGATCTTCAGGTCGAGACCGACCGGGTTCTTGTACACGCGACCGCCTTCGGTGACCGCGGACGGCTTGCCGTCGGTGATCAGGAAGACCTGCCGATTGGGCTGGCGCCGGCTCTCCAGCCAACCGCGCGCGACCGCCAGGGCCTCGCATGTGTTGGTGTGGTACGGCCCGGCCTGGATCGAAGGGATCGCCGCCATCGGGATCCTCTCGGCGCGGTCGCCGAAGGTCAGCACGCCGACCCAGTCCTTCGGGTAGGTGGTCGTGATCAGCTCCGTCAGCGCCAGGGCGACGGTCTTGGCCGGCGTGATCCTGTCCTCGCCGTAGAGCACCATCGAGTGCGACACGTCGACCGCGACCACCGTCGCGCACGAGGTGAGGTGCTCGGTCTCGAACACCTCGAGGTCCTCCTCGGCGAGGTCCAGGTTGCCCGCGCCGCGGCGCAGCGCGTTCTCCGTCGAGCGCACCGCGTCGAGCGAGCCGACTCCGTCGCCGAACGCGTACGGTCGGGTTTCCGTCAGCCGCTCGACGCCCTCGCCGGCGTCGCGCAGCGGGTGGTAGCCGGGTCCGCCGCGGCGCAGGCCGCCGAACACCTCCTCGAGGGCGGACCGGCGCAGCCGCCTTCCGCCCGCACCGGACAGGACGAGCCTTCCCGTCCCGTCGCGGGCGACCAGGTCGCCCTCCTCGAGCGCGGCGAGGAAGGCCTCGAGGTCGACCTCGGAGTCGATGTAGCCCCGGCGCTGCAGATCGCGCAACCACTCCATGGCGCGCTCGGCGTCCCCTCCCGCCATGAGCACGAGCGTGTTGAACAGGCGGCCCAGGTCGAGCTCGGCGAGCAGGCGCCGGATCAGCTCCGGGTCGAGCCAGGTGTAGCGCTGCCTCATGTTCGCCCACCCAACCGCCCAGGGGAGAGGGATGAGGGGAGAGGGGAGAGCGAGTCCGCACTGCCCGGTGATGCGCGGCGCTTTTCCCTCTCCCCTCCCGACTCTCCCCTCTCAGTTGGCATCGCGCGTCTCGCCACGGGCCGCGCGGCGCAGCACCTGAAACTTCACCGCCTCGCGGTACGACACGCCGGAGTCCATGTCCTCCCGCGCCAGGCGGGCGTGCTGGTGCAGGCCCTCGAGGACCAGCTCGGCGAGGAACACGCGCGAGGGGTCGTCGGGCGCCCGGTCGGCGACCAGCCGCCACAGCCCGGGGACGGAACGCAGCGCCTCGAGGTGTTCAGCGGCGGGCTGCTCGTCGGAGAGCGTCAGGGCGTTGCCGGCGGCGAACCAGCGCACGACCTCGGCGTACGGCCCGGCGTCCGCGTCGCCGTCGCGCCCCGGGGCGGGGAAGTGCTGGAGGAACGCCCTCTTCACCGCCGCGCCGACGAGCGCCCGGGCGACCAGCACCGGCCCCTGCTGCTCCCCCTCGTAGACCATCTCGACCTTGCCGGTGATCGCCGGCAGCACCGTCTCGAGGTCGGAGAGGCGCGGCGCGACAGCGTCGTCGCCGGTGGCGAGCGCCCTTCGCTCGAGGTTCGACACGAGCAGCTCCTGTGCGGCGATCGCCACCCGCGCGGAAACGCCCGACGACTGGTCGACGAGGTCGCTCGAGCGGGCGGCGACGCTGATTTCCTCGATCAGCATCTGGAACTCCCTGGGCACGACCACGCGCGGACCGGAGCGCTCGGTCCACGCCTCCTGCCGGGTGACGGCGAGCGCCGTTTCCGTGTCGGCCGGGTAGTGGGTGAGGATCTGCGAGGAGATACGGTCCTTCAGCGGCGTGATGATCGATCCGCGGTTCGTGTAGTCCTCGGGGTTGGCCGAGAACACCATGAGCAGATCGAGCGGCACGCGCAGCGGAAAGCCGCGCACCTGGATGTCGCGCTCCTCGAGGATGTCGAGCAGTCCGACCTGGATGCGCGGCGCGAGGTCGGGCAGCTCGTTGATGGCGAAGATGCCGCGGTTCGAGCGCGGCACGATGCCGAAGTGGATCACCTCGGGGTCGGCGAACGTCAGCTTGCGCGTCGCAGCCTTGATCGGGTCGACGTCGCCGATCAGGTCGGCGATGGTCACGTCCGGCGTGGCCAACTTCTCGTTGTAGCGCGCCTCCCTGGGCAGCCACTCGACCGGCGCGTCATCTCCCGCCTCGGCGACGATGCGCATCCCCGTGGTCGAGGCCGGGGCGAACGGGTCGTCGTTCAGCGGCACCCCGGCGAGGACCGGCAGTTCGTCGTCGAGCAGCGACGGGAGCTGGCGCAGCAGGCGGGACTTGGCCTGGCCGCGCAGCCCGAGCAGGATGAAGTCGTGGCGGGCGAGCAGGGCGTTGACGATGCCCGGGATGACCGTGCGCTCGTAGCCGAGGATGCCGGGAAACAGCGGCTCGCGGGCCTCGAGCTTGCGCAGCAGGTTCTCGCGCACCTCCTGCTTCACCGGCCGCGGCCGGTAGCCGCTCGCCCGCAACGCACCCAGTGTGGCCGGTCGCCGTTTCGCCATCGCGCACCTCCTGCCGTCCGCCCGCCCACCGGGACAACGCCGCGACCGGACGTTTCTTTCCCGCTCCGAGAAATACCTGCGCCCGCGACCGAGTTACAATTGTCGCCGTTGCGTGCGGCGCCGCCGCCGCGCGGACTCCGGGAGGCAACGATGATCAGCAAGGAAATGGCCCAGGCTCTCAACGACCAGATCAACGAAGAGATGTTCTCCTTCTACCTGTACCTGTCGATGTCGGCGTGGTTCGAGACGCAGCAGCTCCCCGGGATGGCCGGCTGGATGCGCAAGCAGGCCGAGGAGGAGATGTCGCACGCCATGAAGTTCTTCAAGTTCCTCAGCGAGCGCGGCGGGGCGGTGACGCTGCAGGCGATCGCCAAGCCGAAGGCGAGCTGGAAGTCGGCGGCGGCCGCGTTCGGCGAGGCCTTCAACCACGAGCGCCACATCACCGGCTGCATCAACGCCCTGGCCGACAAGGCCATCGCCGCCAAGGACCATGCCACTCTCGAGTTCCTCCAGTGGTTCATCAAGGAGCAGGTCGAGGAGGAGGCCACGGTCGAGCCGATCGTCTACAAGCTGAAGGCGACCGAGGGGCACATGGGCACGCTGTTCCACCTCGACCACCAACTGGGCAAGCGGGCCGGATAGGGCCCCGGCGGGGAGATCCGCGAACGGCCTTCGCGACGCGAGGGCCGATACGACGAGGGCGGGGTGACCCGCCCTCTCGTGTTCCCGGCGATCCGGCGATCCCGGCGCGGCCCGCGGTTCGCCCGCGGCTCAGGCCTTCACCGAGGCGGCCTGCGCGCGGCGGGTCCTGGCGTACGCCGCGACGTCGGCAACGGCCGTGATCGCCCGCTCGACCTGCTCGTCGGTGGTAAAGACGCCCGGCGAGAAACGCACAGCGCCGTCCATCGCCGCGGTGCCGATCCCCTCGTGGACCAGCGGCGCACAGTGCAGTCCGGTGCGCGTGATCACCCCGTGCTCGACGTCGAGCAGTTGACCGACGATCTCCGCCTTCAGCCCGGCGATGTTGAAGACGAAGACCGGCAGGTGGTCGTGGCTCATTTCGGCGCAGTACAGCGCCACGCCCTCGATCGCGGCCAGGCCGTCGCGCAGCCGGCGGGCGTGCTCCATCTCGTGTTCGTAGACCGCGCGCACGCCGCCGCGCTGCGCGATCCAGCGCTGGGCGGCGAGCAGCCCGGCGATTCCCATCGTGTTGAGGGTGCCGAACTCCATGTGCCACGGGTATTCCTCGGGCTGCTGGCGCAGGGCGCTCTTCACCCCGGTGCCGCCGGAGCGGCACGGGCGGATGTCGACGTGCGCGCCGACGAGCATGCCGCCGGTGCCGGTCGGCCCGAACAACGACTTGTGACCGGTGAAACACACCACGTCGATGTTCATCGCTTCGACGTCGATCTCGACCAGGCCGGCGGTCTGCGCGGCGTCCACGGCGAACAGCACGCCCCGCTTCCGGCACATCGCGCCCACCTCGGCGACCGGCTGGATGGTTCCGATGACGTTCGAGCCGTGGTTCATCACCACGAGCCTGGTGTTCGGGCGCAGGCGGCGCTCGATCTCCTCGGAGTGGACGTAACCGGCGGCGTCGAACGGCACGAAATCCACCTCGACGCCCCTCCCGGCGTGCCAGTACATCGGACGCAGGACGGAGTTGTGCTCCAGGCAGGTCGTGATCGCGTGGTCGCCCGGTTGGAGCACGCTCGAGATGAGCAGGTTGAGCGCGTCGGTGACGTTGTGCGAGAACACCAGCCGGTCGGGCGCCGAGCCGCCGAAGAACGAGCAGAGCGCCTTGCGCGAGTCGGCGAGCACCGCCTCCGCCTCGAGCGCCAGGTCGAAGCCGGTGCGCCCGGGGTTGACGCCGTGCGAGGCGTAGAACTCGGTCATGAAGCGGATCACCTCCGCCGGCTTCGGGAAGGTGGTCGCCGCGTTGTCGAGATAGACGAAGTCGCTCATGGACACCTCACTCGAGTGGAAGGTCGACGCGCCGCTCGGCCAGCGCGCGCACGATGCGCTCGCGCGAGCGCGCGATCTGCCGCTCCAGGCACTCCCGCGCCTCGCGCTTGCGCCGCTGCCGGACGGCCGCGATCAGGTGCCGGTGCTCGTCGCTCATCTCGGCGCCGTAGTCGCCGAGATCGAGGCCGAGGAAGAAGAAGCGCTGCATCGAGGCGAGCAGGGAACGGAGCGTCGCGACCAGGCGCTCGTTGCCCGACAGCGCGGCCAGTTGCAGGTGGAACTCCAGGTTGCGTTCGAGGAACTCGGTGTACGACGCCCAGTCGTGCGAGGTGTAGCGCTTGGCGGCCAGCGTCTCGAGCCGGGCGATCGCCCTCTCGTCGGCGCGCTCGATGGCCAGGCGCAGGGCGTGCCCCTCGAGCGCCAACCGCAGCTCGAAGCAGTCGGAGATCTCCTTGGCGGAGATCGGCGTGACGAAGTAGCCCTTGAAGGGGATCCCGGTGAGGAAGCCCTCCTGCTGCAGCCTGCGGCACGCCTCGCGCACCGGCACCCGGCTGGTGCCGTAGCGTGCGGCCAGCTCCTGCTCGGTCAGCGCGGCGCCCGGCCGGTGGACCAGGGTGATCAGGTCGCGGCGCAGCGCCCGGTACACCTCCTCCGCGGCGGTCTCGCGGCGCGGGGCGGCAGGGCGCGCGCTCATCGCCAATAATTGTATACAACACGTATACGATGTCAACCGCCTCAACTGACAGTGCCCCCGACCGGCAAGGCGCGCGGTGCGGGCTTGCATCGTGCCGCGCGGCGCGGTGTAATGGCCCCAGTGTCGCCGTTCGACGAAGACCAGTGGGAGTTCCTGTTCGCCGTCGCCGCGCGCGTAGCGCCGCCGGTGACCGAGTTCGACCCCGAGCGCCGCGCGCGCTTCCGCGCCATCATCTCCGAGGCGCTCGCGCTGCGCCCGCCGGCGGTGGTCGGGCAGATCGGCATGTTCCTCGGCGTCCTCGACCGCGCTCCGGCGCTGCGCTACGGCCGGACGTTCCGCGCCCTCGACCCGGCTCGCCAGGACGCGGTGCTGCGCTGGTTTCAGGAAGCCCCGCTGCAGAAGCTCCGGCAGGGCCTCTGGGGGGTGAAGACGCTGGTCTACATGGGCACCTACGCGCAAACCGAGATCGCCCCCCGGCTGCACTACGCGCCGTCGTTCGACGGCAACGTTCACCTCCATGCGTGACGTGACCTGCGACGTGCTCGTCGTCGGCTCCGGCGCGGGCGGCGGCGCGGCGGCCAAGGAACTCGCGCCGCTGGCGCGCGACGGCCGGAGGATCCTCGTGCTCGAGTCGGGGCCGCGCCTGCGCGAGGACGAGTACACCGGGCACGAGCTGGAGATGGCGACCAAGCTGTACGTCGACGCCGGCGGCTTCCTCACCGCCGACGGCGCGATGACGCTGGCTTTCGGCCGCGCCTACGGCGGATCGACGGTCGTCTACACCGGCACCTCGCTGATCATCCCCCAGGCCACCGTCGGGCGCTGGGCAGTCCCCGGGCTGGGCTGGGAGGACCTCGCGAAGCGCTCGCGCAAGTACCTCGCCGAGAACAACGTCCACCTGCTCGAGGAGGAGCGCCTCAACGCCAACAACACGCTGTTCCGCGACGCCTGCGAGCGGCTCGGCTACCGGGTCGAGCAGTTCCCGATCAACGTCAAGGGGTGCAAGGGGTCGAGCCTGTGCAACCTGGGCTGCCCGAACGCGGCGAAGCAGGGCACCCACCGCGTCCAGCTCCCCGCCGCCCAGGCGGCGGGCGTCGAGGTGGTGACCAACTGCACCGTCGAGAGACTCGGCGAGCGCGAGGCGATCGCCCGCGTCGCCAACCCCGGCTTCGGCGAGCCGTCGAGCTGGGAGCCGGGCGAGTACCGGATCCGCGCCCGCGCCGTGGTCGTCGCCGGCGGCGCGGTCGGCTCGCCGGCGCTGCTCCTGCGCTCCGGTTTCGGCCGCGCCCTGCCCGCCCTCGGGCGCTATTTCACCGCCCACCCGGCGCTGATCCTGGTCGGCGAGCACGAGCGGCCGATCAACAGCTTCCACGGCCACCCGAAGAGTTTCTACTGCGACCACTTCGCCGACTCGCACGGCTTCCTGCTCGAGACCTGCATGTACTTCCCGTTCACCACCGCGAAGAACCTGATCGGCTTCGGCGCCGAGCACGCCGAACTGATGCGGCGGATGGACCGCATGCAGATGATCCTCGTGCTCGCCGTCGACCCGGCGTTGCGCGAGAACCGCGTCGCGCTCGGCCGCTCCGGCGAGCCGGTGGTCCACTACCGCTTCACCGAGGAGGTGCTGACCTCGCTGCTCTGGTCGATGCGCTTCTCCGCGCGCATCTTCTTCGCCGCCGGCGCGCGCCGCGTCCACGCCCCGGCGTGCGAGCGTTTCTTCGTCGAGCGCGACGAGATCGCCCGCATCGACGAGCTGATCGCCCGCGACCGGCTCAAGCTCGGGCGCAACTCGATCACCTCCGCGCACCTCATGGGCGGCTGCCGCATGGGCGCCTCGGCGGCCGACTCGGTGACCGACGCGTGGGGCCGGGTGCACGGCGTGCCGTGGCTGTTCGTCGCCGACGCCTCGCTGTTCCCGCGCGCCTCCGAGATCAACCCCTACGTGACCGTGATGGCGCTCGCCGACCGCGTCGCCGAGCGGGTCCGCAACGTCTTCACGGAGCTGCCCGCGGCATGAGGACGACCGGAGCCGAGCTGGTCGTCCGGGTGCTCGAGGAGGAAGGCGTCCGCTTCGCCTTCGGCATTCCGGGCACGCACAACATCGAGCTGTACGACGCTCTCGCGCGCTCGGAGGAGGTCGAGCCGGTGCTGGTCACCGACGAGCAGGCGGCGTCGTTCATGGCCGACGGCGTGGCGCGCTCGACCGGGGCGGCCGGCGTGCTCAACCTCGTCCCCGGCGCGGGCGTGACCCACGCCCTGTCCGGGATCGCCGAGGCGTACATGGACTCGGTGCCGCTCGTCGTGCTCGCCTGCGGCATCCGCAACGACACCGGCAAGGCGTACCAGCTCCACGACATCGACCAGCTGGCGCTGCTCCGCCCGGTGACCAAGGCGGCGTGGCGCGCCGAGTCGCCCGACCGGATCGTCCCGCTCCTGCGCTCCGCGTTCGCGCTCGCGCGCTCGGGAACTCCGGGCCCGGTCGCGGTCGAGATCCCGGCCAACTACTACCTCCTCTCCCACGAGGTGCCGGAGGCGCTGCCGCTGCCGCCTCTCCCCGAGCCGCCGCGCCCGACCCCCGACGCGCTCGCCGAGGCGGCGGCGATCCTCGGCGCCGCGCGCCGTCCCGCGCTCTACCTCGGCCTCGGCGCCGCCGGCGCCGCCGATCTGCTGCCGCGCCTCGCCGAGACGCTCGACGCCCCGGTGTGCACGACGATCTCGGGCAAGGGCGTGTTCCCCGAGCACCACCCGCTGTTCCTGTGGAATGGATTCGGCCGCTCGGCGCCGCCGTTCGTCCGCGCGGCGATGGACCGCTGCGACGCCCTGCTCGCCGTCGGCTGCCGCTTCGGCGAGGTGGCCACCGGATCCTACGGTCTGGAAACTCCCGCCAATCTCATCCACGTCGACGTCAACCCCGAGGTGTTCGGGCGCAACGTCGCGGCGCGTCTCGACGTCACCTCCGACGCGCGCGCCTTCGTCGAGGCGCTGCTGCCGCTGCTCGCGGCGCGCCCGTCGAGCGAGGCGCTCGCCCGCGCCATCGCCGACGGCCACCGCGCGGTGCGCGAGACGTGGGCGCGCGAGGCCAGCGCCACGCGCGTCACGCCGGCCGCGCTGTTCGACGCCCTGGCCGCGCTCGCCGCCGACCCGGTGTTCGTTGCCGACTCCGGCAACGGCACCTTCCTGGCCATGGAGCACCTGCGCCTCGACCGGCCGCGCTCGTTCCTCGCGCCGGTGGACTACTCGTGCATGGGCTACGCCCCGCCGGCGGCGATCGGCGCCGCCCTCGCCAACCCCGGTCGCGACGTGGTCGCGCTGTGCGGCGACGGCGCGCTGCTCATGACCGGGCTCGAACTGCTCACCGCCGCCGCGCGCGGGGTGCGCCTGGTCGCCTGCGTGCTGCGCGACGGCGAACTGGCGCAGATCGCCCAGTTCCAGCGCACCGCGCTCAACCGCGCCACCTGCGCCGAGCTGGCCGACTACTCGGTCGAGGCGCTCGCCCGCGCGACCAACTGCGAGCCGTACGCGGTCGCGCGCGACGCCGAACTCGAGCCGGTGCTGCGCCGCGCCTTCGACTCCGCGCGCGCCGGCCGGCCCGCGCTGGTCGACGTCGCCATCGACTACACGCGCAAGACCTACTTCACGCGCGGCGTGGTCGCGACCAACCTCCTCCGGCTGCCGTGGCGCGACCGCCTGCGCTTCGTCGGCCGCGCCCTCGCGCGCCGGTTCGGCGACTGAGGCACGACACCTCGTCCGGCGAGCGTGCCTCCCGGCCGTGCCGGGCGTGGATCGCATCGCGAACGGCGTGTTCCGTGGACGGTGCGCCGTGGACCGGAGATCAAAGGCGGGGTCCGGGGTCCGGGGTCCGGGGTCCGGGGTCCGGGGTCCGGGGTCCGGGGTCCGGGGTCCGGGGTCCGGGGTCCGGGGTCCGGGGTCCGGTCCGGCAAGAAGCAACACCCTCTCTCCTCTTCCCTCTTCCCTATCCCCTATTCCCTCTCCCCTGTCTTCAATCACGCCTTCCGTCGTGCCACCTTCGCCGCCGACGCGCAGGGATCGTAGGGGAGGATCGCGCCGCGGATCACCTCGCGCTCCTCGGTGCGGTGCAGGCGGTAGCGCCACCACTGCCACGCGCCGCGCTCGACCAGACGCTTCTCCGCGAGGCGGTAGAAGGCGTCGCCGTAGCGGATCACCTGCACCTCCGACCACGGCTTCTCGTCGCGGCTGTAGATCTCCAGCATCGCAAAGCGCGACGCTTCCGGCAGCACCACCTCGTCGGGCCGGGGCGGCCCGAGACGTTCCTCGAGCCGCGCGTGCCGCGACCGGCGGTCGATCCACACGGCCAGCCGCCACGGCACGGCGACGAGCGCCGACCCTACGAGCCGCTCGGACAGCGAGATCTCGAGGATGCGCACCAGCCCCTCGGCGTAGAGGTAGAGCAGCAGCCACGACGTCGGCCGCACCAGGTAGCTGAGGAAGCCGAGCGCGCCCATCGCGAACCACTCGCGATGCGTCGTGGTCGACTGGTTGGAGAGGAACTCCCAGCCCGGCCCGTGCGCAAAGGAGTGCACGTAAGCCAGCATCCCGACCACGAACGTCGCGGCGGCGAGCAGTGCCTGCACCGCGCCGGAGATCACATGCGCGGCCGGCCACGCGTAGGGCGAGAAGCGCGGCCGCATCTTGATCCGCTCGGGCAGGAGGCTGACGGCGACCGCCACCAGCCACCCGCCGGCCGTCCGTACGCCCTCGATCATGCCCCGCTTATAGGCCCGGGTCCTGTCCCGGTCAATCGCACCGGCCGCGAGAGGCGGCAGAACTGCCCGCTCTCACGGCCGACAAGGTACCGGCACCGTGTCGGGCAGGCTGATCGGATCGTCTGCGTGCGTCGCTGGGACCATGCCCTCTTCGCCTGCCGACGGCCCGGTATCCGCACGCGTCGGCTGGCGAGCCCCTCGAAAAGGCACGGCGATCCTGAGCGGAACGCGTTGGTTCGATCACGGGTCGCGGCACCCTTCCCGCGCTTCATTCCGGCGCTGAGCCCCCCGGCGCGTCCGATGTCGATCTCGAGTTCCGGTCGAGTCATCCCCATGCTAGGCTTGGTCCATGGCCAAGGGTGAAGCCGCCGCTTCGCGCCGCCGCCGCAGCACCAGCGGTGACGCGGCCCGCGCCGTCGAGCGTGCGAGGATCATGCGAATGTCCTCTCGCGAACGCATCCTCCACGCTCTCCATCTCGGTCGCCGCGCGCGCCTCCTCGCAGCCTGGACCGGGCCCCGCGGTGAACGAGCCTGACCCCCAGTCCGACCGCACGCTCGAGATGGCGGCCCGCGTGGCCCAGATCCTCGAGGGACTCGGTGTGCCCTGTGCGCTGATCGGCGCGGCGGCGCTCGCGGTTCATGGCTACCCCCGCGCCACCTCGGACATCGACCTGGCGGTCGCAACCGACCCGTTCTCGGTCCTGCGGGAGGCGCAGAGGCTGATCGCCTCGACCCTCTCCGTCGAGGCTGTGCTCGTCACTCCCGACTCCGATGACCCGCTGGGAGGCGTGCTCTCCATCACCGGGGAGGGGTTCGACCCGGTCCAGATCGTCAACTTTCACAACCCGCTGAACCCGAGCCGAAACCCAGGCGCGGAGGCGGTGCAGACCGCCGCGCCCGGGACCGTCGCCGGCGCCGCGCTCCGCGTCGTCGACCTCCCTCACCTCGTGGCGCTGAAGCTCTACGCAGGCGGATACACGTCGCGGTTGGACGTCCTCGCGCTGCTCGAGCGAAACCCGGGCCTCGACGTCGCCGAAACGCAGCAGGTCTGCTCACGCTTCGGTCTCGACGAGGACCTGCGCGCCGTCCTGGCCGAGTTCGGAGCATAGGAATCACGCGCCATTCGTGGTGAGCGACCGGCTTGCGGTCGCGGGTGCTCGAGGTCCCCGTGCTCCAGTCGCCGTCGCCTCCCGTGCCGCTGAGGGTGACGCCGTCGGTGCCAAGGCTCGCCGGACGGGGCATGATGGGAACCGCGGGGCACCGGCAAAGGCTCGGCGCCTGGGAAGAAGGACTCGGCGCGGCGTCCTGCCCAGCCGGTCCCTCTCCACTTCCACGCGCGTAGCAACCACGAGATCGTGCTAGCGTGGCCCGGAATCTGTACTGGCGAGTGCACGCCGCGCACGTGAGTAGAAGATGGTCAAGAGTGCGCAGAGAACAACGGCGGAGAAGCACAGTGCCACGATTAGTGCCAGTGTGAAAGAAAGGTAGGCGTGAACTCCGGAGCTGACGTGGGGCAACCCAAATACGATGCCACTACCGGCAAGGAACATCGCTACGAGCGACCAGCCCAGAAACTGTCTGGTCTTGTGGATGAGTTCGTTGTAGCGGCCAAGAGCGGAGTGAGGCCTAGATTCCATTGTTCGTTCTCCTCGTCGCTACTGCGGAGTCGCGGACGAAAACAGGCTGAACTCGCGGTTCTCGCGCTCGACGAGATGCACACGTACGACAGGTGTCACGACGTTGGTCGTCTTCGCCCCGACTATGGAACCCGAGATCTCGGCCTGCAGGTTGAGCGAGTGAGCTTTGGCGATATGACCCTTCACCGCTTGTGAGGCACCGTAGTTGCCGAACCGCGCGGCTGGGGTAGAGGAAGCGATCTGGAGCTCTACCTGGGGTAGCGCCGCCCGTATCCCCTGCTGGATTCTCGACCCCAGGGCGCCGCCTGCCGCACCGGACAGAGCGTCCCAAGCAATGTCCCTCGAACTCAGTGCAGAAGTCGCTGGGTCGGAGTCCAACTCCCGTGATGCGGCGTTGCCGACGAGATTCGTCCCTGCGCCGACGACAGCCGCCGTTCCGACTCCCGCTCCGGCAAGCGCAGACAAGCCCATTGTCGCCCCGAACAGGCTCCCTGAGATTGCACCACCTGCTGCCGCAGCGCGAGCGTCCCGCCAGTTGATGCTCGAGAAGTCCCAGTCCGCCACATACGCCTGAGCAAGGACTGACCCGGCGAGGCCCATCACACCGCCAATCATGGCGCCGAGGGCGGCCGCCGGCACGACTGCCTTCCCATCTGGATCGAAGTACTTAAGCGGATTCCCGCGAGCGTAGGTGTACGTATTCAACGACTGCGGGACCGTGGGATCGACGTCTCTCCCCGGATCCACGCTGAGGAAGCGCGCCAGCGTCGGGGCGTAGCTCCTCGCGTGCAGGTAGTCCAGGTCGTCGCCGGTCCGGTCGCCCAGACCGAAGTCGCGCTCGTGCCCGGTGAAGCGCAGCCGCTCGCTCGTCGCCTGCGGCGTCCCGGCGCCGACCCCGATCTCCTCGCCGTACGGCCAGCTCCGCGTCCCCAGCACCTTCTCCCCGCACCGGTTGGTCACCACCCGCAGGCTCCCCAGGTGGTCCCGGTGGCCGTGCCGGATCCCTTCCCCCTCCCCCACGCTCGCCACCGCCACCCCCTCCCGGTACACCCAGTCCTTCACCCACCGCCACGTCGTCCCGTCGAAGCTCACGTCCCGCA
>JBFMCD010000116.1:0-47202 GCA_040754885.1 Acidobacteriota bacterium
TGCTGGGCGGCGGCGCCGCGGCGCGCGCCGCCGCGGTCGCCCTCGACCTCGCGGGGGCCGAAGTCGCCCTCGTGGGGCGCGACGCGGCGAGGGTCGAGGAGGCGGCCGGCGAGCTGGGCGTCCGCGCCGCCGCGCTCGAAGAGACGCAGCGGGCCGCCGTGGTCGTCAACGCGACGCCGGCGGGGCGCGACGGCGTCCCGGGCGAGCTGCTCGCGGCGGTGAGCGCTCCGGCCGGGGCCCTGGTCATCGACATGCCCTACGGCCCGGGACCCACGGCGCTCGAGGTCCTCGCCGCGGAGCGCGGCTGGAACTACGTGAGCGGGCGGGAGGTGCTGCTCAACCAGGGGATCGCCCAGTTCGCCGCGATGCACGGCGTGGCGCCGCCGGTGCGGGCGATGGCGGCCGCGCTCGGTCTCGAGGAGACGCAGTCGTGAACGCTCCGGTCGCGGTGCCGTCCGGCGTCCTGGCGCTGGCCGGCGAGAGGCTGCGCAGGCAGCGCGAGACGGAGCGCCGCTGCCTCGACCTGCTGCGCGAGCGGGGATTCGAGGAAGTGATGCTGCCGGTGCTGGAGTTCGCCGACGGCTCCGAGGGGGGAGGCTATCGGTTCGTCGACCGGTCGGGTCGTCTGCTCGCGCTGCGCACCGACTTCACGCCCCTGGCGGCCAGGGTGCTCGCGCGCGGTCTCGCCCCCTCGGAGCTGCCGCTCCACGTCGCCTACTCGGGCGAAGTGATCAGGCCGCGGGAGGCGCGCCTGCGCCAGCTCCCCGAGCTGTATCAGCTCGGCTTCGAGAGCTACGGGGTGCGCGGCGGAGGGGAGCGTGCGCTCAGGCTCGCGCTCGAGCTGACGCGCCGCGCCGGCGTGCCCTCCGGTCGGGTGCACGTCACCGTCGGCCGTGCGGGTCTGGCGGAGAAGGTGCTGTGCCAGCTGCTCGAGGAGCCGGCCGACCAGGACCTGGTCGAGCTGCTCCACGTGCGCGACGTCGACACGCTGGCGGAAGCGCTCGGCCTGTCCGGCCACCGGCTGGAGGCCCTCGCCGCCGCGGCCATGTGCGAGCCGCCCGAGGCGTGGGCGGAGGCGCTGGGCGTGGCCGAGGACGTGCGCGACTGCCGGCCCCTGCTCGATGCCGCGCGGATGGAGGGCGCCGACGCGACGCTCGACGTCGCGCCCCGGCTCGCCGGCGGCTACTACACCGGATGCGTCTTCGCGATCTGGGGACCGGGCACGCGCGCGATCCTGGCCGGCGGGGGCGAGTACGCGGTGGAGGTGGCCGGCACCTCGGTGCCCGCGGCCGGTGCGTGCCTGACGCTCGGCGTCGCCCTGCAGGAGGCCGCGGAGCGGAGCGAGAGAGGAGAGGGCGAGTGGGCCTGACGCTGGCGCTGCCGAAGAGCCGTCTGCTCGAGCGCTTCGTCGCGTTCGCCTCGACGCGCGGACTGCCGTTCGAGGACGCGGCGTTGCGCGACGACCGCACGCTGGTCCGGGACGCCGGAGGGACGCGACTGCTCCTCCTCAAGGACGCCGACGTTCCGGTCTACGTGGCGCAGGGCGTCGCGGACGCGGGCGTGGCCGGGCTCGACCAGATTCTCGAGCGCGGCGAGGACGTGCTGCGCCTCGTGCGCTTTCCCTTCGGCCACTGTCGGTTGTGCCTCATCGCCCTCGAGGGCGTTCGACCGTGGGAACGCGGCGAGGCGCCGGTGATCGCCTCCAAGTACCCCCGGTTGGCGGCCGAGGAGGCCCGACGGCGCGGTCGTTCCGCCACCGTCATCCCGCTCGCGGGTTCCGTCGAATTGGCGGCGCGGCTCGGCCTGGCGGACGCGGTGGTCGATCTGGTGGAAACCGGCAGGACCTTGCGCGAGAATGGCCTGCACCCGGTCGAAGAATGGCTGCAGGTGGCGCCCTACCTGATCGCCAACCGGGCGGCGCTGTTCACCAAGAGGGGCGAAATCGGGGCGCTGCGGCGCGCCCTCGGAGGGGAACGATGAAGATCTGGCGGGTCCGTGAGGAGAAGGGCGAGAAGTACATCGGTCGCCTCGAGGCGCGGGGGCGCGAGTTGTTCTCGCCCGCGCTCGAGGAAAAGGTCCGGTCGGTGGTCGGAGCCGTCGCCAGGCGCGGCGACCGGGCGTTGACCTCTCTCGTGCGGCGCCACGACCTCAAGAGCGCGGCGGCCGCCAGCTTCCGCCTGCACGGCCGGGTCGGCGCCGCCGAGGAGGTGGACGACGCCTTCTCGCGCGCCGTCGAGACCGCGCTGGCCAACCTGATGGCGTTCCACCAGCCGCAGGCGCCGCGCGGCTATTCGCTCGAACAGGACGGCAACGACCTGTCCATCCGGGTGCGCCCGCTCGACTCGGTGGGCGTGTACGTCCCCGGCGGCGCCGCGACCTACGTCTCGTCGCTGCTCATGGCGGTGGTGCCCGCGCGCATCGCCGGGGTCAAGCGCATCGCCGTGGCCACGCCGCCGCGGGCGTTCGCCGAGTCGCCCCACCTGCGCTACCTGCTCAAGCGGCTGGAACTGAAAGAGGTGTACCTGATGGGCGGGGCGCACGCAATCGCGGCGCTGGCCTACGGCACCGAATCCGTGACCGCCGTGGACAAGATCGTCGGGCCCGGCGGGAAGTGGGTCGCCGCGGCCAAGCGCGCGGTGTCCGGCGTGGTCGACATCGACATGATCGCGGGTCCGTCGGAGCTGGTCGTGCTCGCGGACAGCCACGCCGACCCGGACATCGTCGCCGCGGACCTGCTCGCGCAGGCGGAGCACGATCCGGACGCCGTTCCGGTCCTGGTCACGACCTCGAAGCCCATGGCGGCCAAGGTGGAGGAGCGGCTGTCGGCGCGGCTCAAGGCGCTGCCGCGCGGGGCCAGCGCACGCGAGTCCGTCAAGCGGTGGGGCGGCATCCTCCTCGCCGCCGACCTCGCCGAGGCGGTGGAGGTGGTCAACCGCCTCGCCCCGGAACACGTCGAAGTGCTCGTCTCCGAGCCGCGCCGTGTCGTCGATTCCATCGACAGGGCCGGAGCCGTCTACCTCGGTCCCTGGTCCCCGGCCGTGCTGGGCGACTACGTGGTCGGCTCGAATCACGTGCTCCCGACCGCCGGGGCCGCACGTTTCGCCTCGCCGCTCGGCGTGTGGGACTTCGTGCGGCGCACGGCGGTGGTCCGCGTCGCGGCGCACCGTTACGCGGCGCTGGCGGGCGCGGCCGGCGTCATGGCGCGGGTCGAGGGCCTGCCCCTGCACGACGCGGCGCTGCGGGCCGGGGAACGCGGCACGCTGTGAGCGGCGAACGCTCGTTCGCCGGGTATCGGCGGCGGGCCGCCGCCGGGGCGGCGGTCCGGCTCGACCTCAACGAGGCGCCCCGCGAAGCCGGCTCCGCCTTCAGGGAGTCGCTTGTCCGGCGCCTGGCAGCGGCCGAGTGGCGCCGGTACCCGGACGTGGACGGCCGCGCCGCGCGCGAATCGGCCGCCGCCCTCTACGGGTGGGAAGTCGGCGGCACGCTGGTGGGGAACGGGTCGAACGAGCTCCTCGCCGCGGCAGTAAGGGCCCTGGTTCCGCGGGGCGGCCGGATGTGCGCGCTGGAGCCGTCGTTCTCCATGTATCCCGTCCTGGCGACGCGGGCCGGCGCCGAACTCGCCCCGCTCGGGCTCGAGCCCCCGGATTTCGTGATCGACGCGGAGCGGCTGGCCGCGCTCGCGTCGTCGTGCGACGTGGCGCTGGTGTGCTCGCCCAACAACCCGACCGGCAACGAGGTTCCGGAGGAGGTGATCGCGGAGGTGTGCCGGCGCTCACCCGTCGTCCTCTGGGACGGGGCCTACCTCGACTTCACTGCCACCGATCCGCGCCCGCTGCTGCGCGAACACCGCAACCTCGCGGTGCTACGGTCGATGTCGAAGGCGTGGGGCGTGGCGGGGTTGCGCGTCGGCGCGCTGCTCGCCGACCCCGATCTGGTCGCCCGGGTGGCGACGCAACTGATCCCATTCGACACCGGCTGGCTGGTCGAGGCTGCCTACGGCGCCGCGCTCGAGTGCCGCGCGGAGGGCGAGGCGCTGGTGCGGGACATCGTCGAGGAACGCGACAGGGAAGTGGCGGCGATCGCCGCGCTGGGCGGTTACGAGGCGGTGGGGTCGGCGGCGAACTTCTTCCTCCTGCGCCGTCCCGGCCTCGGCGGCGCCGAGCTGGCCGAAGCGTTGCGGGACCGCGGCGTCTCGGTGCGCGAGATCCCCGCGCTGGACGCGGCCGGCTATGTCCGGGTCACGGTCGGCGACCGCGGCGAGGGTCGCCTGCTGCGCGCGGCGCTGGCGGGGCTGGCCGGCGTCGCGGAGTTCGGGGACGAGCCGAGCGCGGGGCAGGGAGGGGCGAGATGAGCGGAGCGAGGACCGGTCACAGCGAGCGAACCACGACCGAGACGAGTGTCCGCGTCTCGATCGACCTCGGCGGCGGCGAATCGGGCGCGAGGACCGGCGTCGGCTTCCTCGACCACATGGTGCTGACGCTGGCGCGCCACGCCGGCCTCGGACTGCGCGTGGAGGCGTCCGGCGACCTGGAGGTGGACGCGCACCACACCGTCGAGGACGTCGGCGTGGCGGTCGGGCAGGCCATCGACGAGGCGCTCGGCGACCGCGTCGGAATCGCCCGCTTCGGCACGGCGTACGCGCCGCTCGACGAGGCCCTGGCGCGCGCCGTCGTCGACGTCTCGGGACGCCCCTACGCCCGCGTCGAGCTGCCCAGGGAGATGGCCACGGCGTTCGTTACGCCGCAGTTTCCGGTGACGCTGGCGATCGAGTTCTGGCGGGCCGTCGCCTCGCGCGCCCGGCTCACGCTGCACCTCGACCTCGAGCGCGCCGTCGACCCGCACCACGGCGTGGAGGCGATGTTCAAGGCCGCCGCCCTCGCCCTGCGCCAGGCGGTCGCGGTCGCGGGAACCGAGGTGCCATCGACCAAGGGGACCCTGTCATGAGGCGGGGGAGAGGGAAGTGGGGCGAGGGGAGAGCGCGTCGCGCGGGGATTCCATCCCGCGGCGAGGTTCGACTTCGTCTCCCTCTCCTCGGTTCCCCGGCGCCAAGGGCCGCGGCATGAGAGTCGTGGTGGTCGACTCCGGGGTGGGCAACGTCCCCAACGCGGTGCGCGGCCTGCAGCGGGCCGGCGCCTCGGTGTCGCTGACCCGCGACGCCCGGGAGGTCGCCGGCGCGCGGCGAGTCGTCGTCCCCGGAGTCGGCGCGTTTCCCGCGGCGGTGGCGGCGCTCGAAGCGGACGGACTGGTCGGCGCGCTGCGCGCCGCCGTCGCCGAGGGCGCTGCGGTGCTGGGGATCTGCCTCGGCCACCAGCTCCTCTTCGAGTCGTCCGAAGAGTTCGGCGCCTCGACCGGGCTCGGCGTGCTCCCCGGCCGGGTGCGGCGCCTGCCTCCGGAGGTGCGCGTTCCGCACATGGGGTGGTCGCGGCTGCGGGCGCGGCGGGAGGACCCGCTCCTCGACGGGCTCGGCGACGGGGCGTGGATGTACTTCGTGCACTCGTTCGCGGCCGAGCCGGGAGACGAGAACGACACCCTCGCCGACGTGGAACTCGACGGGCATCGGGCGTGCGCCGCGGTCCGCCGGGGCAGGGTGTGCGGGGTGCAGTTCCACCCGGAGAAGAGCGGCGCGGCCGGAGCGCGGCTGCTGCGGAACTTCCTGGAGCGCGTGTGACGAAGGGACGGGGCACGGGCGCGGTCTTCACCGTCTTCCCGGCGATCGACCTCGCGGGCGGGTGCGCGGTGCGGCTGTGGCAGGGGCAGCGGTCGCGCCAGCGCGTCGTCGATCCGGATCCCGTGGCGCTCGCGCGCCGCCTCGCGGCGCAGGGTGCCGAGTGGCTGCACCTCGTCGATCTCGACGCGGCGTTCGGCGACGGCGGCAACGACGCGACCGTCGAGGCGATCATCGCCGCCGTACCGTGCCCGGTGCAGGTCGGCGGCGGCGTGCGCGACACGGACCGCGCCGACCGCCTGCGCGCCGCCGGCGCGGCCCGGGTGGTGGTGGGGACCGCCGCCCTCCGCGATCCCTCCCTCGTCGGCCGTCTGGCGGCGGCCGATCCCGAGGCGCTGGTGGTGGCGGCGGACGCCCGCGCCGGGCGCGTCGTGCTCTCGGCGTGGACCGAGGACAGCGGCGAGGAGGTCGAGGCGTTCGCGGCGCGGGTGCGTGAGTTCGGCGTCCGCCACCTCCTGGTCACCGCGGTCGAGCGCGACGGGACCGGCGGCGGCCCCGACGTGAAGGTGCTGCGCTCGGCGCTGGCGGGCTTCGGGCGGGGCGTGATCGCCTCGGGGGGCGTGGGCAGCCGCGAGCACGTGCGCGACCTGGCGGCGCTCGCGCCCGACGGGCTGGCGGGTGTCGTGGTTGGATCGTTGCTCGTCGACGGTCGGGCCACCGTGGGCGAACTCGCCGCTGCCGCCGGGGAGGCTGGGCGATGACGTCGGCGGTCGACGCCGTCCTCGCCGCGGGGGCCCGCGGGCGGGAGCGCCGGCGCGCCCACGGGGGGGCGTGATGCCGGCGTTCCGGATCATTCCCTGTCTCGACGTGAACGCGGGCCGCGTGGTCAAGGGCGTGCGGTTCCTCGACCTGCGCGACGTCGGGGACCCGGTCGAGCTGGCCCGCCGGTATCGCGACGAGGGCGCGGACGAGCTGGTGTTCCTCGACGTCTCTGCGACGATCGAAGCGCGATCCGCGCTCCTCGACACGGTCGCCCGTGTCGCGGCGGTCCTCGACATCCCGTTCGCGGTCGGCGGCGGGGTGCGCGAAGAGGGCGACGCCCTGGCGCTTCTCGGGGCGGGCGCGGACAAGGTCGCGGTCAACTCGGCGGCGGTGGCCGATCCCGGGCTGATCGAGCGACTGGCCAGGCGATTCGGGAGCCAGTGCGTGGTCCTGGCGATCGACGCGAGGAGACAGGCGAGGGAGGAGGGGAGAGGGAAGAGGGGAGAGATAGCGGCAGTTGGCTTCACCGGAGAGGCACAGGTGCTGTCGCACTCGCCCCGCGCCGTTCCCTCCTCCGCAGGGCGGTCGGGCGGCTGGGAAGTGGTGACGCGCGCCGGGACCACGCCGACGGGCCTGGCCGTCGCGGAGTGGGCCCGCGAGGGCGTCGCGCGCGGCGCCGGGGAGATCCTGCTCACTTCGATGGACCGCGACGGCACCGGACTCGGCTTCGACTGCGAGCTGCTCGCGGCGGTGCGGGCGGTCGCCGACGCGCCGCTGATCGCGTCGGGGGGTGGGGAGACCGCCGACCACTTCCGCCTCGCCGCGGCGGCGGGCGCCGACGCCGGCCTGGCGGCGACCATCTTTCACGAGGGGCGAATGCGCGTGAGCCAGCTCAAGTCGGCGCTGGCCGCGGCCGGCGTCCGGGTGCGAGAGGAGGCGCGATGAACGACGGAGGAACGGGCGCTGCCGGGCGCCCCGACGCGGCCCCCGCGGCGGCGGTCGGCGCCTTCGACGCCGCCGCCGTCCGCTTCGACGAGCGGGGGCTGGTGCCGGCCGTGGTCCAGGACATCGCGGACGGCGCGGTGCTCATGCTCGGCTGGATGGACCGCGAGGCCGTCGAGGCGACTCTCGCGACCGGCTCGGTGCACTTCCACTCCCGCTCGCGTGGCGTCCTGTGGCGCAAGGGCGAGACGTCGGGGAACACGCTGGACCTGGTCTCCCTCGCGTCCGACTGCGATCGCGACGCCCTGCTGGTCACGGCGAAGCCGAGCGGTCCGACCTGCCACACCGGAGCGCGCTCGTGTTTCGGGCCCGGCCCGGGCGTGGCGGGGGCGAGGGAGGAACTGTCTCTGGCTCCGCTGTTCGAGGTGCTGCGGTCGCGCGCCGAACGGCGCCCGCCCGGCTCGTACACGGTCGAGCTGCTCGACGACCACGACCGGGCGCTCAAGAAGATCGTCGAGGAGGCGGGCGAAATCGTCCTGGCGGCGAAGAACCGGGACCACGACAACCTCGTGTGGGAGGTCGCCGACCTGCTCTATCACGTGGCGGTGGTGATGGTCGCCAACGGCGTCGAACCCGCCGAGGTCGACAGGGAACTGGACCGGCGCGCCGGCGGGCGGGAAACGTGATCCGTCCCGACCGCCGCGAGTTCGAACGCCTGGCGCGGGAGCACCGGCGCGTGCCGGTCGTCCTCGAGTTGACCGCGGACACGGTGACGCCGACGGGGATGCTCCTTCGCCTCGCCCGCCACGGCCGTCACCCGTTCCTCCTCGAGAGCATCGAGGGGGGCGAGCGGGTGGCCCGCTGGTCGTTCGCCGGCTGCGATCCGGCCGAGGTGGTGACGATGCGCCGCGGGCGGGTCGAGATCGACGGCGCGCCCGTTGACGGCGCTCCGGTCGAGGAGCTGCGCGCGAGACTCGTCGGATCCGGGCGCGCGGCGCTCGAGGACCTGCCGCCGTTCGCCGGAGGCGCGGTCGGATGGCTGGGGTACGACGTGGTCCGCGTTCTCGAGCGGCTCCCGGCCAGACTCCCCGACCCGCTCGACCTTCCCGAGGCGTGGTTCGGGATCTACGCCACGGTGGCGGCGCTCGACCGGGTGCGCCAGCGACTTCTCCTGGTGACGGTCGCCGACGCCGGGGCCGGCGTCGACGCCGCGTGGACCGGCGCGCTCGGCCGGCTGGACCGCCTGCGCGCGGCGCTCGCCGCGCCCCTCGACCTGGCGGGACCGACCGCGCTGCCGGTCGCCGACGCGGCGGGCGAGCCGGACGGTTCGTGGTTGGTGGCCCCGGAAGACGAGCGCTTCCTGCGCGCCGTGACCCGGGCGCGCGACGAGATCCGGGCCGGAGAGGCGTTCCAGATCGTGCTGTCCCGGCGCTGGTCGCGCCGCGTCGCCGCCGATCCGATCACGATCTACCGCGCCCTGCGCCTGACCAACCCGTCGCCGTACATGTTCTACCTCGACGGCGGCGACGCGCAGATCCTCGGCGCGTCGCCGGAGAAGCTCGCACACCTGCGCGGGCGCGAGGCCGTCACCTGCCCGATCGCGGGAACGCGGCGCCGTGGGCGCGGCGCGGCGGACGACCAGCGGCTGGCCGCCGAACTGCTCGCCGACGAGAAGGAGCGGGCGGAGCACCTGATGCTCGTCGATCTCGGCCGGAACGACATCGGACGCGTGGCGGCGCCGGGGTCGGTGCGGGTCACCCGGTTCATGGAGGTCGAGCGCTACTCCCACGTGATGCACCTGGTCAGCGAGGTCCGCGGCGAGATCGAGCACGGCCGCGACGCGCTCGACGTCCTGCTCGCCTGCTTCCCCGCCGGCACCCTGACCGGGGCGCCCAAGGTGCGCGCGATGGAGCTGATCGAGGAACTCGAGGCGCTGCGCCGCTCGGTGTACGGCGGCGCGGTCGGCTACTTCGACTTCTCCGGCGACATGGACGCCTGCATCGCCATCCGTACGGCGGTGGCCGCGCGCGGCGCGCTCCACCTGCAGGCCGGCGCCGGCGTCGTGTTCGACTCCGCCGCCGAGCGCGAGATGGCCGAGTGCGCGAACAAGGTGCGCGCACTGGCGTTGGCGGCGCGCCTCGCGGAGGGGATGCAACCGTGATCGTGATGATCGACAACTATGACTCGTTCACCTACAACCTGGTCCAGTACATCCGCGAGCTGGCCGGGGACGAGGAGGTGCGCGTGGTGCGCAACGACGGCGCGGAGCCCGCCGAGGTGCTCGGCTGGTCGCCGCGCGCGATCGTCGTCTCGCCGGGGCCGGGCACGCCTGAGACGGCGGGGATGTGCGTCGAGTTGATCCGCCGCGACGTCACGGTGCCGTTGTTCGGGGTGTGTCTCGGCCACCAGGCGCTCGCCGTCGCGCACGGCGGCGTGGTCGGGCTCGCCCCCGAGCCGCGCCACGGCAAGGTGTCGCAGGTGCGCCACGACGGGTGCGCGCTGTTCGAAGGCGTGCCGGACCCGTTCACCGCCACGCGCTACCACTCGCTGGTCGCCGGGCGGGAATCGCTGCCCGAGTCGCTGGCGGTCTCCGCGTGGACCGAGGATGGGCTGGTCATGGCGCTGTCGCATCGCACGCGCCCGCAGTGGGGCGTGCAGTTCCACCCCGAGTCGTACCTGACGCAGTCCGGCAAGTGGATCCTCGGCAACTTCCTCCGGCTCGCCGGCCTTGCTCCCGCCCTCGGGGAGGCGGACGAGACACGCGTCGTCGGAGCGGGGCGATGATCCGCCAGGTTCTCGAGGCGCTGCTCGCCGGCCGCGATCTCGCCGCCGAGGAGATGGAGGCGTGCTTCGGCGCGCTCATGGCGGGCGAACTCTCGGAGCCGCAGCAAGCGGCGTTCCTCGTCGCGCTCCGCGCCAAGGGGGAGACGCCGGCCGAGGTCGCCGCGGCGGCGGCGGTGCTGCGCCGGTTCGCCTTGCCCGTGGAGTCGACGCGCCGGCCGCTGATCGACACCTGCGGCACGGGCGGCGACGGCGCGCACACGCTCAACATCTCGACCGGCGCGGCGCTCGTGGCCGCGGCGTGCGGCGCCGCGGTGGCCAAGCACGGCAACCGCTCCGTGTCGTCGAAGTGCGGGTCGGCCGACGTGCTGGAGGCACTCGGAATGCCCCTCGACCTGGAACCGGAGCGGCTCGGCGAACTGCTCGACGCCGAGGGGTTCGCCTTCCTGTTCGCGGCGCGCCTCCACCCGGCGATGCGCGCGGTGATGCCGGTGCGCCGATCGCTCGCGGTGCGCACCGTGTTCAACCTCCTCGGACCTCTCGCGAATCCGGCGGGCGTCCGCCGCCAGGTCGTCGGCGTCTACGCCGAGGACGTGCTCGAACTGGTCGCCGCGGCGCTCGCCGAACTGGGCGCCGAGCGTGCCTGGGTCGTTCACTCCCGGGACGGCCTCGACGAACTCTCGGTGACCGCCCCGACGGACGTCGTCGAGGTGCGCGACGGCGCCGTCGCGGGTCGCTTCGCCGTCGACCCGGCTTCGGTTGGTGTGGGCGCGGCCGACCGCGCCGATCTCGAGGGCGGGGACGCGGCGGCCAACGCGGCGCGCCTGCGCTCCATCCTCGCGGGCGACGACCGGGGCCCGGCCGCCGCCGCCGTCGCGCTCAACGCCGGCGCGGCGCTGGTCGTCGCCGGACTCGCGCCGGGCCTGAACGCCGGCGTCGAGCGGGCCCGCGAGTGCCTCGCGCGGGGCGGGGCCGCCGCGCTGCTCGACCGGGTCGTGGCGAAGGCGAAGGGGGGACGGAGATGAGCCAACTGGAAGCGGGCGGCGTGCTCGGCTCGATCGTGGACGCGGTGCGCGACCGCCTGGGAGCCAACCCGCCGGTCGCCGGGCTCGAGGCACGTGCGCGCGAAGGGGCCGGGGTGCGGCGTCGCGGCGGCGTGCGCAGCCTGCGCGAAGCGTTGTGCGCGCCGGGGATCCGGGTCATCGCCGAGTGCAAGCGGCGCTCGCCCTCGGCCGGCTGGCTGCGCCAGCCGTTCGAGCCGTTCGACCTGGCGCGATCGTACGAGGCGGGGGGCGCGGCGGCCGTCTCGGTGGTCACCGAGGCCCAGTTCTTCGCCGGTCAGCCCGGCTGGGTGCCGGTAGTCCGCCAACAGGTGACGCTGCCCGTGCTGCAGAAGGACTTCCTGATCTCCACCCGCCAGCTCTTCGAGGCGGTGTTGCTCGGGGCCGACGCCGTGCTGTTGATCGCGCGACTCCTGCCCGGCGCGCTGCTCACCGAGATGCTGACACTGGCCGGAGAGCTGGAGCTGGAGGTGCTTCTCGAGATCCACGACGAGGCCGACCTGGACCGGGCGATGGCCTCTCCGGCCTCCGTGATCGGCATCAACGCGAGGGACCTGCGTACGTTCACGGTCGACCTCGGCGCCGCGGCCAGGCTGGCCGAGCGGGTCACGCCCGGCCGCGTGGTTGTGATCGAGAGCGGGATCTCGGGCCCGGGCTCGGTGCGCGCGCTCGCCACCCGGGGGTTGCGGCAGTTCCTGGTCGGCGAGCACCTGCTGCGCGCGCCGGACCCGGCGGCGGCACTGGCGGAGCTGGTGGCGTGCGAGTGACGGTCAAGGTGTGCGGCCTGACCGGCGAACAGGACGCGGCGCTCGCCGCCGCGGCCGGGGCGGACTTCCTCGGCTTCGTGTTCTCGCCCCACTCGCGTCGTTGCCTGCCGGTCGAGGCGTGCGCGTGGGTGCGGGAGGCGCGCGGCGCGGGCCGGGTCGGGGTGTTCCTCGACCAAAGCGAGTCGTTCGTCAGGCGGATCGGCGACGAGGCACGCCTGGACGCGGTGCAGCTGCACGGCGACGAGCCGCCCGAGATGTGCTTCCGGCTCGGCGGAGCTGGCCGGGTGATCAAGGCGATCCCGGTGGGGGAGCGGGTCGACTGGAGCCTCGTTTCCGAGTACGCGGAGGTGGCGCGGATCCTGTTCGACACCGCGACTCCGGGCGGCGGAGGGAGCGGCATGCGTTTCGACTGGCGGCTGCTCCGCGCGCCCCGGTTGGCGGTGTCCTTCTGGCTGGCCGGCGGGTTGACGCCCGGGAACGTTGCCGAAGCGGTCGCGGCGTGCCGACCCTCCGGCGTGGACGTGGCCTCCGGCGTGGAGTCGGCTCCGGGGCGCAAGGACCCTGATAAGATCCGCGCGTTCATCGACGCCGTGCGCAGCGTCCCGGACCAGGCCGCGCTCCGGGTGACGTCGGCGGCGACGTGACGCGCGGCACCGAGGGGCGAGGGGGACGATGAAGCGACAGCCGGACGAGCGAGGGTATTTCGGTCCCTACGGCGGGCGCTTCGTGCCCGAGACGCTGATGGCCCCCCTCGAGGAACTGGCCCGCGCGTGGCGCGAGGCGCAGCGCGACAGGGCGTTCAGGAGGGAACTGGACGAACTCCTCACCACCTACTGCGGGCGTCCGACGCCGGTGTCGTTCGCGGCGCGCCTGACCGAGGCCCTCAAGGGCGCGCGTATCTACCTCAAGCGCGAGGACCTGTGTCATACGGGCGCGCACAAGATCAACAACGCCGTCGGCCAGTGCCTCCTGGCCAGGCGGATGGGCAAGCCCCGGGTGATCGCCGAGACCGGGGCGGGGCAGCACGGTGTGGCTACGGCGACCGCCGCGGCGCTGCTCGGGCTGCGCTGCCGCATCTACATGGGAACCGAGGACGAGCGTCGCCAGGCGCTCAACGTCTACCGCATGAAGCTGCTCGGCGCCGAGGTGGTCGGCGTCGAGGGCGGATCGAGGACGCTCAAGGACGCCATCAACGAGTCGCTGCGCGACTGGGTGACCAACGTCGAGACGACCCACTACGTGCTCGGCTCGGTGCTCGGGCCGCACCCCTACCCGGCGATGGTGCGCGACTTCCAGTCGGTCATCGGCGCCGAGGCCCTGCTGCAGATCCGCAGGCAGCACAAGGGGCTGCCGCGCCTGGTCGTGGCGTGTGTCGGAGGAGGATCGAACGCGGCCGGGGTGTTCTCCGCCTTCGTGCCGTACCGGCAGGTCGAGCTGGTCGGTGTCGAGGGGGGCGGGCGCGGGACGGCGCTCGGAGACCACGCCGCCCGGTTTTCCGGAGGTTCTCCGGGGGTCCTGCACGGCACCCGCTCGTACGTCCTCCAGGACCAGGACGGCCTGGTCGGTGCGACCCACTCCGTCTCGGCCGGACTCGACTACCCGGCGGTGGGTCCGGAGCACGCCTTCTGGCACGACACGCGTCGGGTCAGCTACGTGCGCGTCTCCGACCGCGAGGCGCTCGAGGCGTTCCACCGGCTGGCCGAGCTGGAGGGGATCCTCCCGGCGCTCGAGACCGCTCACGCGCTGGCCTACGTCGGGCACGTCGCGCGCAAGCTGCCCTCCTCGAGCGCGATCCTGGTCAACCTCTCGGGGCGCGGCGACAAGGACGTCGAGGAGGTCGCGCGCTTCGAAAGGGAGAGGCCGTGAGCCGCCGCATCGAACGTGCCTTCGAACGGTCCGCCAGGGCGAAGCGGGCGGCGTTCATCCCCTACGTCACGGCGGGGGACCCTTCCCTCGATCGGACCGTGTCGCTCGCCCTCGCCCTGGAGCGGGCCGGGGCCGACATCCTCGAGCTTGGAGTCCCGTTCACCGACCCGATCGCCGACGGTCCGACCAACCAACGCGCGGCGGAGCGGGCCCTGGCTTCCGGCACGTCGCTGGCGGGGGTGTTGCACGCGGTGCGCGAGATCCGCTACCGGAGCGACCTGCCGCTCGTCCTGTTCACCTACTTCAACCCGGTCCACGCGCACGGCCTGGCGCGCTTCGCGATCGACGCGGCGGCGGCCGGCGTGGACGGCGTGCTGTTCACCGACGTGCCCGCCGAGGAGGCGCGTCCGGCATGGGAGAGCCTGAGCCGCGTCGGCATCGAGCTGGTGCTGCTCGTCGCCCCAACCTCGACGCGGGCGCGGATCAAGGCGGCGCGCAAGCTGTGCGGCTCGTTCGTCTACGTCGTGGCCCGGGCCGGCGTCACCGGCGCCCGCTCGCAACTCGAGGCCGGACTGGAGGCGCAGGCGCGGCAGGCGCGGCGCCTGACCAAGCGCCGGGTCGCGGTCGGTTTCGGGATCTCGACTCCCGAGCAGGTGCATCGCGTGGCGGCGTTCGCCGACGGCGTGGTGGTCGGCTCGGCGCTCGTCGAGCGGATCGGGAGCATGGGTCAGGCCGTCGAACTCGAGGAAGAGATCGCGAGCTTCGCGCGCTCGCTGGCCGTGGCGACCGCGCGCCGCTGAGACGGTCCGCGCGGCGGAGGACTCGCGTGTCCCCAGCCGGTGGCGCCTCGTAGCGGTCCGGTTCGCGCGAGCGTGGCGCAGTCCGGCACCCCGCATGCATGTCCGATCACGTGCGCCGCGGCATTGCGGCGACCACGATCCGCGGGAGGCGACGATGGACTCCGTGAGGCGAACGGTCGCGATTCTCCTGGTTCTCGGACAGATGATCCTGTCCGGCTGCGTCAGCGTCCGGCAGACGGGCTCGCGGCCCGCGGACGGCGCGGGAGGCGGCGTCGCGGTGCGCGTCTTCCCCGACGACGCGGCTCGCAAGGCCGGCGCGCCCGGACCGAGCGGGGTCCTCGGCGAGCTCGAGCGCCGCGAGGGCGGGGGTTGGCGCCCCGTCTTCCGCTCGCTGGATCCTTCGTGGACCGTGGCCGGTCTCGCCCCCGGAACCTACCGGGTCCGCTTCCCCGCGATGCTCGACGAGAGCGGCAACGTCGTGCGCATGGACGAAAAGGCGTTCACGGTCGAGGTGCGGGAGGGGCGCATCACGGAGACCGAGGTGACGCTTCGCCACGTCGACAAGGCCCTCGTCGCCGCGGGCGTCGTGGTGGCGATCGCGGCGGCGATCGTCCTGGCCGACTTTCTCGACGACAACGACCTGCCCGACCTGCCGCTTCCTCCGCCCGAAGTCGCCGAGGCGGCGTTCTACATCACCATGGACATCATCCACTCCGTGACCTGGCAGGGGCTGGGCGACAACCTGCCGCCGGCCATCACCTCTCACTTTCCGGCGCAGGGCGCGCTCGTCGCCGCCCGCCGGCCAAAGGTGATCTTCGCCTTCTCCGAGCCGCTGGCGGCGACCGAGGTGGAGGGGCAGGGCGTCACCGTGCTGGGCGAGAGGAGCGGCCTGGTGGCGGGAGACCTTGCCGTCGACGTCGAGCAGTGGTGGCTGGTCTGGACGCCTCGTCAAGACCTCGAACCCGCGGACACCTTCCACGTCACGCTGGCGGCCGACGCCGTGGAGGACGCGCGCGGCAACGAACTCCGGGAAGCGGTATCGTTCACGTTCGGGACGGCCCCGTGATGGAGGCGCGATGATCCTGGAACGGGACGGTGTGGCGCTGCACGTCGTCGAGGAGGGGAACGGCCAGCCGGTTGTCCTGCTCCACGGGCACTCGCTGGACCTGCGCGTGTGGGACGACGTGGCGCCGTCGCTCGCCGGCGAGGGGTTCCAGGTGATCCGCTACGACCAGCGCGGCCACGGCCGCTCGTCGTCGCCGCCCGCGGGCTACCGCTGGGGCGATCACGCGGCGGACCTGCTCGGTGTGATCGCCGCCGCCGGTGTTCGCCCGGCGCACGTCGTCGGCCTGTCGAAGGGCGGTGGAATCGCGCTCGAAGCGACGGTGCGAGACAGCGGCGCCGTGCGCTCGCTGGCGCTCGTAGGGCCGCTGGTGCCGGACTTCCCCCTCTCCGCGGAACTCGTGGCGTCGTTTCGCGACGTGGCGCGTGCGATCCGGGAGGGCGGGGTGCAGGGCGCGCTCGGCCGCTGGTTGGGACATCCGCTGCTCGCGTCCGCGCACGCCATGCCCGGGGCGCGCGAGCGTCTCGAGGCGATGGTGCGCGCGTTCCCCGCAGGGGAGTACTTCGCGCAGCGCGACGAGCCGGACCGCGAGTGGCTGGTGACCTCCCGGCTCGGCGAGATCGTGGCGCCGACGCTGATCGTGTCCGGTGCGCGGGACGTCCCGGACTTCGCCGCCATGGCCGCGCTGCTCTCGGAACACGTGTCGGGCGCGGCGCTGGAGATCGTCGAGGAGTGCGGCCACCTCGTGCCTCTCGAGCGGCCCGGGCAACTCGCGGCGATGCTCGTCGATCACCTGCGCGCCGCGGGCGACTGAGCGGCCGGGGCTTCTCGAACGTCGCCGGTCATGGCACGATGGCGGCGATGAAGCTGTCCCTCCACGCGCCTCGCGGCCGGGCCGGAATCGCCTTCGACTACGCGCAGATCGTAGTCGGATCGGTGCTCGTCGCGCTCGGGACGAATCTCTTCCTGGTCCCCAACAAGGTGGTCTCGGGCGGTGTGACGGGGATCTCGATCCTCCTCCACTACCTCGCCGAAACTCCGGTCGGTGTGGTGGTGTTCGCCCTCAACCTGCCGCTGCTCTGGCTCGGGTGGAGGTACGCGGGCGGCCTTCGCTTCTTCCTGCGCACCCTGGTCTCGGTGGTCGTCATCTCGGTCGCCATCGACGCGACCGCGCCGTTCCTGGCGGCGCCGACGGCCGACCGCCTGCTCGTGATCTGTTACGGCGGGCTGGTCGACGGGATCGGGATGGGGCTGGTGTTCCGCGGTCGCGGCACGACCGGAGGAACGGACGTGCTCGCCCGTCTCGCCCACCGCTGGTTGGGCATCGGCGTCGGTCAGTCGATTCTCGCGATGAACGTGGCGATCTTCGCCGCCGCAGCGTTCGTCTTCGGGGCCGAGGCGGTGATGGTCGCGCTGGCGCTCGCGTTCGTCTCGGCGCGGGTGCTGGACCTGGTTCAGGAGGGTTTCTCCGCCGCCCGCTCGGCGCTGATCATCAGTCGCGACCCCGCGGCGGTGAAGCAGGCGGTGCTCGACCGGCTCGGTCGGGGCGTCACGGTGCTCGACGCGGTGGGCGGCTACACCGGCGAGGCCCGGCCTGTGCTCTACGTCGTCGTCGCGGCGAACGAGGCGGGCAGGCTCAAGCGGTTGGTCGCCGAGGTCGATCCCGGCGCGTTCGTGGCGATAACGCCGGCGCAGGAAGTGCTCGGCGAGGGGTTCGCTCCGCACGGCAGGGAGGAGGCGTGAGGGGACGCGGGTGGATGCTGTGGGCGGTGGCGGTGACGGTGACGCTCTCCTCGGCGGTGTGGCAGCGGCTGTCCGGTCCGACGTATCCGGTGCGCGGCGCGGTGCGCCTCGGCGCCGACGAGATCGGACTCAGGCTGACGCGCTCGCACGGCGGCGACGGGGATCAGCCGGTCCGAGTGCGGGTGGCGGACGAGGAAGTGACCGGCGAGGTTGCGTGGAGGCGCTACCCGACGAAGGAGACGTGGCACCGCCTCGGCATGGCTCGCGACGGCGAGTGGCTGGTGGCGGCGCTGCCGCACCAGCCGCCGGCGGGGAAGCTCGAGTACCAGGTCCGGCTCCATCGCGGCGCCGACGCCGCAGTCTTTCCCGAGCGCCCGGCGGTGACACGCTTCAAGGGCTCGGTGCCGGCCGCGATTCTGATCCCGCACATTTTCGCGATGTTCGTCGGGATGCTGGTGTCGAACCGGGCGGGGCTCGAGGCGCTCGCCGGCGGCCCCGCTCAGGGCAGGCTGGCGGCGGTCGCGCTCGCGCTTCTCGGGGTCGGGGGTCTTCTGCTCGGCCCGGCGGTGCAGAAGGCGGCGTTCGACGCCTGGTGGACGGGGTGGCCTGTCGGGCACGACCTGACAGACAACAAGACGGCGGTCGTGGTGCTCGCGTGGGCGTGGGCGGCGTGGCGCGCGAAGAGTGGGCGGGGAGCGCGCGGGGCTCTGCTGGTCGCGTCGTTGGTGACGCTGGCCGTGTTCGCGATCCCGCACAGCACCTGGGGCTCCGAGTTGCGCTGGGACGAGGTCGCCGCGCCGGGATCCCCGGGCGTCTCCGCTCGCTAGGTCGTTTCGTTGCTCCGATCTCGAGGGCGGCCGCAGTTGCCCCCCGGGGCGCGCAAGGGCGCCGCGCGGGCTCCGGCCGGAGGTGCCGGGCGAGCGACATCCGAGCGGGAAGCGAGTGAGTTCCGTGCCGTTCCCTCACGACTGGCGGGATCGCCGGGGCAATGTTGTATTCGAGTGATCCAGGATGAAGAGGCCGACACACTGATCGCACGGTTCGCGGGGAGGTCTTTCGCTCCCCGACTCCTCATTCCTCCACGGGGCAGCCACGCGCCCCGGATTTTTTGTCCAGTCATGAAGGGGTTTGTCGATGTTCGGCGGAAAGTGTCGAGAACATGCGCTCGGTCCGGCGTCCGGCGACTTGCACCGGAGACCGGAAGGGCTCATATTCTCATCAACAGTCTGCACTGGACTCGTCCAAGGTGACCGCGCGTTTCTGGCTCTGTGACTGGCTCGTCGAGCCGAGTCTGAACCGCATCGCACGCGACGGCGAAGTGCACAGACTCGAGCCAAGGACGATGGACCTGCTCGTCATGCTCGCGACGGCCCGTGGAGAAGTCGTCTCCAAGGAACGGATCATCGACTCGGTGTGGTCGCGCCGCTTCGTCGGAGACTCCGTGCTGACCAGGTCGATCGCCGAACTGCGCGGTGTCCTCGGCGACGATGCTCTCGCGCCGCGCTACATCGAGACGATCCACAAGCGCGGGTACCGCGTCGTGTGCCAGGTCGTCGACGACGGCGGACGTCCGATCGGGGTGGAGCGGCGCTCCTCGGCCTCCCTCGTAGGGGGCGATAGGAACGCAGCGCCGGCCGCGGCGGCGGGCGTGGGCACATGCGCGCTGGTGTGGAGGGGTCGCGCCGTCCCGCTGAATCAGGGCGAGAACCTCATCGGCCGCGAGCCTGGCGCGTTGCTCCGTTTCGGCACGGCGCAGGTCTCCCGCCTGCACGCCCGCATCATCGTCCGGGGCTGCCACGCCGTTCTCGAAGACCTCGGCAGCAAGAACGGCACGTTCCTGCGTGGGGCGAGGGTGAAGGAGCCCGTGCCGCTCGTGGACGGGGACGAGATCTGCATCGGCCAGGAGGTGCTGGTCGTGCGGTACTGCATCCCCGAGGGGAGCACCGCGTCGGGGCGTTCGGTCGAGAGCGGTGCGTCCCATCACGAGTCCTCCCGCGCCGACCCGCCGGAGCCTTCGCCTGGGGTGGAGTTCCAGGACGACTGAGACCGCGGTCCCGTCACGGGGCTTCGCGGGCACGCCTTCCCGCAAACAGCCTTGATTCGGCGTCCGGACGCGACGGCCCGAGCCGAAGGCGAGCGGGACGATAGCGGGAAGTGTTTCCAAGGCGATGCGCTCGAGAGTCTTGACTGAGGGAGAACGGGATGCGGATGTAGGACTTCCGGGCGCGACGACGCCGAGCGTGGGTTCATGGCGCGCTCCGCACTCGGTCACGCCCTCGCCGGCGCAGGCGCCCAGGCTCTCGTCGCGGCCCTCGTTGTGTCGCACGGGCGCACCGCCGCCGCGAAGGACTTCAGCATCCCGGCCCCGGGGAGGCCCGCGGCGCACCTGCACAAGGAACTCGACGCGGAACTCGGTTCGCTGCTGCGCGACGCCTTCGGACGGGCGTTGCGCCGGGTGGCGAGCAGACCGGAGTGCGCCCGGTTGTTCGCGGGCCTGGCCATGGATGGCGAGCGGGCACTGTGCGGGACGCTGTACATCGCCGCGCCGGCCAACCTCGAGACCGGGCGTTGCTCGCGCAGCTTCGCGATCACCCACGTCGGTTCGCCGGTGACCTGGGTCTGCTCGACGCTCCGGCGGGAGTCCGCGAATCGCGCCGCCGGCGTGCTGATCCACGAGGCGCTGCACCACGCCGGCCTGACCGAGCAGCCTGCCGACCCTGCGGCGAGGACCTCGGTGCAGATCACCAAGATGGTCCGACTGCACTGCGGGTACTGACTCTCGCCGCGCGCGGAGAACCGGGCCGGCGCCCGCAGGCGCCAGCCCGCCGCCGTCACAGGTAGACGATGGTGATCTCGTTCCCCGATCCGGTCACGCTCAGGATCCGGGTCGCGCCGGTGAGGCTGAGAGCCGACGTCAAGCCGTCCTCGACGGCGCGCTTGACGTCGCTTCGGCCGAGCACGGCGGTGAGCTGCGAGACGATCGCGTCGCGCACGTAGCGGCGCAGGTGATCCTCGATGAACGGGTTGAGGACCTCGAACCGGCCCTCGAGGCGCGCGCTCACCGAGGGCACCTCGACGCGGACCGTGCTGTAGCTGATCTTGTTGTCGCGTACGGTGGGAGTGAGGAAGACGTTGATCTCGAAGCGGCTGATGTCGATGTCGGGGGCCTCGCCGTCCACCCAGCGGCTGCCCTGCATCTCGCCGATCTTGAT
Organism: Acidobacteriota bacterium; assembly: GCA_040754885.1. Classification (GTDB taxonomy): domain Bacteria; phylum Acidobacteriota; class Thermoanaerobaculia; order Thermoanaerobaculales; family Thermoanaerobaculaceae; genus JBFMCD01. Next base: position 20,663 of record JBFMCD010000116.1, read on the forward strand.
CTCGCCGTTGCCGCCGTTCGGGAATTCCAGGTGGACCTTGAGCTTGCCGTCGTGGATGGCGAAAAGGTCGTCGCGCCGGATCGACTCGGCGGTGATCTGGTTGACGAACACGCCGTAGGTACGGTCGAACAGCTCGAGGTCGGTGTTGCGCAGCTTGATCCTGACGTTGTAACGCTGACCCGGCGTGTCGAACTGCAGAGGCGAGCCCGCCCCGTTGATCGTCAGGCTGACCAGAGAGTCGTTGCGTGCCGCGGGCCAGGCCTCGCCGGCGCGGAAGCCGTTGAGGCGGATGCGCAGTTCGGACAGGGTCGAGAACGCCTCGACGATCATCGAGCCGATGCGCGAGGTGCGCGTGTCCCAGCGGTGGTTGAAGTTCTCCCGCTCGGAGTCGAGAGTCGCCGGGTAGCCCGGGAATGTCAGCGTCACCGCGATCTGGATCGTCTCCTGGGCGAAGGCGGCCGCGCGATCGGGGAGCGTGAACGAGCCGAGGGAGGCCTGGGCGCCCGGGGCCAGTTGGAGCGGACCGGCGGTGAACGAACCGCTGTGGAAGGGTGAGCCGGCGGGTGTGTGGTGGCCCGGGGCGCGCGCCACCGTGTAGTTCACTGTGATGCGGTTGTTGAGGAAACGGCCCTCGCCGCGGTTGCGCAGCGACAGTGACACGCGGAGGGAGCCCTGGTCCACTTCGGGAGTGAGCAGGTCGAGATCGGGCGCACGCACGACCACCTCGTAGCTCCGCCTGACCGGCTGGGGCGCCATCACGGCCCCGGCCACCGGGGTGCCCGCAACGGTCAGCTGATAGGTCGTGGTCCGCGTGGGCCTGACGGTCTCCCGGCCCCAGATCTCGCGGCAGTTACCCTCCCGCTCCCTGGTGTTCGAGGGCGTAACCGTGCCGATGCCGCTGATCGAGACGGTCATCTGCGACATGTGGCAGCCGGTCGCGGACCAGCCGAGGCGGATGTCCTCGCCGAGCTCGATGGTCGAGGACGTCGGTGGGGGGGCGGAGCCGATCCTCGCCATCCCGCTCGACTCGGCCATCTCCTTGAAGTAGTGGACGGTCAGGGTGGGGGTCGGCGGCACCGCGGGCGCGGCCGCTGCCGCGACCGCCAGCGCGGACAGAACAGCAGCAAGCAGGAGCTGCGCCGCGTGCCTGGTTCTCTGGGTTCGAGTCGTCGATCGGTTCATTCAGTCCTCCCGGACGCCCCGACGGTGCGCCGCGTGCGTCGGGGTTCCTTTGTCCCGAATATCGACCGGCGCTCGGAGCGGCGGAATGTCCAGAGCCGTCGAGCGCCTGCCTGTGGACGCCACGGAAATGTCGGATCGCGTCGTTTGCCGGTGGCGCCCTGTGGAAGCGGGCACGAAACGCGGTATCCTCCCGCCGACATCGGGTGACTGGAGCGCAGCGATGAACGTCGCGGGCATTCTTCTCGTCGACGCGGCCTGGGGCGGAACGCCGATGCCTCTCGTGTGGAAGGTCCTGCTCCTCGTGGCGATCGTCGTGATCGTCGCGGGAACAGGGGCGGCGATCTGGTTGCACGCGCGGCACCGCAGGCAGGTGGCGTCGCTGCTCGATCGCCTCGAGCGCCTCGAGGAAGGGCCGGGCGGCGGGATATCGGCTGAACAACGCCGGCCCCCAGCCGGTGAGATAGACCACGAACCGCCGGCCGAGGAGCCTGCCAACCTCTCGCGGGACGTGTTGGCCGGGCGCACGACCCACGTTCAGCGCCTGCTGGGGGGGGCGGTACCCGGATCACGCACGCTCGCCGACCAGGCGATCGTCCGCATTCACCGCCACATCGGCGAGAGTCTGACGCCGCACCAGCTCGCCCACGAACTGTGCGTGTCGCTGCGCACGCTCGAGCGGGGGCTGGCGCTGACGCTCGAGTGCACGCCTCGGCAGTTGATCCTCGCGCTGAGAATGCGCGAGGCGCGCCGCCTGCTCCGCGAGGGGGCGAGAGTAGGGGAGGCGGCCGAGCTTGTGGGGTTCGCCAACCCTTTCCACTTCTCGCGCCGGTTCAAGGAGTTCTTCCACGTTCCGCCCTCGGAGGTGCGCGCGGAAGGGAGGCGGTAGCCACGCCCGCGATCGTCGCGCCGGTTCGGCCGAGGCGGGATACAATCCGAGTCCAGAATCCGAGGCTGCGAGGGCGCGCATGGAATCGCTGCTCGGCTCCACCGTTCGCGGCATCAGGCTCGTCGACGAACTCGCCAGGGGCGGGATGGGCGAGGTGTACCTCGGCTTCGACGAGCGCCTGCAGCGCAAGGTCGCGGTCAAGGCGATCCGCGGCGACCGGCGCCTCGACGCCGTGGCCCGCGCCCGCTTCCTGCGCGAGGCCCGGGTACTGTCACAGCTCGAGCACGCCAACATCTGCCGGCTGTACGATCTGATCGAGAGCGACGACCGGGACTACCTGGTCATGGAGCTGGCGCAGGGGAAGAGCCTGCGCGCACTGATCGGCACGGGAATGCCGCGAGAGAGGCGGCTGGCAGTGGCGATGCAGGTCGCGGACGCGCTCGTGGCGGCGCACGCGCTGAGTGTCGTCCACCGCGACCTCAAGCCCGAGAACGTCGTCGTCGGCGAGGACGGCGAGGTCAAGGTGCTCGACTTCGGGCTGGCGCGGCCCGCCCGTGCGCCGGAGATCACGTCCGAGTTCCGCCGCGACGGCACGCCGGCGCGTGAGCGTGCGTCATCCGACTCAGGAGGCTCCGACGGCACCGTCACGGAACTGGGACTGATCGTCGGCACGCCGCGCTACATGAGTCCGGAGCAGGCGCGCGGCGAGGCCGTCACGGCCGCCTCCGACATGTACTCGTTCGGTCTCCTCGTCCAGGAGCTGTTCACCGACCGGGCGCCGATCGCGACCGATCTCGACCCGCCGGCGATGCTGCAGAAGGCGATGTGGGGGGAGAGCCAGCCGGTCGCCGGGCTCGACGTGCCGCTCACGGCGCTGATCAACCGGCTGAAGTCGCTGGCGCCCAGGGACCGGCCGAGCGCCGCGGAGACGGCGGAGCGCCTGCGCTGGATCGCCGACGGCCCGCGGCGCCGACTGCGGAAAGCGGCGAGGACCGGCGTCGCCGCGGTGCTCGTCGGCGCGGCCGTGGTGTCGGCGGTCGGACTCGTCCAGGTAAGCCGCGCACGACGACAGGCCGAGGCGTCCGAGGCGGCGGCACGGCGAGCGCAGGCCGACGCCGAGGCGGTGAATTCGTTTCTGCGGAACATGCTGACCAGCCCGGATCCGCGCGTGCGCGGAAGGGACGTGAAGGTGGTGGACGTCCTGGCGCGCGCGGCGGAGGGAGTGGACCGCGACTTCGCCGGGAGCTTCACCAGCCAGGCGGCGATCCTGGACACGCTGGGGAGCACGTACCACGCGCTGGGCGAACTGGCCGAGGCCCAGCCCCTGCTCGCCAGGGCGGTCGAACTGCGCCGGGGAGAACTCGGAGAGGAGGCGCCCGAGACGCTGGCCTCGCTGCACCGCCTGGGGATGGTGGAGTCCGATCGAGCCCTGCTGGCCGAAGCCGAGGCCGCGCTTCGGACGGCGCTCGCGGGTCGCGAGAGGGTGCTCGGGCCGGAACACCGGGACACGCTCGAAACGGTGATCGCCCTGGCGAAGTCGCTGCAGCGGGACCGGAAGTTCGAGGAGGCGAAGGCTCTTTTCCGTCGCGGTTTTGACGGGAGGCGGCGGGCGCTCGGGCCCGACGACCCGGCCACGCTCGAGGCGGCGCTGTTCCTGGGCGGCATTCTCACCGACTATCGCGAGTGGGACGAGGCCGAGGCGATGGTGAGGGAGAGCTTGGAGGGTGCGCAGCGGACCCTCGGGCCGACGCATCCGCAGACGCTCTCGGCCCGGGCCGGCCTTGGGCTGCTGTACTCGCGCCAGGGCAAGGCGCGGGAGGCGGCCGCGGCGTACCGGGAAGTCGCCTTCGCCAGGCGGCAGGTGCTCGGACCCGAGCACCCGCAGACGTTGAACTCGATGAAGAACCTGGCGGGCCTGCTCGTGGATCTCGAGGAGTACCGGGAGGGCGGGCGGATCCTCGACGACACCCTGGCGATCCAGCGCAGGGTCCTGGGTCCGGCCCACCAGGAGTCGCTCGAGACGATGCGCAGCATGGGCAGGATGGCGGAGGCGCGAGGACGGCGCGACGAGGCGGACAGGATCTGGCGCGAACGGTGGGCAATCGCCCGCGAGCATCTTGGCGAGGAGCATCGGGTGACGCTCGAGTGCAAGAGCGTGGTCGCCAACGCCGAGATCGAAAGGGGCAGGTTCGCCGAGGCGGAGCGCCTCCACCGCGAGGTGCTCGCAGTCCGCCGGCGCCTTTTCGGCGAGGACCACGAGGCGACGGAACGGTCGAAGAAGAACCTGGCCAGGCTCCTGGCGATGACCGGCCGCCTCGACGAGGCGCGCACCCTCGACCCCGCGGTGGCGACGACGCCGACGCCGAAGGTCACTCGTTGAGTTGAAATTCCCCTGGTGGGCGCGCTGACGTGGCCCACCGTCACCGATCCCAGTGTGGTTCGTCCGCCTCGGTCCGGCGTCGAGTTGCGGGCCGGATCAGACCTCAGTTCCTGATGTCGACCAGCAGTGGATCGCTGGCGTTGTTGTGCTCGTTCTCTTCCCTGACCGCGTTCCCGGGGTCGACGACGACCTGCAGGTAGTGAGGACCGCGCGTTCTCCAGTCGGCCGGGATACGGATCGGGCGCCGGAACGTGGTGCTGGTCGCCGGCGGCCTGACCGCGCCCGTGTCACCCTCGAGCAGCACCCGGACATCCGTGTCCATCCGTCGAGAACTCGAGAGCTTCACGTGGAAGGGGGCGATCGACGCGGCGACAGGCCCGGTGTTGGGGAAAGTAAAGGTCAGGAAGACCTCTTCGCCGGGTCGCGCCGAGCCGGGCTCGACGCTCATCCCGGTCACCCGCAGATCCGGCCCGGCGACGGTGAACGTGGTCGATCGATCGTTGTTGCTCTCGTCGCCCTCGGGAAAGGCGTACTCGGGGTCCATCATCACCGACGCCTCCACGCTCCCGGGCTGGAGGTCGTGAGGCAGGAAGGTGTCCGGTTCCCGCGAGAACGTGCCGCCGGGGCCCAGGCGAGGCACGGCGAGGTTGGTGACGTTGGCCACACCGGGCTGCCCGTTCGTCTTCGTATAGCGGAGTGTGACGCGGCAGGTGGAGGAAGCCGCTGCGATCTGTCCGCGGTTGGCGACGGCGAGCCTGATGAAGATCGTCGAGCCGGTGTTGATCGGGCTGTGTACGGCGCGCACCGAGACGTCCTCGACGACGAAGTCGACCTTGCCGAAGTTGCGTGGCGGAGCGGCGGCAACCCCCGCGGGAGGCGGTGCCTGCGGCACTGCGGTCGATGCCGGTGTCGGGGCCCGTTTCCGGACGTCGGCGGAAGCCAGGCCCAGTTCGGTCGCGGGCTCGGCCGCCGTGGGCCAGTGCAGGGCGAGACCGGCAAGAAGCGCCAGGGTCACGCCGTTTCGGATCGTGGACGGGCGTGTGGTCGTCATGGCGCAGCGTCCTTTCTCCGGGCCTGCCGGCTCAGGAGTCTTTCGGTGCGGTGATCCGGAGCGTGCGCTCGGCGACGTTGTTCTGCTCGTTCTTCTCGGCCACGGCACTGTCGACGTCGGCGACCACCCGGAGGACATACTCGCCGGCCGCGAGACCGGGCGGCACCGCCAGCGCGACCTCCCGCTGAGCCGACTGTCCGGGGGCGACCCCGGTCACCTCCCACCGTGCTTTCGCGATCCGAGCGGAGGCGGGTCCGGCTCGCTGGAGCCGAAGTTCGCTGACGAAGCGTCCGGCGCTGCCCTGACCCGTGTTGGTCAGCCGGATCGCGGCTGTCAGCGACGAGCCGGCGGCGGCCGAGGCAGGCGTTCGCCAGCGCTCGACGACGAGGTCGGGGCGCGGTGGTGGGGACTGGCCAGCGACCGGCGACGCGAAGGCCAAAGCTGCGGCAGCCACGCCGGCGAGCCTCGCCCGATTCCGCGCGCGCACCCCTCCTGGGCTGGTCATTGGCATCGTCTCCCTGCGTCAGGGCGTGATCACCAGAGCGAGCGGGCCGCCAGTGTTGTTCCGCTCGCTCTCCTCGGCCACCACGTTGTGGGGATCGACGAGGATGCCCACGTAGTAGGTACCGGGTACCGTTCCTGGTGGAACCAGACAGGCGTCCGAACGCTGGACCGATTGGCCAGCCGCGAGAGGCATCGTGGACTCCGAGGTCATGAGGAGTGTCGGATTCGCCAGGCTGCGAGTGGCCGAGAGGACGATGCGGTACGGCGCCGCCGACGCCTCGAGACGACCGTCGTTGACGATGACGAGGGAGACGTTGAAGTACTCGTCCGGCGCAACACTGCCCGGCACGACCTCGAGCCTCTGCGTTCTGAGGTCGGGCCCGATGATTGTGACGGTCGTACCCGACTCGTTGTTCGACTCGTCGGATTCGGCGAAGGCGCCGTCGGCGTCGGCAGCCAGAAGCAAGCTGTACTGGCCGGGAGGCGTGCCGGCGGGTGGCCTGCCCGAGAGGGCGACGCGGAACTCGCCGCCGGCGGGAATCTGCGGAATGCTCTCGCTGCGAAGCACCGAGCGGGTGCCGGTGGGACTGCGGAGCACGAGGGAGGCTGTGCTCGGCACCACGGCCGTGTTACCGAGGTTGCGAATCGCCCCCCGCAACCCGATCGGGTCTTGGGGGCGAGACTCAGACTTCAGGATGCCTACCGCGTATGAGTCACGAAGGTTGACCACCATCTCCAGGTCGGTGCGCAACTCGGGGGCCGGAGCCATCACCGTGCCGGACCCGGCAGGCATCGACGGAGGCATCGTCGGCGCTGGCGGGGGCGCGGTCACACGGATCGGACGAACCGCGACGTTGTTGCCCTCGTCGCTCTCGGTAACCGACAGGTCGCGGTCGGCGAACGCCCGGAGCGAGTAGGCCCCGGCCGCGAGGGTCGCCGGGAGCCGGAGGATCCGCCGCTCCAGGACGTCTTCGCCCGGCGGGAGGTTGCGGACGCTCCAGCGGGCCGTTGCGAGGGGACGGCGCCCAACGACCTGCTCCTCCAGCCACAGCTCGGCCATGAACGAGTCCGCCCCGCCCACGCCGCGGTTGACGAAGCGGACCGAGACCTGGATCTCCGTGCCGGCGACCGCCGACGCCGGCGCCGACACGCTCCGGATCTGCAGGTCGGGCCCGAAGGGACCGAGCGCAACCGCGGAGGCCGAGAAGAGGACGGTGACCACGATGGCCGCCACGCCGCACCGAAGTCGTTTCATCGCCAGCCTCCCTTTTTGGTCGGTCCGCCACTTGCCGCGTGAGCCCGGCGTGCCGCGCTCGCGACGATGCCGAGCCGGGTCCGAGGTCAAGCTACGCCGGGGTCCAGGGATGGGGAATGTCCGAATGCGTCACGCCCCTACCGGATCGCGCCACCGGGTGCGGCTGAGACGACAGACGTGCCCTGTGCTGAAACGGGACGGTGCCCGACCAGACCGCGGCGGGACCCCGGCCGGCGGGCACGGTTCATCTCGGCTCCTGAACACGACGAGGACGGAGCCGCGCTCCGCCCCTCGGCTGTACGAGGCCGGACCGCGAGAATCAGATGGGTAGGAGGGAGACCTGGCGACCCTCACCCCTGTCCCTCTCCCGCACGCGGGAGAGGGAGGATGAGGTGGCCTCGCGTTACTGCGCGTTCCTCTTCGCGAAGTCGTCCATGAACGCCACGAGCGTCCGGATGTTCTCGACGGTGACGGCGTTGTACATGCTGACGCGGATGCCGCCGATGTCGCGGTAGCCCTTGAGGCCGACCATGCCGGCGGCCTTGGCGCCCTTGACGAACGCGTCGGTCAGCTCCTCCGTGGGGAGGAAGAAGTCGACGTTCATCAGCGAGCGGTCGGCCGGCACCGTGACGAACGGCTTGTAGAACGACGGATAGCGGTCGATGCAGCCGTACAACAGCTCGCCCTTCATCCGGTTGTTCTTCTCGATCGCCGCCAGGCCGCCGATCGACTTGTTGTAGGCGAGGACGTTGCGGAGGATGTAGATGCCGAACGTCGGCGGGGTGTTGTACAGGGAGTTCTTCTCGACGTGGATGCGGTAGCGCAGGTAGCTCGGCAGCTCCTTGTCCAGGCACTGGGCGAGGAGGTCCTCGCGGATGATCACCACGGTGACCCCGGAAGGCCCGAGGTTCTTCTGGGCGCCGGCGTAGATCAGGCCGAACGGCGCGATGTCGAACGGGCGCCACAGGAAGTCCGACGACATGTCGCAGACCAGCGGCACCGAGCCCGCCTCCGGGAACGACTGCCACTGCGTGCCCTCGACGGTGTTGTTCGAGGTGAAGTGGACGTACACCGAGTCGGGGTTGACCCTGATCTCCTCGCGGCGCGGCAGGCGCGCGTACTTCTCCTCCTTCGTCGTCGCGATGCAGCGGGCGTCGTCACCGGCGACGATCTTGCCCTCCTTGAAGGCCTTCTCGGCCCACGAGCCGGTGCAGATGTAGTCGGCCTTGCGCCCCTTGTAGAGCAGGTTCATCGGCAGCATGCCGAACTGCAGATGGCCGCCGCCCTGGAGGAGGATGATCTTGTAGTTGTCCGGGATGGCGAGGAGCTCCTTGGTGAGGGTGATCGCCTCGTTGTGCACCGCCTCGTACTCCTTCGAGCGGTGCGAGATCTCCATCACCGACATGCCGGTGTTCTCGAAGTCGAGCAGCTCCGCCTGGGCGCGCTCGAGCGCCGGCAGCGGCAGCCCGGCCGGTCCGGCGTAGAAGTTGATCACTCTCTTGGCCATTCTCACCTCCACAGGCTCGGTAGGTGGGCGGGTCGGGGCCCGGACCCCGGGCCCCGGAACCCAGACCCCGGTCTCTACTTTCCCCACTTCTCCAGCAGTTCGACGACCTCGTTGCCGATGCGCACCAGGTTCTCCTTGGAGCTCGCGCCGATGTGCGGCGTCAGGATCACGTTGGGCGCCGAGAGCAGCGGCGAGGACGGGTCGGGCGGGTCGGAGTAGAACACGTCGGTGGCGTAGGCCGCCATCTTGCCGCTCTTGAGCGCCTCGGCGAGGTCGTCCTCGACCACGCACTTCCCGCGGCCGGTGTTGACCAGCACCACACCATCCTTCATCCCGGCGATGGCCTCCTTGTTGATCATGCCGCGCGTCTCGTCGGTGAGGGGCGTGTGCATGGAGATGTAGTCGGACTGACGGAACAGGTCCTTGAGCGTCGGCACCATGATCGCCACGTCGGAGTGCTTGACGTACGGGTCGTAGGCGAGCACGCGCATGCCGAAGGCGACCGCGCGGCGGGCCAGTTCCTGCGCGATCCTGCCCAGGCCGACCAGGCCGAGGGTCTTGCCCATCAGCTCGGTGCGCTTGATCTCCTTCTTGAGAAACTTGCCCTCGAGCTTGAGCGCGTTGTGCGCCTCGATGAGGCGGTTGGGGACCGTGATCATCAGCGCGAACGCCAGCTCGGCAACCGCCACCGAGGACGCGTTGGGCGTGTTGCGCACTTCGATGCCGCGCTCCTTGGCTGCCTTGGCGTCGATGTTGTCGATCCCGACGCCGCCGCGGATGATGAGCTTGAGTTTCGGCGCGCCGGCGATCCACTCGGCGGTGCACTTTGTCTTGGAGCGGACCAGAGCGACGGAGGCCTCCCTGAGCCGACCGACGTCGTCGGTCACCTCGCCGAAGCGTTCGAGGCGCTTGGGGAGGCTCGCGTCGAAGGCGTCACAGATGAGGATGAGCATGGCGGACTCCTTTTCCCGGGGCCGCGGCCCCGCTCACCACGTGTCGAGCGTGCGGACGAGCAAGCCGGAACGGAGCTTGGGCTCGAACCACGTGGACTTGGGTGGCATCACCTGACCGGCGTCGGCGACCGCGAGCAACTGGTCGAGCGACGTCGGGTGCAACGCGAACGCGACGGCCCACCCCTCGCGCACGCGCTTCTCCAGTTCGCCGAGACCGCGGATCCCGCCGACGAAGTCGATGCGCGTGTCGGTGCGCGGGTCGGCGATCCCGAGGATCGGTGCGAGCAGGTTCTCCTGCAGGATCGAGACGTCGAGGCCGCGCACCGGGTCGTCGGCCGGGTACGTGCCGGGCTTCGCCACCAGGCGGTGCCAGGCGCCGCCGAGGTACATGCCGAACTGGCGGGAGGCTTCGGGGCGCGGCGAGGGGGCGGGCGCGACGGTGAAGCGCTCGGCGAGCGCGGCGAGGAAGCCCTCCGGCGTGTGCCCGTTGAGGTCCCTGACGACGCGGTTGTAGTCCATGATGCGCAGCTGGTCGTGGGGGAACAGCACGGCCATGAAGTAGTTGTAGGGCTCCTCGCCGGTGTGGCGGGCGTTCGCCACGCGCCGTTCCAGGCCGACGCGGGCGGCCGACGCGGTGCGGTGGTGGCCGTCGGCCACGTACAGCGCCGGGACGCCGCGGAACGCGTCCGTGAACGCCGCCGTGGCCTCGGCCGGGACCGGCCATACGGTGTGGCCGATGCCGTCGTCGCTGGTGAAGTCGTAGAGCGGCGCGCCGGCGCGGACCCGGTCGACGAGCGCGTCGATCTCGGCCACCTTGCGGTAGGTGAAGAACACCGGTTCCGCGTTGGCGTTCTGCTCGCCGACGTGGCGGGTGCGGTCGTCCTCCTTGTCCTTGCGCGTGAACTCGTGGCGCTTGATCAGCCCCTTTTCGTATTCGTCGCAACTGGTGGCGCACACCAGTCCGGCCTGGACGTGGTCGCCCATGCGCTGCTGGTAGACGTAGTAGCTCGGGCGGTCCTCGCGGGTCAGCCAGCGCTCCGCCTGCATGCGGCGAAGGCTGGCGACGCCCTTGGCGTAGACGCGATCGTCGTAGTGCCCGACGTCCTCGGGCAGGTCGATCTCCGGCTTGATCACGTGCAGGAACGACAGTTCGTTCCCCGCCGCCAGCGCGCGCGCCTCGTCCGAAGAGATCACGTCGTAGGGCGGGGAGGCGATGCGCTGGGCGAACTCGGGACGGGGCCGCAGGGCCCGGAACGGACGGATGTCGGACATGCACAGCCTCCGGCGGGAGGACCCCGCACACTGTGAAATCTATCACGAAACAGGGACGAAAAGACAAAGGCGTGGGCCGTGAGCAGGGGATTGTGGGTCGTGAGCCGTGAACCGGGGGCTCGCTCGACCCGGGCGATGCACCCGTGCACCGTGCTGGCGCGTGCTGTGGTAGAAGTGCGGCGTGACCGCGACGAGTCGGATCCGGGCGTACGCGAGGCTGGCGGTGTTCTCGATCGGCTCGTGGCTGGTCGTGGCGCGGGCAGGGCGGGCGATCCTGGCCCCGTTTCCGCGCCGCTGGGCGCTGTCGTGCCCGCATGTCTCGCGCTGGTCGCGGCTCGGCGCGCGGTGCCTGGGCATCGAGGTCGCTCCCGCGGGTCCGCTCCCGGGGCCGGGATCCCTGGTGGTCGGGAACCACCAGGGCTACGCCGACGTCGTCACTGTGGGTGGCCTGTTCCCGTCGATCTTCGCCGCGCGCCACGACATGCGGGCGTGGCCCATGTTCGGCGCGCTGGCCAGGTCGGGCGCGACGATCTTCATCAACCGGGACAACAAGCGCGCCGGGTATCGCGGCGTCGGTCAAGTCGCGGCGGCGCTGGGCGCCGGCGCGACGGTGATCGCGTTCCCGGAAGGGACCTCGACGGACGGGAGCGGACTGCTGCCGTTCCGGACCGGTGTCTTCCAGGCCGCCGTGGAATCCGGGGCCCCGGTCGTCCCGGTGGTGGTGCGGTACCTCGAGATCGACGGCGAGCCGGTAACCGGCGCCAGCCGCCACGTGGTCGGGTGGTTCCGCGGCGAGCCGTTCGTCGGCCACATCCTGCGCCTCGCCTCGCACCGCCGCACGGCGGCCCGAGTCGAGTTCGGCGCGCCGATTGCGGCGCCGCACGCCGACCGGCGGGAGCTGGCGGCGCGCGCCGAGGCCGCGGTCCGCGCCATGCTCGGCCTCGAATCCGGGACCGTGCCGATCGAGGTCGGGAGAGCAGTGGGATCGGGTTCGGGAGGTCGGTGATGGAGACGCTCCTCGTTGTCGTGGCCGTGCTGGTCGCACTGGTGCTGGCGGCGCTGTTCGTCCAGATCTTCCGGGCCCAGCGCCAGGAGCGGACCCTCCGCGAGGAGCTCGGCAAGGTGTCGCTGGCGCTCGCCGAATCCCAGAAGGGGTCGGTGACGCAGCTGGCCGGACAGCTCGCCGACGTGCTCGACCGCGTGCACCGCGCGCTCGGCGACTACGGACTGCAGGCCGCGAGCCGTCAGTCCGAAACCGACGACAAACTGCGCAACGAGATCGAACAGGTGCGGCGCACGCTGGCGGCGCAGCTCGAAGGTCTGGTCAGCCAGGTCAACACGCAGCTCGAGACGACGCAGAAGGGGATGGGGCAGCAGTTCGTGGACGCGACCAGGGTGTTCGGCGAACTGCGCGGCCAACTCGGCCAGGTCGCCGAGATGGCGGCCCGCATGGAAGCGCTCGGGCGCGAGATCGACGAGCTGCAGGGGATCCTCAAGGCGCCGAAGCTGCGGGGTCAGCTCGGGGAGGCGCAGCTCGAGGAGTTCCTGCGCCAGGTGCTGCCCCCGGCGTTCTGGGAGACGCAGTACCGTTTCGCGGACGGTCAAACGGTGGACGCCGTGATCCGCCTGCGCGACCACCTCGTGCCGGTGGACGCCAAGTTTCCGCTCGAGTCGTTCCAACGGCTGCTCGCTGCCGAGGACGACGCCTTGCGCAAGGCCGCGCGCCGGGAGTTCGAGCGCTCGGTAAGGGGGCGGATCGACGAGATTGCAGAGAAGTACATCCGGCCCGGCGAGGGCACGTTCGAGTTCGCGCTCATGTTCATCCCCGCGGAGAACGTCTACTACGAGGTGATCGTCCGAGGCCAGGATCCGGGCGACGCCGCGTCGCTCCTCGCCTACGCGACCTCGCGTCGCGTCGTCCCGGTCTCGCCGAACTCGTTCTACGCGTACCTGTCCACGATCGCCACCGGCCTGAAGGGCATGCAGGTCGAGGCGCGGGCGAGGGAGATTCTCGACGAGCTCGGACGGCTGCAGCGCGACTTCGCCAAGTTCTCGGAGGCGTTCCGCGTCGTCGGCAGGCACCTCGGTTCGGCGCGCGGGAAGTACGAGGAGGCGGAGCGGCTGTCGGCGAGGTTCTCGGACCGCCTGGCCGGGGTGACCGGTCAGGAACCCGAGCCCGGGCAGGAGAGCGGGGAGCCTCCGTTCCTCCCGAAGGGATGAGCGCGCTCCGACCCGACCGAGGGCGGGGCGAGGCCGCGGCGCCGCTATGATGACGTGATGCCGATCCTCCACGAAGGCGCGCGCCTCGGCCGCTACCGACTGGAGCGGCCGCTCGGCCGAGGCGGCATGGGGGAGGTGTGGGAGGCGCGCGACGAGCACCTCGACCGGGCGGTGGCGGTCAAGGCGCTGCCCGCGACGCTGGTCTCGGACTCCGACGCGCGGCGTCGCTTCCGGCGCGAGGCGCTGGCGCTCGCCCGGCTGCTGCACCCGAACATCGTCACGATCTTCGACGTCGGGGCGGAGCGGGACGCCGCCGGCGATGAGGCGCCTTTCCTGGTCATGGAACTGATCCGCGGTCGCTCGCTCGCGGGCGAGACGGTCCGCTACCCGCTCGAGACCGGGGAGGCGCTCACGATCGTCGCGCAGGTCGTCAAGGCCCTGATCGCGGCCCACGCGGCGGGTGTCGTCCACCGGGACCTCAAGCCTTCGAACGTGATGATCACGGACGATGGTCGCGTCAAGGTGCTCGACTTCGGCCTGGCGAGGATCACGCAGGGCCGCGGTCGCGGCGTCGACGAGAGCGTCACCACCTCGGGCACGGTGATGGGTTCGTATCCGTACATGTCGCCGGAACAGGCGACCGGCGGCGTGATCGGTGCGCAGAGCGACATCTTCACCTGTGGCGTCCTCCTCTACGAGGCGCTCTCCGGCCGCAGGCCGTTCGACGGTCCCGACCCCGTCGCCGTCCTCAAGGCCATCGCCGACGGATCGCACACACCGCTGGATGAGGCGAGACCGGAGGTGCCGACGGCGGTCGCGGCGGTGGTCGAACGGTGTCTCGAGCGCGATCCGGCCCGACGCTACCCGGACGCGGCGGCGCTTGGCGCCGACCTCGAGGTGCTGAACCCGTCGGCGCCCACCGTCGTGCTCGCGCCGGGCGCACCCTCCTCGCCGCGCACCGTCGAAGCCGTGCGCGTTCGCCGTCGCCGCGCGCGGCTGCGGTCCGCTGCGGCCCTTGCCGCGGTCGCCGCGATCGCTTCCCTGGCCGGCGCTCTCGCGGGGCGCCGCGGCATGGAAGCGGTGCGGCCGGACCCCGGCCGGTGGCGGAGTCGCGTCGTGGTTCAGACCTCCGGGCAGCTCCGTCACCCTTCGTGGCACCCCTCCGGCAAGTCGCTGGTGTTCGAGAGGCAGGTCGGTGACCGGGGCGAGATCGTCGTGGCTCCGAGAGGGGGCGAGGACGTGCAGGTGATCGCCAGCGGGCAGGCCGGCGAACTGCTCGCGCGCCCGAGGTTCTCCCCCGACGGCAAGGCTCTGGCGTTCACAGCACTGGCCCCGGGGCGGCAGCGCGTCGAGGTCGTGCCGGCGACCGGCGGTCCCGCGATCGCGGAGATCGCCAACGCGGACTACCCCGTGTGGACGCGAGAACGTGAGCTCCTCGTCTGGCGCCGCGAAAGCGAGCGGTCGGGGCTGTGGCGGTACGAAGTGGACGGCGGGAGGCTGGACGTCGTGCGCGCCGACGAGCCGGGCAGGCCGTGGTGGAGCGGGGTTCCCGGTCCGGACGGCTCCCTGGCGCTGATGGCGGGGGAGGACGACGTCCACGGGCGAATTTACGTCGCTCCGCCCGGAGGTGGGGCCGCCATGCCCTGGTCGTCCGAGGGGCGAGTCGAGGGGTTCGACTGGGTGGTCGCCGGGCGTACGCTCGTCGCGGTGATCGACCAGAGCCTGATACGCGTGACGACCCGCGGTTTCGCTCCGCTCGTCCCCCCGCTGGAGGGGTTGCTCGATCCCGCCGTCTCTCCGGACCGCGAGGTGCTGGCACTGGCCAGGAACCTCAGCCAGACCGACCTGATCTCCTTTCGTCCCGGCGGCGGATGGGACTGCGCCCTGTGCGGCGTGCCCGGCGCCGGCTGGGGGAGCGTGGCACAAGACGGCTCGATCGCGTTCCGCCGGTTGCTCGGTCGGATGCGCTCTCTGTTCCTCCGCGAATCGGGCGCCGAGGACAGGCGTCTGACCCCGCCGGGCGACAACGCGAGCTGCCCCTCTTTCTCGCCCGACGGCATGCGCGTGGCGTACCTGTCTCGCCAGGACGACGGCAGGACGGCGCTGCGGGTCATCGCGCGCTCGGGGAGTGAGCCGGTCACACTGGTCGAGAGCGTCGCGGCCTCCGAGTTTCCCTCCTGGTCGCCTGACGGACTCCAGCTCGCGTACGCTGCGGGGTCGCCGCCACAGGTGTGGACCGTTTCCGCGGCGGGAGGCGACCCGATGCGGCTCACCGAGGAGGGCGGAGACTACCCGCGCTGGAGTCCGGACGGGCGCTGGATCGCGTACGTGGTCTGGACCGACGAGACTGACCCGGAACAGGGCGCGTGGGCGGTGAAGTTGCCTTCCCGGGAGCGGGTTCGGTTGTCGGGACACCCCGGTCAGCTCGCCTGGGCCCGCGACGGCTCCCTCCTCTTCCAGATCCGCCGTTCGGGGGGCACGCTGGAGCTGTGGCAGGCCGCGCCCGCGACGTGGCGATGGGTGCGCCGCGGGCCGGTCGACCTCGGCGTTGCGCCGCCACCGCAGGCCGAACATGTGCCGCTGACGGTCGATCCGAGCAGCGGAGCGCTCGTGTTCAACCGGCGCTCGGTGACCGGCGAACTGGTGCTCTTCGAGGGAATCGAACCTGATCGCTGGTAGGAGATGCCCGCGGATGCCGCGAAAGGCGCCGTCGGCGGCGCCGGTACGGGTGCTCTCGTGAGCGGTTTGCGTCACGCGTTTCGGGCGCTGCGCCACCGCGACTTCAGGGTGTTCTTCTACGGTCAGGCCGTGTCCGTCACGGGTACCTGGATGCAGTCGATGGCGCAGGCGTGGCTGGTGTACCGCCTGTCCGGTTCTCCGCTCGTGCTGGGCATCTTGTGGGCCGTCCGCTTCGGCCCGTCGCTGGTCCTGGCTCCGCTCGCCGGCGTCGTGGCGGACCGCTTCCCGCGCAGGTCGCTGGTGCTCGCGACGCAGGCCGCGAGCCTGCTCCAGGCCGCGGCGCTCGCCGCACTGACCTTGAGCGGCACGGTGCGGACCTGGCACGTTCTTCTCCTCGCCTTGTTCCAAGGTGTCGTCGACACGCTCGACATGCCGGCGCGGCAGACGCTCCAGGTGGACCTGGTGGGTGTCGAAGATCTGCAGAGCGCGGTTTCGCTCAACTCGTCGGCGTTCAACCTGGCGCGGATGCTCGGGCCGGCTCTGGCGGGGGTCCTGGTCGCCGAGTTCGGCGAAGGTGTCTGCTTCGCCGCCAACGCCGTGTCCTACGTCGCGGTGCTCGCGTCGCTGTTCGCGTTGCGCGTGCCGCCGGTCGCGGCGGCCCCTTCGCGATCGCTCGCCTCGGAGTTGCTCGAGGGGTTTCGCTACGCGCTCGCCGAGACGCGAATTCGCCGCGTCCTGGTCGCGGTTACCGTGATCTCCGTGCTCGGGATGTCGTACAGCTCGCTCCTGCCCGTGCTGGCCGGCGACGTCCTCGGCGCGGGCGCTCGCGGTTACGGCCTGCTCCTCGGTGGAGCGGGGTTGGGCGCCATCCTGGGCGCGCTCACCGCGGCGTCCAGATCGTCTCGTGGCCTGCCGCGCGGCGCCACCGCACTCGGACAGGCCGCCCTCGGGGCGTCGCTGATCGGCCTGGCCGTCTCCGCCTCGCTGCCTGGGGCCGTGAGCTGGTTGGTTGCGATCGGCTTCGTCATCGCGGTGCAGCTCTCGACGACCAACGCCTTCCTGCAGACCACGGCGCCGCCGCACCTGCGTGGTCGGATCGTCTCGCTGTACATCTGGCTGTTCGTCGGGGTCAGCCCGCTGGGCGGGCTCGCGGCCGGTGCGCTGGCGGAGCGGGCCGGCGTGGCGTGGGCGATCGCCGCCGGAGGGTGCGGATGTCTGCTCGGAGCGGCACTGGACGCGATCGGAGCGCGCCGGAGAGGGGATGCGGGTTGCGGCGGAGGGGAGTAGAGTGGCGTGGGCGCTTCGCGGTGCGGTCCCGCGGCGACGGAGGAACGGATGAGGGTCGAGATCGCGTATTGCGGGGTGTGAAACTACGAACCCCGGGCCGCCGGTCTGGCGGCCGAACTGGAACGCGAGTTGGGGGTGATGGTCACGCTGCGACGCGGTTCGGGAGGCGTCTTCGACGTGACAGTCGACGGTGCACTGGTGTACAGCAAGGACCGGACCGGACGATTCCCCGATCCGGGCGAAGTCGCCGCCCTGATCAAGAAGCGCAGGCGGTGAGCCGGAACTCCGGTGGAGCCGGGCTCTTCGCTAGAATGCGCATATGAAGACGGGACCTCTCGTCGCCGCCCCGCGCCGGGTCGGCGTGGTGGTCAAGCCCGGTAGCGCGGAGGCTGTCGAACTCGGCAAGCGACTGCTCGGCGAACTCGCCCGGCGGGGCGTCGCGGGCGTGTCGGATGACGAGTCCGCCAAGGTCCTCGGGGTGGCCCCGATCGCCACCAGGGCCACGCTCGGCGAGCATGCCGACGTGTTGATCGTTCTTGGCGGCGACGGCACCTTCCTGTCCGTGACCCGGGACTGTCCTGCGCGTACGCCGGTGGCCGGCATCAACCTGGGAACGCTGGGTTTCCTGACCGAACACGCGCCCGAAGCCGCGTTCGATTTGCTCGACACCGTTCTCGCGGGCCGGGCGGCGATCGAGCGGCGCGATCGCCTCAAGGTGCGGGTGGAGAACGGTCCCGCGCGGGCGTTCCAGGTGCTCAACGACGTCGTGATCACCAAGGCGGCGCTGGCGAGGATCGTGACGATCTGGATCGAGGTCGAAGGCGAGTTCCTGACGCGCTACCGCGCGGACGGGTTGATTCTGGCGACTCCCACCGGCTCGACCGCGTACAACCTGTCGGCGGGCGGGCCGATCGTGCATCCGGCGCTCGGCGCGCTCCTCATCACGCCGATCTGCTCGCACACGCTGTCGAACCGTCCGCTCGCGGTGCCGCTCGACTTCACGGTCCGTGTCGGCGTCGAGCCCGGGGAAGCCGAGCTGTACCTCACGCTCGACGGACAGGTCGGCCTGCCGATGCACCCGGAGATGAGCGTCGTCGTCGGACCGGGGGCCGAGCCGCTTTCGGTCATCCGCGAGCCCGACGCGAGTTTCTTCTCGATCCTGCATCGGAAGCTCAAGTGGGGAGACCGCGAGGCGTGAGTTGAGTCGTCGCCCGCATCTCTCCCGCACCTCGATCGGCATACTGCTCGCCATCGCAGCCTGGTTGGCGCTGGCCGCCGGTGCGGCGCGCCTCCTGAGCCACTCCGGAGTCCGCGCCAGGGCCGCGACGTGGCTGTCGCGCGAGCTACAGGCGGCGCTCGGACAGCCCGTCCGGATCGGTGACGTACGGCTCTCGCTGGTGCCGCCTCGCCTGTCCTTGCTGGACGTTGCGGTCGGGCCCTCGGACGATCCGTCGATCACGATCCGCACCTGCGAGGTCGCTCCGGGGCAGCTCCGTGTCGCCGACCGAGAGATCGTGATCAACCAGTTGAGGGTGGACGGCGTCGCGCTTCGCGCCACGCTGCCGAAGGTCGGGACCGAGTCGGAGAGCGAGCCCTGGGTGCGCGTGATCGTCCGGCAGCTCGAGGTCCACGACGTGGTCATCGAGAAGCTCGAACTGCCGAGCGGCATGGTGGTGCGCGCACGTGGCGTCGAGGCGAGCTGGCACGGGTCGCGACGCCAGCCGGTGAGCGGCGCAGTGGCGCAGGTCGGCTGGTTCGCCCTCGAGGTCCCCGGGCTCGAGCCCGTCTCGGGCTCGATCTCGGCGTGGGGACGGCTGACGCCGACGGGTTGGGAGATCGGCAGGCTGCGCGGCGGCGGCCTCGGCTGGAGTGCCGACGTCCGCGGCACCGGCACGGACAGCGGCGCGGTGCGCGTGTCCGGCCGCGTCACCGGCGACCTGGCCGTGGTGGACCGGGTCGTCGATGTCGGAGCGGGCCTGGTCGGGGAGGTGTCGGCCGAGGTCGAGTTCGCGTCCTCGAGGGGTTCCTTCAGCCTGGACGCGACCGTGGCCCTGGCTCACTGCGAGGTCGTGGGGTTCTCGCTCGACGATCTCGAAGGCGAGGTGCACCTCACGGAGCAGGGGCTCGAGGCCTCGCTGACCGGGGCGAGGTTCTCCGGGGGATCGCTCGAGGGCTCGTACACGCTGGCGCACTTCGGGCCGCCGTGGAGCCATCGGGTCGCGTTGCGCGGCGAGGGCGTGGAAATCGGCGGATTCCTCGCGCAGTTGGGCGTGGACCCGGCCGGCCTGTCGGCCGAGAGCCGGATCAGCGCCGAACTCGCGTGGCACGGCGAGCGGATCCGCGCGGGCAGCGGCACGGCCGTCGTCGATCTCCAGGACCGGCCCGGGGACGTTCCGGCCGCCGGGAGGCTCGTGATCACCCTCGACCGGGACGGGGCGCTGCGCTTCGCCTCGCCCGCGCTGGTTGTGGCGGGTGCGCCGATCGATTGGAGCGGCACGCTGGCGCTCGGGGCGTGGATCCCGAACTGGACAATCAGGGGAGAACGGGTTCCTGTCGCAGCAGTTGCGCGCCTGCTTCGCGGTTGGGTCGGCTCCGACGTGCTCCCCCCGGAACTGCGTGGCGAGCTGGTCGCAGACCTGCGTCTGCGCGGGCCCTTCGAGGAGGTGACGGTGGTCGGGGACGTGGCCGTCGCACCGGTCGCTTTCGGACCGATCGACGTGGACGGCCTTGAGGCCTCGTTGAAGGTGGAGCGCGGGGTGCTGACGGTCGACGAGGGCCTGATCGCGGTCGGCGCAGGAACGATCCGCTTCGACGGCGAGCTCGACTTCGGCGCCGACAATGCGATCAGGATCGCACTCGGAGGGACCAACGTGCCGCTGCCCCGTCTGGTGGCGTGGGGCGGTGTCCACGCGCCCCTGGTCGGCCACGCGGACTTCACCGGTTCCGTGACCGGAACGATCGACGCGCCGGCCGCCGAGGCCGCGCTGACCTTCAGGCGCGTCGTCGTCGCCGGCGTGCCGTTCGGCGACGGCAGTGGCGCTGTGGCGCTGGGCAACGGCATCGTCCGAGTTGACGGACTGAGCGTCGGGCCGTTCTCGTCGGAACTGCTCATCGACCTCGAGCGCCGCGAAGCGATGGTCGAGGCGGACCTGCGCGGCTTCGGGCTCGAGGGAATCTCGGAACCGCTGGCCCGGTTGGTCGGCGGCGCGCTCGACTGTTCGCTGCGAGGGGCGTTCCCTTTCGACGAGCCCAAGGGGCGGCTGGACCTGTCGAGTCCCTCGGGTGTGAGCGGTGCGGTCATCGTGGAGCCCGGCGGAATCGACGTGGATGTGCGGCGCCCTGGCGTGTGGGGGCTTGCGGGTGAGCTGGAGCGCAGCGGCGGGGAGTGGAGCGGGCACTTCGAGTTCACCGTGGAGAGCGTGCGCGCGGCGCTGGGCCAGGAGGCGGACTCCGCTCTCCAGGTCGATGGGGCGATCGCCGGCCAGGCGAATCTGAGCATCGCGGCCGGGGGCGCGCCACGACTGGACGGCGAGCTGCGTCGACTCGACCTGGAACTCCAGGGAGAGCGGGTCGCGCTTCGGCGGCCGGCACGGTTCGGGATACAGGGAGGGGCCGTGACGCTGCCGGCGGTCGACCTGGCCGGTGAGCGTTCCAAGCTGTTCGTGCGCGGCTCGCGTGGGGTCGACGGCTCGCTCGCCGGGAACGCGTCCGGGGAGTTTCCCGCCGCGCTGCTCTCGGTAGTGTGGCCGGAGGCCAGCCCGCAGGGCCGCGTGCAGCTGATCGGCGAGGTGTCGGGCACCGATCGGGCGCCGAGATTCGAGGGCGTCGCGCAGATCTTCGACGGCACGCTTCGGGTTCCCGGGGTCTCCGGCACGCTGACGGGCATCTCGGGCTTCGTCGAGCTGGTCCCGGAAGCCGTGCGGTTGCGCGACGTGGACTTCGCCCTCGCGGGCGGGACCGGGACGTGCGACGGGCAGGTGGTCCTCTCGCCGCGGATCGAGCTGGATCTTGCCGTCGAGGCCGACGCTGTCCGGTGGCCGCTGATCACCGGCTTCGCGCCCCTCGTCTCGGGGACGGTCAGGATCTCGGGACCGCTCGACGGACTGTCGGTCTCGGGGCGCACGACGGTGGTCAGGGCCGACTACCGGCAGGCGCTGACCATCGAGTCCCTCGTGCTGCAGCAACTTCGCGCGCCGGAGCGTGCCGTCGTCTCGGAGGAAGGGGCGGTGCGCCTGAACGTCGACGTGGCCGTGCCCTCGACGCTCGACGTCAACACAGAACTGGCGAAGCTGATCGGCCGCGGGGAGTTGCGCGTCGTGGGCGACACCAACCGCATCGGCGTGCTCGGCCGGATCGAGGCAACGCCCGGCGGCGAGCTTCAGTTTTCGGGGAACCGCTACGAGATCGACCGGGCGGTCGTCACGTTCTCGCAGGCGGAGCGGATCGAGCCCTATCTCGACATCGTCGCCAGGAGCTCGATTCAAAGCTACGAGGTGACGCTGGCGCTCAGCGGCACGCTCGACCGGCTGTCGACCACCTTCCGGTCCGCGCCGCCGCTGCCCGAGATGGACGTGCTCGCGCTGATCGCGGGCGGCAGCCCGGGCAGCGGTCAGAGTGAGCCGCTGGGGACGATCGCCTCGGACCTGGTCGCCGGGGCCATCACCGGCGTCGTCGCGAAGCGCGGCAGGGCCCTCCTCGACGTGGACGAACTGCGCATCGACCCGAGCGCGAAGACGCTGGCCGACAGCCCCACGACGCGCGTCACCATCGTCAAGCAGCTCTCGCGGAACGTGGTGGTCACCGTCTCGACCAACCTCGAGCAGAACCGCGAGGAGGGCTTCATCCTCCGCTGGCGCCTCGGACCGAACTTCTATCTCGAGGGGCGGCGCGACCCCGACAGCACCTACTCAGGAGAGATCAAGTGGTACCGGCGGTACTGATCGCGGCGAGCGCACTCGCGCTCCAGCCCTGGATGCAGGCGCCGGTGTCGAGCGTGAAGTTCGAGGTGTCGCCGCGGAGCGAGGCCGAGCCGCTGGCGGCCCTGTTCGGGATCAACGTCGGCGACGCGCTGTCGCGCGCGGAGATCCGCTCCGGTGTGCAGGCGCTCGTGGCTTCCGGACGCGTCGAGGACGTCGTCGTCCTCGTGGAGGAGACCGCGGAGGGAGCGGCGTTGACGGTCCGGATTCAGTCCGCCGATCGAGTCTCCAGGATCGAGGTGGCGGGTCTGCCGAGGCGCCGGGAGAGTCGGTTGCGAGCGGACCTCGGGATCGCCGCAGGCACCTTCCTGGATGTGCCGGCCTTTGAAAGGGAGGTCGCGCGCGCCGCCGCGAGCCTCAAGGAGGAGGGGTACCCGAGCGCCTCGCTCGAACCCGAACTCGATTTCGACGCCTCGGCCGGGACCGTGGGAGTCAAGCTCTCTGCAGCGCTCGGACCGCCCCGTAGGGTGGCACGGATCGAGGTCGAAGGCGCGAGCATGACCGAGGCGGAACTCTGGAAGGCGACGGGCCTCGACCCCGACGACACGATCTCGGACCGAGCCCTGCTCGCCGCGAGGAGGCGGCTGTCGCGAACACTGCACGGAACGGGCAGGTGGAAGGCCAGGGTGTCCGCGCCGGAAACGCGTGTCGAGGAGAGCGGCACGGTCGTGCGCTTCAAGGTGGACCTGGGACCCGAGTTCAGGCTCGACCTCGAGGGCCTGAAGGCGGACAAGGAACTCCAGGAACAGGTTTTCCCGTTCCTCAGCCGCGACGACGAGTTCGACGACCACGCCCTGGACCTGCTGGAAAGGCAGCTTCGAGTCCGCCTGCAGCGCTCCGGCTATCTGCTCGCCTCGGCTTCCGCGTCGATCGGCGACGAAGGAAACCAGATGGTGTTGAAGGTCCGGGTCGAGAAGGGTTCGCGGACGCCGATCAGGGCCATTCGCTTCCCGGGGGCGCGCTCCGTGCCGGAACAGACGCTGACGAGGAGGGTCGGTGCCAGGACCGGGCGTCCCTGGCGCTGGGGTGGCGAGCCGGTCGATGACGACACCCTCGCCGCCGACGTGCTGTCGCTGGTCGGGACACTCCAGGAGGAGGGGTACGCGACCGCGCGGGTGGAGGCGGCGAGAATCGTCGCGGACGGGGACGGCGTCGTGATCGAGTTTCCGATCGAGGAGGGCGCGCAAGGACTCGTCGAGCGAGTCGACGTCGCGGGTGTCCCGGCGGACGTGACCTTGCCCGAGTTGCCACTGACTCCGGGCGGGCCGTGGAGCGCGGGAGCGGAGAGCCGCGCCGTCGAGACCGTGCTGACCGCCCTCCGAGAGGCCGGGTACGCGGAGGCTCGGGTTTCGCTGTCGCGTGAGTGCGACGCCGCGCGTTGCTCGATCGGGCTGGCGGCCGAGGCGGGGGAGCCGGCGGTGATCGGCAGGATCGTCGTGGCCGGGCTGGCCAGGACGCGTCCCGGGGTCGTCTCGAAGGTTCTCGGTCTCGATCCGGGCCAGGCGACCGGTCCGCAGGCCATGCTGGCCGCCCAGCGCCGTCTGCTGGCGCTGGGTATCTTCGAGGACGTCTCGGTCCGGCCGATCCCAGGGCAGGACTCCGGCCCGCGCCGCGGCGTGATCGTGGACATCGAGGAGGCTCGCAGCCGTTCGCTGATCCTCGGACTCGGCTGGGACAACATCGGCGGACCACGAGGGTCCGTGACGTGGTCGGAGGCCAACCTCTTCGGGACGGGACGCTCGTTCATCGTCGACCTCCGCTACTCGAGCCGGATCGAGAGCTGGCAGCTCACGTACCGGGAGCCGCCTTCGCTGAGCATCCTTCGCGCGCCGCTGTGGTCCTCGCTGTAC
Organism: Acidobacteriota bacterium; assembly: GCA_040754885.1. GTDB lineage: Bacteria > Acidobacteriota > Thermoanaerobaculia > Thermoanaerobaculales > Thermoanaerobaculaceae > JBFMCD01. The sequence goes on from JBFMCD010000116.1 coordinate 44,665, forward strand.
CGCTCCATCGAGCACTACGATGCCTACGACCTCGACCGGCGAGGCCTGTCGGCCGAGGTCGGCGACCGCCTCAAACGGCCGCGCAGACTCGCCCTGAGGTTCGACTACCAGAACCAGAGCAACAACGCTCCAGAGGAGATCCTCTCCGAGCTGGAGAGGGAGAAGCAGAACATCCGCATCGCCTCCCTGACGCCGATCCTCGAGTGGGACACCCGCGACGATCAGTTCAACCCGCACCGCGGCCTCTACGCCAGCGCCTCGCTGCAGGTCGCGTTCAAGATGCTGCGGGCGGATTCCGCCTTCGAGAGGCTCTTCGGCTCGGTCGTGGTTCACCGGCCGTTCCTCGGCGGGACTCTGGCGACATCGCTGCAGGCCGGCGCGATCTGGCCCCGCGACATCGAGGAGGGTGTCGGCGACAACCTCATGGTGCCGATCGGTGTCCGCTTCTTCGCCGGCGGCCGGGTCACGCATCGGGCGTTCGAGACCGACTCCCTGGGGATTCTCGGACAGACCATCACGTGTCGTGACGACGCTCCGACGTGCGAGGAGGGTTCGGGCGCGTTCCTGGCTCAGGGTGGCGCCGGCCTCCTGTTCGGTTCGGTGGAGTGGCGCTTCCCCGTCTACGGTCCGGTGGGCGGCAACCTTTTCGTCGATGCCGGCAACAACTGGGCCGGCGTGCGAGAGGTCGACCTGGGCCAGGTCCGTTGGGGCGCGGGTCTCGGCCTGCGGGTCGAGACGCCGGTCGGCCCGGTCAGGCTGGAGTACGGCTTCAAGCTCGACCGCGAGCCGTGGGAGACGCAGGGGGCGTTCTTCATCTCGCTCGGGAACCCGTACTGAGGAGCAGATTTCCAAGCCAACCTCGGCAAGTGCAGGGGTTGGGTGTATCATGAACCGCTTCGCGGGGGACCCGCGAGGCGGAAAAGAGGATTCCCACCATGCGACGGTCCCACCTCTTCCTTGCGCTGGCCGCGCTGTCCGTGTCGGTAGCGGCTTCCGCGCAGCTGTCGGCGACCTACATGAGCTGGCCGAATTCCCCGGCTGGCTTCCTGTTGACCAAGGCGGAGAAGAAGGCCTACGACGCACTGACCAACGACGCACAGGCTCAGGCCTTCATCGATCTGTTCTGGGCCAAACGCGACCCCGATCTCAACACTCCCCTCAACGAGTTCAAGCTCGACTTCGACGCCAAGGTCGAGGCGGCGGACTCGATGTTTTCCAGCGAGAAGGTGAAGGGCAGCCTGTCGGACCGCGGCCGGACGCTGATCGTGATGGGGCGACCCTCCGGGCGGCAGGCGTTGCCGGCCGGCTCGATCACCGGTGGGGACTCGCCCACCAGCGACACTCCGTACGAACAGAAGGGCGGCACGGAGATCTGGATGTACCGCAAGGATCGTCTGCCGGCCGGGATCAAGCAGGAGGAGGTCCTGTTCGTCTTCTCGGAGACGCGTGTCGGTCTGAACGACTACGTGCTCGACCGCTCCGACCGGCGCAACAGCATCGCGATGAAGGTTCTCGCCGAAGGCGCCGAGAAGTACCTGGTCAATCCCAAGCTGACCGAGGTCCCGAAGATGGGCCTTCTCCCGGGCTCCAAAGCCGCCACGGGAGAGCAGCTCGCTCTGTTCGCGGGCGGCGCGACCTGGCCGCAGGGCGCGGTCGCTCACACCGCCGAAGGGATGCTCTCTCACACGCTCCATCCGCTGTGGATCCTGATCGTGCTCCCCGACAGTGAGCCCCTGGCCACTCAGGCCGTGGGCAGGGTGCGGAACGCGGCCGGCGAGGAGAAGGGGACGTTCTTCATGCCCACACAGGCCGGCACCGGCAACGGCGGCCGGACCTACGAGTTCTCGCTGCCGCTCGAGGCGGGCGCGTGGCAGGTCGATCTGGCGCTGCTCGGCGCGGCCGGACCGGTTGCGGTGACGACGATCAACGCCACCACCGAGGCCGTGCCCAGCGACGGGACGTACTTCTCGAAGTTCTACTGGGGCGCCGACGTGCAGGAGCAGCCGCAGGCGCACCTCGGCGACGCGTTCAACATCGGCGGGTGGCACCTGCAGCCGAGGCTCAACAACACCTACACCACCAAGGAGTCCCTCTCCTACTTCTGCTACGTCATCCGCCCGACGCTGGAGGCGCCCGCGGCTCCTGCCGACCCGCAGGCCGCGGCGGCGGAGCCGAAGCCGAACGTGACGATCGAAATGGCGTTGTTCCAGGGCGACAAGAAACTCTCGGGCCGTTCCGCCGAACCGGCGCAGCTCTCCAACATCACCGGCGAGCTGTGGATGTACGGCAGCGGACTACCGATGTCGATCTTCCGGCGCGGAGGGGACTTCCGTCTCGAACTCAAGCTCACCGACGTGAAGAGCGGCAAGGCCGGGACCGTCTCGATACCGATCACGATCGTGATGGACGCGCCGGCCGCTGCGCCGGCTCCCGCCACGCCCTGAGGTGGAGGGGATGGAACGGGATCCCGTTTTCGCAACCGTCGAGGAGGCCGCGGCGGAGATCCGCCGCGGCCGCGTCGTGCTGGTCGTCGACGAA
>JBFMCD010000117.1:0-6470 GCA_040754885.1 Acidobacteriota bacterium
TGTTCACCGACCACTACTCGGAGCCGACGAGCACGCCCGGCCGCGCGGCTTTCATCACGGGGCAGAGACCCATCCGTACCGGCCTGACGACCGTCGGCATGGCCGGTTCGCCGATCGGCCTCGACCAGCGCGATCCCACCCTCGCCGAGGTCCTCAAGCCCCTGGGCTATCGGTGCGGACAGTTCGGCAAGAACCACCTCGGCGACCGCAATGAACACCTTCCGACCGTTCACGGATTCGATGTCTTCTACGGCAATCTCTATCACCTCAACACGGAGGAAGAGCCCGAACTGGGTGACTGGCCCAAGGACCCCGGATTCAATCAACGGTATCGCCCCCGCGGTGTGCTCGACTGCGCAGCGACGGCCAAGGACGACTCGACGGTCGACCCGAGGTTCGGGCGTGTCGGCAAGCAGACGATCAAGGACTCGGGGCCACTCACTCGCAAGCGCATGGAGACGGTGGACGACGAGTTCCTGGATCGCGCCGTCGGCTTCATGAAGGCGGCAGTCAAGGACGGGAAGCCGTTCTTCGTCTGGCACAACCCGACGCGCATGCACATCTACACCCACGTTCGGGAAGGACGTCGCGGCCAGGCGGCGCGGTACACGTCCGAAATGGACATCTACGGCGACGGGATGCTCGAGTTGGATGCCCAGGTCGGCCGGCTCCTGACCGAGCTGGAATCCCTCGGCGTCGCGCGCAACACGATCGTTCTCTTCACGGCCGACAACGGTCCCATGGCGCGGTGGTGGCCGGACGGCGGCACCACTCCGTTCCGGGGCGAGAAGGCGACGACGTGGGAAGGCGGCGTTCGCGTGCCGATGCTGGTGCGCTGGCCGGCCAAGATCCCTGCGGGCAAGGTGTCGAACGGCATTCAGGACAACACCGACCTGTTCGTGACCTTGGCGGCCGCGGCCGGCGTCCCGGACGTCGCCGGGAAACTGAAGACGTCGCACAAGGTTCACATCGACGGCGTCAACAACCTCGAGCACTGGACCGGTGATGCCCCGTCTGCGCGGAACACCTACATCTACTACAACGAGGCGCAGCTCACGGCGATTCGCATCGGCAACTGGAAGTCGCACATGATGGAACGCGAGGGGTTCTTCGACTACAACCGTCCGTCGGCGCGGATCTTCAACCTGCGCATGGACCCCACGGAGAAGCAGCAGGGCTGGAAATCCGAGGACATCGCCATGAAGCTCGGTGTCGCGTGGGGCGGCCAGGTGCAGGACGCGCTCGGTGCGTGGTTCAAGTCGCTCGAGGAGTTCCCGCCGCGGCAGAAGGGCGGCACGCTCACCCCCAACGCCACGAACTACCAGTAGGGGGACCGGACATGAAGGTGACACTCAGCTCACTGGTGCGCACTCTGGCCGTCGGCGCAGGGGCATTCCTGCTCCCCGTGGCGCTACTGGCCGGGGAGCAGGGACACTACCTTCCGAATTCCTGGTCGCCCCGCGACCTGATCTCGGCTCCCGCCGGGCTTCTGGTCGTGGCGCCCTATGCCTCGTTCTACGACGCCGACAGGGCGCGCACCGGCAGCGGGGAGAAGGTGGATGCGAGCACGGGCATCGACGTGGGCGCCAGTTCCTGGGCGTTCACTCCGGTGCTCGTCTACGCGCCGTCGGCGAAGCCGTTCGGCGCGGAGTGGACGGTGACCGTGGTTCCGGCGTTCGGCGAGGCTGGAGCCAACGCCCGCCTCACGGCATTCGGGTACGACATCACGCTGTTCGACAACAACAACAGGGGTGTCGGAGACCTCTATGTCGTCCCGGCCAACCTGACCTGGCACCTCGGCCCGACCTGGGCCCTGTCCGCCCAGTACTCCTTCTGGGCGCCGGTGGGCGAGTACGACGCCGGCCGCGCGGACAACGTCGGCCTGGGCTACTGGAGTCATGACTTCAGGGGCACGGTGTCGTACTTCCCCCTGGGCAACCCCGGGCTGCTTCTCTCCGCCTCCGTGGTTCACGAAATCAACGGTCGCAAGGAGGGGTTCGACCTGCGGCCGGCGCCACACACGACCGCGGAGCTGGGCGCCTCGATCGCCTTCTCCGAGAGGCTCATGTGCGGAGTGATGGCCGGGGCCATCTGGGAGACCGGCGATGCCACGGGAGAGGATGCCGCCGAGGACGGACGCGATCGCATGGTCAACGTCTCGGTCGAGGCCACCTACTGGTTCGTTCCGGGCAAGCTCGGCACCATGGCTCGCGTCACGCGCGAGTTCGAGGCCCGCGATCGGTTCGAAGGGACGCTTCTCACTGTCGGATTGAACTACCTGTTCTGACGACCTGGGCCGCACGCCCTCTCCGGGCCAGTCTCGAAGGGGGCGTGTGGCGCCGGGGTCATGAACCTCGACCGCTTCGACCTCGCCTTATCCCGACCTCACGCAGATTCGGGGCCCCGGCGCTGTCCGCCGGGGCGCTTCATCTCGCGTCGGCCATGCTCATCGCGCGGCGTCCCCTGGAAGGCGTCACGTCCCGCCCCGTCGATCCGAGAAGCGTGGGCCGTGGTCCGTGCGCCGTGTGCCGACTCGTCGTGCAGCGCGTCCCATCCCGGCCCCCTCTCGCAGGGGAAGAGGGACAGGGTGAGGGGACGGCACATCACCATCGCGATACCCTGCGCCCCACTGCACGATCGCTTGCCCGCACCCTCTGTCATCCTGACCCTGAGCGAAGCGAAGGGGAGGAATCCCGTCGCACCTGGAGCGCGGCGAGCATGAGCAGCACCGTCCTCGGACGCCACGAGATCCTTCGGTCGCCGCTGCGCGGCGCCCTCAGGATGACGGAGTGTGGGCTGCGCGGCGCCCTCAGGATGACGGAGTGTGGGCTGCGCGGCGCCCTCAGGATGACGTTCAATCCCGCTGTCATCCTGAGGCCCGAAGGGCCGAAGGATCCCGGCGCGCCTGGAGCGCCTTCACCCACGCTCGCACCGTCTGTCATCCTGACCCTGAGCGAAGCGAAGGGGAGGAATCCCGGCGCCCCTGGAGCGCGGCCAGCACGGGCAGCTCCAACTTCAGGCGCCACGGGATCCTCACGGCCGCTGCGCGGCCTCACGATGACGTCGTGTTGGGAGACTGTCTTCCGGGCGGGGCGTCCCGCCCCGCCTGTTCTGCTGGACTTGGAGTTCGGGGGAGCGGGACGCTCCGCCTGCGGAGAAGAGAACGACGTGGACGGTGATCCGTGTGCCGTGGTCGGGAAGTACGGGTTTCTTCCGTCCACGCTCCACCGCACACCGCCCACGCTTCTCCTCTTCGCCACGGAGAACGGAGCACGGACAACGGGGCAACGGTCCGCCCCCCCTTGCATCCCGCCCTGCCCCGTCCTACTGTCCGGGCCGGGAGGCGCGATGGTCTTCGGCGATGCCCTCACCAAGGCGGGACGGCTTCTCGAACTGCAACGCCTGTTCGCCAAGCGGCCGGAGCGCTCGTTCTCCACCGCCGAGATCGCCCGCTTCCTCGGCATCGCCGAGCGCACCGTGCGCCAGTACCTCAGCGAACTGTCCGCCAGCGGCCGCCTGCCGGTGATCCTGGACGGGCGGCGCTGGCGCCTGGCCCCCGACGCCCGCATCGAGGTGCCGCCGATCCGCTTCATGCTCGAGGAGGCGTCCGCCGTGTACCTGGCGGCGCGCCTGCTCTGCCGGCACTCCGACGAGCCCAACCCGGCCGTGCGTGAGGCGATCGCCAAGCTCGCTTCGGTCGTGCCCGCCGACCTCGCCGCGGTGATGGAGGAGTTGGTCCGCTCCGTGCCCGGCGACACCGGTCCCTTCTCCGGCGTGTTCCGCGCCGTCGCCTACGGCTGGGCGCTGCGCCGCGAGATCGACGTCGAGTACCACGCGCTCGGCTGGGACGGCCCGCGCCGCTGCCGCTTCCGGCCGTACCTCATCGAGCCGTCCGTGCACGGCTACTCGCTGTACGCGATCGGCCACGCCGACCCGCCCGGAGGGTTGCGCATCTTCAAGCTCGAACGGATGCGCGAGGCCGCCCTGCTCGACACCCGCTTCGAGCCGCCGCCGGTCGCCGACCTGTTCGCCCGCATCTCGCAGAGCTGGGACGTGTGGTTCACCGACGGCGACGCGATCGAGGTGCGCATGCGCTTCGACCCGCGCGTCGCCCGCCGCGTCACCGAGGCGCGCTGGCACTCCAGCCAGCGCGTGACGGAGTTGCCCGGCGGCGGCGTCGAACTGCGCCTCGCCGTCTCCTCCACCGTCGAGTTGCTGCCGTGGATCCTCGGCTGGGGCGACGCCTGCGAGGTGCTCGAGCCCGCCGACCTGCGCGACGCCGTCGCCGCCGAACTCGCCCGCGCCTCCGCACGCTACACTCCCCGCCACGGCTAGCGCGCCGGTGGGAACCACGACCGACCGCGACCGAATGATGCGACGAGGATGACGGAGTACCCCATGTTCCTGCTCGAGACGCCCCGTCTGCGCCTGCGCCGGTTCCGTGAAGCCGACGCGCCTGCGTTCGCCGCCTATCGCTCCGACCCCGAGGTCGCCCGCTACCAGGGCTGGGACGATCCGTACCCGCTGGAGCAGGCCGAGGTCTTCGTCGCCGCGATGGCGCGCTGCGAACCCGGCCGGCCCGGAGCGTGGTTCCAGGCGGCGATCGAGCGCGCCGCCGACGGCGTGCTGCTCGGCGACTGCGCCTTCCAGCGTCTCGCCGACGAGCCGCGGCAGGCGCAGATCGGCTGCACGCTGGCGCGCGCGCAGCAGGGACGCGGCTACGCCACCGAGGCCGTCTCGCGCCTCCTCGCGCACCTGTTCGAGGATCTCGAACTCCACCGCGTGATCGCCGTGTGCGACACGGAGAACCTGCCGTCGCGGAGAATGCTCGAGCGCCTCGGCTTCCGGCTCGAGGGCGAGTTCCGGGACAGCGTGTGGTTCAAGGGCGCGTGGGGAAGCGAGCGCCTGTACGCCATGCTCCGCAGCGACCGGAGGGGGCGCTGACGCCCGCGGTGCGACGAGTGGCGCAAGGACACTGACGAAGGCCGTGGGCACGTTCAGGACCTGATCTTTCCGGTCCACGTTCCACGACCCACGTGCCACGCTTCTGTCGCTGCCTGGGAGACGAACACAGGTCAACCAACCCATGCTCACGCGGCACGTACCGTGCCGCATCGGGCCGTATCGTCGCCGCGACAAGGGAGGGAGCAGATGGCCACCGAACGACGCACCGAAGCGGCGACACTTGCATCGGCCGAGCGCACCATCGAACGGCTGCGCGCCGACCTGTCCGAGGCCCAGGCCCAGATCCAGCAACTCCAGCGCGACTTCTACGTCGCCCTGATCAGGCTCGGCGGCCGGCTGGAGATCATCCACGGCGAGCCCTTCCCGAGCGCCACCATCCAGTGCACCCAGCTCGCCGACCGCTCCGTCTTCAAGCTCGAGATCGCCGGCGATCTCCCGGAGCGCCGTGACGGCCGCGGCCCCAACTGACTCAGTCCCCCAGCCCCTGTCCGGGAGCCGCATCGGGCGTCACCTCGCGTCCGCACGGACCTCCGCGGACAACCGGCCCAGTTGCTCCCACACTCCGTCCGAAGCGAGGAATCCCGGCGCGCCTGGAGCGCCGGCAGCACGAGCAGTTCCAACCTCGAATACCACGAGATCCTTCGGTCGCCGCTCCGCGGCGCCCTCAGGATGACATCCAATCCCTCTGTCATCCTGAGGCCCGAAGGGCCGAAGGATCCCGGCGCGCCTGGAGCGCGGACGCCGGCGTGTCCTTCTTCTGTGGAACACGCGCGGCTAGAATGCCGCCGGAAACCGGCGGACCGTGAGCACCGACGAGACGACGATCGCACGCCTGCGGGCGGGAGACGAGGGCGCCTTCCGGGAACTCCTGGCGCGGCACCACGCCAACCTCGTCCGCTTCGCCAGGACGTTCGTCTCCAGCCCCGCGACTGCCGAGGAGGTCGCCCAGGAGACGTGGCTCGCCGTTCTCAAGGGACTCGAGGGCTTCGAGGGACGGTCCTCGTTGAAGTCGTGGATCTACTCCATCCTGGCCAACCGCGCCCGCACCCGCGCGGTGCGCGACGGCAGGCTGGTGCTGTTCTCCGAGATGAGCGACGGCGACGACGACGAGCCGGCCGTCGATCCGGCGCGCTTCGACGCGGCGGGCCACTGGCACCTGCCGCCGCGCCCGTGGGACGACCTCACCCCCGAGCGGCTGGCGGCCTCCACGCAGATCCGCGAGCGCCTGACCGCCGCGCTGGAGGCCCTGCCCGAGGCCCAGCGCGCGGTGGTAATGCTGCGCGACATCGAGGGCTGCAGTTCCGAGGAGGCCTGTAACGTCCTCGGGGTTTCCGAGACCAATCAGAGGGTGCTGCTCCACCGCGCCCGGTCGCGGCTTCGCCGCGCCCTCGAGCCGGTGATGGAGAGAGGAGGACGCGCGCCATGAGGGGTGCGATGCCGACCTGCCGGGACGTCACCGCCCTCGTCACCGACTACGTCGAGGGCAGGATGGGCGCGTGGGACCG
>JBFMCD010000118.1:0-3843 GCA_040754885.1 Acidobacteriota bacterium
TCGCCAGGAACCTGGGAGATCCAGCCATCTCCGTCGAGCACCCAGTTCGGGAAGTCTGGGTCAATAAAACGCCCAGCGCCGCGCGGGGGCGTCCGCCCGAGCGGAGGCGAAAACAGGACGCAGGCGGGATAGGTACCGTGTAAGATGATCATACTATTCTGTGGTAGCCTGATAGGTACCGTGTAGGACGATCGTACTATTCTGTGGTAGCCTCGACGCCAGGTGATCGAGAGGAGGGTGGTCTTGCCGCGGGCGCCGAGAGTCTTCCTCGATGGCGGCTTCTATCATGTCTACGGCCGCATCAGCCGCGGCGAACGCGTCTTCTCCGACCCCGAGGAGGCAACGCGCTTCGCGGCCGTCATCGCCGATGTCAAGCGCCGTGACGGTTTCGCGGTCCTCGCCTGGTGCGTCATGGCCAACCACTACCACCTCGCGGTGCGGACCGCCGGCGTCCCCCTCTGGCGCAGCATCCGCCTCATCCAGTGGCGCTACGCGAGTGAGCACAACCGCCGTAGACGCCAACTGGGTCCTCTTTGGCAAGGCCGCTACCACGCGCGCCTCGTCGCGGACGAGCGCTACCTCCTGCAACTCGTCGCCTACATCCATCTCAACCCCGTGACCGCCGGGTTGGTCGACGACCCGGCGTCGTACGGGTTCAGTGGACACAGCGAGCTGCTGCGGCGAGGAGGCTCCCCGATCGTCGATGCCGATGTCACCCTGGCGCTGTTCGGCGCGGACCGGGCCGCGGCGCGGCGCGCCTACCTGCGGATGCTGCGCGGAGAGCGGCCGGGGGAATGGGCCGGCGAGGGGCCCGAGCGGCTGCCGTGGTGGCGGGTGCGGGGTGGCGATGACGTCCTGTCGGGGGCGTGGGACAGCACGCTGGCTGACGCGGCTGGCCCGCAGCGGGCGCGGATCCAGGACGTCGGCCGCTACCTCGAAGTAGCCGCGGCCGCGCTCGGCGTCGCCCCAGCGGGCCTCGGCGGGCGCGGCAAGGCGCCTGCCATCGTGCGGGCTCGAGAGATCCTCGCCATCGTCGGCGTCGAGCGGTTCGGGGTGAGGATGAGCGAGCTTGCGGGACGCCTCGGGATGCATGCCGGCAGCGTGAGCCACTGGGCGGCGCGCGCCGCCGCACGGCGGCGGGAGGACACGACCTTCGCGCGCCGCTGCCGCGAGGTTGAAGAGGTCATTGCAGCTCGACTCCGGCGCCGCACACCGAGATAGTACGATGATGCTACACGGTACCTATACGGTACCTATACGGTACCTATAGTACCTATACGTTCCGCAAGACCGCCGACAAGGGTGGGACGAAATGAGAGGACCGACTACCACGCACTCGATTCGTGCAGTGGCAGCATTTGCGAGCGTGGCCGCCGTCTCGCTCCCGCTGTGTGCCTCGGCGGATGCGATGAAGGAGGCTTCCGCTATCGTCCGCGACCTATTCATCTTCGGACTCAGCGGCGCGCACTGCGTGCGCATGATCTCGGTGGACGCAACACCCGGCGAGCTTCCGATCATGTTCACAGCAGAAGTGCGGGAGTTCGAAGACGGCGAGGCGAAGGGCGAGCCCGTTTTCGCGGTTCACTTCTTCTCGGCCAAGAGTGGAGCTATCAAGGGGTTTCGGCTGAACGACCTGCGGGGTTACCCTTCCGTATTGGCGCCTGCTCGATCAGCGTCCGAGGAGCGCGCGAGAGCGCGGCGATGGCTCGAGGAACACTTCGGGCTGACGGGCAGCGCTCATAATGTCAGGTTGAAGGACGATCTCATAGACCGTGAATGCTGGCCAAGGACAGTGGGGCGAGAGGACGAATTCTGTGCCTGGTTCAATGTCGGCTCGGGGAGGTTGCTGGCGGCCGGTCAGCCACCGTTGTAGTAGTCGCAAAGAATGGGTGTCTGATTGAATGAGTAGGTCGGTCTCCAGGTGCGCGGCGTAGCGTAGAGCTCGCCAGTCGAAATGAACGGGCTCGAAGCCCATCGACGAAGGGAGACCTACCGTGGACAATTGTGGCATCGACGTGCACCGGAAGTCGAGCGAGGTCTGCGTGGTGGACGAGGTTGGCGAGATCGTCGAGCGCGCCCAGATCCCGACGATCGAAAGGTCGCTGGTGCGGTGGTTCGGGGACCGTGTTTCGATGAGAATCTGCATCGATGTCAGGCGGCCGGCGTCGTGCGGGTCCATGGCCCACGGACCACGCCTCTCGGCCCTCCACGATCACCGTTGCGCCGCGCCGGCGTGAAGGTCGCCAGGGTCCGTAGCTGCCTACTTCGGAAGCGTGATCCTGCGCTTGTCGGGATCCGGCTGCTCGCGGTAGAGGATGGCGATGTGTCCGATGGTGCCGACGCAGGTCGAGCCGAGCCGGGCGTCGATCTCGGCGGCGATCTCCCGCTTCTCTTCCTTGAGCGCGACGAACTTCACCTTGATCAGCTCGCGGGCGGTCAGCGCCTCGTCGAGCGAGCGGAGAACGGTATCCGTGAGTCCCTGCTTGCCGACCTGCACCGCGGGCGCGAGGGAGTGGGCCAGGCCCCTGAGGTGTTTGCGCTGCGCTGCTGACAGTTCCGACATCGCGCCTCCATTGCCGCATCCTGCGCGGCAAGGATATCAAGCGAGACTTGACACCGCGGCGGGCATCGTCTACGGTCCGCGCGATGCGATACGGCGTCGCCTGCACCCATCACCACTGGCACTGGCCTTCGGGGCGGTAGGCGGGGCGCGTCGTCCCGCTCGTGCCGCCGGGCAGGAGCGGGGAACAGGGTGGAACGATCCAGACCTCCCCGCAGCCCGACGGCGGGGAGGTTCGAGTTTCATGGAGATCGTCGCCACATTCGTCCCGGCCCCCGGCAAGGACCCGCGCGAGGAACTCGCCAGCCCGCCGGCGGGCGCCACCACCGTCGAGGTGCGGGCAGACCTGCTCGAGCGGGAGTCCGATCTCGACGCCCTGGTTTCCGCCTGTCCCGTACCCGTCGTCCTGACGCTGCGCTCCGCCGCGGAGGGCGGCCGCGGTCCGGACGACCCGGCGGCGCGCCGGCGCTTTGTCGAGCGAGCGGCGGCCTCGCGCGCGGCGCTCGTCGACCTGGAGGGGGATCGCGACCGGGAGTGCCTGGGCACGGTGGTCGCGCCCGAGCGCGCGATCGTGTCGAAGCACCTCTCGGCCGTCGCCCCCGCGGAGCTGGAGGAGGAGGTCCGCGCGCTGCTGTCGACCCCGGCCAGGCTGGTCAAGGTCGTCGTGCAGGCGAGGACGCTCGACGACTCGCTGGCCGTGCTGCGCCTCGGTCAGGCGATGGACCGCGGGCCGCGCGCCGCGCGGCGGGCGATCGTCTTCGCCAGCGGCGAGGCGGGCCGGGCGACGCGCCTACTCGGCCCGCTGCTCGCCGCCCCGGTCGCGTTCGCCTCGTGGGGCGAGGGGCGGGAGGCGGCCCCGGGTCAGTACCCGCCGGCCGAGTTCGCCCACCTGACCGGACACCTGCAGGGCAGGCCGCGGCGCGTCTTCGCGGTCCTCGGCAATCCGGTCGGCGGCTCGCTCTCGCCGCGCATGCACGCCGCCGCGTTTCGTGCCCTGTCCCTCCCCGACCTGTTCGTGCCCATCGAGGTCGGCACGCAGGAGGAACTCGACGCGCTGCTCGCGCCGCTCGGCGAGTCGTGCCTGGACGGCGTCGGACTGACCGCGGGCGGGTTCGCAGTGACGATGCCGTGGAAGGAGGGGGCGGCGCGGCGCTGCGCGCTGCTCGCGCCGCGCGCGCAGCGGGCGCGGGCGGCGAACACCGTGCTGCCCCGTCCGGGCAGGCTGGTCGGCGACTGCACGGACATCGACGGCATCAGCCGGGCGCTCCTCGACGCCGGCGTCG
>JBFMCD010000119.1:0-9281 GCA_040754885.1 Acidobacteriota bacterium
GCGTACTTCCTGTACGTGAGGAGCGAGCGAGCGAAGCGCAACACAGCGAGAGGTCCGCCGCCGGCTGCGCAGGGTGGAGGGGTGGGGGGCTTCCCGCCGCGATCTGGCCGGACGAAGGCCGCGCCAGCGGCCGGGGTGCGGGGCGGGTGAGCGGCGCACGCGGGAGTCCGGGGGGTAGGCGTGCGCTGCGAGCGCGCCCCGCACACCGGACGCCCTGCCGGAGGCAGGACGCTTCGTCCTGCCGCGATGCGAAAGCTCCACAGTCGACGCGGAAGTCGTATGACCCGGACCACCCGGCGCGGACGCCGACGAGAATCGGGTCGCGCCACGCGGCGCTCCTCGTGTGCTACCGTTTCCGACATGCCACACCGTGACCTGGAGCACTACCGCTGGCGGGGCGCCCGGGCGCTCGTCCTGCTTCACGAGCAGTCCATGCGCGAGTTCCTCCCAGTGTGGCGCGAGGCGGTCAGGCGGGGCGTGCGTCTTCCAACGACGGACGACCCCGACTACGCGTCCCTCCACACCCTGCTCCACCACGTCTTCCGCGCGTCGCGGGGCTACATGACCTGGCTGTGCGATAAGCTCGGCCTGCCCGACCCGGAGATCGACAAGGCGCCTCAGCCGGAGGTCGTGGAGCGGGACGCCGACCGCTACCTGGAGCACCTGCTCGAGCGGTGGCGAGCGCCGCTGGCCGGCGTGGTCGAGGAGCGCCTCCAGCCGACCTTCACGACCCGGTGGGGCGCCGACCTCTCGGGCGAGAGCATGCTCGAGCACGCCGTCGTTCACCCCATGCGCCACCGCTTCCAGCTCGAGGAACTCCTGGAAGCGCAGTCGGACACCGGCTGAACGTCGCGAAACGCCGCAGGCCAACGTCCCCGCACCACCCTCCAGGGAATCGTGCCGACACCGGGATCCGCACTCACGCGTTCCTGGCCAGGCGTGTCCAGTGGCGCACGGAGACGATCGCGTTGACCCAGTAGACGACGTAGAGCGCCGCGGTGATGGTCAGGCCGCGCGAGCCGTACACCGGCACCGCCACGGTGTTGACGAGCAGCCAGCACCACCACGACTCGACCTTGCGCCACACCAGCAGGAGCTGTCCGACCACGCTGAACGCCAGGATCAGCGAGTCGAGGAACGGCGCGTAGGCGTTGGTGAAGCGCTGCAGGAGCGCGCCGTAGCCGATGGTCACCGCCACGGCCGCCAGAACGAGCAGCGCCGTCTGCCTCGGGCCGGCGTGCCGCACCGGCAGCTCGTCGCCGCGGTTGCCGTGCAGCCAGCCCCACCAGCCGACCACGCTCGCCGCGATGAAGAAGACCTGCAGCGTGACGTCGGCGTAGAGCTGGGTCTGGAAGTACACCACGCCGAACACCGCGCACCCCGCGATCCCCGTCCACCAGGTGTGCACGTTGTTGCGGCCGGCGAGGATGATCGACAGCGCGCACAGGGCGTTGGCGACGATCTCCAGGGCGAGCCTCACGTCGCCGCCCGCCCGCTCGCGCCGGCGACGGCGATCGGGACTCTCCACACCGCCGACTTCACGTCCGTGACCGGCACCGTTGACGTACCCCCTCGCTCGCGGCCGGCGGGCCGCACGAGCGCGGCCCCCCATCGACACGACGCTGCGAACTGTACCTCGCCTCCCTCGTTTCCCTGCGCCGCGCCGCACGATCACGGGAAACCACCGGCCCTTCGGACACGTACTCAGACAGGCGACCGTTGCCCTGGGCTGGAGGGACCATGAAGAGAATTCTGCTCATCGGCGTGGCGCTGGTCTGGGCCGGCCTCGGCACCGGAGTGCCGGTAAGTCTCGCGGAGGAGAACGGACGGGCCGTGGTCTTCTACTCCGGGAGGAACGAGAACCAGGACGTCTACATCCTCCACCCCGGGGAGTCGGAGCCCCGGAACCTCACTCACCACCCGGCCGAGGACAACTGCCCCGCCGCCTCGCCGGACGGCACGCGGATCGCCTTTCTCAGCGATCGTTCCGGGGTGCGGCAGGTCTACTCCATGGATCTCGACGGCGGGAATCTGAAGCAGCTCACGGATCTCCCCGGGGCCAAGGACCACGTGGAGTACAGCCCGGACGGAATGCGGATCGCCTTCGTCATGGACCTGGAAACCAGGACCGAGATCTGGATCATGGATGCCGACGGCGCGAACCCGCGCCGCCTGACCCGCAACGAAGCCCGCGACGAGCGGCCGTTCGTCTCGCCCGACGGATCGCGGATCGTCTTCATGTCCAACCGCGACGGCGGCTACGAGATCTACACCATGGCCGTGGACGGCACCGACCAGACGAGGCTCACACGCACGCCGGAGTGGGAGATCTTCCCTACCTGGTCCCCGGATGGCAAGGAGATCGCCTACGCCAGCAAGTCCCGAGGTCCGGACGGCCGCATGCAGGGGATGATCCGCGTCATGAACGCCGACGGCTCGAACGATCGGGCCGTCACCGGCGTCGAGACCCGCGACGAGAACCCCATGTGGTCGCCGGACGGGAGGCAGCTCGTCTTCCAGAGCCTCCGCGACGGCAACTTCGAGGTCTACCGGATCGCCCGCGACGGCAGCGATCCCGTGCGCCTCACCCACCACCCTGCCTGGGACGGTTGGGCCTCCTTCGTCCCGGCGCCGAGACCACGCTAGGCCGTCTCTCGTGTCGGGCATCGGCGCCCTGCGGACAAAGAGGCCAACTCCTGCCTGACGGCGTGGCCTTTCGCCCGCCGGCGTGCACCCGGGCTGGAGAGTCGAGGACGAACACCCCCGGGTGCCGGATCTCGCCGCCCCACCCTCGTGGGGACTTCAGGACGCCCGGCGCGCTCCATGCGCCGCGCCGCACGGTCCCGCGAAGGCGTGCCGGTGGCCCCCGTGTCCGGGGTGCGCGGCGGCCATGGTGCCGCACTCGGGGCGGCGACGTAAGATCCGCCTCGCAGGGGGTGCTCGTGCTCCACATCTACGTCGACGCCGATGCCTGCCCGGTGAAGGACGAAATCTACCGGGTGGCGGCGCGCTACGACCTCAAGGTCACGCTCGTCGCGGGGTCGTGGATGCGCGCTCCGGAGGACCGGCGCGTCGACCTCAGAGTCGTCGGCGCGGGCATCGACGCCGCCGACGACTGGATCGTCGAGCACGTCGAGGCCGGCGACATCGTGGTCACGACCGACGTCCCGCTCGCCGCACGCTGCCTCGCGCGCGGGGCGACCGTGCTGGCTTCGGGCGGGCGACCGTTCACCGCCGAGAACATCGGCTCCGCCCTCGCCACCCGCACTCTCCTCTCGGAGTTGCGCGAGTCGGGAGAGATCACCGGCGGCCCGGCGCCGTTCGAGAAGCGCGACCGCTCGCTCTTCCTGCAGCAGCTCGACGAGTCTGTGCACGCCATTCGCCGCCGCCACGGACTCAGCACGTAACGAGTGACCAGCGCCCTCGCGCCTCGGCGCTGTCTCGGAAACGCGCTCCGGCGGCGCCGCCGCGCCCGCCCGCGCGTGGTCGCTTCCCGGTTGGACCGCGACGGGCGTGCCACCGCCGGCGCGACCCCCACGGCCACGCCCGCCCGATGCGGCAGCCACGTGTCCGGCACAAAGGAAACCGAGCTGTAACAAGTTGTAACCGGCGCGCAACCCGCTCCCAGGACCGGCGTAGAGGGAGTGTGAACACGTCACCGACAAATCAACTTCAGACCGGCCGTGGCTGCCCGATAGCGAGACAGCGCCTTGAGCGCAGGAGGACGACAATGAGAAGGACGGCTTTCCTCATCACGGCAGTGCTGGTGCTTCTGGCGGGCTCGTGGACCGCCGCCGAGGACGTCGCGGGGCTCCCGCTGCACGTCAAGAGGCTCGGCCCGAACACGATCAGGGTGTGGGTCGGCGACTACGTCTCGTCGACCGCGGTGGCTGCTTTCGCGACGTCGAAGGGCGTCGTGGTCGTGGACACCGTCGGCATTCCCAGGCTCGACGCCGAACTGCGCAAGGTCATCGCCAGGGAGCTCGGGCGCAACGACTTCGCGGTGCTGATCAACACCCACGAGCACAGCGACCACACCATGGGCAACTCGGTCTACGAGGACTGCACGATCGTCGGCCACGCGAACGTCGCGGCGGGCCTGTCCGCCAGGGCAGGCGACACCGCGAGGATCGTCGAACTGCGCACCAGGTGGCTCGCCGAGTCGGAGGAGAAGCTGGCCACGCTCGACCCGGGCTCGAAGGAGGCGATGAAGCTCAAGGAGAACCTGACTTTCCACCGGCTGAACCTGGAGGCCATGCGGGCCAAGGTCGTCCCGCCCACCAAGACGTTCACCGACCGCATGAAGCTTCCCATGGGCGACACCACGTTCGACATGTACTACATCGGCGGAATGCACTCCGCGAGCGACATCGCGATCCTCGTTCCGGAGCAGGGCCTGCTACTGACCGGCGACACGATGGCCGACGCGTGGCTCAACGAGACGCCGGGATGCCTCGCCTCGTTCGGGGCACGGTCGGGGATCCCCCACGACTTCCCGATGTGGCTGGCCAACTGGGACGCGATCCTCGCGCGGAAAGCAACGATCACGCTCCTCCTGCCCGGCCACTGGAACGGCGAGCTGTCTCTCAAGGGGGCCGAAGCGAGGGTCGCGTACGTTCGCGGGCTGTGGGACGACGTCAACCAGGCGGCCAAGGCCGGCAAGAGCCTGGCGGAGGTCCAGGCGGAGCTGGCGATCGAAAAGCGCTTCCCGGACCTGGCCGACAGCCCCGGCTGCAACACGCGCAACAACTCGACGACGATCGCCGAGATCTGGAAGATCGCGACCAATCAGAAGTCCGCCGCGGAGACCCTGTACGCGCTCGCCGACTCGGGCGCTCCGGCGTCGGCGATCGCCGACGTGCTCGCCGAGCGCGACAAGAAGCAGGGCGCGTACTTCTTCGACGAGGCCGAGATCAACGCGCAGGGGTACCGCCTCCTGCAGGCCAAGAAGGTCGATCAGGCCATCGTGGTCTTCAAGGCCAACGTGCACGCGTTCCCGGACGCGTGGAACACCTACGACAGCCTCGGTGAGGCGCTCCTCGCGGCCGGAAACCCGGCGAAGGCGATGAAGATGTACGAGAAGTCGCTCGCGCTGAATCCCGAGAGCAAGAGCGGCAGGGAAGCGCTCGCCAAGCTCCAGCAGATCCAGGCGGCAAAGTAGGAACCGGCTCCCGCTCCAGGCGGCCCGGCGCGAGGGTGTCGCGTGCCCGGTGCGATGTCGCCGGGCGCGCGGCGCTCTGCCCGCCGGGAACTCATCGGTCTTGAGTCTCGAGGACGGACATCTCCCGGGCGGAACGCCCCGCCGCCCGGCCTTCGCGACCACCGCATGGAGGTCCGCCGAGCGCGCTCGCCCCCGGCTCGGCCAGGCGCGCCTCGCAGCGGCACTGCCGCGGCGGGAATCGCGGCGACTGGATCACCGCACGTTTCGACATCTCCCTGGTTGAACAGGCGATTCACCCGCGCGCCGGGCCTTCGCCGGAGCGCGACCTCGGTGTGTCGGCGGCAGGAGCCACCGCCGCCAACTCGCCCCGCGGAGCCCGGATCTGGTGCAGGCAACCGGTCAAGGAGATCGCACTCGCGTCGGCCGACCATGAGCTCCGGGACGCCACGGCTGAGGAGGCGCTCCGATCGCCCCGCGAGGCGGTCCTCCACGCGGAGGAGCACCACGGCGAGAATGGCCTCGAGCCGGGAAGCGGATGGCGTGCGCGGCGCTCGCTGCCGCGCCAGCCATCGGCAGGGCGTCGCGCCTCGGTGTGGTGGCGGGGTGCAGGCGGCCGCGCGTCGCCGGCCGGCCGGCCACGTTCCGGCCTGTCACGGCGGGAATCGACCGTTCGCGGGCTCCGGGCGTTCGGCTATGATCTCGATGCGTGGTTCCCAAGACTCGGAAGTCCCTCATCTCGGCGACGCTCGTTGTCGCCCTGCTCGGACCTCTCGCGGGTCTCGCGGCGCACCGTGCCGTACGCCGCCACGACGATCGCGCGCTCCTCGAGCGCTTCGAGGAGGAGGTCGCGGAAACGGCCCAGCAGCTCGAGTCGGAGGTCGGCGAGGGTCGGCGCGCCGTGGTCGCGACGGCCGCGTTGCTGAGCACGGGCGAGGCGACGACCAGCGCCGATTTCTCGCGTTTCGCGGTCGAGTTGATGGCGCGCGGATCGCCTCTCCAGGCGCTGTCGTGGGCGCCGCTGGTCCCGCGTGACGGGCGTCTGAGGCACGAGGCGCAGATGCGGCGGGAGCGCGGAGCGGGCTACACGATCACCGAGCGGTCTGCGACGGGCGCGCTGGTGCCGGCGGCCGCTCGAGAACGGCACTTCCCGGTCAGCTTCATCCAGCCGGTGGCGGGGAACGAGGCGGCGATCGGGTTCGACCTGGGATCCGATCCGGTGCGGCTGCGCATGCTGAACCTCGCCGCCGAGACGGGCCGGCCGGCGATCTCGGGTTCGATCCTGCTGGTTCAGGAGAGCGGGTTGTCGATGGGGTTCCTGCTCGCGGTCCCGGTGTTTCGGGCCGCCGCGGACGGCGACGGAGACCGACACCTCGCCGGGTTCGCGACCGGCGTGTTCCGCGTCGAGGATCTCGTCGCGGGCGCGTTTCCGAGTCGCGGCGCCGGCGGCTCGGAGGACATGGCCATCGAACTCGTCGACAGTGGGAACTTCATCGCCGCCGCGGCCGCGTCGCCCGCCCCCGGAGAACGAGGTCTCGCCGGCGTCGTGGTTCGCCGCGACCTGACCCTGGACGGCCGGACCTGGACGCTCGTCGCCCGTCCGACGCCGGGCTACCTCGCGCGCGCGGCCCGCAATCCCTCGCTCGCGATCGGCTTCGGCGTCACGCTCGCCTGCGAGCTGCTTCTGGCGCTGGCCCTCACGACGAACCGGTGGTCGTCCGAGAAGGGCCGTCGAGAGCGGGCCGAGTTCGCGAGGTCCGTGATCCACAGCGTCTCGGAAGGCGTGATGGTCGCCGACGCGAGCGGTCGGATGACGGTCGTCAACGAGGCGGCACGCCGGGTGCTCGGCTGGGGGCCGCTGGACCTGCCTCGGGCGGAGTGGTCGCGGGCGTTCGGGTTGTTCCTGCCCGGCACCAACCTGCACTTCCCCACGGAGCAGCTTCCCCTGCCGCGCGCCGTGCGCGGCGAGCATGTCCCGGAGACCGAGGTGTTCGTGCGCAACGCGCAGGTGCCGGACGGCGCCTGGACGAGCGTCACCGGCGCGCCGCTCAGGGACGGCGCCGGGCGACTGCTCGGCGGGGTGGTTGTCTTTCGGGACGTCACCGACCAGAAGCGGGCGCATGAACTCTCGCAGCGCCTGTCGAGCGCGATCGAGCAGGCGGCCGACAGCGTGTTCATCACCGACCGCACCGGCGCCATCGAGTACGTCAACCCGGCCTTTGAGACGACCACGGGCTACTCGCGGGCCGAGGCGGTCGGGCATACCCCGGCGCTGCTCAAATCCGGGCAACAGTCGGCGGACTACTACGCGACGCTGTGGGCGACGGTCACGGGCGGCCTCCCGTTCAAGGGAACGGTGGTCAATCGCAAGAAGTCGGGCGAGCACTTCGTCGCCGAGCAGACCATCACCCCGATGAGGGACCTGACCAGCGGAGAGATCACCCACTTCGTCTCCGTCATGCGGGACATGACCGAACGCATCACCCTCCAGGAACGCGAACTCGAGATGCGGCTCGGCCGGTCGGTGCAGCAGAGGCTGTTCCCGCAGGCGCCGCCGCTGGTCGAGGGCTACGACTTCGCCGGTGCGGTGACGCCCGCCAGCGCAACCTGCGGGGACTACTACGACTTCATCCCGCTGCCCGACGGCCGGCTCGCCGTCATCGTCGCCGACGTGTCGGGCCACGGCGTCGGCTCGGCGCTGATCATGACCGCGCTGCGCGCGTACCTTCGCTCGCTGACGGCCGCCTTGACGTCGCTCGAACGGCTGGCCGGCGAGCTCAATCGTCTGCTCTTCGCCGACCTCGAGGAGCAGCGGTTCGTGACCATGATCCTGGCAGTCCTCGATGGGACGTCGGGCGCGGTCAGCTGGGCCAACTTCGGGCACCCATCCGGCTACGTCCTCGATCGGTCGGGCGCGGTCAAGGCCGAACTCAGGAGCGGCTGCCGGCCGCTCGGCCTGTTCCCGGATCTGGCATGCTCGGGAGGCACGCCGGTCGCCCTCGAGCCCGGTGACGCCCTGATCCTCTTCACCGATGGAATCCTCGAGTCGACGTCGCCGGAGGGTCGGGAGTTCGGCCCGGCGACCACCCTCGATGTCCTGAGGGCCGCGCGTGACCGGAGCGCCGACGAGACCGCCGCCGAGTTGATCGCCGCGTCGCGCGCGTTCGCCAGGGGAGGTCCACAACTCGACGACCTCACCGTGGTCGTGTGCAAGCGACGGATCCAGGGCTGAACCCGACCGCGAGTGACTGCACCCTCCGCGAGGCGAAGTGTCGGTCGGTCCGGCCCCGGCGGGAGGCTGTCCGGACGAGCGCGATAGCCGCGTTCGGCGTCGCGCCGTCGCCCCGCCGTACGCACGGCCAGCGACCTGCCCACGAGACGAGGACTCGGCAGACCACGTCCCCGGCGCCTGCGCCATCGCCCTCCTGGGCTATGCTCTGGTGGGCGGCGATCGAGCCCGACGAGCCGAAGAGAGCGGCGCTGCGTTCTTCGTCTCGTCTCGAGGAGGAGGTCATCATGAGCCCGTCCGGGTGCGCGTCGTGCACGTGGCGCAGCAGGTACGACGAGAAGCCGAAGTCGTTCGTCGGGCGCCTGTGGCGGTGGCACGCCACCTTCTGCCCGGGTTGGAAAAGCTACATGAAGTCCCTGCCCGAGGAGGAGAGGAAGGCGCTCGTCGAGCGGTATCGCTTCCCCGCCGATTCGTTCGCGTGAGACGACGGCACCGACTGTCGCCGGCTCGGCGATTCCCCCTGTTCAGCGCCCGATCCCAGGCCCGGCGAGCGGCGCCGGGCACGCGGTCGGCACGCCTCGCCAGGTCACGCCCCTGGAACCTCCCGCGGCGAAGGTGGAGGAGGTCGTCCCACCCGGCGTCTGTTCGAGTCGGCCGAAGGCGGCGACACCTGCGCGCCGGCAGCTCAGCGGTTGGCGCCGCTGGAAAAGGCGAATCGGAGCCCTTCCTCGAGGCTCGACCTCGGGCGGAGCGAGACGTTCGCCCCTTCCTTGAGCATGCGCGCCAGGTGCACCCGGTTGCGCTCGCCGCCCGACATCTGCGACACCTTCTTCTGCTGGTCACCGCCGGAGAAGTTGAAGCGCGAGCAGTACGCACGCGAGTTCATCTTCACCT
>JBFMCD010000120.1:0-26561 GCA_040754885.1 Acidobacteriota bacterium
ACGCGGGAGGCCGGGGGGTAGGCGTGCGCTGCGAGCGCGCCCCGCACACCCCATGCCCTGCCGGAGGCAGGGCGCTTCGTCCTGCCACCATGCGTACGCTCCACGGTCGACGTGGAAGTGGTATCAGCTACACGGTTCGACCACGTAGGTGTAGGTGTTGGCGAGGGTGTAGTAGAACGGCTTCGGGCTGACCTTCACCAGCATCGCCACCAACTCCTTGTCCGTCGTCACGATCGAGATCCCAATCCGCACCCTCGTACTCGCGTGTCTGCACCTGGTCGTTCCGGACCGACTCCAGTTCTCCCAGGCGAGTCGGTACGCTTTCGGACCTCTGTCCCAACGCACCCTTCCCTGGATGTAGGGTGCGAGTTCCGTCGGCTCCTTCCCCACTGCGCCTTCGGGTGGGAACTTCGCGGTGTCGGCATAGTACTGCTTCGCCGCCGTCTCGATGACCCGGAAATCGCCGACGATGGCGGTCGCGCGAGCGCGCAGCATCGCGACACGGAACGCGGGAAGAGCGAGGTTAGCGAGGATGCCGACGATCGCGACGACGATCAGCAATTCGAGGACGGTGAAACCACGTCCACCGCACGACGAGGGGGTCTGACACGTGGTTTTCACGGCTCCCTCCCGCCGTTGTCCGGAGTGCCGGGGTCAGCGATCGAGCCCCGGCCGGTCCGGGCCGAGTCATGCGTCGCTCGGATCCCGCCGACCTCGACGACAACCGTGTAGTGAGAGGGTGCAGGTCCCTGCGCGTAGGTCCAGCCGCCCCCGCGGGTGAGCCCGACCTCGTCCAGGTCGGCCGGAAGCCGCCCGTGCTCTTCGCGGAAGGACTCTATCCGTTCCACCGCGAAGCGCAGAGTTACCGCCGCGATCTCCCCCGGAGACGGCTGCAGTTCCTCCGGGAGCGCGGGACCGACCGGCACCACTCCGAGCAGATTGACCACGGTCAGCGCGACACACACCGCGAAAAGAGCCCAGAACAACCGCCCCAGCCTTTCCCTCCGTCGGGCCTCGACCAGCGGGTCAGGGTAAGGGTGCGGGACGGCGTAAGCGCGGCTCCGTTCCGGCTTCCTGAGTCCCCCCCGCTCAGCGGCGTGCAGAACCCGGGCAACATCGCCGAACCCCGCACGCGCAGCGATGTCTGCCGCCGAGTGGTTGTCGGCGTTCCTGTGTGCCACGTCAGCGCCGGCGACCGCGAGGATCTCGACCACCTCCGGGTGCCGCTTCCGTGCGGCGATTAGTAAGGGTGTGTCCCCCGCATGATCGATGAGATCGACCTCGGCGCCCGCCTCGATGAGCAGTCCGGCGATCGTGCAGTCACCTTCGGATGCCGCCACGCTCAAGGCCGTCTGCCCGCGGGAGTCGCGTGCGTTGACGCGGGCCCCGGCGGCGATCAGAGCCTGGACCGCCTTGGTCCGGTGGCCGAGGCTCGCCCGCATGAGCAGTGTCGCGCCCCCGGCGTCTACCAGTTCCAACGGCGCACCGGTCCGCACGAGAAGGCCGACGACCGCCCCCTGGTCCGCGTCGACGGCTGCTTCAAGCGGTCGAACCGAGCCGCAGGATTCGACCGGCATGCCAGCGTGAATGAAGGACTGTACCAGCTCGGCATCGCCTTTCCGGACCGCTTCGAGGAACACCTCGACGGAGAACTCGATCCCACGCGCCTCGAGTGCGCTTCGAGCTTCTCGTTCGAGCGCGCCATCACCGGGCATCGACGCCTCCACGCTGTGAACGTGCTGTCATCGTAGCACGTCCCCGCCGGCCCTCCGCGTGGTCCGTCACGACGACAGCGGCGACGGACGCCCCCTGTCGAGCGAGCCGGCCGCTTCGCGAGCGCGACGCGTTCGATCGCCGCGCGGGAGTCGGCGAACACACCCACGGGGGGCCAGGCGATGGGACTCACCGCGAAATGGGCCGGACAGCCCCTCGAGCACGCTGGCTGCCCTCCCTTTCCTCGTCCGTGCCGGTACCCGGCTGGCGATTTCGCGCCTAGAATGGAAGGTTCCGGCGCAGCGCCGGGTTTGGGAGCACGATGCGTGACTCGATCGCCATCCGGGGTGCCAGGGAGCACAACCTGAAGAGCGTGGACCTCGACCTGCCGCGCAACCGGCTGGTCGTGGTCACTGGGGTGTCGGGCTCGGGCAAGTCCACGCTCGCCTTCGACACCCTCTTCGCCGAGGGGCAGCGGCGCTACGTCGAGTCGCTGTCGGCGTACGCCCGGCAGTTCCTCGAGCAGATGGACAAGCCCGACGTCGACCTCATCGAGGGGTTGTCACCGGCCATCTCGATCGAGCAGAAGACCACATCCCGCAACCCGCGCTCGACGGTCGCCACGGTGACCGAGATCTACGACTACCTGCGCCTGCTCTTCGCCTCGATCGGCGAGGTGTCCTGCCCGGATTGCGACATCCCGATCCAGGGGCAGACCACCCAGCAGATGGCCGACCGCATCCTCACGCTCGGCGCGGGCGCCCGGTTCATGATCCTGGCACCGGTGGCGGCGAACAAGAAGGGCGAGCACCGCAAGCTGTTCGACCAGATGGTGCGCGAGGGGTTCGTGCGCGCCAGGGTCAACGGCGAGATGGTCGACGCGGGGTCGCCGCCCGAGCTGGACAAGAAGAAGAAGCACTCCATCGAGGTGGTCATCGACCGCCTCGAGGTGCGCGACGACTTGGGCAACCGCCTCGCCGACTCCCTGGAGACCGCCCTCAAGGTCGGCGACGGCGTGGTGCGCATCGCCCCGGCCGTCGGCGAGGAGTTCGTCCTCTCCTCGCGCCACGCCTGCCCCAACTGCGGCTTCGCTCTCGCCGAGTTGTCGCCGCGCCTGTTCTCGTTCAACTCGCCGCAGGGCGCCTGCCCGGAGTGCACCGGACTCGGCGTCGTCCAGGAGGTGGACCCGGACAAGCTGGTCGTCGACCCCGACCGCTCGCTCGCCGCCGGCGCCGTGATCACCATCCAGGAGGGGAGGCGCTCGTTCCGCTGGCGCCAGCTCCAGACCCTCGCCGAGGCGTTGAAGTTCTCCCTGCACAAGCCGTGGCGCTCCCTGTCCGAGGCGGCGCGCAAGGCCGTGCTGTTCGGCACGGGAGAGAAGGAGCTGCACTTCTCCTTCGTCGGCGAGCGCTCGCGATGGGAGTACCGCGGCCGCTTCGAGGGCGAGGTCGACCAGCTCGAGCGGCGCTACCGGGAGACCAACTCGCAGGAGATCCGCCAGGAGATCGAGCGGCACATGTCGATGCGCCCGTGCCACGCCTGCCGCGGCAAGCGGCTGCGCCGCGAGGCGCTCGCCGTGCGCGTCGGCGGGCGGACGATCCACGAACTCACCGGCATGGCGGTCAAGGACGCCGTCGCCTGGTTCGCCGCGCTGCGCCTTTCGGCGCGCGACGCTGCGATCGCCGCCAAGATCCTCAAGGAGATCGCCGACCGGCTCGGCTTCATGGCCTCGGTCGGCCTCGACTACCTGAGCCTCGACCGCACCTCGGGCACGCTCTCCGGCGGCGAGTCGCAGCGCATCCGCTTGGCCACCCAGATCGGCTCCAAGCTGATGGGCGTGCTCTACGTCCTCGACGAGCCGTCCATCGGCCTGCACCAGAGGGACAACCGCCGCCTGCTCGACACCCTCAAGGGGATGCGCGACCTGGGCAACACCGTGCTCGTCGTCGAGCACGACGAGGAAACGATGCGCGAGGCGGACTGGATCGTCGACCTCGGCCCCGGCGCCGGCGTGCACGGCGGCGAGGTCGTCGCCGAGGGGCCGCCGGCGGCGATCCCGAGCTTCCCCCGCTCCCTCACCGGACGCTACCTGGCCGGCGAGCTGACCATCCCGGTGCCGGCGGCGCGCCGCCCCGGCAGCGGCAAGAGGCTGGTCGTGCGCGGCGCGCGCGAGAACAACCTGAAGAAGGTCGACGTCGCCTTCCCGCTCGGCACCCTGACCGCGGTGACGGGCGTGTCCGGATCGGGGAAGTCCACGCTGGTCAACGAGATCCTCTACAAGGCCGCGGCCCGCTCGCTGTACCGCGCGCTCGAGCGCCCGGGCGCCCACGACAAGCTCGACGGCATCGCCTTCCTCGACAAGGTGGTGGACATCGACCAGTCGCCGATCGGCCGCACCCCGCGCTCCAACCCGGCCACCTACACCAAGGTGTTCGACCCGATCCGCGAACTGTTCGCCATGACCCCGGAGGCCAGGACGCGCGGTTACCAGCCCGGGCGCTTCTCGTTCAACGTCAAGGGCGGCCGCTGCGAGGCGTGCGCCGGCGACGGGCAGATCAAGATCGAGATGCACTTCCTCCCCGACGTGTACGTGACGTGCGAGGTGTGCAAGGGCAAGCGCTACGGCCGCGAGACGCTCGAGGTCCGTTACAAGGGCCTGAACATCGCCGAGGTCCTCGCCCTCACCGTCGAACAGGCCCGCGACGTGTTCTCCGCCCACCCCAAGATCACCCGCGTCCTCGACACCGTCATCGCCGTCGGCCTCGGCTACATCACCCTCGGCCAGCCCGCCACCACGCTGTCCGGCGGCGAGGCGCAGCGCATCAAGCTCTCCCGCGAACTCGCCCGCCGCGCCACCGGCTCGACGCTGTACATCCTCGACGAGCCCACGACGGGGCTACACTTCGACGACGTCAAGAAGCTCCTCGCCGTCCTCCACACCCTCGCCGACCGCGGCAACACCGTGGTCGTCATCGAGCACCACCTCGACGTGATCAAGACCGCCGACCACGTCATCGACCTCGGCCCCGAGGGCGGCGACGGCGGCGGCCGCGTCGTCGCCACCGGCACCCCCGAGCAGGTCGCCCAGACCCCAGGCAGCTTCACCGGCGCCTACCTCGCCCACGTCCTCGGCATCACGAAGGCGAAGGCGAGCTGATACCGATACCGTCGTAGTGGAATCGCGGCGTGGCGCGGCCGCCAGCGGGCCACTCGCACGGCGCGCGAGCGAAGCCGCGACGCAGCGAGAGGTCCGCTGCCGGCTGCGCAAGGTGGAGGGGTCGGGGGAATTCCATCGGACAGCAGCTTCCGGCGACCCGTGCGCCACCAGCTCGCCACGCGGATGACGTCCGCCGCGGCCATGTGACGATCCAGGCCCGGCAGCGCCCTACCTTCTGGCTCCTCTCCTCAGCTTCAGTTCGCTGCAGGCGCTGGGGGAACTTCCCGCTTCACGAAGCTCCGACTCCGATCCGCCACGGGCGACTCGATCGACAACAGGTCGAGGACCGTGTCGAAGACGTCCTGCTGTCGGTACTCGTCGCGTTCGACGACTCGCACCGGCACGGAGGCCTTCACGATCAGCGGGATCTCCGCCTGCTCCGGCGGCAAGGGAATCCCGGGCGGCATGCCATGGAACATCCGGCCCTCTTCCATCAGCGACTCCCCGTGATCGGAAAGGTAGATGAACACGTAGGGCACGCCGGACTTCTCCAGCTTCGCGAGGATCTCGCCGACGACGAAGTCGACGTAGAGGATGGTGTTGTCGTAGGAGTTGTAGATCTGCTCCAGGCTGCACCGATTGGCGATATCGGCATCTGCGCACCCCGGCTCGAAGCGCGCGAACTCCGGCGGGTGACGATCTCGGTAGATGGGACCGTGGCTTCCACCGCCCAGGAAGAGCACAACGAGCCTTGGCCCGGAGCGGTACGCCGCAAGGTCGCGCTCCAGAAGCGGGATGACGTCCTCGTCGTAGCACCGCCCCTCATGCCCACAGTTGGAGACCCTCGTTTCGCCCGGCTCCGCGCAGTTGTCGTACAAGGTGTAGTTCACGTAGCAGGCAGTGGGCACTCCGAGCCTGGTAGCGACCTGGGGGAGCTTCACATCGTCTCTTGCGAGGATCTCGGGAAGGGCGTTCAGGGTCGATCCACGTCTTGCGATTCCGTCGAGAAGGTGAAGGCCGCTCGTGGCGCGCAGGATTGGATTGGTCTCCCGCCGTTCATACCCATAGAGACTGAAGTTGCTCCTGCGAGATGCTTCGCCGATCGCGAGCACGACCACGACGTCGTCCTGCCGCGTGACGCGGCCGGCGATCTCGACCACTTTTCTGCGTCCAAGGTACGGCTTCGCCAGCTTCTTCGCTGCACTCAGCGTGCCGGAGATCACGTTGACGGGAACGAGCGAGTAGACGATGTACTTGTTCGAGACGTTCCCTGCTCGATGGATGGCGTTGTATTCCGAGTACAAGGCAAGGACCGCGACGGCCAACGCTGCGACGACGAGCTTCACCGATTGCAGCAGGTACCTTCCTGCGCTCGCGAAGGTGATCTCGAGCGGGAGGATGGCCATCACCGGGACGGCAACGAGTAGGAGGGCGTAGGGGACCATCCCGACGGAGAGCAGCTGTCCAACCTCCGTCGAATCCGTGTGGATCGTGTTCAGGATCATCGAGCTGTCGATGGCAACGTCGTACTTCGAGATGAAGTAGGTGGCGGGTGCGCTGGCCGCCAGGAGGAAGATCGCGAGGGGCTTGATCGTCCACCGGTGGGCCAACAGCACGAAGAAGACCAGGAACAGACACTGCCCAGCCACGAGATAGGCCGCCAGGGCGGTGAGGTCGTAGCTCCCTCTCTGAGGAAACCACTGCGCCAGCTTCTCCACGTTGAGAACGTTGCAAACCCAGTACAGCAGAACACAGAAGAGGACCGAGAACCTCGCGTGGGAAACCCTGAGCCTGCGCTTCTCAGCGAACTTCACGGACCGCCTCTCCAGCGTAGGCGCGCGCGCCCTCCGGCGCGGTAGCGGAACCTCGTGGGCCTCGCTCTCGGGGCCCCTGCGGCTGCGGCACGGGCGGTAACACCTGCCGTCCTGTCGCTCGCCTCGGCATCAACATGAAGTGATAGAGAGCGTCCGCCGTGATCCACATGACGAAGAAGGAGACGAGCGTGTCCGAGAGGAAATGCGCGCCCGAAGCGATGCGCGCGAAGGAGACCACGCCGCCGTACACGGCCGCTGCCGCCATTGACGCTCGCCTGCGGTTCATCGCGAGCACCAGGGCGAAGGAGAAAAAGGCACCACTGCTGTCCCCAGACGAGAAGGAGCCGTTGGTTGGGCATTCTCCCGAGACGACGAACGCTGGCGTGAATCGCTGCTCCCCTCCGAACTGAACGAGGTTCCTGGGTCTCGCGCGGCCGAAACCGTTCTTGAGAACCACATTGACGAAGAGCCCGGCTCCGAGAATCAGCACCAGGAAGACATAGCCCACGACCCTCGCATCGACACCACAGACGTTCCGGCTGGCCTTCCTGTTGAACCAGTAGATCCCGACGACCGTCGCGAGCGCGGCGCAGATGAAGAAGCCCACGCTTTCATGAAGGGCCTTCGCCCACCACGAGGCCGCGAGGTGGAATCCGCGGCTGCCGAAGAAGAAGCCCGAGACACGGAGGTCCACCTCCGGGAACACCACCAGCGACAGGGACGAGATCGCGAAGAGGGCCACGATGCGCCTGGCACGAGGCAGTCTCAAGTAGCTCATCCTGGGGACCTCGGGGCCGGAAGTGGTCGCTTCGCACCTCTGCGAGGATCGAGACGTGGCTGCGGCGTCGGCGATCATTCGGTCGTGGACCGCACGGCGAGCAGCACGAAGTCACGCCGCGAACGCCCGAACCGCGCGACCTCGTCCACCCCTTTCTCAACGAGCAGCGCCGCGACGCCGCCCTGGCCGTGGGTCCGCGCGAGATGCGAGGCCGTCTGCTCGAGGGTGGTTCCGGCGCCGATCCGCGCGCCCTTGGCCGGCAGCAGTTCGACCGCCTCGCGGTCGCCCGCCATGGCGGCATCGTGGGGGGGCCTCAGCCCGTGAGGGTTCGGGGCGTCGGCCAACGCCGGGTTCTCGGCAAAGAGGCTCTTCGGGCGTGCTGCGTCGTTGGTTCGGGCGACCTGGTGGATCGGCCCCGGCCAGGCCTCCGAGCTGAAGGCGCAGATCACCAGGACGATCATGGCCGTGACAATGGTGCTGCGCGTTGCGTGCCTCCGCTTTCGCCCTTCAGGAAGCAAGGTCGCCTGTTCTCCTCGACTGCGCATCCCGCTGATTCTCTCGCTGCCGTTGAAGTCGAACTCCTTCAACTCTGTTGGAGGACGGTCATCGCCCGTGGGAAGCCATCGAAGAAGGTGCGGGCTCGGGAATCCTCCTTGTTCTCGAAAGCCGCCGGCTCTCGGGAGGGCTCGGAACCGGCAGCCATCCAGCGTCGCAGCGTGACGAAGGCGCGCGTGATTTCTGCGTTCGCCAAGATCGTCCGATCGCTTGTGGCTGGGGATTTCCCTTCGCACCTGGGACAGGGTAGGGCTCGACGGAGACATACGCAAGGCGTGACCGCCTCGGCTTCGTCGCCCACGCCTCGGCACCAGAAGCGGCGGCCGGGCGGGTGGCGAGGCGCAGCGCAACAGACTCTCCCGCGAATTCGCCCGCCGCGCTACCCGCGCCCCCGAGCAGGTCGCCCGGAGCTGCGGCAGCTTCACCGGCCACCACCTCGCCCGGCCGCTCGCCGTGTCTTGGGCCAAGGCGAGCCACACAAAGCAGCTCCGGCTCACCGTGACGGTCTTCCACCTGGTGTTGGCACTCCGTGCTCAGCCGTCCACGCCACGACCCCGGCGCGAGCCGTGGCCGTTCCCGACCTCATGTTCCAGCAGTTGCGCCGCCACCAGGCGACGCCGTTGTATCGCCTGGTCCAGGCGCACCGCCGGCGGCGATCATCCGGACCGTCTCTCGCAGTCGTCGCAGTGTGCTCGAAAGTCGTTCCGGTCGCGGCACCCCGCGCCCGCAGAGCGGACCTCCAGCGCGCTCGGCTCCGACCCGGCCACCCGACCCCTGAGCGGCGCAGGAGAGCAGAGCCCGTGATAAGGTGTGCTTGCTCCTCAGCAGGAGACCATCATGGCTGACCAGACCGCCCTGGATCTGTACCGCCACGACCTCGTCTCGCCTCGTATGGACCACTACAGCCACTGGACGCCGGCCGGGCACCGGACGCTGTCCACCGGCGACTTCCTCGGCCGCTGTTGCGGACTCGCCGACGCCCTCGTCGAGCTCGGCGTCGCAGCCGGCGACCGCGTCATGCTGGCGAGCGACGACCGCCCCGAGTGGCATCTGGTCGATCTCGCCGTACTCGACCTCGGCGCGGTCGACGTGCCGGTGTACGAAACCCTGACTTCGGACCAGCTCGCCTACCAGCTCGTCGACTCCGGCGCGACTGTGGCGGTGGCCGAGAACCCCGAGCAGATGGGCAAGTTCCTCGAAATCCGCAGCCGCTGTCCCGAACTCCGGCACCTGATCCAAATCGAGGGCGAGCGGGCAGAGGGCGTGCTTGCGCTCGACGAGCTGGTGGCGGATCGCGGTCCAGGCTCCGAGGCCCGGTTCTGGGACCGCGCCGCTCGCCTCGACGAGCGGAAGTTGATGACCATCATCTACACCTCCGGCACCACGGGCGAGCCGAAGGGCGTGATGCTCAGCCACCGCAACGTGGTCCAGAACGTGCTGTTCACGCTTCGCCGGATGTCGGCCGACGACACCGACGTCGCGCTCGAGTTCCTGCCGCTGTGCCACATCGCGGAGCGGACCGCAGGGTACTGCTACATGAAGACCGGCACGCGCAAGGCCTACTGCTCGGTGCAGCACGCCGGCGAACTGATCCGGAGGATCCGGCCGACCATCTTCCTCGCCGTGCCGCGGGTTTACGAGAAGTTCCATCAGCGCGTCCGCGAACGGGTCGCCGCCGGCTCGCCGCTTCGGCGGCGGCTCTTCCGTTGGGCGCTCGATGTCGGTCGCGAGGCGGCCACCGAGCGGGTTGCGGGACGGCCCCTCACGGGGCTGTCCGCGTTCCGCCACGCCCTGGCCGACCGGCTGGTGCTCGGCAAGGTCCGGGCCGCGCTCGGCGGCCGCGTGCGCTTCTGCCTGACCGGCGCGGCCGAGACGCCGCCGCACGTGGCCGAGTTCATCCGCTCGCTCGGGGTGTGGCTGGTGGACGCCTACGGGCTGACCGAGTCCTCGCCGGTGATCGCCATCGGCGGGTCCGAGCCGGAGTTCCTCCGCATCGGCCGGGTCGGTCGCCCGCTCGACAACCTCGAGGTGCGCCTGGCCCCGGACGGCGAGCTCCTTGTTCGAGGGCCGAGCATCATGATCGGCTACTGGAACAAGCCGGAACAGACCGCCGAGGCGTTCGACGAAGAGGGATTCCTGCGCACCGGAGACATCGCCGAGATCGACGACGAGGGCTTCATACGGATCATCGACCGCAAGAAGGACCTCCTGGTCACCTCCGGCGGAAAGAACGTGGCTCCGCAGCCGATCGAGAGCCGGCTGAAGGCCTCGGCCTTTGTCGACGCAGCCGTGCTGATCGGCGACCGCCGTCACTTCATCGCCGCGCTGCTGTCGCCCGACTTCGAGGAGCTGGAGCGCTGGGCCAAGGCCAACGGGGTTTCGGCAATAGACCGGCGCGAGTTGGTCCGACACCCGGCCGTGCACGCCCTGTACGACGGCCACATTGCCGAGGTCAACAAGGCGCTCGCCCGCTACGAGCAGATCAGGGAGTTCCGCGTGCTCCCGACGGCACTTTCCGTCGGGGGGGGCCAGCTCACGCCGACGATGAAGGTGAAACGGCGGGTGGTCGAAGCGCAGTTCGCCGCCCTGATCGACGAGATGTACGCCGGCTGACGGACCCTGTCGCCACGCCCCGGCGGATCGGAGTGCTCGGATGAGGGCGCCCCCCGAACGCCGATTGCACGAGGCCAGCTCTGCGATCAGCTCAACCCGCAGGGACATTCTCCGGCATGAAGGCGGCAACGGGAGCCAGGGCCGAGTCCAGAGGTGGACCGATGGCCGGGGTTCACCTCGCCCACGTCTTGGGCCTCCCGCTCGCCATGGCGAGCCGAGCCACTCGAATTCCGGCTCCAACGCACCACGTGCCTTTCGCGGCTGCTCACCGGCACCGGCGGTCGCGGCCAGTTCGTCCTCGAGCCCGACGTCCGCGTCCCGCGCCGACCCAGGCGGCGAGGAGCGTTCGGACGGTGGCGGCCGCGTCGTCGTTACCGCACCCCCGAGCAGGTCGCCCAGACCCCCGGCAGCTTCACCGGCGCGTACCTCGCCAACGTCCTCGGCATCACGAAGGCGAAGGCGAACTCA
This sequence comes from Acidobacteriota bacterium, assembly GCA_040754885.1. Lineage (GTDB taxonomy): Bacteria > Acidobacteriota > Thermoanaerobaculia > Thermoanaerobaculales > Thermoanaerobaculaceae > JBFMCD01. The sequence continues at coordinate 11,099 of JBFMCD010000120.1, forward strand.
AGGCCAGCCGGACACGACTCTTGTATTGATGCCGATCAATACTGCCATCAGTATCGGTTCATGGGGCGAGCACGCCGAATCACCGCGAACCTGCCGGAGAACCTCCTCGACGATGCCTTGCGCGTCACCGGCAAGGGGATCACCGAGACCCCGGTCACCGGCCTGCGGCGTGTGCCGGACGCGCGCCCACGGAAAGGCCATGGCCCTGCGCGGAAAGGTCACCTGGTGGTCGACATGGACGAATCGCGTGAGCGGGCTCGTCGTTGACACCTCGGTCTGGATCGACTTCCTGAACGGCAAGCCGGCGGCAACGCTCGAGCGCGGCCTCGAGAATGGAGCGGTCGTGCTTCCGCCAGTCGTGGTCGCCGAGCAGGCCGGTGGCGCCCATCAGCGGAAGCACCGAGAGGCCTTCGTTGACCTCATCGCCGACCTCGCCGTCCACGATGCACCTGTCGACCGCTGGGTGCGCGTCGGCGACCTGCGGCGGCGACTCGGAGAGAAGGGCATCGGGGTATCCACGCCCGACGCTCACGCGGCCCGGTGCGTGCTCGACCGGAATGCCGTACTGCTCTCCAGGGATGTCGTCTTCCTGAGGATCGCTGCGGTGGCGCCCCTCCGCCTCGCGACTGACTGACCACGCCGGCACCCGAATCGACGGGCGCCCCGGTACCGAGGCGCCGGTTGAAGTCGACATCCGCACCGGCAGCGGGAATGCTGCCGGCCCGCGACGGATTGGCTTCAGTATGACTTCGCATGGGGCGCGTCCAAACTGGACGAGTCGTGCCGACGCTGGGAGTGCCGGAGGCAGGGTCGGTCAGCCCGGGGCAAGCGGCGGCAGGACGCGGGCGCCGGCCCAGGACGTCGGCACCGTCTGCCGGATCGCCACGGTGGCCGATCCGCCCGGCGCGAAGCTCGCCCCGGTCGGCTCGCGTTGAGGAGGAGAGGATGGCCAACACGCTCGTCACCTGTCTGTGGTTCGATCACGGCAAGGCGCGCGAGGCAGCCGAGTTCTACGCCTCGGTCTTCCCGGACAGCCACGTCGGCCCACGCCTGGAAGCGGCGGCCGACTTCCCCGGCGGCCAGCAGGGCGACGAGCTGACGGTCGAGTTCACCGTGCTCGGTCAGCCCTTTCTCGGTCTGAACGGCGGCCCCGGCTTCAAGCCGAACGAGGCGGTCAGCTTCCAGGTCTTCACCGACGACCAGGAGGAGACCGACCGCTTCTGGAACGCCATCGTCGGGAACGGCGGACAGGAGAGCGAATGTAGCTGGTGCAAGGACCGCTGGGGCTTCTCGTGGCAGATCGTCCCCCGCGTGCTCATGGCCGCGATGACAAGTCCAGACCGAGCCGCCGCCAAGCGCGCAATGGAGGCGATGATGACGATGCGGAAGATCGACATCGCCAGGATCGAGGCCGCGGTCCGTGGCGACGGGGGCAGTGCGTAGGCTCACCGGCACGGTCTTCAACCCGCCGCCGCTCGCGGCCGGCCTCAAAGACCGGCTGACCCTGATGACCTTCCCGGCACCGTCGGGAGGAGGAAAGTGCATCTTCGACCAGTCGGCGAAGCCCGGCGCGTAGAAGCCGGTCGACGGTTTCGGGTCGGACCGCGGCGTGCGCTAGCGGCGGGCATCGCCGCCCGTGGGGAGGCCACGGCGTGACGACAACGCAGCGTCGATCCCCTCGTCTTCGAGCCACTCAGCGGCCAACCTCGCCCATGCCTCGTCGTGGAAGGCAAACCACTCCTCGCGCAGGGTGGGGTGACCCGACAGGGCGTCTTTGAACGCCCGAAATGGGTGCCGGGCGGAGAGCGCGGCGGCGAGGTGCCTACGCGCCGCTCCGTCCGGGAGCGACTCGACGAACGCGGCCATGACCTCCCAGCCGACCGAAGAGGGGAGCGGCTCGACGGCGACGAACCGGTCGGGATCGGCCTCGATGCGCTCGCGGTTCTCGTCGGATTCCTCGTTGTCCTCGAAGAGCGGAAACACCTCGCCGGTCTGCCGGTCGAGGAAGAACTGCATATCGTACGAGTGGTTCTCCAGCGCCATGGTCAGTTCGTCGGCGTCGATGCGTGGCCCCGCCATGATGGCGAGTCTAGCCGGACTCGCGACGCACAGCGACGTCGGCGCACCGGTCATTTGCTCCGGAGGTGCCCGCTCCGGTCGGCTACCATGTGGACGATGACGCTCGAACGGGCTTGCTCGCGGATCTCGGCTTTGCTGACGTGCGGCGCCGTCTGCCTGGTCTTCGGCTCGCTGCGCTTCGCCCGTTCGGTGCTGGCGAAGATGCTCGACGGGAGCGAGCTCGAACACACCGAGGTCTCGCGCCTCACCACGGTCGCTCTGAGCTTGACCCGAAGCGAAGTTCTCGCCGGCGTCCTGCTCGCCGGCGTCGTCGCAGTCGCGGCCAGCGAGGTCGTCGTCAGGGACCGGGAGGCTCGCCTCCTCGTCCAGGTCGGCGTCCTCCTGCTCCTCGCGCTCCTCGCCTCGACCGCCATGGTCGGACTGTTCCTCCCCTTCCACGTCCCGGCCCCGCGCATCCCCTGACCTGCTCGGGTTTCCCCTCGCGACCCGGCGCCGACGTCGCCGATCGCGTCACGCCAATGGTGGCGCCCCCGGGCCGCTTTCCCGGTCGATTTCGACACCGCAGTAGGGGCAGAAGCGGAGATCCTTGCGGATCGAGCACGCCCCGCCGGAGTACATCGCGAGGTAGCCCCACTGACCGCGGCAGCGCGGACAACGAAAGCCGAAAAGCACCGCCGAGTACATGATCACGATCGCCGCAGCGACACTCGCGAGAGTGAACAGGAAGACGACGTCGTGGCGCACGCTCACGAGGGCGGTCGAGACGGCGATGAGCGCGCACCCGCCGAGAGCGTAAACCACCCGCTTCTTGCGTGCGTTGAGTCGGTCGCGGATCGTCATCCCGGCACACTCCCTGCGTCCCGCGCGAACACATCCGGACGCAACATCCGACGGACGACGGGCACCAACGTCGATCCTCGGCCGGCGCCCACAACCCTCATGGTATCGTGACGTCAACTAGGCAACCGACGCCGCGCAGTCCGCGATGGGGCACACAAGGGGAGGTCGACATGTCGTTCCGTTCGCTGGTCGCCGCGTTCGGCGCGCTCGCCTGCGTTTCGGCGGCGCTCGCCAACGACGTGCAGTTCCACATCTGTGCCGCCGCACAGAACCTCGGCCAGGCGTATGCGCGCACGCGGTACTTCAACGGCGAGATCGGGCCGGACCAGTCGGCGGAGGTGGCCGCGAACCTCGCCAACGCGGCGGCCCACATCGCCGCCGCCGAGGCCGGCGTGGAGCAGCCGTTCGCCACGTACCCCGCCCGCCAGCATTCCATCGCCGAGCTGCAGGGCAAGATCGCCTCGTACGCCGAGCTCGCCCCCCGCCTGTCGCCCGCCGGTCGGATGACCAAGATCCAGGACTTCTACACTCACTACCGCTTCGCCCTGTCGCTGTCGTACGCCAGCAACCGCCCCGACGACTTCCGCTGGAACCCGACGTGCGACTCCCAGATGCTTGACGCCAACTGGCACCTCGGACTCGCCGCGACGTACGCGGCGGTGCGGTTCGAGCGCGGCACCGTCGAGGAGACGCACGCCCGCTCCGCCCAGGGCGGCGCCAACTCCTCGGCGTTCCAGGCGATCCGGGTAGGGCTGCGTCAGGCCCTCGACGGCACCGGCCCGACCCCCCTCGAGCACTGCTTCTTCAACACGGAGCAGGCGTGGTCCATCGTGCCGATGCTCCCCGCCGACGAGCCCTGGGAGACGTACGTCGGCCTGCTTCCGCGGGTCCTCGAGGTGTGCCACAGCGCCGGGCCGCACGGCGGCCTGCCCGGGCACCGCGTCACGGTGCCTGGGGTCGCCGGCCTCCTGCTCGCCGACGCCAAGCGCCGCCTCACCGAGGCCGGTCTCACCGTGCAGCTCGGCCCCGGGTCGCCGGCGCCCTCGGCCGCCGACACCGGGCGAGTCGAGGCGCAGTCGGTCGCCGCCGGCACCCTGGTGACCGCCGGCACGCCGGTACGCCTCACCGTCCACAGCCCCTACGTGCCGCCCCGGACCGTGGTGCCCACGCCGGTTCCGTCGCCCGCTGAAACCCAACGGCCATCGTGGGAATGTGACCTCAAAGGCAGCTACGACGGCAACCGCTTTCGCGTCACCCTAGAGAACGGCCGCTACATCGGCAGAGACTATAGCGAGGCCAACGACCTTCCCGAAATGCGGCGGAGAGGCTTTCATGTGGGCTACGTGCAGTTCGACGTCGGCACGGAGCTCGAGTACTTCGTGGATCGCGCCGGGCTCCGGCGTGCGGGATTCCGAGGTTGGTGCGGCGACGGCCACGGCGGCGACCGTCCCCTCGCCTGGGCCGATTGCTGGGTCGCGCAGGCTTATGGCTTCGTGGCGGGCCCGATTGGTGCCCAACACGGTGCCCCGAAGAAACTTGCGATCCAACTGTTCGTCATCCGCGACGGGGTACTCACGAACACGTTGATGAGCCACTACCATGACACGTACGAATACCCGAACGGCTGCTGGGACGTGGCTCCGAGCCCCACCGTCACGCCGGCACCGGTCTTCCAGGTCCCGACTCCCGTTCCCACGGCCGAACTTCCTCCGAGCCCGCCCGCCTGCCCCGGCCCAGCGGTCACCGTGATCTACGACCTGTGGAACCCACCACCCTACGGCGGGCTCGGCGGTGTCGTGTGTCGCGACGGCGCCGGTGGCATGTATATCAACATCGCGAACAACATTTACCGGGTCAACAGCATCCGCACCGGCACGCCGGATCCGTCGACCGGCTGCTTCGTCGACACCGGGGTGGTGACGCCGCACCACACCTACGGGGGGACGTTGTGCCCGAAGTGACGGGAGGTGTCATGTCCGCGAGAGCGAAAATGACCGCGGCGCTGCTCTTCGCCATGGCGGCCGGGCTGCCCACGGCGGCCGGGCAGCCGGAGGAGAGGGCGCGCGGCGAGGTCACGGCGGTGGACGGCGAGACGATCGTCGTCGCGGTGCGCACGGGACCGACGCCCCGAGTCGGGGACTCGCTGTCGGTCATGGAGCCGTTCGGCGAGGGCCACGCGGCCTCCGTTGGTCGCTGGCGCGTGAGTGCCGTGCTTGGGGCTACCGTTCGGGCGACTCGCGAGGAGTCGTTCGGCGGCCACCCCGCGGTGGGCATGGAAGCGCTGTTCGACTCGAGGCGCGGCGACGGGTACGTCGACGGACCGGACGTGGCGGTTCCGGGCCCCGCCAGCTCGGGTGTGCGCGGGAACGTGATCGAGGCGCGCGGCCGGGAGGTCACGGTCCGCCTCCTGGAGACGGCGGTGCCGGCGGTCGGGGACAAGGTCGAGTTGTCGTTCGCTGTCGGCGAGGACGCGATCGCGGTGGGAACCTGGCGGGTCACGGCGGTGCGGCCCGATGGCGCCGTGGACGCCGCAGCGGTCGAGGCGCTCGCCGCCCCGACCACCTCCATGGACGCGACGGTGTGGGCGAGCGGCTCCCGGGCGGACGCGCTCGTCCAGCAGGCGAACGCGCTGCGCGCCACCGACCCCTCGCGGGCGCTCGAGATCTACGTCCAGGCGGCGGCGCAGGGACATGCCGAGGCAGCCGAGCAGGCAGGCATTGCCTTCATGGAGGGGTACGGCACGCCGCAGAACGACGCCCGCGCCGCGCCCCTCCTCCGCCAGGCAGCGGAGGCCGGCCGGCCCCGGGCACAGAACGCCTACGGCGTGCTCGTGAGCCTCGGCCGCGGCGGGCTTGCCCAGGACAACGCGGCGGCGACCGCCTGGTACCGGAAGGCCGCAGCTCAGGACTTCGCCCAGGGACAGTCCAACCTGTGCCACAACTATCTCTTCGGCGAAGGGGTCGAGCGGAACGAGGCCGAGGCGTTCCGGCTGTGCACGCTCGCTGCCGCCCAGGAGCGCGCCTCTGCGCTGGATCTGCTCGGTTGGATGTACCAGAACGGTCTGGGAACCGCGAAGGACCTGACCCAGGCGTTCCGGCACTACGAGCGCGCGGCCAGGCTCGGCTGGGCGAACAGCCAGAACAACCTGGGCTTCATGTACGAGAACGGCTGGGGTGTCGACCGCGACACCCAGCAGGCGCTGCACTGGTATAGGCAATCGGCGGCGCAGGGGAATCCCTGGTCGGAGTGGAACCTGGGGAGGATGTACCAGGACGGGGTGGGCGTGACGGTCGACCAGGCGGCAGCGGTCGAGCACTTCCGTCGCGCGGCGCGCGCCGGGCACCCGCAGAGTCAGGAGAAGCTCCGGCAGCTCGGCGTGGCGTGGTAAGTCGTCGGCGCGGGGCCACGGCCTGCGCCGACGGAGGGAGACGTCAATGACCACGGTGCTGCACCTGTGGCTCCCGATCGTCGTGTCGGCGGTGGTCGTCTTCGTCGTCAGTGCGCTCATCCGCATGGCGACGCCCTGGCACCGGGGCGAGTACCCGAGGCTGCCGAATGAGGACGCGTTCATGGACGCGGTCCGGCCGCTCGGCATCCCTCCAGGCGACTACATGGTCCCACGCGCCGCGAGCGCGGCCGCCGCGAGAAGCCCGGCTTTCGCCGACAAGCTCAGAAGAGGTCCGGTGATGCTCCTCACCGTTTCGCCCAATGGCTCAGCGTCGATGGTCAGGAGCCTGACGGGGTGGTTCGCCTACGCGCTCGCCGTCGGGGCGTTCACGGCGTATCTCGCCGGTCACGTCCTGCCGTTCGCCGCCAGCGCCACCGTCGTCTTCGAGTTCGTCGCCGTCGCCGCCTTCGTCGGCTACTCCCTCGCACTGTGGCAGATGTCGATCTGGTACCGCCGCGACCTCCTCACCACGCTCAGAGCCACCGTGGACGGGCTGGTCCATGCCCTCGTGACGGCCGGCGTCTTCGCCTGGCTCTGGCCGCACTGACGACCGTGCGCCCGGCTCGGCGAGGGCAGCTTCCGCCGTTCGCGGAGGGGCAGGCGAGCGGCGAGGCGCGAGCTGCCATTCCGTCGCCTGAAGCCGCGGGCGCGGGCTGGAGGCTGTGCGATACGGCTGGCGCTGGCGGCGCGACGCTCCATTGCCGCGCCCATGTGTTCGGCCTGCCCGGAGCGAACGCAGTCTGAGCCAGACCGACGCGGATGTCGTGACGCGGCCCGATCTCGCGCGTTCGGGAAAAGGGCACCCGACTCCTCCGCTCGGGAACTGCGAACCGGCAGGCTGCGGCCGGGTTGGAGGCGGGCCGGCGCGGGGATGTCCGCCTTGACGGGCTACGGCCGTTCCGGCGTCGCGCCTGGGGAGAGGTGTTCGTACGCCCCGATATCGGGAGCCCGTCCCATCGGGCAGGCGCCGCCTTCCAGGTCGGTTTCGCACCCCGGGACCGCGACCCCTCTGTCGATCGCCGGGCTGCCCGCGGCGAGGTGGAAGTCCCCGGTCCGGGCGTCCACGAAACGCGGATCCGCCAACAACGAGTGCGCCCCGACGGGGAAGCCCGGCGGCCGGCCCGGCGCGTGGAACAGGTCATGGTCCTCGTCGAGGTACGCCGGCAGAGCGGTGAACACCTCGAGGCCATACCCGGCGAAGATCGTGTTGCGGACGAAGAGCCTCGCGACGCCCTCGACCTCCACCGCGAATCCACTGTCACCGGCCGTCCCCACCAGGGTGGAGCCGATGATGCGCTTCGTTCCGTTGCCCCGGTTGCCGCCGATCTGCACCGGCGAGGCGGCGTTGCCGAAGGACAGGCAGTTGATCAGTCCGCCGGTCTCGCCCTGCCACAGGCGGATCCCGTAGCGGTTGCCGAACGCCGTGCAGCGCTCGCACCAGGCGGCGCCGCTCGCCAGGTCGAACCCACCGTCCTGGTTGTCGTGCGCGCGACTGTCCTTCACTGTGATCCCCGTGGTGCCGGCATCGGCGGAGAAGCCGTCGCCGTTCGGATATTCCGCGTACCTCGCCGGCCCGACCAGGAGTTCGCTGTTGTGGTGACTGATCACGCGCTCGACGAGAACGTCGCGGGTGGCGTCCTCGAAGCCGACGCCGTAGACGCAGTGGTGAACCTCGCTGTCCGCGATCGTGATGTCGCGCGAGGCGCCCTGGAGGATGATCCCGTTCCGGTTGTGATGGACGAGCAGGCGCGACAGCTCGATGTGGTGCGACGCGCCCCGGACGGTGACCGAGTTTCCGGCCGGCCTCGGCTTCCGGTAGCCCGTCACCTCGAAACCGGAGACACGCACGTACGAGACGTCGGCCAGGTCGAACGCCGGTCCCTCGACCCCGGTTCCGTCCAGGACGGCTCCCTCCTCCCCTCGGATGCTCACCCAGGCCCCGGGGGTTCCCGAGGGCGGCGCCACGCTCTCGCGATACCTCCCGGGCCCCACGATCGCCGCGTCCCCGGGCCGGAGTGCCGCGGCCGCCCTGCGGATCGTGCACCAGGGACTGCCCGCAGTACCGGGCCCCGAGTCGTCGCACCCCGCCGGCGCTCCGCGGCCGACGTGATACGTGGTCGGCTGGACGACCGCGGCGGGCGCACGGGAGGTGCCGCTGGTCTGCTCGCCCCGACGCCGCGGCGGGCCGGAGTCCCAACCCACGGCGAGGGCCATCGCGGCAAGGACGATCAGTTCCCGCGTCACAGGCGCTATCCGGATCTCCTCTAGAAGAGGATACGCCGGGCATCCCAAGCCGAGGCGCCGGCGCGCCAGGTCACGCGCTACGATGCCGAGGCACGGCATCGCCACGATGGGCATGCCGAGCGTTCGTGTGAGGTGATCGCGTGGCCAGACACCCGTACGTGATGCTCCCACTCGTTCTGATCGCAGTCTCGACCGCGGCGTCGCACGCGGCGGCGCTCGAAACGCCGGCGCCGTTGCCGCCGCTGCGCGAGCAGGTGCCGATCCGGCTCGGGTGGCAGCAGGCGCGCCTCGAACGGGTTCTGCCCGCGCTGATGCGCCGCCACGGCGTGGCGATGTGGCTCGTGGTGTGCCGCGAGCACAACGAGGACCCCGTGTTCTTCTCGCTGGTGTCGCCGATGACCGAGTCCGCCCGCCGGCGCACCATCCTGCTCTTCCACGACCGCGGCCCGGCGGCCGGAGTCGAGCGCATCGCCCTCGGCGGCGGCGCCCAGGGCGGCTTGTTCCAGGCGCTGCGCGACCCCGAAGTCAAGGGCCGCGAACTGCTCGGCGCGACGCAGTGGGCGCTGCTGCGCTCGCTAATCGACGAACGCGCGCCGGCCACGATCGCGCTCGACATCTCGCACACCCACGCGTTCGCCGACGGCCTCTCGGCGGGCGAACGCGAGCAGCTCGAGGCGGCGCTCGGCCCGTGGAACGCGCGGGTCGTGCGGGCCGAGAACCTGGTCATCGACTACATCGCGACCAGGGTCCCGGAGATGGTCCCGTACTACCGGCATCTGCAGCGGACCGCCCACGCCCTGATCGCGCGGGCGTTCTCCAGCGAGGCGATCACTCCCGGCGTGACGACCACCGAGGACGTCGGGTGGTGGCTGCGCGACCGCATCGAGGAGATGGGGATGGAGGTGTGGTTCCACCCCGACGTCTCGGTACAGCGTCGCGGCGGACTCGGGGCGGACGCGGAGCGCGAGGCCGTCGTCATCCGGCCGGGCGACCACCTGCACACCGACGTCGGCATCCTGGCCATGGGCCTGGCCACCGACACGCAGCACGTCGGCTATGTCCTGCGCGAGGGGGAGCGCGACGCGCCGGAGGGTTTGCGCCGCGCCCTGAAAGCCTCGAACCGCCTGCAGGACCTGTTACTTGAGAGGCTGCGCCCCGGACGCACCGGCAACGCGGTGCTGGCCGACACGTTGGCGGCGATGCGCGCCGAGGGGATCGACGGCTCGGTGTACGCCCACGCCATCGGCGACCACGGTCACGGCGCCGGACCGATCGTCGGACTCTACGACCACCAGGAGGGCGTGCCCGGTCGCGGCGACCTGCTCGTCCTGCCCTCCACGTGGTACTCGATCGAGCTGCAGGCGACCTCGCCGGTACCGGAGTGGGAAGGCCAGCCGCTGCGCTCGGCGCAGGAGGAGGAGGCGCTGATCGACGCCGGGGGCCGCGTCGCCTGGGCGTTCGAGCGCCAGACCCGCTACCACCTGGTCGCGCCGCCCGCCGGCGCTCCCCGGTAGCCGTCGGGCGCCGCGGACAGCCCGGCGACCGTTACGCCTCGACGAGGATCTCGAACCCTCCGTAGAGCATGCGCGCGACGTCGAACGGCATCTTCTTGCCCTTCATCATGGCGGCGAGGCGCGGGTCCTTCATCACTCTGGCGTTCACCCGGGCGCGATGCGCCTTCGACCGGTAGACGATCCAGGCGAACACGACCGTCTCGCCGCGCCGGATGCCGATGCCGCGCGGGAACGGCATCGCCATCTTCACGTCCAGGTCCTCGCCGACGCACTCGCGGTACTCGAGTGCGCCGTGCTCGCGCCAGATCGCGCCGGCCTGACGCGCCATCCTCCGGTAGGCGGCGACGTTCTTCTTCGGCAGCGGCAGGACGAACCCGTCGACGTATCTCGCCATTCGGCCTCCCCGCCGGCGCGCGTGGCCAGTGGTTCGACACCGCGACGCGCCGGTCTCAGGCTTTCCCGGAAAAGCGCGCCGCGACCGCCCTCCATTCCCGACGCGGCGACCCTGCTAGTTCGCCGCCTTGATCTCGTCCCAGATCCGGGCGTACAGGGCGTTGCCCTCGCCGAGGTCGGTGATCACTTCGCTCTTCGCCTTGACCTCGGCGGGGACGAACAGCGCCGGGTTCGAGCGGATCTCCTCGGAGAGCAGCGGGTAGCTGGCCGAGTTCGGGCACAGGTAGGAGATGAACTCGGTGTTCTCCGCGGCGACCTTGGGGTCGTGGAGGAAATTGACGAAGCGGTGCGCGAGTTCGGCCTGCCGCGCGTCCCTGAGGATGACCAGGTCGTCGCAGGCGATCGAGGTGCCCTCCTCGGGCACGGCGAAGACGATGTCCTCGTTCTCCTCCTGCACCTGCAGGATGTCCCCCGAATACCCGTGCACGAGCAGGAACTCCCCCGAGGCCAGGCCGGTCTTGTACTGCTCGTTCTCCAGCTTGGCCAGGTTCTTCTTCCAGCGGATGACCACGTCGCGCGCCGCAGCCAGCTCCGCGGGGTCGGTCGAGTTGATGCTGTGGCCGAGGAACTTCAGCGCCGCGCCGATCGTCTCGCGCATGTCGGCGAGCATCGTCGCCCGCCCCTTCAGGTCGGGGCGGTCGAACACGGCCCAGCTCGGTCGCACGTCGGGCACCTTGCTGCCCAGGTAGGCGATCCCGGTGATCGTCATCATGTACGGAGCGCTGTGCTCCATCTCCGGGTCGATGGCGATCTTCAGCACCTCGGGATCGACGTTGGCCAGGTTGGGGAGCGCGGCGTGGTCGAGCGAGAGCAACATCCCCTGCCGGTGCATCACCTGCACCATGTAGCTCGACGGGGTGACGACGTCGTAGCCGGCCGCGCCGGCCTTGAGCTTGGCGTACATCGCCTCGTTGGAGTCGAAGGTGTCGATGACCACCGCACACCCCTGCTCCTGCTCGAAGCGCGCCACCAGTTCCGGCTTGATGTAGTCCGCCCAGGTGTACACGTGCAGCGTCATCGGTTGCCGCGCGCAGCCGGCCGCCGCGAGCAGCGCCATCGCCAGGATCGTCAGGGTTCGTTTCATGATCTCCTCGTCGCGAGCCTCTGGCTCAGCCACACCGCAAGGAACGTCACGACCAACAGGATGGTGGACAGCGCGTTGATCAAGGGCGGCGAGCCGTGCTTGATCATCGAGTAGATGCGGATCGGCAGCGTCGTCGTGCCCGGACCGGCGACGAAGAAGGTGATGACGAAGTCGTCGACCGAGAGCGTGAAGGCGAGCAGCGCCCCGGCCCCGATGCCGGGCGCGAGCAGCGGCAGCAGCACCCGGCGCGTCGCCGTCCAGCGGCCGGCGCCGAGGTCGCGCGCCGCCTCGAGCAACGCGTCGTCGAAACCCTCCAGCCGCCCGAGCACGACCATGGCCACGTACGACAGGGAGAACGTCACGTGCGCCAGGATCACCGTGAGCAGGCCGAGGTCGAGGCCGACCGCCGCGAAGAAGAGCAGCAGCGAGATGCCCATGAGGATCTCCGGCATCACCAGCGGCACCGAGATGAGCGCCGAGTGGAAGCGCTGTACGCGCGTCGAGAAGCGGTGCAGGGCGAGCGCTGCTGTGGTGCCGAGCACCACCGACGCAGCGGTCGAGGCGAGCGCGATGATCAGGGTCAGGCGCAGCGCCGCCCAGATCTCCCGCTCCCCGGCGAGACGCCTGTACCAGTCGAGGGTCCAGCCCTGCCAGGTGCTGCCGAAGCGCGAGGCGTTGAACGAGTTGACCACCAGGACGAGAATCGGCAGGTAGAAGAACAGCATCACCGCGACGGTGACGAGAAGGGGGAACCGACTGCGCCTCACGACGCCCCCCGAGTCCGCGCCGACGCGCCGCCGTTGCGCCGCAGCAGGAGCACGGCGAGCATCGGTACGAGCACCGCCGCCGTGAGTACCGCCGCCAGTGCGCTGGCGTGGGGCAGGTTGCGTTCGACGAAGACGCGCTGCGCGATCACGTTGCCGAGCATCTCCGAGGAAGGCGAGCCGACCAGGTCCGGGATGATGTACGAGCCGAGCGAGGGGATGAAGACGAGCAGCGTCGCCGCGAGCAGGCCCCGGCGGACGCCCGGCACGAAGACCCGGGCGAAGGCTCCCAGGGGTGACGCGCCGAGGTCGCGCGCCGCCTCGATCAGCGTGTAATCGAACTTCTCCGCGGCCGCGTACACCGGCAGGATGGCGAAGGGCAGCGATGTGTAGACCATCACGAGCAGCACCGCGCCGGCGTTGTACAGCAGGCCCGCCGCCGGGGGTACCAGGCCGAGCCAGACCAGCGCCGCCTTGATCGCGCCGTCGGGGTGGAGCAGCACCTTCCAGGCGAAGATGCGGATCAGGAAGCTGGTCCAGAACGGGATCACCACCAACAGGAGCAGGGTCTGGCGCCAGCGCCTGTCCGCGCGCCCGATCAAGTAGCCGCACGGCACCGCGAGCAGCATGCAGAAGACCGTGGTCAGGAAGGACAGGTAGACCGTGCGCCAGGCGATGCGCGCGTACGATGCCCGGGCGAGCGAGCGCAGCGTCTGGGCGCTCCAGCCGGCGCCGATTCCGCCGTCGACGTCGGGCGGGCGTAGCGCGATGAGGAAGACGATGGCCGTGGGCACCAGGACCAGGACGGTCAGCCAGAGCAGCGACGGCGAACTGAGCAGCCACTCGCTGGCGCGACGGCCCGGTCCTTGCCGGCGCGGGCGCCGCGCGTTCACTCCCCTCCGTCTGCGGCGCCGTCGCCGCCCGGTTCGAGGTCGTCGATCCCGATCCCGGTGAGCGCCTCGTCGGCTTCGCTGAAGCGCTCGATCATGAAGCCGTCGTCGGCGTGCCAGGAGATCCAGCCGTCCTCGCTCCAGCGGATCGGCCGCTCGTCGAGCAGGAATCGCCCCTGCTGCTGGAACACGGCGATCCGCTTGCCGCCGACGCTCACCCAGAACCTGGTGTGGGTGCCGAGGTAGACGACGTCCTCGACCCGGCACGGGAAGACGTTGTGGCGCCCGTTCGCGGCAGGCGCCTCGCGCGAGATGCGGATCTTCTCCGGGCGCACCGAGAGGTACACGGGCATCCCGGGTTGGCGCTGCGCGTCGTTGAAGCACAGCACCTCGCCGAACTCCGCGATCGCCAGGCGCACGTACTCCCCGTCGACCACCTCCCGGACGTGTCCCTCGAGGAAGTTGGTGTCGCCGATGAAGGCGGCGACGAAACTCGAACGCGGCGCCTCGTAGACCTCGGCCGGCGTGCCGATCTGTTCGATGCGACCTTCCTTCATCACCGCCACGCGATCCGACAGCGACATCGCCTCGCCCTGGTCGTGGGTGACGAACAGGAAGGTGATACCGACCTCGTCGTGAATGCGGTCGAGCTCGATGGCCATCCGCTGACGCAGCTTGAGGTCGAGCGCGGCGAGCGGCTCGTCGAGGAGGAGCACCCGCGGCCGGTTGACCAGCGCGCGCGCGATCGCCACCCGCTGGCGCTGCCCGCCGGAGAGTTGGTCGGGGCGCTTGTCGACCTGGTCCTCCATCTGCACGAGGGCGAGCATGCGGCGCACCTCGGCCTCGATCTCGTCCCCTGGTCGGCGCGCCACGCGCAGGCCGAACGCCACGTTCTCCCGCACCGTGAGATGGGGAAACAGCGCGTAGCTCTGGAAGACGGTGTTGACCTTGCGCCTCTCCGGCGGAAGCAGCGTGATGTCCTCGCCGTCGAGCAGCACGCGCCCCTGGTCGGGGTGCTCGAAACCGGCGAGGATGCGGAGCAGCGTGGTCTTGCCGCACCCGCTCGGCCCGAGCAGGGAGAAGAACTCGCCCCGCTCGACGGACAGAGAAACGCCGTCCACCGCGCGCACGGCGCCGAAGGATTTGCTGACGCCGTCGAAGACGAGGAACTCCGCCACCCGTCGATGCCCGGACGGATTCTACTGCGGTCGTGCCCGCGGCGCGATGGCCGCTCGTCGTGGCCGCGGGAACCCCTGGATCGATGCCGGCGGCGGCGCTCGCCTCCTTGACGATCACGTGTCTCGTGCACTAGTTTCGCCGGATGACACGCGTCCCCCCCACCCGTGGCCGGTACCTCCTCGTAGGCCTGCTCATCTCGGCGAGCACGGCGGTCGCCGCGGCGCAGGACGAGCCGGAACCGCCGTTCGAGTTCACCGCGGACCTGGTCAGTCGCTACGTCTGGCGCGGCTACGACCTCTCCCACGGCGACCCCGCGCTGCTCCTCTACCTCAACTACTACTCCCCCGCGCTGCCCGGACTGTGGGCGAACGTCGGGATCATCGGCGGGCTGCGGAGCGCCAGCGATCTGGGCGACGACGCGACCGACGTCGACGAAGTCGACGCGACGGTCGGCTGGGAGTGGGAAGGACTCGCCGGCGGGAAGCTGACCGTCGGCGTCGCTCTCTACGGATATCTTTACACCTCGACCTGGACCAAGGAGTTCGCGTACGAGGACACCTCCGACGTCGAGGCCAACCTCTACCTCACCTGGGACGCCGCAGAGCACCTGCAACCCTCGCTCGAGTACTACCGGGGGCTCGACGACGGGATCAGGGGCGACTACGTCGAAGTCGGCCTCGCGCTGCCGTTCGAGGGCGAACGCTGGTCGAGCGAGCCGAAGGTGACGGCGGGGTGGAGCAATCAGTACGACGTCGCGGACCGATTCACCAACGCCACGGTGACGGTGCCGGTCTCCTTCAGCCTGGGACCGGCGACGATCACGCCGTCGCTGCAGTGGGTGTGGGTCGACGACCCGGAGGGCTTCAACCCCGAGGACGTCACCGGGAGCGCCCCGAAGGACACCCTGTTCGTCGGCGCCGTCCGCGTCGCGTTCGTGTTCTGACGCTTCCGTTGCTCCGCGCGCTCCG
>JBFMCD010000121.1:0-4088 GCA_040754885.1 Acidobacteriota bacterium
CGCCGCGCCCTCGAGCCGGTGATGGAGAGAGGAGGACGCGCGCCATGAGGGGTGCGATGCCGACCTGCCGGGACGTCACCGCCCTCGTCACCGACTACGTCGAGGGCAGGATGGGCGCGTGGGACCGACTGCGCTTCCAGCTCCACCTGGGCATGTGCCGGCACTGCCGCGAGTACGTCCGCCAGATGAAGGTAACCGCGAGACTCCTCGGCGCTGCGCCGCCGTCCCCACCGCCCCCCGAGGTCGAGGCCGAGCTGATCGAGCGCTTCCGCGACTGGAAGCGGCAGCCGTAGACCCCCGCTCCTCCCCCTGCGCCGCCGGCGTGTAACGCCCGGCCGTCTCGCTGGACTGAGCGTCGTCGGAGGAGCATCTCGATGAGCCGGTCCCCAGCAGCACGAGTCACCCTCGCGATCTGCGCGTCGCTCGGTTCGGCGCTCGCCCCTGCCTGGGCGGGAGCGTCGTGGCAGGAGGAGGCGACCCGCGCCTACGCCGAGGTGCTGCGCCGCGTCGTCACCGCCGAGGGGCGCGTCCGCTACGCCGCGCTGCGGGCCGAGCCGGCCCCGCTCGACGCCCACCTGGCGAACGTCGCGGCGGTCCCCGCAGCGGCCCTGGAGGCGGCGTCCGAACCGGACCGCATCGCCTTCTTGATCAACGCCTACAACGCCATCACACTGAAGACGGTCGCGGAAAACGACCCGATCCGGCCGCGCGGCCTCGCCGCGCTTCGCTTCCCGGCCAACAGCATCCGCCAGATCCCCGACGCCTGGAGTGACCGGCGCTGGACGGTCGCCGGGCGGACGGTGTCGCTCGACGACATCGAGCACCGCACGCTGCGCGTCCGTTTCTCCGAGCCGCGCATCCACGCGGCGCTTGTGTGCGCGGCGCTGGGCTGCCCGCCGCTGCGCACCGAGCCGTACGACGGCGCGCGCCTGGCCGAGCAGCTCGACGACCAGGCTCGGCGGTACCTGGCCTCCCCCGCCGGGCTGCAACTGCGGGACGGCGGTCGCACCGTCGCCGTGTCGGCGATCTTCACGTGGTTCGCGGCGGACTTCGACTCCGTCGGCGGCGTGCGCGCCTTCCTCGCCCGGCACGCCCCGGACGCCGCCCGCGCCGCCCTGGCGGACGCCGGCACCCGCATCGCCTTCCTCGACTACGACTGGAGCCTCAACGAGGCGCCGCCCGCAAACCCCGACCGGCGCTGATCGGACACCGCCGGCGACCGCGCCGCTCGTGTCGCGACGGCGCTCGCCCCGCCCGGCTCGGGCCCGCGCGACGTGTAACGGACCTGGACCTGGGTGGACTCAGCCCGGGACGGAGGCAACGATGAGACCCGCCACGCACACACGACGCACGAAACCGGCGTCCGAGGCCGCGGCCGGCGCCTCACGTACGGCGCGGCGCCCCTGGCTGAAGCCGCTGCTCCTTGGCGTCGCCATCGTCGCCCTGCTCGCGGCGATGCGGGCACTGGGCCTCGGCGACAGGCTCGGCGAGGTGCGCGCGTGGATCCTCGGCCTCGGCGCCTGGGGACCGGCGGTCTTCGTCTCGCTGTACGCAATCGCCGTGGTCGCCGCCATCCCCGGCTCGCTGCTCACGATCGCGGCGGGCGCGATGTTCGGCTCCGCGCTCGGCGTGGGCCTCGTCAGCCTCGGCTCGACGCTCGGCGCGGCGCTGGCCTTCGCGGTTGCGCGCTGGTTCGCCCGCGAATCCGTGTCGCAGTGGCTCGCGGGCAACGCCGCGTTCGCCAGGCTCGACCGCATGACCGACGAGCACGGTGCGATCGTCGTCGCCATCACGCGCCTGATTCCCATTTTCCCGTTCACGCTGCTCAACTACGGCTTCGGCCTGACCCGCGTGCCGTTCCGGACCTACGTGCTGTGGTCGTGGCTCTGCATGCTGCCGGGGACGATCCTCTACGTCGTCGGCGCCGACGCCGTCGTCAAGGGGCTGGCCGAGGGCCGCGTGCCGTGGCCGCTGATCGGCGTGGTCGCCGGCATGGCGATCACCCTCACCTTCATCGTCCGCCGGGCGCGACGCGCCCTGCGGCACACTCGCTCCGGATCCTGAGAGGATGTCCCCCATGAGCACGCACCCCGACCTCACACCCCGCGACGAACACAATCTCGCGCTCCTCGCCAACGTCCACCCCGAGGACTGGGTCAACCCCGAGCCGGACGGCCGCTACAACCTGGTCGTCGTGGGCGCCGGCACCGCCGGCCTGGTCAGCGCCGCCGGCGCCGCCGGACTGGGCGCCAGGGTCGCTCTCGTCGAGCGCAACCTGATGGGCGGCGACTGCCTCAACGTCGGCTGCGTCCCGTCCAAGACCATCATCCGCGCGGCGCGCGCGCTGGCCGACGTGCGCGCCGCGCGCCGCTTCGGCGTCTCGGTGCCGGACGGCGCGGGCGCCGACTTCGCCGCGATCATGGAGCGGGTCCGCCGCGTCCGCGCCGGGATCAGCCCGCACGACTCCGCGCGCCGCTTCCGTGACGAGTACGGCGTCGACGTCTTCCTCGGCGACGGGCGTTTCACCGGGCCCGACACCGTCGAGGTCGCGGGCGCGACGTTGCGCTTCGAGCGGGCCGTGATCGCAACCGGCGCGCGCGCCGCCGTGCCGCCGATCCCCGGCTTGGCCGAGGCCGGTTACCTGACCAACGAGACCGTGTTCAACCTCACCGAGCAGCCCGCCCGGCTGGCCGTCATCGGCGGCGGACCGATCGGCTGCGAACTCGCTCAGACCTTCGCCCGCCTGGGCAGCCGCGTGACCATCGTCGAGATGATGGACCAGTTCCTGCCTCGCGAGGACCAGGACGCGGCGGCGATCCTGCGCGACGCACTGGCGCGCGACGGCGTGGACATCCGGCTCGGCACGGCGCTCGCGCGGGTCGAGTCGAGGGACGGCGCGAGGGTGCTTCACCTCCAGCGCGGCGGCCGGGACGACGCGATCGAGGTGGACGCGATCCTCGTCGGCGTCGGGCGCGCTCCGAACGTCGAGGGCCTCGACCTCGAGGCCGCCGGCGTGCGCTATGGCAAGAACGGCGTCGAGGTCGACGACACGCTGCGCACCGCCAACCCGCGCGTCTACGCCGCGGGCGACGTGTGCTCGGCCACCAAGTTCACGCACGCCGCCGACTTCATGGCCCGCGCCGTGATCCAGAACGCCTTCTTCGGCTTCGCCGGAAGGAAGCGCGCGAGCCGGCTCACCATCCCCTGGTGCACCTACACCGACCCCGAGATCGCCCACGTCGGCATGTACGAGCGGGACGCCGCCGCCGGGGCAATCGACGTCGCCACCTTCACCGTGCGCATGGCCGACGTGGACCGCGCCATCGCCGAGGGAGAGACCGAGGGGTTCGTCAGGATCCACGTCAGGAAGGGGACCGACGAGATCCTCGGCGCCACCGTCGTCGCCCGCCACGCCGGCGACATGATCTCCGAGATCACCACGGCGATGGCGGGCAAGGTCGGGCTGGGAAGGCTCGCCTCCGTCATCCACCCCTACCCGACGCAGGCGGAGGCGATCCGCAAGGCCGGCGACCTGTACAACCGGACGCGCCTCACCGCGGGCCGCGCGCGCCTGCTGCGCCGCTACTTCGCCTGGCGCCGCCGCTGAGCGCGGGCAGCCCCACCCTCAGGCGCCACGGGATCCTCACGGCCGCTGCGCGGCTCCCTCAGGATGACATTCACACCCCTGTCATCCTGAGGCCCGGAGGGCCGAAGGATCTCACCGCGCCTGGAGCGCGGCGAGCACGAGCAGTTCCAACCTCGAATACCACGAGGTCCTTCAGTCGCCGCTGCGCGGCTCCCTCAGGATGACATTCACACCCCTGTCATCCTGAGGCCCGAAGGGCCGAAGGATCTCACCGCGCCCAAAGCGCCGCCAGCACGAGCAGTTCCAACCTCGAATACCACGAGGTCCTTCAGTCGCCGCTGCGCGGCTCCCTCAGGATGACATTCAATCCCTCTGTCATCCTGAGGCCCGAAGGGCCGAAGGATCCCGGCGCGCCTGGAGCGCGGTGAGTACGAGCAGTTCCAACCTCA
Source organism: Acidobacteriota bacterium (assembly GCA_040754885.1). Lineage (GTDB taxonomy): Bacteria > Acidobacteriota > Thermoanaerobaculia > Thermoanaerobaculales > Thermoanaerobaculaceae > JBFMCD01. Next base: position 4,036 of record JBFMCD010000121.1, read on the forward strand.
GGCGCCACGGGATCCTCACGGCCGCTCCGCGGCTCCCTCAGGATGACATTCAA
>JBFMCD010000122.1:0-3758 GCA_040754885.1 Acidobacteriota bacterium
GGCGGCGAGGTGAAGATCCGCGACCTGGCCAAGGCGCAACTGCTCGCCGAGCGCGGCTACATCGTCCTCCCCGACCCGCACGACCCGTTCGTGATCAAGGCGTACGAGCGCGGCGCGTTCAAGGAGTTCGAGCGGCACTCGCGGGTCGGCATGGTCAGCGAGGAGGGGTTCGCGCAGCGGGTCGAGGAGCTGCGCCGGGCCGGAGCGAAGTACGTGTTCCTCAAGACCGGGGCGTACCGCCCGGCCGACCTGGCGCGGGCGGTGAAGTACGCCGCGAAGTACAAGATCGACCTGCTCACCGTGGACGGTGCCGGCGGCGGCACGGGGATGAGCCCGTGGCGGATGATGAACGAGTGGGGCGTCCCGCCGGTCGAGTTGCACGCCCTCCTCTACCAGTACTGCAGGCGGCTCGCCGAGCGCGGCGCGACCCTCCCGGCCATCGCCGTGGCCGGGGGCTTCACCTTCGAGGACCAGATCTTCAAGGGGCTGGCGATGTGCGCGCCGTACGCGCGCCTGGTCGGCATGGCGCGCGCGCCGATCGCCGCCGCCATGGTCGGCAAGACCATCGGCCGGGCGATCGACGAGGGACAGCTTCCGGTCTACGTCGAGCGCTTCGGCACCTCGAGGGACGAGATCTTCGTCACCGCCTCGAGCCTGCGCAAGGAACTGGGCGACGCCGCGTTCGACCGGATCCCGACCGGCGCGATCGGCCTGTTCACCTACTACGAGCGGCTCGCCCAGGGCCTGCGCCAGCTCATGGCCGGCAACCGCAAGTTCCGCACCGACCTGATCACACGCGACGACATCGCCGCCCTGACTCCCGAGGCCGCGAGCGTCTCCGGCATCACCTACGTCATGGACGTGGACCGCGAGGAGGCGGAGAAGATCCTCGACGCCTGACGTCGGCGTCGCGCACCGGACTGCGTTCGTCTTCGCCGAGCCCTCCGGGGGTCGGTGGTATGCTCGCCTCCGGATTGCGCGAACAAATGAACCGATCCCACTCCGGCCCGCTGCCGGAACGTGACGGTGGTGGGTGCGTCTCGGAGGCTTTCCGGTGAGCCGGCCGGTGAGCCTGCGGGCCAAGGGCAGAATCCTGCGCGACTCCGTGGCGACGCTCGGCGTCGGCGGTACCCTGCGGCGCATCCTTGTTTACTACCTCACCTACCGGCCAGGCGAGGACCGCTCCTTCGACCGCCGCCACGGCACCGACACCTCGGGGCTGCTGATGCCGCCGGACTGGTCGTTCGAGGACGAGTCGCTGCGCGACCAGGCGGTCGGGTATGTCCCCTCGCCGGCGCGCGTGACGCGGGCGATGCTCGGGGCGCTGGACGTCGCCCTCGAACCGTTCTCCTTCGTGGACGTCGGTTGCGGGAAGGGGCGCGTCCTGCTCGTCGCCGCCGAGTTGCCCTTTCGCCAGGTAGTCGGCGTGGAGGCATCCCCGGCGCTCGCCATTGTCGCGCGGGATAACCTCCAACGAGCCAGGAACCTGCGGGTGCGCTGCCGGGACCTGCGCGTGGACATCGGCGACGCCATGACCTGGCCGTTGCCGGCGGGCGACCTCATACTGCACCTCTACCACCCGTTCGGCCCCGATGTCCTGACCGGGTTCCTCGCCCGCGTCGACGACTCGCTCGCGCGCGAGCCGCGCCGCCTGCGGCTCCTCTACCTGCGCGAGAGGCCGGAGATCAGCGAGGTGTTCGCCGCCACGTCCTGGCTGCGGCGTTTGCGCGCGGTCCGGTGCGTGGATCCGCTCTACTCCTGGGCGGTGTTCGGCGCCGGCGACTCGTGATGACGTCCGCGCGCGCGAATCGCGATCGCCTCGGGTAAGCTATCCGCCGTGAGAACGCAGGGCGAAGACGCAACATCGGCCTCGCCGTACGAGTTCAACCCGAGCCCGTACAGCAGCCATGCCCTGATCCTGAACAACCTGCCCGAGAGGGGCCACGGCCTCAGGGTCGTGGATCTGGGCTGCGCGGGGGGATACCTGGCCGGCCCGCTCGTGCAGCGCGGCTACGATGTGGTCGGCGTGGACATCCGCGTCCCGGCCATCGAATCGCCGCAGTTCACCTTCGTCCGGGGCGACCTCGACGAGGGCCTCCCGGATCTGCGCGGGCCGTTCGACTTCGTCGTCGCGGCCGACGTCCTCGAGCACCTGCGTCGCCCCGACCAGTTGCTCCGATCGGTCCGCCCCCTGCTGGCGCCGGGTGGGACTGTGATCGCGTCGCTGCCGAACAGCGGGCACCTCTACTTCCGACTCGTGGTCCTCTCCGGTCGCTTCCCCGCCCACGACCGGGGCCTCTTCGACCGCACGCACCTTCGCTTCTTCACGCTCTCCTCCTGGCGCCGGCTGTTCGTCGATGCCGGACTTGCGTTCGACCTCGTCTCCTGTACCGGTGTCCCCTTCGGGCGGGTCTTCCCGAGGTACGAGCGGAGCGCCGCCGTCCGCGCCGCGGACCGGGCCTCTTGCGCTCTGGCCCGGGTGTGGAGACGACTTCTCGCCTACCAGTTCATCGTTCGCGCGCGTGCCGGGTCCCCCGGCGAGGTGGAGCATGCAGCAGGGTGAGGCGAGGCCGAAAGTCGTTGTCGTGATGCCGGCGTACAACGCGGCGAAGACGCTGCGGATGACCTACGCGGAGCTGCCGCACGACGTCGTCGACCTGGTCATTCTCGTGGACGACGGCAGTTCGGACGAGACGGCGGCGATCGCGCGCGATCTGGGCCTCGAGCTGTTCGTCCACGACCGCAACTACGGCTACGGAGCCAACCAGAAGACGTGCTATCGGGAGGCGCTGCGGGCGGGCGCCGAGATCGTCGTCATGGTTCACCCCGACTACCAGTACGACCCGAAGCTGCTTCCCGAGGTGATCCGCCCGATCATCGAGGGACGGGCCGACGTGGTCTTCGGTTCCCGCCTTCTCGGCGGCCATCCGATGCGGCAGGGCATGCCGTGGTGGAAGTACGTCGCGAACCGCTTCCTCACCGGGACGGAAAACGCCGTCTTCGGGCTCCGCCTGTCCGAATACCACACGGGCTACCGCGCCTACCGCCGCGAAACGCTCGAGGCCGTCAACCTGGCCATGAACTCGGACAGCTTCATCTTCGATCAGGAGATCGTCGCGCAGTTCGTCGCGATCGGAGCGCGGATCGCCGAAGTGCCGGTTCCGACCCGCTACTTTCCCCAGGCCTCGTCCGCGTCGTTCGTGCAGAGCACCGTTTACGGCATGTCGATCCTCTGGCTCCTCGCGCGCTACATGCTGCACGGGAGCGGCCTGTGGAAGCAGCGCGACTTCGAGAGCCTCGCACGCCGCTACTCGGGCCCCACGCCCTGAAGGCGGACGCGCTGCTCAGCCCCGGCGCCCAGGCTCGACGACCCGCGAGGGAAGAAAGCCGTCACGGCCAGCGCCGCGAGGAGGACGAGGAGGTCCTCGACCGGCCAGCGGTACCGGCCGTTGACCGCGATCAGCGCGGACACGAACGGCACGTAGGCGATCGTCCCGAGGAGCGACACCGCGCGCGCGGTCCCGGCGCGAGGATCGTCGGCCCCGCGCTTGCGCACCATGAGAACAGCGCCCAGCAGCCCGAGGGCCACCGCGACCCACGCTCCGGTCCGGTCGGCCGCCTTCGCAAGGTCGCGGTGCCGCACGAGCCAGTACCTGCGCGCGGATTCAGCAACATCAGGTGCGACTCCCGGCGCCGGCCCGCTCCAGAACTCCGGCTTCGTCGTCCAGTCCGAGGCGAGGTGATCCTGCCTGAAGATC
>JBFMCD010000123.1:0-4463 GCA_040754885.1 Acidobacteriota bacterium
GGGGGGGCGGGCCGGGAACCCGGCCGGCCCCCATCTGCAGGTCAATTCTTCTTGTTGCCGCCCATCAGCTTGGCGAAGGGGTTACCCTCGCCGCCCTGACCGCCGAACATGTCGACTTCCTCGTAGCCGGCCGGGACCTTGAAGCTGACGTTGGGGACCAGGTCGAGTTCGAGCTTGGTCACCTCCATGGAGGTGACGGTCGTCTCGCTCTTGCCCTTCTTGTCCGTGGTGGTGGTCCTGGTCACGGACTTGAGCGGGAACCCTTGCATCTTGCCCATCTCCGCCTTGACCATGGCGTCGAACTCCGGATTGCCGAAGCTCGGCGGGTTCTTGCGCAGCCAGATGCCGAGCGCCGCCTCGACCAGCTTGGGCGCGGACCAGATGTCCTGCTCCTGGACCACGTTGCTGCGCATCTTCATGCCGATGACGCTCATCTCCATGGCGTACGAGGTCCGGTACCGGTAGTGCGTCGTGGGCAGCCCGGCCACGAGTCCTCCCGGCTCCTCGCCGAGGTTCTCGACCTTGTGGTCGGAGATCTTCATGTTCACCATCTTGGACGCGCCGCCGACGAACTGGCCCATCGCCTCGACGTCGAAGCGGGTGAACGTCTTCTCCTTCGGGTTGACGAAGAACAGGTTCCTGCCGCCGTCCTCCGTCACCATGTATCCGCCGGCCGCCATCATGGGGTTCCCGCTCTCGACGAACTCGACCCGCGCGCTCTCGCCGTGGGCCCAGGCCTTGACCCGCGACGCCTGCATCTCGGCGCCCTTGCCCTCGGACCGGGTCACGGCCTCGTAGTAGACCCCCGCCAGCGCCGGCGACGCCACGACCGCCACCGCCAGCAGGAACACCGCGATTCGTTTGCTCACGAGCATCTCCCCTTTCTTCGCACCGGCCTCGAAGGCCGGTGACGAGCCAACGGAGGGACTGGACGGGTCGGCTCCGGACGCCGCCGATCCGCGCCCGACAGCCGGCCCGGGGTCGGCCCGGGACGGCGCCGGACGGCAGGTCGGCTCAGACCGACCTCACCTGACGGATCTCGGGGACCCGCATCTTGAGGCGCTCCTCGACGAATCCGACCAGCGTCATGGTGGCCATCGGGCACCCGCCGCACGCACCGAGGAGCCGCACCTCGACCACGCCGTCACGAACCTGCACCAGCTCGACGTCTCCGCCGTCCATCTGAAGAGCCGGCCGGACCTCGGAGAGGGCCGACTGCACCCGCTGTTCCAGAGTCGAAGCGATCTCGCCCATGGCACCCCCAACTCCGCCGCGCGGAATTCTATTCTCACCGCCACGGGCGCGCCAGCCGCCCCCCGATCTGCTACTGTGGGCGCGGCGGTCGAGAACCCAACAGGCTTGAGTTGCGTTGGAGAAGGCGATGGCAGGGGAATTGCTGGAGAGCATCGTCGAGCGATGCCGGTCGGGCGAGGAAAGGGCCTGGGAGGAACTCGTGGACGCCACTGCGAACGACATCTTCCGCCTCGCGGTCAGCTTCACACGCCACCGCGGCGAAGCGGAGGACCTCACGCAGGAGGTGTTCCTCAAGCTCTGGCAGAACCTCGGCCGCTACCAGTCCGGCTCGTCGTTCAGGGCCTGGGCGTTCCGCATCGCCCGCAACCTGTTCGTCGACGCCTACCGGCGCAGCCGCCACGAGAAGAAGGCCGCGTGGGTGGACCCCGAACTGCTCAACGACCTCCCGGGCAGCGACGACCCGCACACCGGGGCGGTGCGCCGGCAGCGCCTCGAGATGGCGCGTTCGGCGCTCGCCCGGCTTCCCGAGGACCTCGCGCAGCTCATCCTCCTGCGTGACTTCGCCGACTGGAGCTACGAGGAACTCGCCGACGAGCTCGCCCTGCCGCTGGGCACCGTCAAGTCGAAACTGAATCGGGCGCGGCGCGAGCTGACCGCGGTGATGGTCACGCGCCTGACGCCACGAACTCCCACGGTGGTCGCGGAGGCGCGGACATGACCGACTGCGACCTCGTGCTCGAGCGCCTGACCGAGGACGCAGCGGCCGACCTCGACGCCCGGCTCGCCGAACACGTGCGGAACTGCCCGTCCTGCCGCGAGGCTCTGGGACGTGCGCAGGGTGTCTGCGAGGGCGCCTCGGTGGTCACGGGACTGAGCGCTCCGCCCGCGCTGGTGGAACGTCTCAAGACCATGCGCCGCCTGCCGGCGGCGTGCGAGGACGCGCAGGAGTTGATCGCCGAAGCGCTCGACGGGGCCCTTGACGAGGCGCGGCGCGCCGCCCTGCTCGATCACCTGCGCGCCTGTCCGGGGTGCCAGGCGGCGTGGGAGGCGTTCGCGACGCTGCGCGAGGTCGGAGCGCTCACCGCGGCGAGGCTGCCTGTGCGGGCGCGGCTCGCGCTCCACCCCAGCCGGCGCCTGGCGACGCGCAGGCGCGGCAGGGTGTTCGACCTGCGGCTGGCGACGGCCGCGGCGTACCTGGTCGCGGCGGCGAGCATCGTGCTGATCGGCAACCCCGCGACCGTGGCGCGCGCCAGCAACGTCGGACTCGAGAAGGCCAGCCTGTACACCCGCGCCGCGGTCGAGAACCGCGTCGAGAGCTGGATGCGCGTGGGCAGGGAGTCGCTGGTTGTCGCCGGCGCCTGGGTCGAGCACCAGGCCGAACTGGGGTGGCGCGGCGTCCGCGGCCTGTTCCGCAAGGAAGGCGCGAACCAAACCGCTCCGGGCCCCGTTGTACCCAGCGAAGACGGAGGGACGAGATGAACACCCAGGAACCCACCACCAACGAGCAGAACCAGAGCATGGCGCTTCCCGAGCCGACTCCCGCAGTCCCGCCGCCGGCGCCGGCGCAGGCGTCGCCGCTCCGGCGCTACTCGACCGGTCTGGCGACCTGGCTGTCCCTGGTCCCGGGGCTGGGCCACGTCTACCTCGGCCTGTACCAGCGCGCGATCGTGTTCTTCTGCGCCGGCGTGGCCGCGGCGTGGATCACCGACCAGGCGGACGTCGGCCCGCTGCTCATCTTCTTCGTCTGGCCGTTCACCATGATCGACGCCAACCGCCAGGCGCACGCGATCAACGCCGGCCTGGTCCCCGAGCCGCTCACCGGCACCGAGTACCCGAAAGCGAAGCGCCGCCACACCGGTCTCGGGTTCGGGGTCTTCCTCACCGTGCTCGGCCTGATCATGCTCTACAACCAGTTCTACCCGATCGACTTCAGCTTCCTCGAGACGTGGTGGCCGCTGCTCCTCGTGATCGCCGGCGCCTGGCTGATGGGCAAGCACTTCCTGGAGCAGAAGCGCCGCTCGGAGTCGGAGAGCTTCACGGACAGCGAATAGCCCGACGCATCCGCTGAAAATTCCGAGCGCCCGGGCCGCCCCGGGCGCTCGGCTTTCCGGCGCGCGCCCCGCACACCGCGCGACCTGCCGCGGGCAGATCGCCCCGATCTGCTGCGATGCTCACGCTCGAGGGTCGGCGTGGACGTCGAGTCAGGCGCCGACGCCGCAGGCGCGCCGGCAGTCCGCCATCACCCGGGAGATGACCGCCATCGCCCGCTCGCGGCCGTCGCGCAACACCTGCTCGACGTAGCCGGGGTCGGCCTCCAGCTCCTGTCGGCGCCGGCGCGCCGCGCCGAAGGTGTCGAGGATCAGCCCGAGCAGCCGCTTCTTCATCTCGCCGTAGCCGTGCCCCCCCTCGGTGAACAGCTTCTTCGTCTCCGGCCACTGCGCCACGGGGGTGAACACCTTGAGCAGCGCGTACAGCGTGTTGCCGCGCGTCGGCTTCGGCTGGTCGAGCGGCGTCGAGTCCGTGACGATCGACATCACGCGCTTCTTCAGCTCCGGCTCGGGGGCGAAGATCTCCAGCGTGTTGCCGTACGACTTCGACATCTTCTGGCCGTCGATGCCGGGCACCACCGCGACCTCGGCGAGGATCATCTCCTCGGGGACGCGCAGCAGGTCGGCGCCGTACGCCTGGTTGAACGCGCCGGCGATGTCGCGCGTCATCTCGAGGTGCTGCTTCTGATCCTTGCCCACGGGCACGCGGTCCGAGCGCACGATCAGGATGTCGGCCGCCATCAGCACCGGGTAGGCGAACAGCCCGTGGTTGGGGGTGATGCCGCGCGCGGTCTTGTCCTTGTACGAGTGGCCGCGCTGCAGCAGCCCCATCGGCGTGACGGTCGAGAGCATCCACGCCAGCTCTGTGACCTCGGGGATGTCCGACTGGCGGTAGAGCACAGAGCGGCGCGGGTCGAGGCCGAGCGCGAGGAAGTCCATCGCCACCTGATTGGCGTTGGCGCGCAGTTGCGCGCCGTCGCGGATGGTCGTCATGGCGTGGAGGTCGGCGACGAAGTAGTAGCACTCGTTGGCCAAATCCTCCTGCATCGCGACGAACTGGCGGATCGCGCCGAAGTAGTTGCCGATGTGCAGGTTGCCGGACGGCTGGACTCCCGAGAGGATGCGCATGAACCCTCCTGCGCCGCGCATGGTAGCAAGAAG
>JBFMCD010000124.1:0-25210 GCA_040754885.1 Acidobacteriota bacterium
CCCCCTGCCCGCTCCGTCCCCTTTCCTCGCCTTTCCGTTCTCCTCCTACTCTTTCCTCTCCCCTCTCCCCTCTCCCCTGCCCTTCCTCTCCGGACCCCGGACCCCGGACCCCGGACCCCGGCCTCTCAAGCCACACCACCGGCCCGCACTCCGGACAGCACACCGGTTCGGCGTGGAAGCGCCGATCACCGGGGTCCTCGTACTCGCGGCGGCACGCGGGGCAGAGCGGGAAGCACGCCATCGAGGTGCGCTCGCGGTCGTACGGCAGGGCGCGCACGAGCGTGAAGCGCGGGCCGCAGTTGGTGCAGGTGGTGAACGGGTAGCGGAAGCGGCGGTCTCCGGGCGTCTCCATCTCGCGCCGGCAATCGGCGCACAGGGCGGTGTCGGGGGGCACGAGGGCCCCCTCGCGCCGGCCGTCGCGCGAGAACACGACCTCGAACGACGTGTCGCCGAGCGGTTCGAGGTCCTCGATTTCGCAGGTGGCGATGCTGGCGAGGGGCGGCATCGCGCCGGGCAGGCGGAAGGGGAACTCGGCGACCGCCGCCGCGCCTCCCTCGACCTCGATGACCACGCCCTCCGGCCCGTTGCGCACCCACCCGGCGAGCGCCAGGGAGGTGGCGAGGCGGTGCACGGCGGGGCGGAACCCGACCCCCTGCACGGTGCCGCGGCAGATCAGGCGCAGCCGCCGGCGGGGCGCCCGGTCGGTCAGGCCTTCTCCTCCCGCTTGGCGGCGAGGCGCGCCTCGAGCAGGCCGCACCAGGCGTCGATCCCCTCGCCGGTACGCGACGAGGTGACGAGCAACGTGCCGCCGGGGTTGAGCGAGGAGACCTGGCGGCGCACCGCTTCGAGGTCGAACGTCACGTGGGGCAGGAGGTCGGCCTTGGTGACGACGGTGACGGAGGCCTTGGAGAAGATCGCCGGGTACTTGAACGGCTTGTCGTCCCCCTCCGCGGTGGAGAGCAGGGCGACCTTGAAGTCCTCGCCGAGGTCGTAGGAGGTCGGGCAGATCAGGTTGCCGACGTTCTCGATGAAGAGGATGTCCAGTTCGGGGAACGCCGCGTCGGCCATCGCCTTGTCCACCTGCCGCGCGTCGAGGTGGCAGGCGCCGCCGGTGAGGATCTGGTGGGCCGGCACGCCGGCGGCGCGCAGCCGCTCGGCGTCGCGCTCGGTGGCGACGTCCCCCTCGATGACGCCGAGGCGCAGTCGCCCGGCGAACGCGCGCACGGTCGCCTCGAGGAAGGTGGTCTTCCCCGACCCCGGCGAGGAGATCAGGTTCGGCACCAGCATGCGGGCGCCGGAGAACCGCTCGCGCAGGGTCCGCGCCGCCTGCTCGTTCGCCTCGAGGATCCTGCGGCGGACGTCCACCGTCTCAGCCATGACTCGTCTCCTTCGCGACGGTGGGCACGAACGAAACCTGCAGGACGTCCAGTTCGTCTCCGCCGCTCACCTGCAGCGCCGCGCCGCAGTCCGGGCACAGGCGCAACCACGAGCCGGGAGTGCGCGGCTTCTCGGCGTTGCACGCGGCGCAGAACTGGCGGGCCGGCCGCCACTCGACCTCGATGGTGGCGCCGGCGTCGTCCCCTCCGGCGACCACGGCCTCCCAGGCAAAGCCGAGCAGGTCGGGCTCCACGGCCGAGAGTTCGCCGACGGCGACACGCACCCACTCGAGGCGGCCCCCGCCGTGCAAGGCCATGGACTCGAGGCAGGTCCTGTAGATCTCGTGGGCGATCGACAGTTCGTGCACGCGCCCTCCCCCCCCATCCGGGGGAGTGTACCCCCTCAGGGGCACGCGGGCGTCTCCGCTACACTGCGCCGGTGCCTTCAGTCTACGACCTGAAACCGCGCTTCCAGGCGCTGCTGCGACCGCTCCTCGGCCGATTGGCGGCGGCGGGCGTGCGCGCCAACCACGTGACCGTACTGGCGCTCGCGGGGTCGGGCGCGGCGGGAGCGCTGCTCGCGCTCCACCCGGCCCCGGCGGCGCTGCTGGTGCTGCCGGCGTGGCTACCGGCGCGCATGGCGCTCAACGCGATCGACGGCATGCTGGCGCGCGAGTTCCGCCAGGCCTCGACGTTGGGGGCGGTGCTCAACGAGCTGGGCGACGTGCTCTCCGACCTCGCTCTGGCGCTGCCGCTGGCCGTGCGCGCGCCCGAGGCCGGAGTGGCGGTGGTCGCCTTCGCCGTGGGCGGCGCCCTCACCGAGTTCTCCGGCGTGCTCGGCCAGGCGCTCGGCGCATCCCGCCGCTACGACGGCCCGATGGGTAAGAGCGACCGCGCCCTGCTCCTCGGCGCGCTCGGCCTCGCCACCTTCGTCCGGCCGGGGGTGCTGCCGGCGTGGCCGGCGGTGTTCTGGGCGGCGGCGGCGCTGACCGGCGTCACGTGCTTCCTGCGCCTTCGCCGCGCCCTCGCGGAGCTGCCCGCTCGGGCGACCGCCCCGGGAGGACCGGCGTGAGTCTCCTCGCCACCCCGTTCGTGGCCTGGCCGCCGGTGGCGCGCATGGCGGCGATCGTCCTCGCCCTGCTCCTCCTCGCCACCGCGGTGACGGCGGCGCTCGTGCGGCTGCGGGCGCAGCGCGACTGGAGCGAGCTGGTGCGCCGGGTCCGCTCGTGGTGGGTGATGGCGGCGGTGTTCCTCGGCGCGCTGGCGGTGAGCCCGGCGGTGTCGGTGGTGTTCTTCGCCCTGCTCTCGTTCTGGGCGTTCAAGGAGTTCGTCACACTGCTCGCCACCCGCCCCGCCGACCACAAGGCGCTGTTCGTCGCGTTCCTCTCCATCCCGGCGCAGTACGCCGTCGTCCACGCCGGGTGGTACGGGCTGTTCGTCGTGCTGGTGCCGGTGTGGCTGTTCCTTCTCCTCCCGGTGCTGCTCATCCTTGCCCGCGAGCCGCGCGGCTTCGTGGCGTCGGTGTCGCAGCTGCAGTGGGGGCTGATGGCGTTCGTCTTCGGCCTCTCCCACCTGGCGTTCTTGCTCCGCCTCGAGGCGGCGCCCGCCACGCCGTTCGACGGTCGCGCCCTGCTGCTCTTCCTCGTCTTCGTCGTCGAGATCAGCGACGTTTTCCAGTACGTGTGGGGCAAGCTGCTCGGCAGGCACAAGGTGCTCCCCACGATCAGCCCGAACAAGACCTGGGAGGGGCTGATCGGCGGCGTGTTGTCGGCCACGCTGCTGGCGCTGCCGCTGCGCTTCCTCACGCCCTTCACCCTGACCCAGACGGCGGCAATGGCGCTCGCCGTCGGCGTCGCGGGGTTCTGCGGCGGGGCGGTGATGTCGGCGGTCAAGCGCGACTTCGGGGTCAAGGACTTCGGCGCGCTCATCCCGGGCCACGGCGGGATGATCGACCGCGTGGACTCGTTGTGTTTCGCGGCGCCGGTGTTCTTCCACATCCTGCGCTACTTCTGGACGTGACGTGGCCGGCCGGCGCGGCACGCTCGCGAGCATCGCGCAGGTGGCGTTCCACGCCTCGGTGGTGCGCCCGTTCATGACGTTGTTCATCGGGCTGCGGGTGCGCGGGCGCGAGCACCTGCCGGCCAGCGACCCGTTCCTGCTCGTCGCCAACCACTCCAGCCACCTCGACACGGTGGCGCTGCAGAGCCTGTTCCCGCTGCGCCGCCTGCGCCGCATCCGCGCCGTCGCCGCGGCCGACTACTTCGAGCGTACGAGGTTGCGCTCCGTGCTCTCTCGCGCGCTGTTCAACACGCTGCCGATCGACCGGCACCGGGCGACGCGGACGGGCCACCCGGTCGAGGCGATGCGCCTGGCGATCGAGGCCGGCGACTCGCTGATCCTCTTCCCCGAGGGGACGCGCGGCCAGGGCCGCGACATCGCGCCGTTCCGCACCGGCGTCGCGGCGCTGCTCGAGCGGGTGCCCGGCCTCGCCGCGCACCCGGTCTACCTTCGAAATCTCGGGCGCTCCCTGCCCAAGGGCGAGGTGCTGCCCGTGCCGTTCTTCTGCGAGGTGGCGTGCGGCCCGCCGTTGCGGCCAGAGGGAAGTCGCGAGCGGGTCGCCGAGGCGCTGCGCGCCGCCGTCCTCGCCCTCGCCGATCCCCGCTAGATCGCCGTTCACTTCTCCACGACCGACGGCCCCCGCCCCCCCGACCACGTCGTGCGCCGGAGAGCGGGCGGCGCCGGCGCCTGCTCAGCTCCTGCGGCCGATCCGGGCGAGCCACTCCGAGACGGCGGTGAGGACCTCGGGCGCCATCGTCCGCTCGATCGTCCCGTACTCCGCCGGAAGCCCGGTCCGGCACGGCTGGAACAGGTGGTTGAGACCGGGGAAGACCCGTGTCGTGACCTCCCCCGCGCGCGCGGCGGGCACGGCGCCTCGCAGTGCCGCGAGGTTCTCCTCGGCCGGCACCTGCAGGTCCTTCTCTCCCCACAGCGCGAGCACCGGCACCCGCAGCCGCGCCAGCTCCGGCCGGGGGTCGTGGACCAGGAAGTAGCGGAACCACGGCGAGAGGACCATCGCCACCTGGGCGGCGGCGGCATCTCCCGTGATGCCGGCCTTCTCGGCAAGGACCTTCGTGATCGCGGCGGACGCGGCGGCCGTGTTCTTCTCCTCGCGGACGATCCGGTACACCCGGCCGTTGATCGCCCGCGCCGCCTCGACCGCGGTGTCCCCGCCGCCCGAGGCGCGCAGCAACTTTTCATTCTGCAGGTGGAGGACCTGCTCACCTGGAAGCGCCGGAGTCGCGAGCAGGACGGCGAAGGCAACGTCCGCGGAACGGGCCGCCGCCATCACCGCGACCAGCCCGCCCTCGCTGTGACCGAGCAGTCCGACCCGCTTGCCGTCGATCCCGGCGCGCCCGCGGAGGAACGCCACCGCCGCCAGAGCGTCCCCGGCGAAGTCCTCGGTCGTCGCGGCGGCGCTGCCCCCCTTCGAGCCGCCGACGCCGCGGTCGTCGAGGCGCAGTACGGCCACGCCGTGTCGCGTCAGGTGGTCGGCGAGGACGAGGAACGGCCGGTGGCCGAAGACGGTCTCGTCGCGGTCCTGGGACCCGGATCCCGAGAGCAGCACCACGGCCGGCCACGGCCCCTGCCCGCGCGGCACGGTCAGCGTTCCGGCCAGCGTCACCGCTGCGGCGGCGTTCGCGACCTCGACCTCGAGCTGGTCGTAGGGGAACGGCGGCTTCGGTTCCTGAGGGCGCTCCGGCGGCGGCGGTTGCGTGCGCGATGCCCTCAAGGTCAGCGGCAGGCTCACTCCACCCTGCGACCAGGTGCCGGAGACACTCGTGCGCGCCGCGTCGAAGGCGCCCTCGAAACGCGCTCCGAGGCGCCGCATCGTCAGGCGCAGCGTCTGCCCCTCGACCACGACCTCGTCAACGGGCAGGCCGGTCGCGGCCTGGTCGGGGGAGTCGAGGCTGGCGGTGAGCGCGCCGGAGGGCAGGCGGGCGAGGTGCAGCACGAGGCGGAGCCTGGCCCCGCCGGCCTCGAGCGAGCCCTGCCACAGCGGGGCGAGGTCTCCGGCGGCCTGACCCACGGAGACCGCCGCTACGAGGAGCGAGCAGAGGGCGAGAGCCACGACGATCCTGAGCGACGACATGTCCTCCTCCTCACACACGCTTTCCTCAGGCCACCAGGTCACCTTCGCACGCAGGCGGAGGACCTCGCGTCGGGTCGAATCGATCGGCGTCCTGAGCGTCGACCCGCGTTCCTTGTCACTCCCGTTTCACGACTTAGGTGGCCATCCGTTGGCGTGGCCGTCCGGTGCAGCCTACCGTGCGGGACGGGGCACCTCAAGCCCGCGCACCTACCGAGTCGAGACGGCTCTGTCACGGGAACGGCGAGTGAGCTACCATAAATGAAGGAATGACGCCGCCCCGAATCGTCATCACCGGTGCTTCAGGCTTCATCGGACGGCACCTCCTGGACGCGATCAAGGAGGATTACCGGATCGTCGCGATCGGGCGGCGCTCGCAGCGCCAGTGCGGCGCGCCGATCCACCCCAACATCGCGTGGCACCAGACAGACATCGGCGATTGCGCCTCGCTGACCGCGCTGTTCCACGAGATTCGCGACACCGGTGGCGCCGACGTCATGATCCACCTGGCCGCGCACTACGATTTCACCGGCGACGAGCATCCCGAGTACTGGCGCACCAACGTCGAGGGACTGCGCAACGTGCTCGATCTGTCGCGCCTGCTCGGCCTCAGGCGTTTCGTATTTGCGTCGTCTCTGGCGGCGTGCAGCTTCCCCCGCCCGGGCAAGGTTCTCGACGAGACCAGCCCGCCGGACGGCGAGCACATCTACGCCGTCACCAAGCGCATCGGCGAGCAGATGCTGGTGGAGTACGAGCGCGACTTCCCCTCGGTGATCGTGCGCTTCGCCGCGTTGTTCTCCGACTGGTGCGAGTATCCGCCCCTCTTCATGTTCATCGACACCTGGGTGTCCAACGCCTGGAACGCCCGGGTGCTCGCCGGCAAGGGTCTGTCGGCGATCCCGTACATGCACGTGCGCGACGCCACCTCGTTCCTCGTCCGCCTGCTCGAGAGGCTCGACGAATTCGCGCCGGGTGAAATCGTGAACGCGACGCCGGACGGCGCCGTCAACCACAACCAGCTCTTCGAGGCGGCGACGCTCGCCTATCTGGGCAGGCGGCGACGCCCGATCCACCTGCCCAAGTGGCTGTGCCGTGTCGGCCTGTGGGGGATGGACCTGAGCGGACGGCTGCTCGGCAACCGGCCGTTCGAGCGCCCGTGGATGGGCAAGTACATCGACCTCGCGCTGACGTCGGACGGGCGCAGGACGAGGTCGCGCTTGGGCTGGACGCCCCGCGAACGGCTCGAGATCCTGCGTCGGCTGCCCTTCCTCGTCGAGAACTTCAAGACCGACCCCGTCGAGTGGTACCGGCGCAACCGCGAAGCGATGAAGGAAGTCCGCCTGCGCGTCAACCTGCGCATTCACCGCATGCTCGAGGAGCGCGAGCCGCACCTGCGCGAGGCGTTCACCTCGCTGCTGATCGGCAAGGAGAAACAGACCCGTCTCCCCCACTACGAGGCGATCCCCCTCGAGGAACACCAGTGGCACCACCGGCTGATCATCCGCCACCTCCTCAACTCCATCCGCACCCGTGAGAAGGGCGTGTTCCGCGCCTACTGCCGCGACCTCGCCGAGCGACGCCACGCCCAGGGTTTCTCCGTCGAGGAAGTGTGCTACGCCGTAGCCTGTCTCAACCAGGCGTGTCTGGCGGTGCTGCGCGAGAATCCGGAGTCGCAGGAGAGCGAGCAGGACATCCACGACCACGTCACGATGACGATCCAGTTCGGCATCGACGAGATTCAGGAGATCTACGAACAGCTCGAGTCCGCCCGCCCGCGGGCCGAAGAACCGCCGCGACGCATCTCCGTCTGACACCGACCAGCGGGCCTGTCGCCAGGCGCGCGAGCGAAGCGTTCCGTGCAAGCGACGACACGAAAACACGGCCGACGCCCTTCCGCGCCGGCCGTCCAAGAAACAGCCCCGGAAATCAGACCGTCATTGACCGGTGTTGCCGATGTCTCCGCCCTTCGATCCACCCGGGCTCATGCGGTCGATGTGCTGCCTGAGGACCTCGGCGGTCTCCGCCTTGGCGGCCTCGAGGTGACCCGGGTGCTCGTGCCGGTACATCTCTTCGGGCATCGTCCCGGTGATCCAGCTCGGGTTCATCGGGTACACGTGAGGGTTGAACACCACCGAGTACATGTGCCATACGGCGATCGCCAGCGTCGCCAGCCATGCCTCCCAGTAGTGCACGACCAGGGCCACGTCGAGGGCGCCCTTGGGCAGGTAGTGGATGAACCAGTTGTCGAACCACAGCACGACGCCGGTGACCATCATGACCACAGTGCCCCACACCAGCGCCCAGTACTCGGCCTTCTCGACGTAGGAGAAGCGCTGGATGCACGAGGCGTGCTCGCCGCGGCCGAGGTTGAACTTGATCCGCTCCCAGAAGAAACGGAAGTCCTGCCACGCCGGGAACATGTCCTTGACGAACTGCCGCCCGCGCGGGGTGAACAGGAAGGCGAAGTGCCACAGCACGGTGAGGACGAAGAGCACCGCGGAGACGCGGTGCACGGTGCCCCGCATGTTGAAACCGCCCTCCCAGCCGAAGAAGAACGTCGTGACCCAACTGTCGGAGAAACGCAGCGCGAAGCCGGAGATTACCAGCGCGATGAAGGTGATCATCAGCATGGTGTGCTGCCACACCTCGTGCGGCCGCATGCGGACCACCTGCGGCCGGCGTCTCATCATCAGGCGGATCTGGCGGAACAGGTCGAGCAGCCAGTGGACGACCATCGCGCCGATGATCAGCACGATGGCGACGACGTACACCTTCTCGACCACATCCGCCGCCTCTGTGCGCAGGCCCTCCCCGGACACGCCGTGGATCGGCGCCTGGGCGAGGCGCACGGAGATCCCGGGGTGGCACTCGCCACAGGTGTGCTGCAGGTTCGCGGAGTTCACCGTCGAGGTCGGATCCGAACTGGGCAGGATGCGGTGCACGCCGTGGCACGACGCGCAGTTGGCGACGTGGGTGTCGCCCGCCTTGCTCTTCAGGCCGTGGTAGGAGTCGATGAACGTGGCCAGTCTTCCCGGAGGCAGGCCGTACTTCTCGTTGAGCACGGCGGACTCGTGGCACGGCGAGCAGGTCTCCTGCGCCACCCGTGACCGCGACACCGGCGACCGGGGGTCCGAGGGGGAGATGATGCCGTGCTCCCCGTGACACGTCGTGCACACCGGGACGTCGGTCTCGCCCTGCATCGCCCGCTTCCCGTGGATCCCCTCCAGGTAGTCGCCCTCGATGCCCTTGTGGCACTTGCCGCACGTCGCCGGGATGTTGAAGTGGTTGATCGTCGATTCCCTGTCGCCGGGGCCGAGGATCTTGTGCGCCGAGCCGCCGGTGGAGTGGCAGTCGGAGCAGGTCGCGGCGACGTACACGCCGCCCCTGGTCGCCTTGCCGTGCACGGAGGAGTTGTAGATCTTGACCGGGGTGTCGATGAGGATGTCGTACTTCCTCGTGATGTTGAGGTCCTCGTGGCACTTGCCGCACGTCGCCGGGAGGTTGGAGGGGTGCGTCTTCGACTGCGCGACGCTCGAGGGGAGCACTTCGTGGCCGCCGTGGCAGGTGCTGCAGTGGGGCAGGTCCTCGCAGGTGCCGAGGGTGGCGCGTCCGTGCGCCTTGTAGTCGGCCGACTCCTGCTCGTGGCAGCTCCGGCACCCCTCGCAACCGACGTAGAACGCCTTCGTCGCCTCCGGGTGCGGGACCGTGTCCTTGTCGACGTGGCAGTCGAGACAGGCGAGCCCGTCGTGGATCGAGTGGGAGATGTCCTCGGAGATCTTCGTGTTGTGGTTGCTCGTCTCGTGGCACGACTCGCAGGAGTCGCTGTCCACCTTCTCCGGCACGTCACTCCACGCAGGCCACGCGAACAGAACGAGCGCGATCCCGAGAGAAGCAACGGCAAAGCGGGTCGCTGATCGATGGAGCATCCGCCACCTCCTGGTCGCCGACCCGGGAGTCGCGGGCATGGGAGATTGCATCCGAACCGTCTGACGCCGTCGTGGAGCGGTGGCGGCGTCTACCCCCCCGTGACGCAACCACGACGAGTGTACCGCCCCGGCAACGGGAATGCGAGGACGCCCGGTACGATCCCGGGCTGTTGCGGCTCTAGCCTCGCGCCGAGCGCAGCCAGGGTCGGGCGACCAGCGCCCCCGCGGCCATCGCGCCGTCGCCGACGCCGGCGAGCGGGACGAACCACGGCACTCCGTCGGCAAACCACGCACCGAGGAGAAACACCACGGCAAACGTCTTCGCCATCACCATCAGCGAGACGTCGCGGTGACGCGTCATCTCCCCCAGGTAGGCGATGCCCAGGATGAAGTGGAAGATCCCGGCCTGGCGCGGGAAGAACGGCGAAGGAATCACCTGCCACCCGCCGAAACGCAGCGCCCAGTCGGGCACGAGGAACAGCGCGCACCCGACCGCCAACGTGTGCAGGGCGACCAGCCAGACGTAGGTTCGGGCCAGGCGCTCGCGCGTCCACCGACCGCCCGCGGTGTCGGGTGTCGTCACAGGCTCCTCCACTTCACGACGCGGGGGACTTCTCCCACCACAGGTCCGGCGCGGCCGGGACGTCGCGCGCGCGGGGCGGCAGGCCCAGGCGCCGCAGCTCCTCCACGACCTGCCGCTCGACCTCCGGCAATGCCCCTCTGACAACCTCGGTGAGGCCCACGCCGGTCTCGACGCGCTCCGGTACGACCCCGACCAGAAGCACCTCCCGCGGTCCGTCGCCGCGGAACTCGAGCAACAGCAACGTCTCCTTCAGTCCCGGATCGTGGGGAGAGAGGCGCGGTGTGGGAGGGTGTTCGAGCAACTGCCCTTTTCGGTAGGCGCGCACGGTTCCCGGCGGCGCGTCGGCCTTGACCGTGTCGACGACGATCAACGCCGACACCCCGAGGATGTACGGCGTGAGGTCGAGTCCGGGGGTGCCGGCGTCTATCACCGACACCCCCGGTGGGAACTCGTTGCGGGAGAGCAGCGTCTGGATCGCGTAGGGCCCGAGGGCGTCGTCGCCCATCAGCACGTTTCCGAGACCGAGCAACGCCACGCGTCCCGTCCGCTCTCCTCCTCGCTCTCCGCTATCCATCCACGGCACTCTACAGCACTCGAATGCGTGACAGCTCCTTGCCTTCCGGGTCGAGAGTGTGGATCGCACACGCCAGGCAGGGGTCGAAGGAGTGGATCGTGCGCAGCACCTCCAGCGGCCGCTCCGGATCCGCGATCGGGTTGCCGATCAACGAGGCCTCGTAGGGTCCACGCTGCCCCTTCTCGTCGCGCGGCCCGGCGTTCCACGTCGAAGGGACGACCGCCTGGTAGTTGGCGATCCGTCCGCCCTTGATCACCACCCAGTGCGAGAGGGCGCCGCGCGGCGCCTCGTGGAAGCCGAAGCCGCGCACCTCGCCCGCCGGGAAGGCAGGCGGGTTGAAGATCTCGAGGTCGCCCTTGCCGATGTTCTCGGCCAGCAGTTGCCAGTGTTTGAGCGCCAATTCGGCGAACACCGCGCACCGCACCGCGCGGGCCGCGTGCCGGCCGATCGTGGAGTGGAGCGCCGCGGGGCCGACCCTGGCGCCGGCCACGGCGGAGACGGTGTCGAGCGCCGCGTCGACCCACTTCTTGATCCGGGCGTCGCCTAGCGCGTACCCGACCAGCATCTGCGACAGCGGGCCGACCTGCATCGGCCGCCCCTGGAAGCGCGGCGCCTTGACCCAGGAGTACTTGTTGTCGCCGTCGAACGGCGTGTACTTCGGTACCGTATCCTCCTCGAACGGGTGGCGGTTCCAGTCGCCGTCGTACCAGGAGTGGGCGATCGCCTCCGTGACGTTGTCGCGGAAGTAGGGATCCTGGAACGAGGTGATCGCCTTCGCCGTCGAGAGGTCGCCGTCGAAAATCGTCCCGCCGGGCATGTCGAACTGCGTGCCCGCTCGATCGAGCGGGAAGTCGGGAACAGCCAGGTAGTTCGTCACGCCGGCGCCGTACTTGGTCCAGCCCGCGTACATCGCCCCGACCGCGGCAACGTCGATCAGATAGACCTGCTCCACGAAGGTCTTCACCTCCTCGAGCAGGTTCTTGATCATGAACAGCTTCTCCATGTTGAGCGTGGCCTGATTGTCGAGGTTGATGGCGTTGGCCACGCCGCCGACGGCCAGGTTCTGGATGTTCGGCGTCTTCGAGCCGAGGATCGCGACCACCTTGTTGGCCTTCTGCTGGTACTCGAGCGCCTGCAGGTAGTGCGACACGGCCAGCAGGTTGACCTCCGGCGACAACTTCATCGCGGGGTGGCCCCAGTAGCCGTTGGTGAACGGCCCGAGCTGGCCGCGTTGGACGAACGCGGTCAGCTTGGCCTTGACCGCTTCCAGCTCGCGGCGCGAGTTGCGCGGCCACGGCGAGAGTGTCTCGGCGAGGGCCGAGGTCTTGGCCGGGTCGGCCTTGAGCGCTTCGACCACATCCACCCAGTCGAGCGCCGACAGGTGGTAGAAGTGCACGATGTGGTCGTGCAGCCCGTGCGCGGCCATGATGATGTTTCGGATGTACTGGGCGTTGAGCGGGATTTCCAGCTTGAGCGCGTTCTCCACCGCCCGCACCGACGCCAGCGCGTGAACAGTGGTGCACACGCCGCAGAACCGCTGGGTGAACAGCCAGGCGTCGCGCGGGTCGCGTCCCTTGAGGATCTCCTCGATGCCGCGGAACATCTGGCCCGAGGACCACGAGTTCTTGACCACGCCCCCGTCCACCTCGACGTCGATGCGCAGGTGACCCTCGATGCGGGTGATGGGGTCAACAGTGATTCGCTGGCTCATCGGTCATCTCCTTACTTCGCTACCGCCGGCGAAGGGCCGCGGAGGATCGGGTAGCGCCTGACGATGTAGAGGTAGACCATGATCTCGAGGGCGATGATGCCCAGCGTGATCAGGACCTCGGCGAGGCTCGGGAAGTAGCTCCAGTTGGGGCCCGGGTTGTACCCGACGAGGTACGCGTCGATGCGGTACAGTGACCCGGCCAGTACGCCGAGCCACCCGGCGGTGAGCTGGTGGCGAGGCATCGTTCGCCGCTGGGAGAGCATGAGGACCGCCGCCCAGGCGAACATCACGATCTCGGCCCAGAAGCACAATGCCTGAACCGAGGGCTGGAACATCAGTCCGAGCTTGCCGCGCGCCACGATGTCGACGATGCGGATCGCCAGGTACGCGACCGTCGCCCAGCCGCACACCACCGCCAACTTGCCCAGCATTCCCGTCTCCCGCGGGCGGCGGAACGCTGATGCCGACAGGTGCGATTCGATGGCGACGACCGAGTAACCCATCGTCGCGCACGAGATCAGGAACAGCAGCGGAAGTAGCGGCGTCTGCCACAGGCCGTGCAGTTTCTGGCCGGCGATGATCATCAGCGACCCGAGCGAGGACTGGTGCATGGTCGGCAGCAGCACGCCGACAGCGATCAGCGGGATCATCAGCTTCTCGACGACCGGCGTGAAGGTCTGGGCGATCTTGCGCAAGAACGGGCTCTGCCCCTGCCGCCAGGTCTCGAACAGAGCCGGCGACAGCTCGATCCACAACACCGCCACGTACGTCATGACGCACACGGCGACCTCGAGCAGGACGGAGTTGAGGTTCCACCAGTGCGGCATGACCGGGATCTTGTACAGGTACGGGGGGCGTCCGACGTCGACGTTGATGGCGATCGCCGCCATCGTGTAACCGAGAGCGCTGGTCAGGATCGCCGGCCGGACGAGGGCGTGGTACTTGCCGCGGTTGAAGATGTAGACCAGCAGCGCCATCGCATAGCCGCCGCAACCGAGGGCGGTGCCGATGACCACGTCGAACGCGATCCAGATGCCCCAGGGGTAGGAATCGGAGAGCGCCGTCGCCGGGCCCAGCCCGACGAAGAAGCGCCACACCATGAGCACCGCCGACACCGCGAAGACGCCGAACAGGAACTTGACGAACGGCGTCCAGTACTCGCCGCCGACCGGGGTTGGACGAAGGTGGGCATGCGCGCTCATCCCTCCACCTCCTCACCGGCTCCCGAACGCTTACTCCGCCACACCGCCCCCGCGAACACCGCAAGCAGTGCCACCGGCAGGATCGCGCCCTGATACAGGCCATGCTGAATCGCCTGCTGCAGGTCCGCGACCGGCTCCGTGCCAAGATTCGGCAGGCCGAGCTTGTCGAACGACACACCGGCCCTGGACAGGTAGAGCACCTGCGTACCTCCGCCGTCGTTCTCGCCGAACACCTTCGGTTCGTACCTCTCCGGGCTCTCGGCCAGACGGCGCTTGGCCTCCGCGAGCAGGTCCGTGTACTTGCCGTAGATCACCGCGCCGCGCGGACACACCTCGCAGCAGGCAGGTGGCTGGCCCTTGATCACACGGTGGTGGCACATCTCGCACTTGACCACCGCCGGCCACGCCTTCTCGTACTCGTACTTGGGGACGCCGTACGGGCACGCGACGCCGCAGTAGCGGCAGCCGGTGCAACGCTCGCCCTGCCAGGTGACGATGCCGAACTCGCGCTTCTTCAGCGAGCCCATCATGCACGCCTTGATGCACGCGGGATCGACGCAGTGCATGCACTGCGCCTTCATGAACGACTGCCCGCCTTCGCCGTCGTAGAGCTTGATGATGTTCCGCGTCTTCGAGTTGAGGTCGGTCGGGGCGTCGTACAGCGCGCCCATCTCGCGGGTGTCGGGCGGCATCCCGTTGGCTTCCTTGCACGCCACGACGCACGCCTTGCAGCCGATGCACAGCGTGGCGTCGTACAGCATGCCCACCGCGTCGGCCGGCGCGACGCGCCTCTCGCGCGCCTCACCCGGCCGCCCGGAAAGTGCCGCCGCAGCACCGGCGATCGCCGCCCCCTTTACGAAGGATCGACGATCGACCGCCATCTCAGGCCTCCTTCTCGGCGTCCGCGTCGCCCTTGACGAGCTTGCGCGACGCGACGATGCCGGCACCGATCGCGGCGCCGGCCGCCAGGCCTGCCACTCCCGCGGTCACTGGCGAGACCGAGCGGTGCTCGGCCTTGATCGGCGGATAGGTGTCCGGCGGGGTCGGCCGATCGATCTCGACCGTCGTGTGCGTCGGGACGCGCCACAGCATCGCCTGCTCGGTGCAGCCGATGCACGGGTGTCCGATGCCGATCGGCCATGCGCCGACGACTTCGCCGAAGTGCTGCAGCGAGCAACTCGCGTGAGTCGCCGGGCCCTTGCAGCCGAGTTTGTACAGGCACCAGCCGTCGCGGTGGCCCTGGTCGCCGTACTGCTGGGCAAACCGCCCGGCGTCGAAGTGCGGCCGGCGCGGGCAGTCCTCGTGGATGATCCGACCGTAGGCGAACTTCGGCCGGGCCTTGTCGTCGAGCGCCGGGAGCGTCCCGTACGTGACGTACTGCAGCACCGTCCCGAGCAGGTTGTACGGGTTGGCCGGGCAGCCCGGGAGGGTCACCACGGTCTTGCCCTCGAGGATCTGCGGCGCGCCCTTGGCCCCGGTCGGGTTCGGGTCGGCCGACGGGATTCCGCCCCAGGATGCGCACGAGCCGATCGCGATGATCGCCCCGGCCTTGGATGCGACATCGTTGAGGATGTCGACCGCCGTCCTCCCGCCGATCTGGCAGTAGATGCCGTTCTCCTTGGTCGGGATCGAACCCTCGACCACGCACACGAACTTGCCGGCGTTCGCCTCCATGGCCGACTTCAGCGCCTCGTGGATCTGGTTGCCGGCGGCCGCGAACAGCGTTTCGTGGTAGTCGAGCGAGATCAGGTCGAGGATCAACTCGGCGAGCGCGGGATGCGAGGTCCGGAGCAGCGATTCCGTGCACCCCGTGCACTCCTGGAAGTGAAGCCAGATCACCGACGGTTTGAGACCCGCGGCGGCCGCCTCCGCCCACTTGACCGCGACCGACGTCGGCAGGCCGACCGCCGCGGCGGCCATGGTGCAGACCTTCAGGAAGTCCCTTCGGTCGACGCCGTGGCCCGGTTGCTGGGACATGCTGCCTGGCGCTCGTTCCATTGCCTCCTCCAGGGCGAATCAAAGTTGTGAATACGACTAACGGACTCGCTTCCATTTGTCAATACCGCGTCCCGCGGCGAACAAATGAGAAAGATGATCATTGCGATCGTCATCATTCCGTCTAAGTCATTCACATATTTTGATCAAATGACCGCGCGCGGAGCGCGAAGACCGCGTACGCGCCGGAGCGAGACACGTTCGCATCGCTACGAATCGGTTTCCTCACAGCGTTCTGAGTGTCATTTCGTGACCGAATTTCGTCACGAAAGACGTGATTTTGTGCTTGTACAGATTTGCACTCGTTCTTGAATTTGTACGCTCACGCACAAATAGCGTTGCACAAGGCATTTTTGGAACTACTTACTGAATGGTGGATCATCTCAGGGTCGCAGTCTTCAGGCAGGCAGACCAACGGCACCCGACACGCGGTCCGCAAGCGCGCGGCGCAGCGCCGAGGCCACCGAACACGCGGCGTCGGCGACCGGCGGAGAAA
Organism: Acidobacteriota bacterium; assembly: GCA_040754885.1. Taxonomy (GTDB): domain Bacteria; phylum Acidobacteriota; class Thermoanaerobaculia; order Thermoanaerobaculales; family Thermoanaerobaculaceae; genus JBFMCD01. The sequence goes on from JBFMCD010000124.1 coordinate 16,011, forward strand.
GTCCGGCGGCGAGCCCGACGCGCAGGGGCTCGATCCCCCACAACTCGTATCTCACGGCGGCCATCGGCGGATACGCCAGGAAGATCCAGCGCAGGCTTTCGGGAAGGCTCAGGTGGTGGACGGTGGCGTGCCGCTGTGGGACCGCCAGAATCTCCTCGTGCCCGAGGCGCAGGAGGCTCCCGGGCGGGCGGCCGCTCACAACCGCGTCCACGAGCCACACCCTCGCCTCGCCGTGCCACAGCCCAGGGAGGCGAAGCGAATCGCTCCCGCCCTCCTCGACGCGGACTCCGGACGGCCGCGGCCATCGGCGCAGCAGGCGCACGACCTCGAGGCCAACGCCGTCGTCGCCGGCGAGGTCGTTGCCGAAGCCCACGATCAACAGATCCTGACCGGGCTCCACGCTCGCCGTTTCGTGGTCCGCGCGCGAACTCCCGACCACGGCGCTCTCCGTCAGGCTTCCCCGGCGGCGAGCCTGGTGACGTGCACGGAGCACGAGATGCACGGGTCGTACGCCCTCGCCACCATCTCGAGGTTGAGGCGCAGCTGACCGTCGTCGATCGACGCGTGGTCGGCGAGGAGGTGCTCGGTGGCGGCGCGCAGATCCCGCTCGGTGTTGGCGAGATTCTGCGCCGTCGGCGTGACGACGTTCGCCGAGACCACCAGGCCCTCGTCGTCGATCTCGTACTCGTGGAAGAGAGTGCCGCGCGGAACCTCGATCGCCCCGACGCCTCGGCCGGCCCTGACCTCGTAGGGGACCATTTCGCGGGCGCACTCGGGCATGCCGAGCAACTCGTCGCAGACCTCGATTCCGTGCTCGACACTGTGCACCAGTTCGACGAGCTGCGCCCAATTGTTGAGCAGGATGTTGTCCACCACACCGCGCGGGAACAACCTCTCGAACGACTCCCTCGCGCGGCCCTTGAGGAGGTGACCCCACAACTTCAGGCGGGCCATCGATCCGACCATGTAGGTCTCGCCGGAAACGAGCGCCGAGTGTTTGGCGTGCGAGTGCTCGACGGTGAACTCGCGGATGACGTCGCGGTACGCCGCGAGCGGAAACTCCTCACCGCGCGAGGTGCAGATCGAAACGCCGCGGAAGCGGAACGCCTCCTCGTACGGGCGCAACGCCACGAAGACGGTCGGCTGCGCCGCCCACTCCGGCACGTCGAGCGATGCCGCGAGCTCGACGAACCCGAGAAGCGGCGGCAGCGCGCTCGCGAGTTCGTCGCGGATCGCTCGCACGTCGCGATGCCCGGGAAGCTTGCCGAAGCCGCCCACCAGGGTATTGATCGGGTGCACGGCACGGCCGCCGACCAGCTCCTGGACGCGGTTACCGAGCTGTTTGAGGCGCAGCGCGAACGCCACCTCGTCGGGATACTTCGCGGCCATCGCGATGACCGAGTCGAAGCCGAGGAAGTCGGGCAGGGCGAGGGCGAAGACGTGCAAGGCGTGCGATTCGATGGTGGCGCCGAGAAGCAGCAAGCCGCGCAGGGTGTGAATCCGCTCCGACTGCCGGACACTCAGCGCGTCCTCGAGCGCCGTCAAAGCGGCCACCGTGTGATTGGCCGAGCAGATCGCGCACACCCTGGTGATGATGCCCTGGACCTCGAGGAAGTGCTTGCCCTTGAGCAGCGCCTCGTAGTACCGGCTGCCCTCGAAGATGTCCATGTTGACCTCGTGGACGGTGCCGCCCACGACCTTGACGAAGATCCCGCCGTGGCCCTCGACGCGGCCGAGATGGGGGATGACGATGTTCCTACCGCTTGGGCTCACGGCGCACCTCCTGTTCCAGCCCCTGAGTCATCCACACCGGCGCGGAGAAGTGGCTCATCTTGCGGGCGATCTCGACCCAGGAGATACCCCGGTCGGCGAACATCGTCACGTTGGCGTCGTAGTTGGGCTCCTCCACCGGTCCCCGGCACCCCGAACAGGCCACGCCGTGGGACGGGCAGCGGGCGCCGCAGCCGCCGCGGGTCATCGCACCGCAGCACACCTCGCCGAAGTGGACGACCCGACACAGGTGCTCCCTCGCCTTGCACTCCCAGCACACCGGGAAGAGCGGCAGTTCGGGCTCGGTGCCGACGAGCAGCGCGTTGACCGCTCGCAGGAACTCGTGCCGCTCCATGGGGCAGCCGGGCAGCTTCACCTCGAACGGCACGAAGTGGGTCGGCGGCAACGCCTCCACCGTGTCGAGGAAGTGGAGCTGCGTGTGGTAGACCTCGCGCTCGAGCGTCTCCCGGGAGATCTCGTTGTGCATCGCCGGCAGGCCGCCCCACACCGCGCAGGTGCCGAGAGCGACCAGCGTCCGCGCTCGCGCCCGCACCTCCTTGAGGGTCTCGAGATCGCGCTCGGTCGCCACCACCCCCTCGACGAACGCGATGTCGAGCCGGCATGTGTGGTCGTTGTCGCTGCGCACCATCACCCAGTCGACGATGTCGAGGCGTTGCGCCAGTCGCACGAGTTCGTCCTCGCAGTTGAGGATCTGCAACTGATCGCCGGCGCATCCGGTCAATCCGAATATCCCGACCTTGGGCTTGCTCATTCCCACCTCCACTTCCGCCACGAGGTGACTCCGGGCCAACAACGGACGACCGGCAACGGGCGACGGGCCGTCATGTGTAGATCAGTTCCGGGAGGTTGATCGCGTCCCAGTAGGAGAACACCGGGCCGTGCAGGCAGGTGAAGGTGTAGCCGACGGCGCAGTGCCCGCACTTGCCCACTCCGCACTCCATCCGCCTCTCCAGGGAGAGGAAGATCCGGTGCCGGCCGAAGCCCCGCGCGACCAGCTTCTCGAGCATGAACTTGTAGAACACCGGGGGCCCGCAAGCGATCGCGTGGGTGCGCGCGACGTCGAACGTGACGAGGTCGAGCAATTCGGTCACCACGCCGACGCGGCCCGCCCATGGCCGCCCCTGGGTCTGGTCCACGGAGAGGAGGATCTCGGCGTCGCCGCGACGGGACAGGGACTCGAGTTCCTCTCTGAACAGCACCTGCTCCGGCGAGCGCGTGCCGTAGAGGAGCATCACCCGGCCGAACCGGTCGCGCTGGTCGATGAGGTACTGCAGCAGCCCGCGGAGCGGCACCATGCCGAGGCCGCCCGCGACGAGCAGGACGTCCTGCCCCTCGAACAGCTCGACCGGGAAACCGTTACCCAGGGGGCCGCGGATCCCGACCGTGTCGCCCTCGATCACGTGATCGAACAGGTAGTTGGTCAGGGTTCCGACGCGGCGGACGCCGAGCTGGAACATGCCGCGGCGGGTCGGCGAGGAGGGCAACGAGAACGGGCCCTCGCCCACGCCGACGACCGAGAGCTCGACGAACTGACCCGGGCGGAAGGCGAAGGAGTCGGCCAGGACGGAGTCGACGAAGCGAAGGTCGTAGAGACGGATATCCGAGGTCAGGTCCTGGACGCGCATGATGCGGGCCGGAGCCGGGAGGTAGGGGTTGGCGCCGGTTGCCAGCTTGCGTGGCGCCCCGCGCGGAGAGAGCGGTTCGGGAAGAGTGACGCTCACAGTTCACCTCGCACGGTCTGGAAGACCTCGACGACGTTGATCCCGGTCGGGCAGTTCTCGATGCACCGCCCGCAGCCGACACACGAGGGCATCCCGAACTCCCTGACGAACGCCTCCTGCTTGTGGTAGTAGCGGTTCCTCACGCGGTCGGCGCGGGTGTCGCGGAAGTTGTGGCCCCCGGCGACCTGGGCGTACTCGCGATACAGGCAGGCATCCCAGGTCCGCACCCGACGTACCGTCCCCTCCTCGGGAATCTCGTCGCGCACGTTGAAACAGGCGCACGTCGGGCAGACCATCGAGCAGGAGCCGCAGCACAGGCACTTCTTGCCCAACTCCTCCCACACCGGATCGTCCGTCTTCAGTTCGAGCACGTAGGGCAGATCGGCGACGTCGAGGGTGAGCGTAAAGGCGTCGTCACGCTCACGGACGCGGTCGAGGAAGTCCTGCACGTCGCGGCGCGTGGCCGGTTCGAACAGGTGCGCGGCGGTGCGCACGATGTCGTCCCCTCGCGCGCTCGCGACAGTGACCATGAACCGGCCCTGCAGGGGCGTGAGGAAGAGGTCGAAGTTCTCGTCCACCGTCGCGGTCCCCACCGACTTGCAGAAGCACTTGTCGTCGGGCATGCAGCCGTAGCCGACCACCGTGAGGTTGTCCCGGTTCCGCTTGTAATAGGGATCGACGTAGTCCGAAAGATAGAGGAGGTCGAGGATCTTCAGGGCGTGAATGTCGCACGAGTGCGCGCCGAAGTAGACGAGCGGCCCCCAGTCGTTGTCCCGGCTCTCCACCGGCGCACCGCCCGCGCGCTGCTCGAGCATCACGAACCCCGGCTTCAGCAGCAGCTTCTTGAAGGGCAGGATGGTACGCAGCGCATCCGGCCTCACCCTCGAGACATCCGCGATCGCCTCCAGCGAGAAGACTCCAGGGGAGCGCTCGACCGGCGCGATGAGCGTCCCGAAACCCTTGAGGACTTCGAGGAGGCTCGGGAGCAGGCTCTCGTTCATCCTCAGCGTCTGCATGGCAGCGACCTCCGAGCGAGACTCGTGAACGTGTTCACAAGGCTCAAAGCAAATCTAACTCCCTTCCAACCGCCACGCAAGCCCCCTCACCGTGGGCCGGCCGTCCCTCGGATACGGCTACCGGAGCTGCCAGACGTGGATCAGCGGTCGCGCCCCGTCCGCCAGCCGCTCGCAGACGAACAGGCGCCCCCGCTCGCGGTCGTAGGCCATCTCGCCGACGCGGAAGCGGCGCTGTGCGCCCCGGCCGACGGCGTCGGGATCCACCGGCGGATCGGGGAGAAAGAGCGCGTCGTCGATGTCGAGCACCGCGTACGGCTGCGGCTCGTGCGGCTGGCTCGTACCGCCCGCCACCGAGGCCAGCTCGTCCGGGTCGAAGAAGACCATCTGCGCGTCGAAACGGGCGCTCCACCAGCCGCGGTCGCTGGTGTGGCCGGCGCACTCCCGAATCATGGCCGGAGGGCAGGTCGTTCCGTCCGCCCAGTGGCACCCCACCATCCCCGTGCCCTCGGACTCGACGCACGGCACGTCGGCGCCGGCCGGGTTGATCCACCCGTACCAGTACACGCTCCCCGTCCCCTTGGTGCCGACGAACACCACCGCCGAGCGCCCGTCGGCGGCGGTCAGCCAGGCTCCGCCTTCCCACTCGTCCGGGTGCTGATAGGTATTCAGCCGCACCGACGCCTGCTCCGGTCCGGCCTCGGTCGAATCCCGGTAGCGGAGCAGCCGCACGGACTGGAGGCGCGTGCCCGCCGGCGGCGGAACGCCGTGGTGCCACGGCGCGACCGCGAACAGCGCCGGCCCCATTCCCGACCAGCCGCCGTCGCGGAAGCGGCCGGTCCCGACGCTCCGACCGCCCGTGTGGGTCGCGGCCCACTCGTCCGGGATCTCGAACAGGTAGCCGTTGACCGAGTACAGCGACTCGTCCCCGACCCACCACGCCCCCTGCGTGCCGGGCGCCGAGAGGTCGGTGCCGAGCCAGGCGTGCGAAGGGACCACGGTCGACTCGTCCTGCTGGAAGTGCTGGCCGTAGCACAGGTGGAGGCGCTCGCCGGTCTCCGGCCGGGAGAGCCAAAGGAGTCCTGCCCGGGGGATCTCGGTGAGCGCCGGCCACAGCCCGCCACGCACGTCCGCGAGCGGCTGGAGGAGGTGCGCGACGGGCAGCGCGTCGAGGTCCTTCGTCGCGGAGACGACGGGCTTCGGGATCGCCACCTCGGCGACGAAGTGCACGGTGTCGATGCCGGCGACGAAGAGCGACCCCGGGAAGCCGTCCGCGCCTCCCTGCGGATCCCCGGTCGGCCGGTAGGTCATCGCCTGGCCGCCGTACTCGAAGGTGTGCGGTGGTGACCCGCCGGTGTCGGGCAGACGGATGGCGCCGAGATAGACCAGATCCGATGGGAGCAGGCGGTGCGAGGAGTCGGCGCGGTTCAGCCGGCGCCGCGGAGGTCGGGGCGCCGCCGGCGCGGGTTCGGCGCCGACGTCCGCGGTCGATCTCGGGTCCGGCGGCGGCGTCACAGTCGAGCCCTCGGCGCCAAGCAAAGCGACCAGCGCCACGGCGACGATACCGGCGCGAGCGGTCATTGCGGCCTCCCACGGTTGGAGACGGGCTGAGTCAACTGTGCACCAGGTTCGCCTCGACGGCAAGCCCTGCGGCCGCGCGCCGGGAGTAAAATCGCCCGACGTGTCGAGCGGCACACCCGGCCAGGAACAGACTCTGACGTTCGCGGGCGGAACGGAGTCCTCCGCGGCCGCCTCGTTCACGCTTCCCGAGCGCTGGCGCCCCGCGCGCCTGCTCGGCACCGGCGGCCAGGCCGAAGTGTGGCTCGCGTTCGACGCCGAACTCGCGGAGTGGGTCGCGGTCAAGGTCTTCAAGGGCGAACTCGGCGAGGTGCAGCGGGAACGCCTGCGGCGCGAGGTCAAGCTGGGGCGTTCGCTCTCCCACCCGGGGCTGGTGCGCGTCTTCGAATTGATCGAGGGAGGCGACCGGCTGGCGGTCGCGATGGAGTGGGTGCGCGGCGACACGCTGGCCAGACGCGCCGCCGGAGCCCCGCTGCCGGCCGGCGAGGTGATCGCCGTCGCGGAACGGCTGCTCGAAATCCTCGCGTTCCTGCACGACCGCCAGATCATCCACCGCGACGTGAAGCCCTCCAACCTGCTGATCGACGAGGAGGGACAGATCCGTCTCGCCGATCTTGGCCTCATCCGCCCCCTGACCGAGGACGCCGACATCACGCGCACCGCGATGACGGTCGGAACGCCCGGGTACATGAGCCCCGAGCAGGTCCGCGGCGAGGAGTTGACCCCCGCGTCGGACCTCTACTCCCTCGGCATCACCCTGTTCCAGCTGCTCACCGGCAAGGTGCCGTTCGAAGGGCGCTCCGTATTCGAGGTGGCCGAACGGCAGCTCCGCGCGGCGCCGCCCAGCCCGCGCGCGTCGCGTCCCGATTGCCCGGCGTGGCTCGACCGTTTCGTCCTGCGCCTGCTCGAGAAGCGCCCCGGCGACCGGTTCGCCAGCGCCGCCGCGGCGCGCGAAGCGCTGCTCCGGCGGCGGCTGCTCATTTCTCCCCGCTTCTGGCGGCGGGCCGGCGCGGCGGCCGTCCTGGTCCTGGCCGGCGGCGTGGCGACGGTAGCGCTTCACTCCGCGCGCCGGGGCCAGCTCTCGTCGGTGACGATCGCCGGCGGCGAGGCCGTCGCCCTCGACCAGCGAGGACGGGAGTTGTGGAGGGCCGGCTCGCCGAGCGAGCCGACGACGAACGCACTCGTCGAGGACCTGGTCGGCGAAGGCGACCGTGAGGTGGCTGTGGCGGGACTGCGCATCGGCGAGGACGGCGAGACGGTCCCGCGCATCGCGGTGTGCGACCGAGAACGTCGGGAACTCGCGGCGTTCGAGCCGCTGATGGACACACTGCGCGGTCTCTACAGCGATCTCGCGCCTTCGGGGGCCGTCCGGACACTCGAGGCCCACGACCTCGACGGGGACGGCCGTCCCGCCCTCGTCTGGACGGCCGTGCACCTGGAGTGGTTCCCTTCGGAGGTCGGGATCTGGGACCTGCGGGGAGGGCGGCGGCCGGCGGAGCTGCTGTCCAACTCGGGTCACATCCACCGCTGCGTGCCGGCCGACCTCGACGGCGACGGGCGCAGGGAACTGCTCGCGCTCGGCCTCAACAACCCGATGGGATACCAGACCGTGGTCGCCACCCTGCGGGCGGCACCTCACGCCGAGATTCCGACGTTCCTGCTCGGATCCTCGCCGGATCTCATCCACGTGATGAGTCCGACCTCCGCGCCGGAGAGCGCCGTGACCTCGTACACCGTCCTGGGCGAGGCGACCGGCGGCACCGAACTGCTGCGCGCGGATGCGTCCGGGATTCTCCTTCGCGTCGACCGACGCCCGCTCCGACTCGACGCGTTCGGGAACCCTGCTTCGTCCGCCCTGTTCGGCAAGGGTCCCGGGCCGCGAGCCGCGTTCTGGCGCGACATGGCCGGGAGGTGTCTCGACCTCGAATCGTCCGCGACCGGCGCGCACCAGGCGTGGAACCGGCTCGAACTCATGCACGGCGACGTGCTGGCCGAGCCAGCGTCCCGCCTCGCGGCCGGGCTCCTCCTCGCCCGCTCTCTGGCGCGCGCCGGCCGTCACGACGAGGCCGTCACGTTCCTCCGCGCGGCACAGGAGCGGGACCCCGAGGCCGGCGACATCGTGCTGCGGCTGGGAGAGCAGCTCTTCCTCGCCGGCCGGCGCGACGAGGCGTTCGCCTTCCTGGAGAGGTCCGCGCTGCCGAGGACGTCGGGCAGGGAGTTCTTCGACGCGCACGTCGCCCTGGCGCTGGGCGCGGCCCTGGAGGGCAACCGCCGCGTCGAGCGAAGGCTGAACGACCTGGTCTCGACCGTGAGCGGGAGGCTCGACTCGATCGCGTACTTCGACGACGTCCGCGCCTTCGCTTCCTTCGCCAGGGGCAGGTGGAGCGATCCACTGCTGGAGACGACCACGAGAGGGTCCCTCCGACCCATCGCGATCGCGGGGCTGTGGGCGGCCCTGGAGCGCCGCGAAGACCTCGAGCGGATCGAGGACCGCGTCACGCGCGCGCGACGAAACCCCGAGTCGGCGCCGCAGGCGGCGCTCCTGCTGGCCCGTATCGAGCTGAGGCGCGGCCGCGCGCCCCTCGCCCGCGGCCTCGCCGAAGAGGCCCTGGCCACGCTCGAGAGGCGCGGCCGCACCAGCCTGGAGTCGTTCGCCTGGGTGCCGCTCGCGCACCGGGTCGTGGCCGACGCGCTCGCCGAACTCGGCGACAGCCGAGCGGCCGATACACACATGCGCGAGGCACGCCGCCTGGCGCCGGGGTGCTGGTTCGGAAAGCCCGATGTGGGCGCCGTGCCGCGCCCCACGAATAGGTAGACGGCGGTCCGGAGTCAAGGGCGGCAGCTGCGTGGGCCATCCACCGCCCGAGGTGAGGACGAGTTCCGAGAGCGGAAATCGAAGCGGGGCCTCGCGGCCCCGCCAGATTGCTTTCTTCTTCTTCGCTTCACCGGACCACGGTCCACGGACCGCGGTCCACGTTCCGTCCCGTCGACCGATTCGTCTTGCCCGTACGAAGAAGCGGGGCCTCGCGGCCCCGCCCGGTTGCTTTCTTCTTCGCTTCACCGGACCACGGTCCACGGACCACGGTCCACGTCTTTG